>NZ_JAUSUB010000029.1 GCF_030813235.1 Cytobacillus purgationiresistens | reverse complement strand
CCCTCTACGGGCATTAGTTTCATCATCTAGTTAACCCTTTTCCACTTTTCTTCCCTACTCGGGCACTAGTTTGATTATCTAG
Organism: Cytobacillus purgationiresistens; assembly: GCF_030813235.1. Classification (GTDB taxonomy): domain Bacteria; phylum Bacillota; class Bacilli; order Bacillales; family Cytobacillaceae; genus Cytobacillus; species Cytobacillus purgationiresistens. The sequence goes on along the minus strand of NZ_JAUSUB010000029.1, from coordinate 64,182 downwards.
TTAACCCTTTTCTACTTTTTTCCTCTTCAGGGGCACTAGTTTCATCTTCTAGTTAACCCCTTTCTACTTTTCTTCCCTCTAAGGGCACTAGTTTCATCTTCTAGTTAACCCTTTTCCACTTTTCTTTCCTCTAGGGGCACTAGTTTCATCTTCTAGTTAACCCTTTTCCACTTTTCTTCCCTACTCGGGCACTAGTTTGATTATCTAGTTAACCCTTTTCCACTTTTCTTCCCTACTCGGGCACTAGTTTCATCTTCTAGTTAACCCTTCTCTCCCTTTTTCCTCTCTAGAGGCATTAGTTTCATCTTCTAGTTACCCTTCTTCCATTTGCTCGGCTCCAGCCATTTGTCACTTATGAAAAAACCCTCGCCTTTTTCTGGCGAGGGTTCATTTAAATTAACTTGCTTGATTCATTTCTTTAGAGATTGCTTTCATATTTTCAATTGCATGTTTATTCTTTTCTACATCAAATTCGTTTTCACTTTTTGCGACAGCAACTGTTGCAATTCCGTTTCCGATTAGGTTCGTGATTGCTCGGCCTTCACTCATAAAGCGGTCAACACCTAGAAGTAACGCTAGTCCTTCAAGAGGGATAACCTGAATTGCTGCGAGTGTGGAAGCAAGAACGATAAATCCGCTGCCTGTTACGCCTGCTGCGCCTTTTGAAGTCAACATTAAGATGAGGATAATCGTTATTTGCTGACCAATTGATAAGTCGATACCGAATACTTGTGCAAGGAAGACAACCGACATGGATAGATAAATCGATGTACCATCAAGGTTAAAGGAATATCCAGTTGGGATAACTAGACCAACGACTGATTTGGATGCACCGAAGCGCTCCATTTTATCCATCATTCTTGGAAGTACAGACTCAGATGAGCTTGTACCCAATACGATAAGGATTTCATCCTTAATAAATTTCAGATAATTCCATAAGCTAAATCCATAATATTTACAAATTAGATTAAGAATGACGAAAATAAATAAGAACATTGTTACGTATACCGAAATCATCAGCTTTCCAAGCGGAACCAGTGATTGCAGACCAAAATGTCCAATCGTGTAAGCCATTGCACCAAATGCACCAATTGGAGCAGCTTTCATGACATAACCGATGATTTTGAAGAACACATGTGAAAGTTTGTCAAGAAATTCTGTAATAGCCTCGCCTTTTTTACCTAAAGCAGCAAGAGCTGTACCGAAAAGAATCGAGAAGAATAATACTTGTAAAATATCACCTTTTGCAAATGCATCGACCATATTAGAAGGAACAATATGAGTGATAAATTCAATCCAGTTCAACTGTTCGCCAGCATTTTCAGTGTATTGCGACACATCGCCTTGCTCTAGCTCATTGAAATTAAGACCTGCTCCCGGTTTTATAAGGTTAACAACGACAAGTCCTATAACAAGCGCTATTGTTGTAACAACCTCAAAGTAAATGAAGGCTTTACCGCCTACTTTACCAACCTTCTTCATATCACCCATTTTCGCAATACCGAGGACGATTGTTAAGAAGATGATTGGAGCGATAACCATTTTAACCGCATTGATAAACGTATCTCCAAGGGGCTTCATTTCTTTTCCTATATCTGGCCAAATTAACCCGACAAGTACACCGATTGCAATGGCTGTTAATACTTGTACGGTTAAGTTTTTAAATATCCGCAAAAATTTCATCTATTCTCATCTCCTGTTCTATCAGACTATTCTATATGATTAGAATGATAGCGTTTTCAGGGTGTATCGAGAAGTTTATGTTCATATCGGATATTTTGTTCATTTTGGTCTTAAGGTCATTTATTTAATTTTTATTTAATACATAGCGATTTACAGGCCTTCCAACACCACCATATTGGACATCGAGAGTTATGACTCTCTTCTTTTCCAAAAAATCAAGATATCTGCGGGCTGTTACTCGTGCAATTCCAATATCATTGGCCACTTCAGCAGCAGAACGAGATTCATTTTGTTTATTCATATAGGCAAAGACTTCTTTTAAAGTGAATTCATTTAAACCTTTAGGCAGATCACTCTCAATTTTCTTCGTTTTTTCTGCATATAGTAATAGGTCAAGCTGTTCCTGGGACATCGTTCCCGATTCCTTTAAGCTTTCCCTATATTGACGATACTTCTCCAAAGCCTTCTCAATTCTTTCAAATTTGAACGGCTTTATTACATAGTCCAGCGCCCCGTTTTGGAGCATAAGCTTGATTGTATCCTTATCCTTTGCTGCTGATATTACGATGACTTCTGCATTTATTTTTTGCTTCCTAAGTTCGTGCATCGTTTTAATACCATCTTTTTTAGGCATAAAAATATCTAAAATAATCAAATCCGGCTGCATTTCTTTTGCCAGCTGGATTCCTTCCTCTCCATTACTGGCAACTGCTATAATCCGAAATCCTTTAACATGAGAGATAAACCCTTTATTCACTTCCTGAACCATTGGGTCATCTTCAATTAACAGGACATTGATTTCTTCCTTTATCCTCATAATTTTTCAACCTCCGCATTCATGGGGAAGGTAATGATAAAAGTCGTCCCTTCTCCTACCTGTGATGAGACATTAATTTCCCCTTGCCCTTTGTCCAAAATTTGTTTGACTAAGAAAAGGCCATAGCCTGTCCCATCAGGTTTACCTGCTGTGAATCCCTTGGCAAATATTTTTGCCAGATTCTCCTCTGGAATCCCGCACCCGTTGTCTTCAACAAGGATTGAGCATACATCAGCGGATTGTTCAATGCTAATATCAATATGTTTTTCATCCAAGTTCATCGCTTCAAATGCTGCAAAGGCATTTTCAATTAGATTTCCTAATAGCAATACAAAATCATGATGATCCAATTGATTAGGAAAACCTTCCAAATTGCTATTTTGATCAACTACTACATTGATTCCTAATTCTTTTCCTCTTCTGATCTTACTTATTAATAATCCCGCTACGGCATCATCTTTAACAATTTCATGCAAAAATAAAGCAAGGCTTCCTTGTTCTTCTGACGCTTCAAAAGCAAGCTGAAAAGCCTTATCAGGCTTTCCTAATTGGATTAAGCCAGCTATGGTATGCAATTTATTCATATGCTCATGGTTTTGTACGCGTAATGCCTCAACAAAGCTTTTCACTCCGGTAAGCTCCTCGGCCATTTTGGCTACTTCCGTACGATCCTGAAATATTGCTACTGCTCCTATCAGTTTATCATCTTTTTTAATTGGAATCCGTGTGCTTAAGATGATTTTTCCGCTCACCATGATTTGTTCATTATATACTGGCTGATTTCTTTCAACGATTTCAGGAAGTCTTGTATCCTTTAGAACAGACCTTATCTGCTTACCAGTTACATCTCCATTCACATTAAAAATTGTCTTCGCTTTCTCATTAAATATCGTTATTGTTTCTTGATTATCAATTGCGATGACACCTTCATTAATAGAATGAAAGGTAGCTGTCCGCTCTTCAAACATCCTTTTAATCTCATATGGCTCCAGCTGAAACATCTGCTTTTTTATATGATTGGCTAATATATAGGAAGAGATAAAGCCTACTAATAGTGTCAATGCAACAATGAAGATAATTTCATTTGAGAATCCCAACATAATTTCTTTAAATGTAGGAATTTTATTCCCTACCATAACGACGCCGATTTGATTGAGTTTCTCATCTTTAATAGGAATAAAAGCTCTTATAAATGTGCCAAGCTCCCCTTTTGCTTTAGAAAAATAGATATGTTCTGCAAAAGCTGGTTCCTCATCATGGCCAATGGAAGACTTCCCAAGCATATTCTTCACTGGGTGAGAGTAGCGAATGCGATCCATATTCATAATGACAATATAATTGGTGTTATTTATCAGCCGGAGCTCCTCTGCTAAAGGATTGATCGTTGTCCATCCATATGGCTCCAGCACACCTTCTTTCACTTCTGAAAGCTCGGCAACTGTTCTTGCGGTACTCATCGATCGCAGTCTTAGTTCTTTTTCCTCCTGCAGCTGTATATTAGCAATAACTATAATTCCACATATCAATAATGAAAATATGACAACAGCATAGGATAAAATCGTTATTTTCCAGCGAATTGGCATCTCTTTCATATAAGCCCTCCCTTTTTGGCGCTTTACTGACACCCTCTTCTAACGTATGATGAAAATATCTTATAAGAGGTGACTTCCTGAATGAAAAGTAAATATAGTTTATTTCTTTTATTAGTTATTATAACAGCCGCATTCTTCTTCAGCTTTAAGCATTATTTCGCTCAGGATGAGCTGCCATATGACGACGATCAAGAAGGGTTAAATGAGCAAATCGTATTTACATTTAGCCATGTCGTTGCAGAGAACACACCGAAAGGGCTTGCTGCTGCAAAATTCGCTGAACTTGTTGAGAAAAAATCCAATGGCATAATTAAGATAGTCGTTTTCCCAAATGGCAGCCTTTATTCAGATATAGAGGAAATCAGCGCTTTACAGGAAGGACAGGTCGATATTATTGCACCCTCTACCTCCAAGCTTGGAATGATCTCTCCTACTTGGGGTGTGCTTGATTTACCGTTTATCTTTCCTAATGATGATGCCATTAATGAAGGGTTGGATGGCCCTATCGGCGAATCATTACTGCAATCACTGCAAAATAGTGGCATGAAGGGGATGGCCCATTGGACAAATGGTTTAAAACAGTTTACTACGAATCAAGGACCAATCATACATCCTGATGATGTCGCAGGCCAAACCTTTAGAATCATGCAAAGCGATGTGCTAAAAACACAGTATGACTATTTAAATGCATTGTCGATTAAAGAATCCTTTAATTCCACTTATGATTTACTGGATAGTGGAAAAGTAGACGGTGAAGAAAATACGATATCCAATATATACTCTAAGAAATTTTATAACTTACAGAAGCATTTGACAATTAGCAATCATGGCTATTTAGGATATGCCGTCATTATGAACGATAAGGTTTGGGGTGCACAGTCAGCTGAAACCAAAAGAATATTATCAGAAGCCATAGAGGAAACGTCTGAATGGAATAGAAAACAAGCCATTGAAATGAATAAAGAGCAGCTAGAAAGCATAAAAGAAAATAGCAATATTCAGATTCATGAGCTGACCCAAGCCGAAAAACAAGCTTGGCTTGAGAGATTTGCTCCAATTTACGATTCCCTTGCCCCACAAATTGGAGAAAAGCTGATCTTCGATATTAAAAAACTGAAAGAAAAATACGAGACTGAATCTACAGTAGATTAAAGTAAAAAACTCTGGGACGAATACACCCCAGAGTTTTTCTGTTCAATTAGTTCGCTTCAACCATTTCAGATTGCAGCATTGTTCCCTTTTTCGCAAAATTAATATGCCAAGCAAACGCTTTTTCCAGGTTATGAGGCGTTTGTCCTCCCCGAGTGAGCGCTTCATAATAATAATCTCGCAGCTGGTCTCGATACATAGGATGCGCGCAATTCTCGATAATTAACTCTACCCTTTCTCGCGGTGCAAGCCCTCTTAAATCAGCAAAGCCTTGTTCAGTTACAATAATATCTACATCATGTTCTGTGTGATCCACATGGGAAACAAAAGGAACGATGCTTGAAATCCTGCCGTCCTTGGCAATCGACTTCGTAACAAATATTGCTAAGCGGGCATTCCTTGCAAAATCACCGGAACCACCAATGCCATTCATCATTTTTGTTCCTTGTACATGAGTTGAATTCACATTTCCATAAATATCTAATTCTAATGCTGTGTTAATGGAAATTAAGCCAAGACGCCTGATGATTTCCGGATGATTGGAAATCTCCTGTGGCCGCATAATCAATTTGTCGCGATATTGTTCAAATTCCGAGAATACTTGCTTCATTTTATCATCAGATAGTGTGATTGAGCAGCATGATGCATATTTCACTTTTCCTGCATCCATTAAATCAAATACTGCATCCTGAAGGACTTCAGAATAAACCTCCAAATCTTCAAATTCAGAGTCTACCATTCCATGAAGGACTGCATTCGCAATGGATCCTATTCCAGATTGCAATGGTGCAAGACGTTTTGTTAATCTGCCAGCCTCTATTTCCTTACGCAAAAAGGAGATTAAATGCTGAGCCATCAATACTGTTTCTTCATCAGGTTTGACGATTGTTGAGGGAGAGTCCTCTTGATTAGTAAAAACAATCGCTTTTATTTTCTCAGGATCCACTTTTATTCCTATTGAACCAATACGATCATTGACCTTGGTAAGTGGAATCGGGTCCCTCTCGCCCTGTTCCGCCGGACTATATAAATCATGCAATCCTTTAAGGCTTTCTGTTTGCGCTAAATTGATTTCAACGATAATTACATCCGCACTTTCAGCAAAAGAAAGAGAGTTGCCGATAGAAGTAGTAGGAATGATCATCCCATCCTCTTCAATCGAAACCGCTTCCAAAATTGCTACATCAACACCAAGCACATTTGAACGCACAAGCTCAGCTGTATGTGATAAATGCTGATCTACAAACAAAAAATCCCCTTGATTGATGCCTTTTCTCATGGTTGGATCAGCTTGGAATGGCAATCTTTTATTCAATATCCCAGCTTCAGCAAATAGCTTATCAACATCCGAACCTAATGATGCGCCAGTAAACACGTTCACTTTAAAGCTTTCTGTATGAGCTCGCTCAGCTAACGCAACAGGAACCGCTTTCACATCACCAGCACGAGTAAAGCCACTCAGCCCTAATGTCATGCCATCTTTAATAAACAGCGCAGCTTCCTCTGCAGTTGTCACCTTGTTCTGAAGTGTTTGAATTTTTATTCGATCATATTGCTTATCCATATGCTCATCCCTCTCTCATAAAAAATTCTTAATATTATTTTACTAAGAGAGAGGGAAAAAATTGTTTTTTTAGTATAATTAAAGAAAAATTTCGATAAGACAGCATTTTCTGCCGTTAAAACAGCAGATTTTTTCGAACTTTATAAATTTTAGAAGTTTAATATGAATGATTAATCCAAATAAGCCTCTTTTAAAAACCTAGAAGCTTGCGAAAATAGCTTGAATAGGATTGACTAACAGGAACTTTTTCTCCATTCCTCATAGCTAATAAAAAGGTTGAATGAGAATCTGGATAGATTTCCTTTATTTGGTTTACATTCACGATAAATGAACGGTGACAGCGAATGAAGTTTTCCTTCGGTAATAAATATTCAAATTCCTGAAGAGAGTTTTTATGAGTGCCTAAAGCAAGCTCAGAATGCACATGTGTTTTTCTATCCTTCGCTTCAAAGTAATAAACTTCTGCAAATGGTACAGGGACCCAGCCGTCATTTGTCTTCAATGTTACTACTGATTTCCCTTCAGTCAATGTCGGAAAGATCGCTGTCACACACCCTTCGATTTTCCCGTTATTTAAAAATGGCACAGCCATTCCATGGTAAGGAACCCCGAATACATCACGGTTAATAAATTCGGACACCTTCTGCTCTGTATGCAAAGCTTTATAAGCGATTGTTCCCTTTTTCACTGGATCTCCTGGTGATATTTTTAAGTCCACCCGCTTACTTGGACGATAATAAATGTATTCCTTTTTATTAGAGACTGCAATTGATATTTCATCGGAAAATAGCTCTCCAATAACATCTAATAGAGAAACAACTGTAATACTTTCCATCAAAAAAACACCTTTCATCATTCATTCTCTTTATATATTATCTTTTTCAAAGGCACTTTTCTAAAATATTGTTGTTTTTTCATAGGGTTTTGATAAGACAAACCATAGATAAAAAAGTTGATCGGAGCGGATGTGCGAGACTCCTGCGCTATCAGCGGGACAGGTGACACCCCACAAGGAGTGAAGCGGACGAGAGCTCACCGCCCGCCCCGCGAAAAGTGAGCACATGGAGAGGAAATCAACCACTACCTGCGAAAACTAACAAAGTATACGAAAACAGCCTTTTCAAATCATTAATGCTTGAAATGAGATTTTTATATAAATTGAATACAATCTCCTCATAATGCAACTATAGAAAAATCGCAGCGGGTACTTATTTTCCAATGAACAAGATACTATTATATACTTTTCTATCCCTGACATTATTCTTCACAAGTTAAGGGACGATTAAAAGATATATGCCTGTTGTTATATTCACTTCTTTTATCATGACAATTATTTTTCAAATTGCATATACCTATGATTGGTGGATTATCCTTGAATACATTGTTCCTTGGGGCATATGATAGATGTTTCATTTGTATATGGCATTTTTGCTGTAGGAACATTTTGGATTTTCAGGCCATCTTCACATAAGTTTTCACTGTTTACTATTGTGAACCTCATTATGGATGGGATCTTGGCCTTTGTCATCATACCAGTACTGGAAATTGCAGGTATTGCCGAATATAAGAATATTGCACATTGGCAATACTGTTTAATTGAATTTGGCATTTCCTTAATCATTTATATTTACTATAAATGGCAAGAAGGAATTTCCAAAGATGAATTTCAGGATTAATTTACTGTATATAGATTTTTAAATGTAAAACCATAGTGATTCGTCTTTAAATAGTTTTGTCCTTGTCCATACAGCTTTTCACGGTAGCTCCCTGCATGATATTCCTTTTGGACGAGACCGCGCTCTTGCAGAATGGGAACAACAAGCTCTACAAAATCAGCAAAACTGCTCGGAGCGAGTGTATAAGCAATATTAAAGCCATCAATACCTGCCTCTTGGACCCACCTTTCCATCTCATCGGCAATTTGTTCAGGTGAACCAACGATCACTGGTCCCCTGCCGCCAATGCCTGCAAAGATTGCCAGCTCTCGCACGGTCCATTTTCTATTTGGATCTGCCTTTGTAAACACCTCCAGCGCTGATTGGATGGCATTGTTTTCAATATATTCGACTGTATCCTCAGGATCATATGATGAAAGGTCAATCCCCGTCCATCCGCTTAAAAGCGCAAGAGCTCCTTCATAGCTAATATAATTCTTTAACTCTTCATACTTTGCATGTGCTTCTTCCGAGGTCCTTCCCACGATTGGAGTAAACACAGTAAAGACTTTGATGTCATCTTGATTTCTGCCTTGCTCTTTGGCCTGTTTTCTTAAGTCTTCCACACCTTTTTTCACTATGCCAGCAGTTGGACCTGCGGTAAATACACATTCAGCATGCTTGGCTGCAAATGCTCTGCCCCTTGATGAGGCCCCTGCCTGATATAATACCGGGGTTCGCTGAGGGGATGGCTCACAAAGATGAGCACCAGGCACTTTGAAAAACCTGCCTTCATGATTAATATCATGAACCTTGCGAGGGTCTGTAAAGATACGATTATTCTTATCACGCAGAACTGCACCCTCCTCCCAGCTTCCTTCCCACAGCTTATAGCACACTTCTAAAAACTCCTCTGCCACTTCATAACGATCATCGTGCTTTAACTGTTCATCAAGCCCAAAGTTCTTTGCCGCGCTATCTAAATAGGATGAAACAATGTTCCAGGCAATCCTCCCGTTTGTTAGATGATCAAGTGTAGAAAAGCGTCTTGCCAGCATATAAGGCTGTTCATATGTTAACGAATAGGTCACCCCAAAGCAAAGATGTTCAGTTGCCTGCGACATCGCAGATACTAAAAGCAGTGGATCATTTGCCGGCACTTGAACAGCCTGCTCAACCGCTGCATCTCTGCTCCCTTTATATACGTCGTAAAAGCCCAGTACATCCGCAAGAAAGATACCATCAAACTTTCCTTTTTCTAAAAGCTGCGCCAGTTCAACCCAGTAATTCAAGTCTGTATAGCGATCAGATTGATCCTGTGGATGACTCCATAATCCTGGGGATTGATGCCCCACACAATTCATATCAAAAGCATTTAAGTAAATTCGTTTACCCATTCGGTTCTCCCCCTATTAATTAAAAATGTGAGGAGCAAGTTTCTTTCAAAGAAAAAGTCCCTTCGCTCCATAAAAGAAGAGAGAAGGGACTTGATCTATACTGTCCATTTTTTCTCTCTTCTTATCTTCGGAAAATGAATTCCTCTGAATTTGGCACCGGGGCATAAATATGCTGGTTGCCGAGGCTTCGCAGGGTCAGTCCCTCCACCTCTCTTGATAAGAAGATCAACAAAAATAATTATTATTCAATTAGTCCAATTTTATCAACTAGAAGTTTAACCTGTCAATACAAACAAGTCATATTTTTCCTTTTACCATGAAATTAACTTACTTTTCCATGCTTCATTGGCTGCTGTTCATAAGCGGACCAATCAACTACTTTTTCTAAAATAATTGAAATAATCATCCCCATAATCAGACCATTTGAAATAAACGGCTGTAATAATATCGGGAGCTCTGAAAATACAACAGGTGAAACATTCATGATGCTTATCCCTATCAACACGGGAGCTGCGAGTCTAAAGATTGTATTAGAGTTAAACTCTTTACCATTTAGGCTACTGAAGGCTGTACCAAATAGCTGCATATACGCGATGAAGAGAACCGCGTTTCCAACTGTTACTGGCATCATGGACAAAAATGCACCCAGAACAGGAATTAAGCCAATGATCGTTAATAATCCGCCGCCTATAAAAAATGGCTTGCGATCATAGATTCTCGTACTTTGCAAGAAGCCAATTGTTGATGTAAACGGAGTATACGGTACTAAACCAAACCCAGTTCCAATGATTGTAAATAGGGCAGTAATAAACATAGAACTGCGATAATCCTTTTTCTCCGCTTTTCGCTTGAGCAATTTATCTGCAGCAGTAAGGGACGCAAATGTATTGCTTAAGTTGAGCAGTACCGCTACAAAGGCAACAGCCACAATACCAAATTCCAGATTAGGCATCCCTAGTGGAAATAGTGTAAACGGTGCAGACTGTGCAATTCCACCTGCTTCATTACCAAACAGAAGTGCATAAACAGCCCATCCACCCAACAAACCAATTAAGATGGAAAAATTACTAATCATCTGGTTGCCTTTTAGCTTTAAAAATGCGACGAGTATAGCCAGACACACGGAAAATAAACTAACCCAAATATCAATCGTGCCTTGCTCTGTAATTTTCAACATTCCTTTAAAAAAAATAAACATCAGCTGGAATGTCAGCAAAAATAAATAAACAGACATAACCATCGGATTAAAAATTGATTGCAGGATGGAAATACCGCCGAAAGCTGCGAGCAGCAATGTCACTCCACAAGCAAGCAGCACCCCAGTTGCAATTCCTCCGCCGATAGTTTCAAGACCCATCCCCAGAGCAGATGCCGAGAGTCCCAAATTTAAAATGACACCCCAAAGCAATCCGGAATGTCCCTCCATCAGTGGATAACGATGTCCGATCCAGCCTTGCAAAATACAAACAACCCCAGTAAATATTAGCGATGCCCGAATCATCATAGCCATCGTTTCAGGCGGAAGCTCAAACGCATTAGCTATAGATAATGGAACGACCACCGTATTGGCAAAAATAAAAAACATCCACTGAACAGAAGAGACCATCGTCATAGATGATAAATACTTTTTCATACTGACACCACTTTCATATAATCAAACACCAATCTTGTACTCTACTAGTATAATCTTTTTTCGAATAGAAAAAAGCCCTAATTATTGGAGAAGCAACTGGGGAGATCCAAAGTTTTTTCACATAGGCATAGGTAAAACAGAAAAGCTTAGACCTTAGCTTTTTCCATAGAAAGGCCTCCATGCATGTTGCTTGGAGGCTAAAATACGCTTGTTAGTTCATCCACTCAGGCAAAACATAGCCCTCGTATTTTTCATCTTCTTCATTTAACTTTTTAAAGGATTCGGACTGATAGGCTTCAATAATATCCTTTACAAATTGTGCATCTTCGTCCGATTCTCTTACAGTAACGCCAATCATATAATGCGGAGGTGTTTTTTCTAAATACACAGCTCCGTTTAATTTCAGTCCGGAAGATATCGCAAAGTTACCGTTAACGAATGAATAATCGACATCGCTCATTGCTCGCGGCAGCTGAGCAGGCTCAAGTGGCTTTATCTCAACTTTTTTAATATATTCTGCAATGTCCTTTTCAGATGCCTTTGTTGGGTCCACCCCCTCTTTCAGCTTTATCCATCCTAAATCCTCCAGCATTGCCAATGCTCTTGCCTGGTTCACAGGATCATTCGACGTCGCTATGGACTGGCCATCCTCTACATCGTCTATCGAATCATGCTTCTCCGAGTAAATGGCAATAGGAGCGGTTGGCACTTTAATCGCTTCAATGATATCAAGCCCTCTCGTTTCAGCAAAATCCTTCATATATAAGCTATTTTGAAAGACATTCGCATCAATATCTCCTTGATCTAGAGAAAGATTAGGCTGTACGTAATCTGTATATTCTACGACTTCCACATCATAGCCTTTATCTTCTAAGAGCGGCTTAATGCCTTCTGTTACCTGGTCACTGTATGGCCCTGCGGTCGCTCCAATTTTAATGACTTTATCTTCCTTCGTTGCAGATGAACTTCCACAGCCTGACAGGATTAATACGAAAAAAATAGCTAAAAAGAAAAACTGCAGTTGTCTGATTTTCAAATGAATGCCCTCTTTTCTGATCGGTTATTGTTGGTCTGAATAAGCTGCAAAGGCTCCTTTTGCTAACGTAGAGATAACCACATCATCCATTGGCGGATTATGCAACGCTGCTCTGACATCACGATAATACCGCTGAAGCGGGTTCTTTTGCTGCAGACTTTGTGCACCAACAATTCTCATCGCCCAATCCACCACTTTATTGGCACTATTGGATACAATATGTTTCGTTGCAGCGATTTCTCCGCCAAGCTGGGCGCGTTTTTCTGGTTCATTGTCCCAACGATCAGCAACGGAATAAAGCATATGTCTAGCTTTTAAAAGCTCCAGCTCCATTTCACCGATTTTCCGCTGAACCTCAGGCACTTCTTTAATCGGACCAGGAAGGCTATTGGGCTTATATTCGGAAGCAAATTTAACGGCATAATTCCGAGCCGCGATGGCGACGCCGATGAAACAAGCAGCAGAGTGAAGCAGCCAGGCATTGGGAATGTTGTAAAAATCTCCGCCTTCTTTCTCTACCAGAGCATCTAATCGCAGCTCTACATGATCAAGAACTAGATCATCACTCCTAGTACCGCGCATGCCGAGCATATCCCAATTCGGTTCTACGGATAGGCCGTCAAGCTGATGATCCAGCCAAAAAATCCCCGTTTCATTCGTTTCGGCAATGGCTGCTGTGATTAATGAATAGTCTAGACCGGGAGCCATTGAGGCAAACGACTTTCTGCCGGTAATGACCCATTTATCTCCTTGCCTGACTGCCGTCGTTGCTGGCTTTCCTCCTCGTGTCGGGCTGCCTGTAGCAGCTTCAGTAGCACAGCGATTAATTAAGGTTTGCCTATTAACTACATCGTTGCACAGCTGTTGAAATTGTGCTTCCTTCCATTTACGTTTGATTCGCAGGTCATAAACCACTCCTAAATGCCAGCCGATGCATAAAGCAGTCGAAGCATCTCCTTGAGCCATTCTTTCTTGAATAAGGATGTATTCATATAAAGAAATCTCTTCTCCTCCATATTCCTTAGGCACAGTTAATGATAGATAAGAAGCATTCTTTAGCTCTTGGAAATTATCAAATGGGAATTGGGCAGCTTCATCAATTCCCTGGGCTCTTTCACTGAACCGGTCAGCCAATTCTGCTGCCACCTTAAATAACTGGGATTGTCTTTCTGTTTTGATAAATGGGGCTGCTAATTGTTCGGCCAAAATGCTTTCTTTTGATTGCTCAATAATTGATGTCATCTTCATTCCCCTTCCGTGTGATTTCATCTAAAATAGCTTGGTTTTTTAAGGTGGAAGTATCTCCGCGTTCACTGCCAAGGTAGGCAGCTCTAATGACACGTCTGGCAATCTTATTGCTTTGCGTATATGGAAGCTCGGTAATGATATGAACAGCTTGCGGTTTCAGCGCCTTCCCCATCACTTTTTCAATTTGAGCAAGCAATTCATTTTCTAGAGAAGGAGTGGAATCTGCTGAACTATGTAATACGGCGAATACGACAGGTGCCTCTCCTTTGATTTCATGGGGAATGCTAATCGCTGCTGCTTCTTTTACATCCGGATGCGAAGTAATTGCCGCTTCCATTTCAGATGGTCCAAGTCTTTTGCCCGCTACTTTTATTGTGTCATCTGATCGGCCAAGTAAATACCAATAGCCATCCTGATCGACGGCTGCGAAATCGCCGTGAGCCCAAATATCCGGCCACCTTGACCAATAGGCTTGAATATAGCGTTCATCGTCTTCCCAAAAAGATTTTGTCATTCCTAAAAACGGTGCATTCAACGTTAAATCTCCAACCGTATTCTGCACCTGCTTACCCCCATCATCTACAATTGCAGCAGCCATGCCAGGAATTGGGCCATGAAAACTGCATATTTTTATCGGTTTAGTAGGATATGTACCTAAAATCCCTCCAGAAACCTCTGTCCCCCCTGAATAGTTAATTATAGGACAGCGATCTTTACCCACTTGCTCCAAGAACCATTGCCATGCTTCAGGGTTCCATGCCTCTCCTGTTGACCCTAGAATTCTTAATGATGGCAAAGAAGGAACTTTTCCTTCCTTTGTCATCAAGGAACGAATTAATGTCGGGGATATGCCGAATACTGTGATTTGATGCCGGTTGATTAATTCCCATAACCGGCCTTCATGAGGAAAGTCAGGACTGCCTTCATACATAATTACTTCAGCACCATGTACAGCTGATCCAAGAAATAACCACGGCCCCATCATCCAGCCAAAATCTGTAAACCAGAAAAATTTATCTGTCTTCTTTAAATCAAAGCACAAATATTGATCGATGGCTGCCTTCAGCGGGAAGCCTGTATGAGTATGCACGGTTCCTTTTGGCTTTCCGGTCGTCCCAGATGTGTACATAATCATAAAGGGGTCGTCTGCTTCAAGAATCGCTGTATCAACATACTGATTTTTATGCTTTGCGATTAATTCACTATAAGAAACGTCTCTGCCTTCATTCCAAGAGATCTCAGCATTAGCATATTCAACTACTAATACATGTTCTATATCAGGAACAATCGCTGCTGCTCGATCTGCTTCACTTTTCATCTCTATTAATCTTCCTCTGCGTGTATAGCCATCAGCGGTAATCAACAGCTTTGCCTTTCCTTCTTTCATCCTTATAGCAACTGCATCTGCACCATATCCAGAAAACACAGGGATGACGATTGCACCAATTTTTGCACAAGCAAACATTGAAATGGGAGCCTCTGGAATCGTTGGCAAATAAATACCGACGCGATCACCTTTTTCAATTCCTATTGAGCGTAATGCCGCAGCTAGCTCATTTATTTTTTTATTGAATTCACGGAAAGTGTAAGAAGTGCTTTCCCCTTTTTCTCCTTCCCATGTAAGTGCTTTGTACTCACCCTTACCTTGCCTAATATGCTTTTCGATTGTGTAGTGTAGAATATTTGTTTTCCCACCGCTGAACCACTCAGGAAAAGCAATTCCTTTTTCAATATTCAAATAATTTTCATAAGATCCAATCCACGGAATATCGAGTTCGGCAAGTATACTTTCATAAAACCATTGTGGATATTTTAGTGATTGCTCATGCAGTTCTTCAATATTCTTCAGATTATTTTTTGTTAAAAAAGAATGAATATTAGCTTGTTCAATTAGATGCTCATCAGGATACCAAACTTTGTCCAAGCTGCTGATTGAATGAAACTGATCGATGGCAGATGACATTAAATCCACTCCTTTGGCACTTCAATTAATACAGCAGTTCCTTGGCCTCCGCCTCCACATAGCGTGGCGATTCCTTTGCCGCCGCCCCTGCGCTTCAATTCATGAATGAGCGTAAGCAAAAGCCGGAAGCCTGTGCCGCCAAGCGGATGTCCGATTGCGATTGCTCCGCCGTTCACATTTACCTTTTCAAATGGAATGGCCAGCTGCTTGCAGCTAGCAATAGCCACACTTGCAAAAGCCTCGTTAATCTCAAATAAGTCGATTTCTTCAATCCTATGATTGGTCTTTTGAAGTACTTTCTCAATCGCTTGGGCAGGTTTGTCGTGAAGGCTTGTATCAGGGCCAGCTACATCTGCGAATCCAATTATTTTTGCCAGCGGCCTGCGGCCAATCTTATCAGCATAAGCTTCACTTGCAATGATGCCTGCACTTGCACCATCAGACATTTGCGAAGCATTGCCAGCTGTAATTGTTCCATTTTGAAGAAACACCGGCTTTAACTTGGCTAATCCTTCAACTGTTGAATGAGGTCTGATTCCTTCATCTTCTTTTACGAGCTCAAGCTTCGTTTCGACAGGAACCATTTCAGCCTGTAAATGGCCTTTTTTCACTGCTTCATACGCTCTCTGCTGGGAAAGAAGTGCATATTCATCCTGCTCACTGCGGGAAATGTTTAACTCCAGATTTCTCTTATCGGTTAAATTCCCCATTGAGTCATCCGTTAATGAGCACCATAAGCCATCATCCAATGTGTCTTTAAATGTTTCTTTTCCCAGAGAAATGTTCCTGCGGAGATTGGCTGCATGGGGAGCATTCGTCATAGAATCAAATCCGCCCACAATATACACCTCTCCTTCCTCAAGTTTTATCCTGCGGGTGGCATCTGCAACTGCCGCTAATCCCGCTAAACAAACATTATTTAGGGTAATAGCCGGGACAGAGAGGCTCACTCCAGCATCAATAGCTGCTTTCCTTGCAGGATTTTGCCCCTCCCCACCTTGAATGACTTGAGCCAATATGACTCCATCGGCTTTTTCTGCTTCTGGTACTCGATGTAGCAGCTCCTTTATCACAATACTGCCAAGCTGCTTTGCAGATAGCTCACTTAACTTTCCTTTAAATTTCCCATAGGGTGTTCTGACACCCTCTAAAATAACTGTAGACATGGCTCTTCCCTCCTTTTCTGATTTAGCGTTTATCTACCACTCTAGAGATTCTATCTCCGCTAATTTGGATGATTTGAACTAAAACAACAAGAACAATGACCGTCGTAAACATGATTGTATTGTCATAGCGATAATATCCGAAGCGAATCGCCAAGTCGCCGATTCCGCCGCCGCCGATAATTCCAGCCATCGCCGAGTAACCAATTAAGCTAATGGTTGTAATTGTTAAGCCTTGAATGATACCTGGCTTAGCCTCAGGCACAAGGATGTTTGTAATAATCATCCACGGTGAAGCGCCTACTGCTACAGCCGATTCAATGACACCTTTATCAATTTCTCGAAGGGAGGTTTCTACTAATCTAGCAAAGAATGGGATCGCTGCAACTGACAGAGAAACGGATGCCGCAGTAGGGCCAATTGTCGATCCTGCAATTAACTTTGTTAACGGCAATAACGCAACTAAGAGAATAATATAAGGTATCGAACGAATAAGGTTCACAATCCATCCCGTTACACTATTAAGCACTTTATTCTTCAAAAATAAACCTTCATCTGTTACAAATAAGAGCACGCCAAGCGGAAGTCCAAAAATGATTGCTGCAGCCAAAGCGACGGCCACCATATAGATCGTTTGCAAAACTGCTGTATTTAAGTCTGGGAGCAAAGCTTGCAAGGTTTCAAGCAACATGTTCAACTACCTCCAAATTTTGTGTTCTTTCTTCGATATAATTAATCGCTCTTTGAACTTCTTTTTCCTCACCGGTCAATTCCATAATAAAAACCCCTAATGGAACATCCTGGATGTATTCGATCTTGCCGTGAAGGATATTGCCTTTCACTTTAAATTGCTGAAATAAATCTGACACGACCGATTCTTCAGCAATCGCGCCCTTAAATTGGATTTTTATAATCGTGCCTTTTCTGTTTTCAATTAATTGCTGTGGAAGATTAAACTGCAGGACGCTTTGAATAAAATCTTTCGTTAACGGCTGGACAGGATTCGCAAATATATCATAAACTGGACCTTCCTCAATCACCTTTCCATCTTGCATGACAGCTAATCGGTGGCAAATTTCCTTCACGACTTCCATTTCATGTGTGATAAGCACAATGGTTAAACCCAGCTTTTGATTGATCGTTTTAAGCAAGTTTAATATCGATTTTGTCGTACTCGGGTCAAGGGCTGAGGTAGCTTCATCACAAAGGAGCACCTTCGGCTCATTAGCGAGCGCTCTTGCAATTCCAACCCTTTGTTTTTGTCCGCCGCTTAGCTGTGCAGGGTATTGATTCAATTTATCTGATAGACCGACAAGCTCCAGCAATTCCTTTACACGAGCATCAATTTCTTTTGGTGATTTGCCTGCAGCCTTGAGGGCAAAGGCAATATTTTCATAAACTGTTTTTGAACTTGCGAGATAAAAATGCTGAAAAATCATCCCAATCTTTTGTCTTGCCTTCCTGAGATTCTTCTCACTCAATTTTGTCAGTTCCAGCCCATCAATTTTCACTTTTCCTGAGGTGGGTATTTCTAATAAATTTAAGCATCGTATGAGCGAGCTTTTTCCTGCCCCGCTATAACCGATAATTCCGTAGATCTCTCCCTCCTTTATCTTGAGGGATACATCATTTACACCAATTACTTCTTTATTTTTTTTCGAGCGATAGACCTTCACTAAATTATTTACTTCAATCATTTCCCTTAGCCTCCCAATTTTAAATGCACAGGTGTTTCGTTCAATCCCGATAAACAAAAACGTGCGGGGTTGAAGATGTTCTACTTTCCACCATTCCTTCGGTGGTTCTGACCTTGAAGGGCTAGACACCGCAGCTGGACAATCTGAATGAAAAAAAGCCTCTTTCATTTTGAAAGAGGCTTACGGATATCCGTTATTAAACCTTATCTTTCAGAATGAAATCATTCTGCAGGAATTAGCACCGTTCCTATAATAGGAGGTTGCCGGACGTCATAGGGCCTGATCCCTCAGTCGCTCTCGATAAGAGTATATTTTATTGGTTTGAACTTTACTTGATAAAAGAAATTTTAAGACCAAAGTATAGGAATGTCAATAGTTATTTATTATTCTGATTATTTTACAGCGCTTACATCGTTGAGACTGTAAAGGTTATTTTTTTTTCTAAGAGGAGGAGGTTTTAACTTCTCCTCCCCCCCTATAATATTCTATCAGTCTTTTAAAAACGTTTTAATCTCGTACTCTTCAAACTTTTCATTTAGCCATACAGTATATTCGGTTTCCAGTTTAGATTCTAGAAGAGTATCTTTAATCTCCTCTTTTACATCATCAAGCTTTGCTTCAGCTGCTTCCTTCTTGTTCGTTACTTTAATGATGTGGTAGCCATAATCCGTCTTTACAGGGTCACTGATTTCATCAATTTCCATATCAAAAGCGGTTTTCTCAAACTCCTCTGCCATTTCACCTTTTGAGAAGAATCCCAGCTCTCCGCCTTTTTCATTTGTAGCAGTATCAGTAGAGTATTCCTTGGCAAGCTTTGCAAAGTCACCGTCGTCCTTTAGCTTTTTCAGCACTTCTTTTGCTGTGTCCTCATCTTCAAGAAGAATATGACTTGCCTCTATTTCTTCTGCTTGAGCAAAGCTGGCTTTATTCTCATCAAAATAGCTTTGGATATCTTCTTCTTTTATGTCAATTCTAGGCTCAATCAATTTCTTTGTTCCTAAGTAAATCATGATATTCTGTTCAATGGTTGAGATTTCCACCCCACTGTCCTTTATCACTTCTTTGAATTCATCTTCCCCGCCATAGGCGTCCATGTAATTAACCATCTCATCAGCAATCTCATCATCGCTAATTTTAACCTTTTCTTTTTTCATTTCTTGTAAAACGATTTTATCGGTAATTAATGTATCTAGTGCGGTTGCACCATATTGCGATAATAGCGCCTCATTTAAATCCGTTTTACTGATTTTTTCTCCATTCACGGTTGCTACTTTATTATCTAAAAGGAAAAATAAAGCAACTGCGACTGCAATCGCTAATATTACTCCTGATAAACCCAGAATTTTTTTATTAATCATTCTCTACTCCTTTATCCTTCATTCCCTGCTAAGGTTACTTCAACTTTTTGTAATTCCCCATTCCGATAAAAGCCGACTTCGACTTTATCGCCAATCTCGAAATCTTTGTATAAGTACTTGCGCAAGTCATCAGCATTGGTGATTTCCTTATCTCCAATTGAGACAAGTATATCCTCTGCCTTTAACCCAGCCTTGGCAGCTTCAGAAGTTTCATCCACTTGCGTAACAATGGCTCCTTTAGATACAGATTCAGGCAGCTTTTGTGAATAGAATGGTGGAACCTCTTCAAGGTTCATCAAGCCTACCCCTAAGTAAGGTCGTATGATTTTCCCATTTTCAAGCAGCTGATCAATAATGGTTTGAACCTCGTTAATTGGGATCGCAAACCCTAGTCCTTCCACCCCATTATTAGCGATCTTCAAACTATTAATCCCGACCAATTTACCTGCTGAATTAATGAGGGCTCCGCCGCTGTTTCCAGGGTTAATAGCAGCGTCAGTCTGGATTACATCCAGATCCCACTCACCTGCTGAAGTGGATACACCAATAGAACGATCCACTGCACTAACAATCCCTTGAGTGACTGTTCTTGATAGATCAAGTCCTAGTGGATTACCAATTGCAAGCACCTGATCTCCTGCTCGAAGCTTAGATGAATCTCCGAAAGGCAATACCTCTCCATCGATTTTTCCAGAAACCTTCAACACCGCTATATCCGTTAAAGAGTCTGTTCCGATTAATTCCGCTTTTACTTTATCGCCGTTATGAAGAGAGACCTCAATATTTGATGCCCCTTCAATGACATGATTATTGGTGACAATATAGGCTTCATCTTCCGTCTTTTTAAAGATGACACCAGACCCTGTTCCGCTTTCAACTTCTTGCTCAGCTTGTCCTTGTTGTTGAACGAAAGGGTTGGCTTGCTGCTTTTGCATATTAACGACGCCAACAATCGCTTTAGAAGCATTCTCGATCATATCTGCCATAGATTCATTTGCCGTTGAAACAGGCTGCACATCTAAATTAGATCCCTGTTCTTCAATTTGGTTACTAGCAAGTGATGGTTCATCTTGGGATTGTGGGAGATAATTGACTGCAGTTAATGTTATCACGGACCCCAGCATTCCGCCTGCCACTGTCATCGCCATACCTTTAAACCAGCGATTTTTGGGCGGTTTATTTTCTCTGCTCACTTCATTCAATTGATCCATCTCATTCATAACAAACCCTTCTTTCTTCGAAAATCATTTATGATTCCCTTACTAGTATTAATTTACTGGGCGAATGTGTCAGGAAGATGTCAAAGGAAATTTCTTTTTCGAGGAAAGATGCGGACATGATAAACCCCGAATAAACTTGCTCTATTCGGGGCTGGAAGGGTTTAAATTATTTTGCATGGATTCTAGGACCTTTGTCATTTCTGCAGGTGAGGCTACATTTGTTTGATACCAGCCCTTTTTCGCCATCATTTCAAATAGAGTATATTGATTATCCGCTGCAGTTTGAAAGCAATGTTGGTATATATCACGTAAACCTTGATGACTCGTTTCAAGTAAAGAGTTACTTACAGAGCGGGACCTTCCCTTTTCCAGCTCTAAGCAGAGCTGCACCATTTCACGGTCAGTCAGGCCTCTTCCTTCGATATTATTCGGCATGGTCATTCCTCCATTATTGAAGTGTTTTTCTTGAACGATTAAAATAGGTAGCCAAGTCGGCAATACGCAATTGATGTTGTTCTGCAATTTGTTCTAACTCTGATTTGATTGTGCCATCCTCGCATTGTGAAGCACACCAATTAATAGCCTTTGCAGTGATTTCCTCCGCTCGGATCTCATCCTCAATCGAAGCTAATTCTCTTGTGGTCAATTGATACATTTCATATTCACCCCCGTTTGATACCCTTTATTATTTAATTATTATTGTATTTTTATTCCAATACCATTCAGAAAAAGAGAAAGGTTGAGGGGACCATGACACTTCTTTTATGCAGTTTTCATAAATTCTCAAAAAATGAAATATTTTTCATTTTTCTGAATTAGTTGATATAATCATATAAGAGGTTAGCAAATTTTGAGACAAAAACTTGTCATTTTTATTGCTGGTGTTTTAAATGCTTTATTCATCCTTATCCCTTTGTTCGGAAATCCGCTTATTATGATATTCAATGGAACAAAACGCACAACATATATCACTATTAAATCGACCTTTATGAATTGCGTTTGTATGGAATGATGCTCTTCAATGACAAGCAATCTGTCGGAAATATCACTATCACTTTGAAGGCTAGAAACCGTACCTTACAAAAAACCGCCCTATCCCAAGATGGACTAAGACGGTTTCAGTATCGTTATTCGGAAGGTTGTGCCTGATGAAGAAGTTTCTATAAGCTGCAGGTCGCCTCCTAATGATTGAGCAATCATTTTACTAAAGGGTAAACCAAGACCTAGACCTCTTGTATTATACTTTTTTCCTTCCCCTCTAAAAAATCTCTCAAAAATAAAAGGCTGTTCTTCCTTTGGAATCCCTTGGCCAGAATCTTTAATATCAATGATCACTTGATTAGCAATGGCTTTTGTTGTTACATCGATTGCCCCTTTGCCATCCATTGCATGTGCAGCATTATTAAGAAGATTGGTTAATATTTGCTGAAGGCGAATTTGATCGACATGGGCAAACGATTCCTCCTGCTGAGTGTGAATTGAAACCTCGATTTCAGCACCTTCTTGCGTAATATTCCACTGGTAAATCGTTTCTCTTAACAATTCATTGATTTCATAAGTTTCCAATTGAACCGGAAAGGCGTTTGTCGCAAAGGTGTTAAACGCAAGTAAATCCTCCACCATTTTCTTCATTTTTGTCGTCTCTTTCAAGGACATCTGCAGAAATTCCTTCGCTTCTTGTCCAGTCACAACATCATCATTCACTGCCTGTAATAGTCCGCTAATTGAGGTAACAGGCGTTTTTAATTCATGAGTGACACCTGCCAGCAGCTCTGTGCGCAGAGATTCTAATTTTTCCAACCGGCTGGACATCTCTTTAAAGGAGTGAACCAATTCATAAACTTCCTGCTCTTTTATTTGATCAGGAAGATCAATATTGTAGTCACCCTCCTGCACCTTTTTAGCTGCAACAGCCACATCCTGTATCGGATTAGAAAGTCTTTTTGACAGAAAGTATATAGCTGCCCAACCGAGCAAGGCGAGGCTAATAATCATAATTGCCAGCAGACTGTACTCCTGATTGACTTGTGTTAAGTTATCTTTAAATTCCATAATAACTACCCACCCAAGAAGCATGTTCTGTGATTTGATCGGTGTTTTTATTACATATAAATCACTGCTATTTCCTTCCATTTTTAACTTTTGCACTTTTTCCTCATTATTTAATATAGATGAGGAAAATTGAACAAACCTATTTTCTTTAGGTTTATTGCTAAACAGGGAGGTTCCATACGTATCGACAATGTAGATGGATGGATCATTTTCAAGGTTCATGAAGCGGCCGCGATCATCTAGCAGTCCCGGCACATCCCCATTGGGAACCGGCTTCCCTTCACTTACATCAACAAATCGATCAGCCACTTCCTCAGCCATTAAGGTCATGATATTCAGTCGATTTTCAAGTGTCGTATGCCTGATCCATGCGGCTGAAACCAAGGCAATCACGATCAGTCCTATACATAGTGTGATTAAATACCGAGTTGTCCAGTATCTTAGTAGCGAGACTCTTTTCTTATTTTTTGTAGGCACTAAGCTGATACCCCAATCCCCGCAGTGTTTTAATTTCTCCTTCAGATTCTGGCCATGATTGCAGCGCTTTTCGCAATCGTTTTATTGCTAAATCGACTGCTCGATCACTGCCTTCATATTCCCATCCCCATACATTGTTTATCAGCTGATCTCTTGTAAATGTCTGATTTGGATGTTCTGCTAAAAATAATAAAAGCGATAAGTCCCTTGGTGTCAGCTCGATTTCTGTATTATTTAAGGTGACTCTATGCGACATCGTATTGATTTGAAGCTGACCATATTTCTTGATTTTTTCCTGATCATTAGGAGCACGCCTTAAGACAGCTTGCACTCTCGCGACAACCTCTTCCGCATCAAATGGCTTAGGAATGTAGTCATCCGCCCCGCCGTTTAAGCCTGATAAACGATAGCTCACATCTCCAAGAGCCGTCAGCATAATCACAGGGCAGGTACTCTCCTGCCGAATCTCTTTTAATATTTCCCATCCGTTTTTTTTTGGAAGCATGACATCCAAAATGACTAAAGAGGGGTTCACTTCATGGAATTTATTTATCGCTTCTTCTCCATCGAATGCTTGCACGACTTCAAAGTTGGCTCTTTGCATATATACTTTCAGCACTTGGCTAATCGGTATTTCGTCCTCAACAATTAAGATTGAATTCATTCGGCCCACCTCTGACATAAAATCTTTGAGTTCATCATAAGCCTTCTACCAGCTTTTTGTCTATTCTAGCAGATAGTCGAAAAGCGGAGGGGTCTCGGTCAGTCACGACAAGCAAACGGCAAGAATAAATGAAGGTTGGCTTTGACCTTCCATTCATACTTGCCTTTTGACCTAGATGGACTAGGCTCTGCAGTAAGACCCTATCATGATGATGCCAAGAAAGGCGCTCAAGCATATTTATCTGTTTTTTTCGAAAGATTTGTTATCATCTAAATTAAATAAGAAAAGGAGTGAAACTGGAATGACTAAGAAAGTTGAGTTAGGTAAAAGCGGACTATTTGTTAACCCCATTGGTTTAGGAACAAATGCAGTTGGCGGCCATAATATTTATCCAAATCTTGATGAGGGTGCAGGCAAAGAGCTTGTTCATTCGGCCCTTAATAATGGAATTAACCTACTAGATACAGCATATTTCTATGGACCAGAACGCTCTGAGGAATTAATTGGGGAGGTTTTAAAGGAAAGAGGAAACCGCTCTGAAGCGATAGTAGCAACGAAAGGAGCACATAAATTTGTTGGTGAGAATATTGCAATAGATAACTCTCCAGCGTTTTTAAAACAGGCAGTGGATGATAGCCTAAAAAGACTGGGAATTGATTACATAGACCTTTTCTATATCCATTTCCCTGATGAAGATACGCCAAAAGATGAAGCAGTTGGTGCTCTAAAGGAATTAAAGGACGCAGGAAAAATTCGTGCCATTGGCGTTTCCAACTTTTCTATTGATCAGTTGAAGGAAGCCAATAAAGACGGATATGTCGACGTGTACCAAGGAGAATATAATTTATTAGTGCGAGATGCAGAGAAGGAATTGCTCCCATATACAACTAAAAATAATATCTCTTTTATACCTTACTTCCCGCTTGCATCTGGCCTGCTTGCCGGCAAATATGATAAAAATACATCCTTTAATGATTTCCGGACTAAATCTTCACACTTTCAGCCAGGTACATTTGAAGAAAACTTAGATAAGGTAGCAGAAGTTAGAAAAATCGCCCATGCGAAGGATGTAGAAGTTGCCCATGTCGTCCTTGCCTGGTACCTTAACCAAAGCTCCATCGACGCCGTCATCCCAGGAGCCAAACGTGCCGACCAAGTACTCAACAACCTAAAAACACTAGAAGTCCAACTAACAGCCGAAGAAATCCAAAAAATATCTGACATTTTCTAACGAGTGTGGATGCCTTTTAAGGGCATTATGGGTGCCTGTCACCTCCATATTTCGACATAAACAGACATATCCGGAGCCATTTCAATAGGGATCCGGATTTTTATTTCCATGTAATATTGGGCTGGCGTGCAGAAATTGTCGAAACATGAGGGTGACAGGCACCTACACTTGTTTTACGTAAATGGCTTTCGTGTAGTTGGTGGTTTTGCAGTCGGCTAGGTCTTTTTCGTCAAGGATTTCTAGGTCGAGGGCGGATTTGATTTTCTTTTCGTTAGGGCTTTTTTGAATGAGATGGGGCTGATTTAGTTCTTCTAGTCTTTTTACAGTTTTATCGCAATCATATTTTTCGATCTTTCTAATTTGCCTTTGTAATTTGAAAGCCTGTAATGCAACTTCTCCCTTTTCATTCCTTCCAAAAGCCTGATCACAATACTCATTAAAAGACTGTTTCAAAACTTCCAGTTCGTCTTCTATTTCTTTTTTTCGTTGGCAGAGTTCGACATAACGTTCCAGCTTGTCACCTGTAATAAAGTTTTCAGTATCCAAGGTCTCGCCTCTTTCTTTGGTTGATATATCATTTTACTAAAAAAATCATTCAGGTATGCTTGAATTTCAAAAATAGTGAACATGCTTTTTTTTCTTGAGGATCATTCATCTAAATAAAGCGTAGAAATAACAGCGATGCCTCTAACTCAACACCCCTCACTAAATAACTTTACCACCAGATTAAAATAACTCCTCAGCTAGAATAAATCCTGCCCCTTACTGCTCGAAAATTAATAAACTGTCATACACTATGCTTCTAATATCGCCATCCCCAATAAAAAAAGTCAGCTTTTCATAGCTGACTTTTCCCATTAAACTATTCCTTTTTCTTTTCTAAAGCAAAAAATATCCACATAATTGTACCTGATAATAAGCCTGCCCCGATAGAAATCATAAAGCGATCTTGTGAAACGATTTCCGTCGCATAATCTTTATCCAGCATCCAATTAGCAGCTATCGTAACAAAAATCATAACAGCAATAATCGTTGGGAACTTCTTCAAAACCATACTTCCTTTCATTCCTGAAAAATTATCAATCAATCCTACCTAAAATTATCGATAAATAAACGAATAACGTCTGCTCCTCCGATAAACGTACCTAATGAGCTGCCGATATTGGCCAATACAATAATTAACAAGATACGCGTCACCTTATTTCGCCAAAACCCTTTCACTGTGAACACATCTTCGGTCAAATTTTCAAAATCACGGACACTCGGTCTCCTGAAATATGCTTGTACAAAACCTGCAAACCATCCAGCCGCAAGTAATGGATTAAGCGATGTAATTGGTGCCACTAAAAATGCGGTTACGACGGCAAGTGGATGACCCAATGCGATGGCAGCGCCTAGTGCTGATAAGCAGCCATGCCATAATATCCAGCTCATTGTTTGCTGTACACCAGCTTCTGGATTGGAGATAAAAGTAAAAGCAATGATGGCTAATACAACAAATGGAATCGTCCATCCAATGATTTTCGGTGCCTTCGATTTCGGTGGAAGCTCTGTCAATTTCTTTAAATCATGCTCTTTTTTAATTTCTTCTTTTATACCAGGTACATGTGCGGCTCCAAGTACAGCCACGATCTTCTCCCCCGGTGCTTCCTTTATTTTTTGTGACAAATATTGATCACGTTCATCAATTAAAGGTACTTTTAATTGTGGGAAGGTTTCAGTAAAATCATTGAGTATCGCATCGATGGTGTCCTGTTTCTTCATCTTTTCTAGCTCTTCTTCAGTAATTGTCTCATCACTAAAAATCCCGGCAATCACCTGAGAAAGAAGCATCGCTTTCCCCTTAAAGCCAATCCCCCGCCAGATACGTGAGAATGTAATCTGGATATTTCGGTCAGCTAAGACGAGTTCGGCACCGACTTCCTTCGCCGATTCAATTCCTTGGATCATCTCTTGTCCAGCCTTGATATCGAATTGCTTTGCCATTCGGTTTTGAAAGGATGAAATGGCTAAATTCATTAATAATAGGGTCGCTTTTCGCTCTTTAATCACCTTAAATATATCCATATCCTTCCATTTATTACCATCTTTAATCGACTGATATCTTCCTTGATCCAGTTCAATACAAACGGAATCCGGCTGTTCAGCTTCAATGACTTCTTTTACCTGCTCAGCACTATTTTTTGAAACATGGGCGGTACCGATTAATATGTATTCTTTCCCATTCAAATGGATCCTCGTTATATTTTCCTCCGACATGTGCAACCTTCCCCTTTACCATAGTCAATCTACTATCATACCCTGCTTTGATAGCATGATGAAAAAATTATCTAGAATAATGTTTCTTCCCGCTCTGCTACATATCTCAATAGTAAACTAGAATGGTGAAAATGAAAATTGATTTCTATTGGAGAAAGGCATTTTATTAAAAGTTAAGAAAGTATAAAATTTTTCAAGTTTGAAAAAGGGCTAGTTCCAGCGCATCCCCCTCTATGTTTTAGGGCCAATCCTCCCAAAAAGGTAAAGAACCACCTTTCCGTGGGGTTCGTCTCATGCTATGCCTGAGGGTGAACAAGGCGCTTGCGCTTTTCTTATCATGATGGATTTTATCGACTGTTATACACAAAAAACCGATAAGCCATTATTAGACTTATCGGTTCTTTCAACCTTATTCTTTTGTAAAATCAATCGTGCTTCTCACAGTATCAATTGGGCGAACTAACTTTTCTATTTCTTCCCTCTTTGATTCGAAGAACGGTGGCAAAGATAGTGATTCTCCTAAGGTTTCATATGGTTCGTCTCCCATAAATCCTGGTCCATCAGTTGCAAATTCGAATAGGATTTGCGGAGCCACTCTTGTGTAAAGCGAACCAAAGAAGAATCGATCTACAAAGCCTGAAGTTTGAAAACCAAAACCTGACATTCTTTCGATCCATTCATCAATCACAGCTTTATCCTCCACACGAAAAGCAGCATGGTGAACTGTGCCATAACCTTGACGAGCAATTGGAAGCACTGAATTATGCTCAACAATTACTTGCGCACCGTTTCCACCCTCGCCAACCTCAAATAAATAAAATGAACCATCTTGTGCAATCTCACTAAATTGAAGCACTTGTTTCATCATTTCTCTGAAGTATTCAACATCCGCCACTCTTACCAATATAGGTCCTAACCCTGTAATAGCATTTTCAAGTGGAACCGGGCCATTTTTCCAAGGAGTCCCTGCTGGAACGCCTTTATTACTTTCATCCGAAATCAATTGATATTGCTGATCATCGAAATCAGCAAAAGGCAATACCTTTTTCCCAAACTGTTCTTTAATTCCCTCATGCTTGATATCAAGGCGGTCAAACCGCTTCACCCAATAATCGAGCGATGAATCACTCGGCACGCGTAATGATGTTTTATAAATTTCATTCGTTCCGTGAACCCCTTTAGGAATCCCTGGAAAATCAAAGAAAGTCATGTCTGTGCCAGGGCTGCCTGTATCGTCTGCAAAAAACAAGTGATAGGTTTGAATATCATCTTGATTGACTGTTTTTTTCACGAGTCGCATGCCTAGAACATAAGTAAAGAACTCATAGTTTTTTTCCGCGCTGCTTGTAATTGCTGTTACATGATGAATCCCTTTTAAACCGTTCATTTATAATTCCTCCTAACAAGGTGTATGAAGTTTATTGTTTCCCTAATCATTAACAATCATATTTATCTCATTTTAAAGTATTCTTAATTCGAGATAAATTTATCATGATTTTACCTAACTGTCAACTCTCATCACATTGACACTTGGGTCGAGAACTTTATTTAGCTCTACAATACCTTTTTTCGTACTTTAAACACCTATGAGTTACTCAGAACTTTTTTATCAGCTGCTCCGAAACCTTTTTAGACACTCGAACTTTTTCTAGTCACTCGGACTTTTTTTAGTCACTCCCGAACCTTTTTTAGTCACTCCCGAACCTTTTTTAGTCACTCCCAAACTCTTTTTAGTCACTCGAAACTCCGACTTCATTGAAATTAATGAAGCTTCTCTAGCCTTTTCATTTCTTTCTCCAAATCCTCGACCGCTGCATCTATTTGCTCATTCTTATGCAGCTTCCTTATCTCTCCAAATAACATAGGTTCACCAAAGATGATGGATGACTTTTCACCTTTTAAGAACTGTGAAATTTTCGTCGGCCCTTTATAGTCTGCAGGGAGGAGCGGAGCATCTGCTTTAAGCGCAATCGTTACAGCCCCCCTCTTCAACGGCATGTCTTCACTGGTTCTCGTGCCGCTCGGGAAGATTCCTACACATTTGTTGTCCTTTAGGATTTTTAATGGTGTCTTCAATGTGCTTGGACCCGGATTTTCACGATTGACTGGGAAGGCTTTAATTGAGCGGAAAAATCGATTTCTGAATTTCCCCTCGAATAATTCTTTCTTTGCCATAAAATGTACTGGTGTTGGATATAAGGCAATTGCTAACACGATGACATCAATAATACTCTTATGGGAACAAGTAACAACATACCTTTCGTCTGAAGGAATGTTTTCTTTACCCTTCATCTGAAACAAGTGAAAGGTCTTCATCAAGATGTAGATTAGGGTGCTGCATAATTTATACATATTAGCCTCCCGAGAAATTAATATTTTACTAGAATTGGTACCAGGTAATAATATCAGATATCAAAATATACCGCAAATTTGGAAAAGAACTTAATCTTCCTCCCATTTACAATTCTATATAAGGGGGAACGATATGAAGAACTTACAATTAAAAAGCCCATATCACGTTTATATTTACACTTGTTTTTTATCGCAATTCTTCTTTACTTTAGTATTCACTGTGAATTTGTTGTACCATGTGCAAACCGTACAACTGACTGCGCTACAGCTTGTCTTAGTCGGGACCGTACTGGAACTCACTGTTTTTTTATTTGAAATACCAACTGGTGTAGTTTCCGATTTAAAAAGTCGAAAGCTTTCAATGATCATCGGATATTTTCTGATCGGCTGCGGCTTTTTTATAGAGGGGTTATTTCCTGTATTTGCAGCTGTGATTGCTTCTCAAATTTTATGGGGGATTGGTTATACCTTCACTAGCGGTTCTCAGCAAGCTTGGATTGCAGATGAAATTGGAGAAACAAAGGCTTCATCAGCAATACTAAAAGGAGCGCGCGCCGGAAACTTTGGTCAAATCATCGCGATTCCTATTAGCATCATCCTTGGATATTCTTTGATTAACTTGCCTATCATGATTGGCGGTATTGCGATGGTTGGGTTGTCCTTATTCGTGTTGATTTTTATGAAAGAGGAACATTTCATACCACAAAACAAACAAAAACAAATAACCGTTATGGAAAATATGACTGATAATCTAAAGCTGATTATCACATCAGCAAAAATGAACCGCCTAATTAGGCTGCTATTACTAATCGCCTTGTTTTTCGGCCTTTATAGTGAAGGTTTTGACCGACTTTGGCTGTCACACTTGCTTGAAGCACCTCAGCTGCTGGGTCTAACTGATGAAACGCTTGTTATAATGGCAGGTGCGTTAAATTTTATCGTGATGATATTTTCATTTCTAGCTTTATATATTATCAATCGTCTCTCCCTTCATTTGGAGCTAAGAAAAATCTATATCGCTTTATTCATAGGAGCAATTCTGATTATCCTTTCTTTGCTAGGGTTCTCTCTCTCAACCGGGATTGTCAGCCTGATCATTTTCTACATGATTATCGCAGGAACCAGGCAGGTTATGTATCCTTTAGAGGATATTTGGCTAAATAAGATTATTCCTGATTCATCTGCGCGGGCAACCTTCTTTTCAGTAAAAGGGCAAGTTGACTCCATCGGACAAATAGGCGGCGGACCGTTTATCGGATGGATCGGATCTCACTTTGCAATTAAAATCGCCATTATAGCGAGTGCTGTCCTTTTGACACCCGTACTATATTTATACCGTTCATTATTAAAGAAAAAACATCGTTTATAATGCTTTTATTCTTGGGCGATTGATTATATTTTTTCTAAATCAAGCTACATCCCGACCGATGACAGCTTATGTGATGGGAGGTTGAGCACTAAAAGGTAATTAGGCCCTTATCTCATGCCAGCTCGATACCTGCTCAAATTTACATTATTCGCTCAACTTCCACCTCAAACCAAACAAAAAAGAGCGTCATTTTCAATCATGAGGCTCTTTTTTTAATAGGCAGATGGATCTCCATATATATTTTTTCAAAGTCCCAATAATGACAGTATTCATCGTAATATTCAAAATCACATACTGCTTCATCCACTTCATAGGAAGAAGGAGGGAGCCAGTCTTCCAATATGTAACGCCAGGTTCCCTTTATTGTAGACACAAACTGTTCAGCTGATACGGCTGGTGTTTTAAATACGGCGTAATTAGCTGCAGGCATTTTTTGAATCATATAACCTTCAGGGAGAGTATGCTGTTCATCATAATCGACCGCAAATAAATAAGTAAACTTCTCATGGTTACGATTAATATTCATACAATATTCTCCATGCCTTTTCGGCGAAAAAAGTCGATATAAATTCCTTTCAACATCCCCATCAGTCAAGCCCCGCTCATCCCAAAAGGCTGGTTCATCTCGTGTGAAAGAGATATTTTTCATCGATGATTCAAATGTCTGTCCTACTACTGTAAACGGCTGACGGGATACAAGTTTTGGCTGCAGGACAATCCCACCCACATTCCTTTTATGCAGATTCATTAAATCCGGCTTTTGCGGTCTGACAGCTGGACAATGAAGCTTATATAAACTCGGGGAGGAACCAAAGGTTTTCTTAAATGCCTTCGTAAATCCAGCATGTGTATGAAAACCATAATCTAAGGCAATATCAATAACCTTTTTCCCGCAAAATAATTCATATAGTGCATGTTGCAGCTTTCTCTTCACCACATAATCCATTGTCGAATATCCGGTATACTTTTTAAATATTTTGCTAAAATGATAATGCGAATACCCAGCCAATCCTGCAAGATGGACCGGGTCCATTTCTTCCTGTACATGCTCTTCGATATAATCTATCACTTTTTGTAAGGTTAATATGTGTTCGATAATCCTCTCCTGCTTTCTCTCTCTATGTATGTCTTTATTTATCAGACAGGTCGCACTAAATTCCCTTTTATGACAAAAAGACAAAAAACGGTAATATAAATGTAAAATGAAAAAAGGAGGAATTTTGGTAAAAATGTGTAATTTTTATCTTACATTAGATCTTTTAAACAATCATAAAAGATTTGTATTTCAAATATTTGATAGGAGGGATTTATTATGAAAAGCACTGGAATTGTAAGGAAAGTAGATGAATTAGGGAGGATCGTTATCCCTAAGGAATTAAGAAACACATTAGAAATCTTTGAAAAAGATCCGCTTGAAATCTTCGTTGAAAATGATCGCATTATTTTACAAAAATATAATGCAAGCAAAGCCTGTCAAATTACCGGTGAAATACAAAATGATAACTTAATATTAGCTGAAGGGAAACTCATTTTAAGCAAAAAAGCTGCTGAAGAGCTAATAGAGGAAATTAAAAATAAACAGCTGTCTTTCCAATTCTAATATAAACCTCCTTCGAAAGGAGGTTTATTTTTTTTGCAGTTCTTTGATATATGGATGAATATAACTTTTATATGTATCCAGTAATTGATTGGGCAACGCTGTTAACGAAAAAAACTGCATATCCAGTGATTCCTTTTGATCAATCTGTATCTTTCCTTTATAATCTCTTGTCATGTAAACAGCAGTAACAGCGTAGAATTCATCTCCATTTTGCGCTTTAATATAGTATTTTTCCCCAGAAAATACCCCTAACAGTGTTAATTCGCCAATCTCCAAACCTGTCTCTTCTTTTACTTCCCTCCTGGCTGTCTGCTCAAGGCTTTCCCCTAACTCCATTAG
The DNA here is from genome assembly GCF_030813235.1 of Cytobacillus purgationiresistens. Classification (GTDB taxonomy): domain Bacteria; phylum Bacillota; class Bacilli; order Bacillales; family Cytobacillaceae; genus Cytobacillus; species Cytobacillus purgationiresistens. The sequence goes on along the minus strand of NZ_JAUSUB010000029.1, from coordinate 30,664 downwards.
TCCGCCTGGAATTCCCCATCTGCCATCCTCTCTTTGCTGTAAGAGGATTTCATTTTCTGTATTTATTAAAAGTACAACGGACCCTGGTAAAATAAGAGGCGCGTGTCCGACTTTCTTTCTTAGCTCTTTAAAATATTCCACATTATCACCTCAGAACACGATTCATTTCTACAACCATTTTATCAGATATTACCATAATAGACATCGTTAAAAAAGAAGATCCTATTTAGGATCTTCTAGCTTAATATCAATGTATTGGTCAGGATACTCTGTTTGAAAATAACCATCGATCACTAGTTTTGCAGGGATAAAAGGTTTATCAGGTGAGTCAGTATGATTCTCTATATGGTTCACCACAGCGTAAAGTTTGGGTCTTTCTAAATGCTTAAGCATATAAAAATCTTTAGACTCATAGACGGATTTATTTTTATCAACAACTTTACCTTCTTCACTTATTGCAGAACCAGATGGCCTATTCCCTTCTTTATCAAGAAAAGTAAAATCCAATCTCTCATATGGTCGATCAACTGCAAAGTTTTCATTAAGTGTAAGTTTTGTAGAATTATTAATTTCTATATCCTTTATACTTATCTGATTCCCTAGATATTCAAATATTTGAGGATCGCTTTTATAAGGATCGATTGGGTATTCTGCACGATATGTCTCATAGTACATAATAGGTCCAATATGAATACGGATTTCCTTTGGCTGATCGAAGTACAGAGTTTCAAAAGCTAGTTCTGAAGAAACACTATCATAATCAAGATCATTGCCAGCTCCTAATAAAAGATCATTATATGCGAACTTCCCATTACTTTCTATACTATCTATTTGGATAAAGCTAACCTGTCTATTTGGATTTCCATCCATAAATACATAGGAAAGCGTTGTCACTGTAGGAGCAATAACCAGCTTATTAAACACAACTTGATTTCCCTCTACCTCAACTTCCTTATTGAGCTTATATTCAATTGCTGCATGCTTTTTTACCGGAATTTCAAATTGCCAATCTCCTTCTATATATTCGGTGTCTTTGAGATCAGTACGATCATTTTTTTCATCTTGAATCGGATTGAATTTATCTAGCTTATTTATCCTTAAGTTAATTAGCCCGTCCACCGGCTTAAGCGCAATTCTTCCTTTATATACATTGTTCTCTTCCGAATATAGACTTAATGAACTAAAAGCTCCATGTGCAAACCATTTCTTGTCTTTCCTTAAGACTTCTAGTCCAGATGAAATATCCACCATATACCGATTTTCACCCTCAAGATCCTCTACCTCATAATAAATAAATGTTTGGATATCATCTGCTGCAACATTAGTGATTTTCATTTTTACTCCGTTGCTAATCGCTTCAATATTAACCTCATCACTCAATCCACTTTGAACAAGCCTCTCAACCTGTTCATTTTCGCTTGTACTATTGTCCTTCCACCAATCCATAAAGCTTTTAAGTCCATCATTAGCTACAACGGTACCGACCGATGCGACTAGAATGATAGAAGCTACTGCACCTGAGAAGGCTGCAAGTCTCGTTTTTCTCTTTTTTCCTTTAGTCGTTTTCGTCACTTTTTTACGGACATTAGTCATGAAGTCGCGAGGGACTCTGATATCATTATTTTCAACTTTTATCTCACCAATGATTTCTTGAAAAAATGATAATTCCTGTTTGCAAGACTCACAGTTCTTAAGATGTTCCTCAAGTAATAATTCCTCTTCCTTGCTCAGATCGCACTCAATATATGCTGGAAGCCATTCCTCGTATTGTTCACATTTCATCCTTGTCACCCCCCTCAAGAATTAACCTCATTTGCTTAAGTCCTCTGTAAATTCTCGACTTCACTGTTCCAACTGGCATTGAAAGTATTTCACTGATTTCCTCTTGGGAATAGCCCCTTAAGTACTTTAATATAATAACTTCCCTATATCTTTCATCCAGCTGTTCCAGACCATTTATTACTTCAAGTTTTGTATCCATATCTGTCTCATTTGCTGTTTCAGGAATGGGCCTGCAATCATTCTGCTTGCCTTTCCTGTAGAGGGAACGGCATTCATTCAAAAAAATCGAAGTAACCCAGGTTTCAAAGAAACGATCATCTCTCAGCTGATCAATTTTGTCATGAACTTTAATGATTGTATTATGAAAAACATCCTCAACATCAGAGTGATTTTTTAAATACGCCCAGCCTATTTTATAGAACTTTGATTTTCTCGTGTCAAACCAATTGATGACCGCATTCATATCCTGTTTCTTTATCTTTTTTAACAACCTAGCATCTTCTATCGATGTGATCACAAATGCCTTTCTCCCTTCCAAGGCGCCTCTTTGACAATTAGAGCATTTATGTACGGAGTTCGTTCCCGCTTATTTGCGATTTTTTAAAAAATGTCATAGTATTTTCACCTTTCTATTCTCTTATAGACACATAATAAAACAAGACCCATGAGGAATCTTGTCAGGAGATGATATCTTCCTGCTTTTCTATTACCCGTTTCCATATGAAAACTGCAAATGAAAGAGTCATGATAATGACATAGAGGATGGCAGCAATCACTGGGAATCAAAAATCACAATGGAATCTTCCATAAAATCCCCCTCTTTAATTAGAAAAAAATCAGTGCAAAAACCGGAGCTGGATAACAATAATAGATATGTAGTTATCACTTAAATATTAATGATACATAAAGGTCAAACCAATAGGCTGTCCCATAATAGAGTTAAGACCACATTTATTAAAACACCTGATGATCCAAATACAGAATCAAAAAAAAGCACGATGACTAATCGTGCAGAATTGTCAGTATCAATTGATATACTCATAATCAAAATCTCCAGTCTGCTGTATGGTTACCTCGACATTGATATTTCTTATGGAGTCTTCAGTAAGAGCAAAATTGTCCGCAAATTCCTCTTTCCATCTTTTCAAATTGCTTCTATAGACAATCTCCTCAAGATTATAGATATCGGCCTTCTTTTCAAGTGACAGTTTAAATGTTTTCATTATTTCCTGCTTAACTTCTTCTTCCGCTTCTTTTTCCAATTCTTCCAGCGGAACATCTGCTTGCATATCTAAGATTCCCGCCCTGATGTTTACCGATAAATCAAAAACTGTATTTCCATCACGATAGATTGGTGTGATATCAGCATTCGGCCTGATGATTAACAGAACAATTTTTTGATCGTCTTTTGCATTAACAGTTAGGGGCGTTCTTTCTGTACTCCTAGTTAGCCATCTTATACCGTCCAAATCTTCATGTAGCAATACGCCCTTAAGTTCTTTATTCTTTATCAAATAGGAGCCTCCAAGCTTGACTGAATTAATTGCTCTATTGCTCCCTTTCCAAACTTCATCCTTCACTATAAGTTTTGGCAGCTTAATCGTCATACCTGGTTCATGGTATTCCAAATAAAATCGCTGCGCTCGAATGGGCGCTAATATTGAACGCAAATCATAAATATCTTTCGGATTGAAAATAGATGTCTGTACAGAAGAACCGAACAAACTGGTCACTAGAAATATTTTTTCCATCGATTCATTTGTCCCATACATCCAAGTCGTTTCCCTGATTTGATTAAACCTTAAAAGGCTATCATTCACCTGATCAAGTCCATGATTTAATAATTTCTCAGAAAAAATAATCAGGTTAATATGCGCCCAGTAGACAGATTGATTTGATTTATCATAGATATTATTCATCGCCTCATTCAGCGTGTTTCCAGAGCCTTTCGCTACCCAAACAGGCGTAGGTGAAGTCTGTCTATTTTCCGTTTTGGCAACCCCTGAAAAGGAAGCCACTTGGACATAAATCACAAATTGATCATCCTCATAATCAATTCCCATAGCAGTTATATATAGAATATCCTGAATATCCTTTGAATCCCAGCATCCTCCTAAAAAAAAGAGCATCAGCACCATAAGAAAGCTTTTTTTTAATCGCTTCATTTGAGTTTTCCTTTTGATTTATCCTTCGTTTTTAACATTGAAGATCTTTTCTTATCCAAAAGGTAAGGCTTAGGGAATAAACCTCCAAATGTATCCTTAAAAGAGAATGGGGAAATCGGCGCTAAATAGGGCAAGCCAAATACTTCAAGTCTGGATAAATATAGAACAATGGCGAATACGCTTAGAAAAAAGCCAAATAACCCTAATATAGAGGACAATAATAAAACAGCCAATCTGACTATGCTGACCGTTGTCGATAAGGATTGGTTTACCAATGTGTAGGCCGATACAGCTGATGTCCCTGCAATAACCAGCATCGTTGGAGACGTTAAACCTCCTCTAATTGCTGCATCCCCAATAATTAAACCTCCTACTACTGTCAGCGTCTGACCAATAGCCTTCGGTAGGGTGATTCCGGCTTCTTTGAACAATTCAAATAGAGACATAACCATTAATGCCTCTAGTTGGGGGGAGAGAGGCAAACCCATTCTTGAAACAGTAATTGTAGCTAAATAAGGAAACGGGAGCTGATCTAAATGAAAGGATGAAAGTGCTATATAAAAACCGGGCAAAAATATCGCTATAAGTAAACCAGCCAAACGAATCATTATCCCGAAATTAGTATAATAGTATTGGGCATATCGGTCTTCAGCCGTTTTTAGAATAGATGTAAGGTTACCGGGTCCCATTAGGGCATTGGGAGATCCATCAATTAATATCGCAAAACGCCCATTATTTAGGCTGGCAACTACAAAATCTGGGCGTCCCGTATAGTTGAATAACGGAACCAATGCGTATTTGTGCCCCGATAACACTTCTTCAAGATCAGTAGTACTTAGAATCACATCCGTATCAATTTTCGAAAGTTCTTCTCTTACCTGATCAACAATCTTTTCATTCATAATATCACTCACATATAATAAACTGATTTTCGTCTTTCCTCTTTCTCCTATTTCAAAGGTTTCATTCACAAGTGTAGCTGTCTTATACCTTTTACGGATAAGTGCCAAGTTTATGGAGATATCCTCTACAAAGCCATCACGTGGTCCGCGAACCGAAATTTCTGCATTTGTTTCTTCGGGTTTTCGATTAGGAATTTTCGGAAGAGCATACATATATAACAATTCCTGTTCTTCAAATAATATTAATACCATTCCTGAAAAAATATGATCAGCGATGTCTTCTTTTGACGTTTCTGCGGGTGGAAGACTGCGCATCTGCAATTCATTTACTGGCAGATTTAACTTTTCCTCTTCCTTTAAATTCATTTCATATTTTAAGTTATCTTCGAGATTCGCAATAGACTCATTAAGCTTGTCCATATGGATCATTACTTCAGAATAAATCAGTAAGCATCTCAGAGTTGCTTTACTTTCTTTTCCAACAGAATTCAAATAATATTTCTTAAAATTCACATCGGCAGAGTTATTAAATACTTCTTTAAAGTAGGCTTCTGTCAAGATGATTGGCTCTTGGTTTTTTATTTTATCTTGAGTGGTCGATTTGGGTTTCATCTTTGTTCACTCTTCCTCTAAAGAATATAATGATGTTGATGAAAAATGTCACAAATAAAATGCCTATCACGCTAATTTTGAAATAATATTGATTTGTGAAGCTTTCAAAGACTGGATTATCTATGGGTAGCCAAAGCGCGATAATCATAGCAATAGATAGGGCTGACAATAAAACTGTATGCTTTATCCTCGATTTTAAATTGAAAAGCTGTCCAATCATAAAAAATGATAATGAAACACGGATAAAAGCACCTGATAGCCATTGATATACAGAGAAGAAATCCAAGCGATTCAAATATTTCCCAATAGTCAATAAGCGCCACTGCGCATAGGCAGGATTGTTAATGTTAGCTGCCTGCACAGGTCCAAACTCAGTAAGTGCACCGATAATTGGCCCGATATTTATTCCAAGAATGAATAAACTCAAGAAGAACATCCTTTTAAACTTGATTGGTGTCCTCACATGCTGCTGGATAACTACGAAAAAAAAGATTTCTGCAAGTCCGCCACTCAAAATGACGACTCCGTCCAGCATCGGAGATATTCCTTTTTCAAAAATCGGGAGAAGCATTGTGTAGTCTTTGTACTGCATATTTGCGAACATAATCAAAAAACCTAATGCGACAACGAGAGGGAGTACAAGACCGGCAGCAATTGCTATAGTTTTCATACCAGACTCTGCCGCAAAAAAGCACATGACGATAAAGGGAATAAATAAAACAAATTTCGGTGTTTGAATCATATAGGTGCTATTTACCCATGCAAATGTGCTATATAATGTGACAAAAGTATTTAAAAGAATGAGTATAATCAAAATGTATTTGACCAGCCATTTTGCTGCCGGGTGGCTATTTTTTTCAAGCCACCCGAGTATTTCCTGCTGACCCGTTTTTTTTATTATCCAGTAAACCATAGGCAGCCATAGCATATACAGAACTCCTACCAGCAAGAGACTAACCCATGCATCACGTCCAGCTGCACCCAACACAGATGGCAGAACAATGACATGATTCATCAAACCAATAGACATAATCAGTACAAGTGTCGCTTGCAAGGCGGTGATGCTTTTTACCATTTGTGTGTCTCCTTTCATATGCTTTTAATATGAGAGGCTGACCTGGTTTTTATTCTCAATTGATGTAAATACTTCTGCCAATACCACCGAAGATATTTGTAAAAGAAAGAAAACCCAAATTCCACACACATTCTTCATGTATGGGAATTCAGGTTCTATTACGATCTTTAACATGTTTCCACTTGTTTATATTTTCTGATGAGTTGACGAGATTGACTTGTAATTTATTTTACAGACCTTCACTGCCTTGCCTCAAACAATAAAAATGCATTTACTTTAGCTCACTTCTTTTTCCGAAAAAACGTTATTTTCTCCATTGCAAGCATTGATGTAAACAAGGATTTTCTTCAACAACCTGAAAGCATAAAAAGAAGAACCTCTTAAGGTTCTTCTTTAGACAGTCCAGCTTATTTCAATAAATTAATACTCGTAATGATAATCGGCATGGCAAACACATCGATTAAGAATGCACCCACGATTGGTACAATAAGAAACGCTTTTCGGGAAGGTCCATATTGTGCTGTAATAGCGGACATATTGGCCATTGCATTCGGTGTTGCCCCGAGCCCATGACCTGTGAACCCTCCTACCATAACTGCAGCATCATAATCTTTGCCAAGAAGTCTAAATAGGACAAACACACTAAGAAGAACAATAAATACTACTTGTGCGAACACAATGATAAACATTGGTAATGCAAGCTCAGCCACTTCCCATAGTTTTATACTCATTAGCGCCATGGAAAGGAAAATACCTAATGTAATATCACCGATTAAATTGATCGATTTCATATCTACAATTTCATTATTGAATTTATCTATCAGATTACGAGCTAGGACTGCTACAAACATTGCACCAACATAGTTAGGCAAAACAAATCCAGTTACATCAGAAAAAAGGTTTCCAAGGTAAGATCCGACAGTCATACAAAAAGTGATAATAAGAATTTGCATCATAAAATTTTGCGAGTGAAATGAATGAGTAGATTGATTCTCTTCAGCTGCTGCTGCAATCTCATTCGTTTCTTCTTTGTTGGGCTGTAGCTTATGCTTTGTTATTAAGTACTTTACAGTTGGTCCTCCCACCAATCCACCGGCAACCAGTCCAAATGTCGCTGCAGCAAGACCGACAGACAGGGCAGATTCAATTCCAAGTTCTTCTATTGTACCTCCGAATGCAGTTGCAGCTCCATGTCCGCCTTCCATGGAAACGGCACCCATCATAACCCCTAATAGCGGTTCAAGTCCGAGGACAGTTGCCAAGGATATTCCTATGACACTTTGGAAAAGTGCTAATGCGCCGCATGCAATCCAATATATGACCAGAATCTTTCCTCCGAGTTTAATCAATTGAAAGCTTGCTCCCAGACCAACTGTTGTAAAGAATGTAAGCATGAACAAACTTTGCAATGATGTATCTAATTCTATATTGACCCAACCTGTCTGCTTGCAAATCAATACGAGGAGAGCAAATAATAAACCGCCAACAACAGGAGCAGGAATGCAGAAGCGTTTAAGAAAATCTGCCTTCTTTATTAACCACCCGCCGAATAATAATAGTGCAACTGCTAGAAATAAAGTAGTTACTTGATTTAGTTCGAGATTCATAGAGTACCCCCTGGTGTAATTTATTTATGAAAGTTCAATAGGGCTTCGTTGATAAGATGGGCAGCAAGCGTAACCGTTTGTCCATTATGATCCAGTGAAGGATTGACCTCTGACACATCAAACGAAAGTGTATTCCGATGTGATACAACTTTATTGATGACATCGCGAACCGTTCGCGGATTTAACCCAAATGGAGAAGGTGCACTCACTCCTGGTGCGAAGGCTGAACTAATTGAATCTGTACACAATGTCAGCATAATATAGTCATTGTTCTCCATAAATTGCTGTATTTTATTAAACTCACCGTTAGATGATAGTTCATTTTCTAGAATATACTCCACGTTATATTGATCCGCTTCATCAAATAATGCAAGTGTGTTTCCTTGCTTTTGAACCCCCGCGCAAAAGTAGGCACAATTTTGATCTTGGTCCATTATTTGCTTGAACATCGTTCCGGATGAAGATTCAACATCATATGGTCTCATATCAAAATGGGCATCAATATTTATAATTCCCAATTTCGCATCTTCTCCGATATTTTTTCTTACCCCTAAATAATGACCATATAAGGTCTCATGGCCGCCGCCAAGGATAATGGGAAATGATTTCTCCTGAATAAGCTTTGACACCGCTTCACCCAGTCTTGATTGCGCTTCTTCCATATTTTTACCATCGCATTGAATATCACCATAGTCAGCGATTACCGCCTGTGAAGTTAAATGCCAAGGCAGCTTGGCTAATGCTTGTCTAATAGCGTCTGGCGCTTCTCCAGCTCCGACCCTTCCTTTGTTTCTCCTGACTCCTTCGTCACATTTAAAACCGATCAAATTAAAAGTCTGTCTATCCTTTTGCTGCTTCAACTCTCTCAGGTCTAACAATTTAATCACTTGATGGTATCTATGACTTCGTTCATCATCCTGAGAGTCGATTCTGCCATGCCAATTCTTTAAAGATGGTTGAATATACATGTTAGTCTCCTTTTAATAAAAATTCTGAATTCCCTTTAATTGAAATTATAGAATACCGTAATATATAATAACAAATACAAAATAACAATATATTTATAGCTTAAAGCTATAGGAGGAAAATCCATGGATATAAGACAGCTCCGTTATTTCGTTACCATTGCTGAAGAAAAAAGCTATTCCAAAGCAGCAAAAAGCCTGCATATTTCTCAGCCCTCCCTAAGCAACGCCATCATGAAGCTAGAAGCAGAAACGAAATTTCAACTCCTTGAAAGAAATACAAAAGGACTTGCTTTAACAGAGGCTGGACAAATCTTTCACATGCGTTCGACTGAACTTCTCCGCAAATTTGACAATATGCTGAAGGAGCTTGAGGAAATAAGAGAGGTTGGAAACGGCACCATCTCTATCGGGCTAATTGAATCATCCAAATTCTGGCTGTTCAAAGTAATTAAAGACTTCAAAAAAACCTTCCCTACTATCCATTTTCAATTAAAAGAAATACTTGGACACCAAAATGTCATCGAGTCATTGATCAACTGTGATGTTCATTTCACCATTACAAATCAGCCGGTAAATAATGAAGAAATTAATCTTATTCCCATCTATAGTGAAAAGTTCGTTCTCTTAGTTAATAATCACGACCCTATAAGCCAGCAGGAAAAAATAGCATTAAATGAAATTTTAACTAGAGACCTCATTCTAAGCACTTCCGGGTTCCAAACAAGAAAGGATATTCTAGATGCTTTTGAACAGGAAGGTGTAAAACCAAATATCTACTTTGAAATAGAAAGACTGGAAACAGCCTGCAGTATCGTTGAGGAAGGGCTTGGAGTGACGATCTTACCTGAGAGCTATGTTCGCTATGCGTTTTCACCGCATACAACCAGCATCCCGATTGATTCTAGCTTTCTCAGCAGAACGGTATATTTAGCGCATTTAAAGGACAGATATTTGCCCCCTGCTGTCCATCAGCTATTCGCAGATATTCATCAGTTTATCAACTACAAAAACGAGTGAAGTCAATATGTAATGGTTTGAAGCTTAGCCGAAGCTTCTTCAGACTGCTTAGATGTTTCTTCCTTTTTCGCTGTTTCTGTTGTATCCTTGCTCGTATCTTCACTATTACACGCAGCTAGACCTAGACTAAGAACTGCTGCCATGCTTAAAATAACAAGATTCTTTTTCATTTCATATCTCCTCTTATTTTTATTGGATCCGCCGCTTTAACTAATAATGATAATCATTATCATTTATAAATATATATGACAACTGCAGAAAAAACAATACTATTTGTGAGGATTTTTCCAATATAGTCCTAATTTCACTATAGAAAAAAGCCAGAACAGTAATTATCTGTTCTGGCTTTTCATGGGATTTCATGATTACTTCCATGCAATCCAAACCGTCCATCTGTCCTTTTCTACAATTGTATGGTTCACACCTTCAAATTGCTTGGTTACATAATGAACGAGCTCTTCTAATTGATCATCTGTTAGTTCATGCAGGATAGATCTCCCTGTTCTTGCTTTTAAATCAGCTATTAGCTCGTTGGCCTCTTTATTACTCTTGCGAATTTCCCATAATTTCATTTCATCAATCTTTTGGAATCCTTCGCTTTTCAGTTCATTTATTACTTTTTCACTAGAGTGTCTTCTTGAAGTCTCTTTCTTGATGAGGTCAGGGAACTTTTCAAAGAAATATCCCCTTATATGCGAGGTACTCCCTTTAAGGAGGCAATCTTCTGGCGTTCTATCTTGTATGATGGCAGCCCCGCCAGGCTTTAAAACACGGAATATTTCCTTGATGCAAAGGTTTAAATCTTTGATGTGATGGATGATTGCCCTTTCCAGAACGATATCATAACTCTCATTATTCAGTTTTGTATCGAGCGCATTTCCTTGTCTGTAATCAATATTTGAATAATCCTTACATGTCTTCTTGGCAGTTAATAGCTGCTCAGCTGAGAAATCAAACCCAGTGACCCTTGCTGCACCCATTTCAGCAAATGCCTTCGTATAAATACCTCCGCCGCAGCCAATGTCCAGCACTTCCTTCCCTTTAACATCACAAATGCTATTCACCAGTTTTACCCAATTTTCATCTGCCACCCTTTTAGAATAAGCAGTCCCATTAATCTCGCTATGAAAATTAATCGCCATACTTCACACCTTCCCTTCAGGTCAATCATACCCCTGAATCATCCATAAGAAAATGTGATTATAATTATGATATAACATAAGCATTACTTATTCTTTTTGAATAATGCTGTCCATAGTCCGTTAACACCAAATACATTAGAAGAAGGGGCCGCAGCATTCATTTTCCTTATTTCCAATTCTTTAAAGTCTTTAAAAATTGTCCTCAGCTTCTCTTCTGTAAAACCTAAGCCGCCCATTAAACTTCTTTTTCTATAAACATCCCAATCTGATAAATCTGCACCGCCAAGCGCTCCACCTTCAATAAAGCATGTAATTGCAAAATGGCCACCTGGTTTCAAAGCCTTGCTGACTAAATCGATATAGCTCATTTTTCGATGGGGAGCTATATGATGGAAGCAGCCTGAGTCATAAACAATATCGTAAGAGCCCTCGCCTATCTCTAAATCAAATATATTTTTTTGAATAAATCGGATATCTGCTCCTTTCTCCTTCGCTCGCTCTGTAGCCCACTTGAGTGAGGTTTCAGACAAATCAACTGCATCAACTTCACAAGTTAGCTCGGAAAAATAAAGCGCGTTACGTCCAGGTCCGCATCCGAGCTCGAGAACCTTTCCGGGACGCAGCCATTCTTTCTCAAAATAACTAACGAGGTTTTCATCAGGCTTATTCGAAAAAAATGGCACCCCTTTATCTCGATCAGTGTAGAATTCATTCCAAAACGGTGCTGGTTCACGCAATAAAGCATCCAGCATTTCCAGTAAATCTTCGTAATTATTTATCGACTCTTTCAAACGCTCTCCCTCTCTCTTTGTAAATTTTCTATATACGCTGCGATTTCTCGTTTGTTTTTTAGCATAATCATGTTCATGTTGGGGTTTGATTCTCTAAACTTTAGAAAGTGTACTGGCATTTTTCTCTTCCGAGTCTGATAGGTTGTAATAATATATTCGATAAATTCCCAATCCAGCTTTACCTTGCAGCCCGCTCCTATATCTTGCCTTGTTCTGCCAATGTACATCAGCCTTCTTTTTAAAACCTTACGAAGCAAACATAAAGAGGCAATCCCAGATAAATTACTGTAACGGCATAATCTGCTCTGAGTAGAAAGGTCGAGGAGTAATTGCCTTCAATAATCCATTCATCCTGCCTCACTATATCTTTTTGTGCCTGCGAAAACTCCTTTGATGACGACTCTACCCAATAAGGCTTCTAATAATAGGAATCTAAATGATACACAGGCAAATGCAGCGCATCTCCTAGTTTACGGGCAAAAGTAGATTTTCCTGCCCCTGCTGACACACCAATCACCATAATCCTAAGCACCGACACTTCTACCTCCTTTGAACAAAAGAAAAGCGTTCCCCACTTAGAGGAAACGCTTTATGCATCGTATCAATATCCACTTATACTATTCGCTATTCACTGCTTTGAACCCTTCTCATTTAATGCATCTTTCCTTTTTAAATGGCTGATAAATTCCTCCAGTTTTACTAATGAGCTAATGTTCATATTACATGATTGGCTATCCTCGCATATATAATTTCCTCTTCTAATAAAGGTGCCACTAGCCTCTCCTTTTACCTCATGTGTAAACATTCCTACTGTCGAAAACTTATTGCAAATGGCACATATTCCTTTATGGTTGCTTCGGTGAAAGCTTCCATGCAAACCCACAAGCTTTTGGTGAAAAGGTGCAATAATATATCGCCTGTTTGTGCCTTTATCATCCCATGACAGAAAGGAAGTTCCCTCCCAATCGGAATTCTCCATGGAAGGAAGCTTTAACTTTTTAGCTTTTGGAAAGAGCTTTTTTACTGTTTTGTCTATGACCTTTTGAAAAGGAATGACATAGGGCTTAAGTGTACCTAGGAACACCTCTTCATCAGAACGATCTTTCACTTTAATGATTGGCAGCAATAATTCCATTTGTTCATCTGTTATTTCATCAAAGGCATTTTTTGTTTTTTCCAGGGCAAGGGATTGTACAGCTTGAAGCACTGTTGCTTCATTGACAGATGAATGGCCGTTGATTAGTGCCTTTGTTTGGATTTTAATTAAATTATATTGGTCATTCCTAATAAATGCTTCCATGTCTTCACTCCTAAATTTTGTAGATACTTATCGAGAGTCCAAGCGCAGTTTCTGAATTCTGCCTTTACTTTATAATAAATAGAATTCAAATAAAATACCGAAAATGGTTATGAAAAAAAATCGGCATATGAAAAGCACTGATGAAAAGTTCACCAGTGCTTAGTTTATTTCTTATACACAATTTTTTTTATTGTTTCGACTGCTAAGTAATACTCTGATGCCAGTTGATCAATCGTATAGCCCCGCTGGAATGCCTGTTTAATAGCCGCATTTCTTTCAGATATACGCTGCCTTGAACCAGATTTTGATCCCCATTTTTGATGGGAATTTTCCTGTTTGGGAATATAGATTGTTTCCCCTTGCACATATTTTTGAATTTCCGATAATAGCCCTTTAGGTAAAATTGCTGTGGCTTTCACATATTTCATTTCTGCTCGCTCCTTATTTTTTTAATTCAATAAGGTGCAAAGCCATGAATATCGGATTCGGCGATTTTTTAAAATAAATGTCTACCTCATACAAAGTATCGCCTGTTCGATATTAGGCTTTGCATGAGACGCTGCAGAATGTGACTTGAACTTACTTGCCATATCCATCACCTCCCTAAAGGTATTCATTAACATATAAGAAGAAGCAGACCTATTTCAGATCTGCCTTCCGGGTTTGTTGTTATTCACCAAAATCAACATTATGGTAAACACGCTGTACATCTTCCAAATCTTCCAATGCATCGATTAATTTATCGAATTGTGCTATTCCTTCATCATCTAATGCTACTTCCGTTTGTGGAAGCATGGTTTGTTCAGCTACAGTAAAGCTTTCAACTCCCGCTCCTTTAAGTGCTTCTTGGACGGCATGGAATTGTTCAGGCTCAGCATAAACAATGACTGTCTCATCCTCTTCTAAAATATCACGCACATCGATATCTTCTTCCATAAGGATTTCAAGCACTTCATCTGCTGTTTTACCTTCAAGGCCAAACACAGCTGTTGCATCGAACATATAAGAAACAGATCCGCTAACGCCCATGTTTCCGCCGTTTTTACCAAATGCCGCACGCACATTAGATGCCGTACGGTTTACGTTATTCGTAAGCGCATCAACAATAATCATTGAGCCGCTCGGTCCGAAACCTTCATAACGAAGCTCCGAATAATTTTCTTCGGCTCCGCCTTTCGCCTTTTCAATTGCACGATCAATGATATTTCTCGGCACATTATAAGTTTTAGCGCGTTCAAGTACGAATTTTAAAGCTTGGTTTGATTCTGGGTCAGGCTCCCCTTGTCTTGCAACAACATATATCTCAAGTGCAAACTTCGTGTAAATCCTGCTATTGTTGGCGTCCTTAGCCGCCTTCTTGTCTTTAATATTATTCCACTTACGGCCCATATGTCCCACTCTCTTTCAAATAAAGATCTTAAATAAAGTAAGCTCGCATCTTTGATGCCCTATTTATTCCATGTCTTATTATAACGCAATTTCTCAAGCAAAAAAAGCAGGCTGAATTGTTAAATTAGCTTAGAAATAGAGTTCTGACCGATTTGACAATCATATCTTGAAGGATTATGAATAGCATCCATCCGCCGATTCCAAGGATAATGGAAAAAAATAAATGAACAGAATGCTGAAGAGCAAAATATACAATGATTAATAAAACCGCCGTTGCAGGAAAACCCCAAAGGACACCTAAAGCGAATTTGCTCAAAACTGTGGACGGTTCCCCTTGAACGTACAGCCATATCATGCTTAATAAACTGACTAATGGCAATGCAGCTATCATCCCTCCATAAGATGGAAAGCGTCTTGCAATCTCTGTCACAGCAGCGATTACGATAGCGGAAGCAATTATTTTTGCGATTATGTACATTGCTTTGCATGCTCACTTAAAATTTGCATTGCCTGCTGAATATTCTTTTTTTCATCTTCATTTAAATCACTTAGCACCTTTTCCAACTTATTCACATCAAGACTCGTGTTTCTGTGTACAATTCGCTTCCCTTCATCTGTAAGACGGAGAATTACTTTCCTTTCATCCTTCTTATCCCTTTCTTTTGATAAACAATCTTTCTCGATTAACCTTTTAATATGCTCTGAAGCCGTGTTATGGGAAACATCTAAATAAGAAGCTACTTCTCCAACCCCTATCCGTTCTTGCTTTTCAACGAGCTGAAGTATCCGGATTGCCTGGTGGGTTATTTTATCTTTATGAGCATAGTGCAAATGAAAGTAAATGTCAGTCCAATACTGGTTAATCAATGCAATGCTTTCTTTCATGGATTTCTCTCCTTTATATCTTATAAGACGATTATATCTTATATTACGATATATATTCAATAAAAAAATGCATTGCCTTTAGTACATGCAATGCACAATGTATTTTTCTCTTTCATTACCTCTTTTGAAATTGCCTGTAGCTTTAGCTAATATAAGTTGTCTTTCCTTTTCGTTTTCAGCGCTTTCCAGTTTTTTTAGACACTTCATTGCTTCTTTCCCTTTGAGGGTTTTGATATGTTTCTCATGGTAATATAGCAGCAGTGTCTCGCTACTTTTCGTAGACCTATAGCTGAAGGGCTTTTCATCCAGCCGGTTTCTTTTGTCCATATCACTCATTCGTCAGCACTTGTTCAGAAGGAATCAGTCCCCTTCCAATAAAGTTTGCCGAAATCGGTTTTTTATTCAGTTCCCGCGCCCACACAGATAATTGGCCAATGTGGTGAACTTCATGCACAATGGCATGCCGCATAATTTCACCCCAGGTGTCGATTACCTCTCTGCCATCTGGTGTTGTATCGTAAAGAAGATTTTGTTCCAGGCTATCATTCCAGTTGCCAACAAAGGCTGACACTTCCAGATGGAATTTTGCATCCAGCTCTTTAACTTTGGCCAGACTATTGTATTCCTCAAACTTCTCTTGAAAATCCGGCAAGCCCTGCAGAAGGCGAATCCAGCTCCATTCTACATCGATAATATGAAACAGCGTGTGTAAAATCCCTCCGACTCCCCCTGTTCTTTCAGCAAGAAGCTCTTCTTCCGGGATATCTTCACACCATTCATACCATTCTTTCCTTACCATCCAATTGTATCTGAATAATGCTTCCATCTTATCCTCCTCACAAGTATCAAAATATTCAATATATTATTAAATTATTTTAACATATTCGTGAGCTTTAGGAAGATTATTTAAATGGTCCTGTATATTTAGATTGGGGTCTAAATATGACATTATTCATCGCCTGCTCCAAGACATGTGCCGTCCACCCCACCATCCTGCTTGCAGAAAACGTAGATGTAAATAGTTCCTTATCCATATCGATCGCCTTCATAATTGCAGCTGCATAGAATTCAACATTCGTAAAAAGCGATCTTCCCGGCTTTAGCTCCGCTAATAACTCGATACCCACCTCTTCTACTTTAATGGAAAGATCCAGCCACTCGTCCTCGCCTGCAAAGGCTAATAGCTTGGACTTAAGTGCAACAGAACGGGGATCAATGGTTTTATATATTCTGTGGCCAAATCCCATCAGCTTTTCACCGCGATTTAATTTATCCCTTAAGACCGTCTCTACGTCCCCTGCTTCCTTTATTTCATCTAGAAGTGAAATGACTTCAGCAGGTGCGCCGCCATGAAGCGGGCCCTTCATTGTACCAATTGCAGCTGTAATTGCAGATACTAAATCAGATTCAGTAGAAACGGTTACTCTTGCTGAAAAAGTGGACGCATTCATTCCATGTTCCATCGTAAGAATCATATAGGTTTCAAGGGCATTTACATGGGTAGCGGATGGAATTTCTCCCGTTAGCATATACAAATAGTTGGCAACATGATCAAGATCTTCTTTCGGGTGGACGATTGATTTTCCTTCTTGTTGTCTTTTTCTGAAGGCAATAATAACCGGCACCATGGCAGTTAGGCGAATCGCCTCCGCAATGGAAGGCTTCCATCCGTAGGCGAGTCTACCTTCTGCAGAAATAACCGTGCGTAAAACACTCATCATATTCATTTCTGTCGGAAGATGACCAATCATGTCTGCTAGATAGCTAGGTATTTCTCTTCCACTTCTTAAGGCCGCTTTTAGCTTTTGGGTTTCTTCTTCATTCGTCAATTTCCCGTACCATAATAAGTAAGCGGCTTCTTCAAAGCTATAATTGGCTGTTACCTCGCCAATTTCATATCCTCTATAAATTAGCTGGCCCTGCTCCCCATCTACATGTGCAATTGCAGTTTCAGCTGCAACGACTCCCTTTAATCCTTGTAGAATCATTTTTATTTCCCCTTTCAATATTTTTCTTTATTATATTAAATATAGATGATTTAAAAAATTAAATATTATTAAACAAATTGATTAATAATATTAATCAAAGGGGATATTTGAGATGGAATTCAGCTGGTTATATACGTTTTTAACTGCTGCAAAATGCGGAAATTTCCGGCGAACAGCCGAGCTACTCTATATTTCACAGCCCTCTGTAACTGTGCACATTCATAACCTTGAAAAAGAACTTGGAGTCGAGCTGTTTGGGCGCAAAGGCAGGCGTGTTCAATTAACTGAAGAAGGAAGAAGATACATCCCCCATGCCGAACAGTTGTTGGAAATATATCAAAAGGGAAAGGAGGATTTACAATCCTTCAGCCAAGGCTATACCGCATCCTTGTCACTTGCGATATCACCATTGATTGCCGACACTGTACTTCCTTTTGTGTTGAAAAGATATATGACAGAGCATCCAAATGTAGAGGTTTCAGTTAAAGTGCTGGAATCTACAGAAATTGAAAAAGCGGTGTTGAATGAAGAAATTGACCTAGGACTTTCCAGTTTATCAACGACTGATCCCGACCTTCAGTGTGAGGTGCTGTTCACTGATGAAGTGAAACTCATTGCTCCCCATGATGGTGCAGATGCAGAATCAGCCCCTCCGCTTGATGAGGAAGAAATTATAACGAAGAATCATCTCTTAACTGACAACCACCCTGTTTACTGGGACACCCTGGCACGAGAAATTAAGTATAAGTTTCCTAATGTGAAGATGATGAAAGTTTCGCAGATTCATATTACCAAACGCTTCATTATCGAAGGCTTAGGCGTCTCCTTCCTCCCGGTATCTACCGTTAGAAGAGAACTGCTTGAGGGATGGCTCCTGGAAGTCCCATGCACAACCATCACCCTCCCCCAAGCAAACACCTACGCTATCATCAAACACAACCACTCCAAACAAAAGGAATTCATGAAATTCCTCCTCAACTACCGAATCTAACAGCGAATGATAGCGAAACTCCCTTCGCTAGTATTCTACAAAATGTCGGTGCCTGTCACCGTCAAATTTCGACAAATGGGTATTTATACCTATAATCCAGCACTTGTATTCTGAGTATTTTGGCCGATAGAAGGATTGAAAGAGTTTGTTTATGAAAGGGAGGCTTTATGATGACTTTGAGTTTTGAAAGTCTTGGTAAACAGTTTATTAATGGTGAGTGGAGAGTTGGTCAAAGCAGTAATGTTCTTAAGGATATAAATCCGTATAATGATAATGTTCTTGTTGAAGTGAAGATCGCAAATACATCTGATATTGATTTAGCGTATCAAGCTGCAGCTAATGCGAAACAAGAATGGGATAAAGTAAACGCATATAAGAAGCGGGATATCCTTGAGAAAGCCGTTCATTATATTGAAGCACATGAAGAAGAAATTACTGAACTCATTATCGACGAGCTAGGTGGAACTCGCTTAAAAGCAGCCTTCGAAATCGGCTTAGTAAAAAATATGATTAAAGAAGCAGCTACCTTCCCATTAAGAATGGAAGGTAAGATTCTTCCTTCAACAGAAGATCATAAAGAGAATCGATTATATCGCATACCTGCAGGTGTAGTTGGTGTCATTAGTCCATTTAACTTTCCCTTCTTCCTATCAATGAAATCAGTTGCTCCGGCACTTGGTGCAGGGAATGGTGTCGTACTGAAGCCACATGAAGATTCTATGATTACAGGCGGAACGTTAATCGGAAAAATCTTTGAAGAAGCAGGCGTTCCAAAAGGATTACTTAATGTTGTTCTAACTGATATTAAAGAGATTGGCGATTCATTTGTTGAACATCCAATTCCGAGAATTATCTCCTTTACAGGCTCTACAAAAGTCGGCAGCTACATCGGTCAGTTAGCTGTGAAGAATTTCAAAAAGCCGTTGCTTGAGCTTGGAGGAAATAGCGCATTCATTATTATGGAAGACGCAGATTTAGATTATGCCGTAAATGCAGCTGCATTCAGCCGCTTTACTCACCAAGGTCAAATCTGCATGTCAGCCAACCGCATTCTTGTTCAGAAATCCATCTACACTGAGTTTGTTGAAAAGTTCTCAGCAAAAGTAGCCTCACTCAAGGTTGGCGATCCTCGTGATCCTAAAACAATAATCGGTCCGGTTATTAATCACCGCCAAGCTGAAGGGCTTAAGGCAATGGTTGAAAAGGGAATTGAAGCAGGAGCAAAGCCAATTTTAAAAGGAAATATCTCAGGCAGAATGGTAGAGCCTACGATTTTGGCAGACGTTACAACTGAAATGAGTGCATCACAGGATGAACTGTTTGGACCAGTTGTTTGTGTTATGCCATTTGAAACAGAAGAAGAAGCAATTTCAATCGCAAATAATACAAAGTTTGGCTTAAGCGGAGCTATTCACACATCTAATGTTGAACGCGGTGTTGAAATGTCTAAGAAAATTCATACTGGCATGATTCATGTGAATGATGTAACGATTAATGATGAACCAATCGTTGCATTCGGCGGGGAAAACCAATCTGGACTTGGCAGGCTAAATGGCGAGTGGAGCTTGGATGAATTTACGACAATGAAATGGATATCTGTTAACTACGGCCAACGAAATTTCCCATATTAATTTTAAGGAGTGCGCATGAAAATGATGGTTTCAGATGAAAAGAAAACGGATATTATGGAGGCCTTTCTCAAGGTAGCCCCCTATTTAAATCGCTTAATCCAAGATGATATTACAATAGGAATCTATGATACGGAAAAATTAATTATTAACTATCCTGGGGAAACATTCGCCTTAAATGTGCAGCCTGGTGATCCTTTAGCAGAAGGTGATATCATCACTGAGGCCATTCGAACGAACTCAGAAAAAGTGGCAATTGTACCGAAAGAATTGTTTGGATTTCCCCTTATTGCCCGTGCAATCCCATTGCATGATGTTGAAACTGGCAAGGTAATTGGCGGAATTGGCTTAGGTACCAGCCTAGAAAAGGCCAATCAACTATTTGATGTAGCAGAAAGCTTATCAGCAGTTTCCGAGCAAACAGCTGCCACTATTGAGGAAATCAGTAAATCTGTAACGAAATTGGCTGATAATGTAACTGGAATGACTGAGCAAATGAGTGCTGTTAGCTCAAGTGCAGAAGAAATCGGAAAAATCTCCAGCGTTGTAAAAAGCATTTCAGATCAAAGTAATCTCCTAGGGTTAAACGCTGCAATTGAAGCTGCAAGAGCTGGCGAATCCGGAAGAGGCTTTTCAGTTGTTGCTGAGGAAATCCGAAAGCTGGCTGCAAATTCAAAAGACAATGTAACACAAATAGATGAAATTACAAAAACGATTGCAAGTCTCTTGAACCAATTAAACACAGCATTTTCCGGCATCCATCAGTTAACAGAAACCCAGGCTGCATCCATCCAAGAATTTTCAGCCACCATCCAAGAAATCAGCAAAAGCGCGCAAAACCTGGCAGAAATGGCCGACTACACATTAAAATAAACCAGAAAAAAACCAGAAGCTCCTAATCGCTTCTGGTTTTTATATTCTGGTTAAGAAGGTGCCTGTCACCTCCATAATTCGACAAACTAAACGGTGCCTGTCACTGCCAAATTTCGACATTGGTCACGGTGTGAGGCGGTGCCGGTCTCTTGGGAAGGCGGATGATAGTCTGACGTTGGTTTGGTCTAGCAGTTTGGATGTTAGGCGTTCGAGTCCGATGGCTAAGCCCCCATGCGGCGGCATGCCATACTTGAATACGTCTGTGTAGTTTGAAAAGCTTTCAGGATTCATGCCACGTCCTTTGATCGATTCGATTAACTGCTTATGGTTGTGTATTCTTTGACCGCCTGTTGTAATCTCAAGCCCTTTGAAAAGTAAATCAAACGACGCTGTTTCCTCAGCATTATCTGCAGCTGGCATAGCGTACATAGGACGGATTTCTCTAGGATATCGAGTCAAAAAAACGAAAGCAGAGTTTTCCTTTTCCTCAAAGTAATGACAAATTAAGCGTTCACCTTCTGGATCTAAATCGCCCTTTGGAGAAGATTTTCCATATTGCTCCTGCAATATTTGCTGTGCTTCAGCTACTGTCAATCGCGGAATTGAACCAATTTCAGGAACTTCAACCTTAATGATTTTCAATTCTTCTCTGCAATTCACCCTTACAGCCTGGAGCATGTACCTCAGCATATCCTCTTCTAAATTCATTAACTCTTCCTCTGAAGCAATAAAACCCATTTCCAAATCAAGCGAAGTATACTCATTCAAATGACGGGAAGTATTATGCTCCTCCGCCCGATAAACAGGGGCAATTTCAAATACTCGCTCGTATCCAGCACCAACCATCATTTGCTTATAAAATTGTGGGGACTGAGCCAAATATGCCTTCTGCTCAAAATATTCAATGGAAAAGACATTCGCTCCTCCCTCCGCACCTGCCGCAACAATCTTCGGTGTGAAAATTTGCATAAAACCTTGCCCGGTCAAATAGTCACGAAACGCACCTGCCAACACAGATTGCACCTTAAACGTCACTTGTTCTTGCTGATTGCGCAATGACAGCACTCGATGATCAAGCATCGTATCTAAATTCACATTTAATCGATCTTTATTGACTTCAAATGGCAGCGGCGACTCAGACTGATTTAACACTTCCAGTGATTGAACGATTACCTCAAATCCACCAGGACTTTTCTCAGCGGCGACAACCTCACCCTTCACTGCCACGACCGATTCCAAACTCAAACTTTTCTGTGCCCACTCTCCTTCAAGCACGCATTGAATAATCCCGCTGCGGTCACGAATATGAAGAAAAGCAATCTTCCCTAATTGACGAATACGATGAACCCACCCTTGTAAATTAATCCTTTGACCTACACACCGGTTGACCTCGGAGCACATCACACGGTATGCGCTCTGCTTCTGATAATTCTCCATTATTTCCACTCCTTATTATTGAAAAATGATTGTTATCATCGTCATCACCATCATCCATGTGTGATCACCTCCTTAATAGAATTGCGGCTTATTGCCTTGAATGCTAAGTAATTGAAAAAACACAAAAAACCCCGTCCCCGGAAAGGGACGAGGTTTTCTACTCGCGGTGCCACCCTAGTTATTGCATACTGCAATCACTCTGTAATCCGTTAACGGTGGAACCCGTCCGCTCCTACTAAATTGCTCGTTCAGGCGGAACTCATTGGTGTCGTTCATCTGATCTTAGCCGCCATCCTTTCAGCAAATGGATGGCTCTCTGTGGACCAGTGTTCAAATTACTCTTCCAAATCATCGTGCTGGAATATTAAGTATTAGAATAACTTGCACAACAATCAATGTCAATCATTTTTTTACAATATATCAACTTTTCCTGTACTCCACCAAACTATCCTCACCAACCACCATCATCCCAACCCCGCGCCATCCACCAGCTAACAATTCCTGCTGGCGCGCCGTATCCTTCATTAACACTTTTTGAGATTCTGTCCAGGATGGGTTTACATCCGTTAATTCCTTAACAAAAACATACCGCAGGCTTCCACCATACTTTTCCTTCAAAGCGGCAATCTGCATCTCTTGAGAAAACTTATCCTTTAAGCTAGGAAAATTAAAGGGAGCAACAGTACAGCATACATAATCAAACCGCTCCCCTTCCTTCTTCAACTCATCCATTAGGATCTTAGCAAGCTTTTGCTGAAGATGATTACCGCGGTATGCTGGGTGTACGTTGGAAATTTCCTGATAAATCACTCGGGATAAATCCTCTATCCCCGCATCCAAGCCTAGATGCTCATCATCCAATGGCGGAACAAGCAAAGCACGAAAAGCAATCAACTCTTCTTCTACCCACGCTCCTACCAACATGCCTTTCCCATTCAAAATATAGCGAAACTCTTTTTCATAGAGGGGCTGCAAGACACTCTTATTTTCCAAAGCAGCGATCACCGCCTCCTGCAATGCAAGTATTTTTGGCAAATCAATTTCTTGCAATGGCCTCACTATAAAAGAGGGGCCCTGTCTTAAGGTACCTTCATATAATATATTCATAGACTTTCTCCTCTAGCAAATAGTATCCTTAAACACTGTTAATTCTGCCAAAATGGCTTCATCCACTTCGATTCCTAAACCAGGTTGCTCATTTAGACGAATAAATGGAACATTATACTGAAGATTTCCTACGTCTTTTGAAAACTTCAGCGGCCCTGTTAATTCTACACTCGTGATATTCTTTTTCGAAAAAGCAACATGGAAGCCTGCTGATGAAGCAATCGAGGACTCTACCATTGAACCAACCTGACATTCGATGCCTGCAAGCTCTGCTTGATAGGCCAGCTTTGATGCTGGAAGGATGCCACCGCATTTCATCAATTTAATATTGACGCGATCAGCCGCGTTTTTTTGAATAATCTCTTTCATTTCGCGCTGTCCCTTTAAGCCTTCATCTATCATTAAAGACATATCTGTTTTTGATCGTATAAAGGCCATACCGTCAATATCATCTGCTAAAACCGGCTGTTCAAGCCAATCGATGTCAATATCCTCAAGTGCACGAATACCTTTTAAGGTTTGGGCAGTTGTTTTCCAGCCTTGGTTGACGTCAATGCGAATGACAGCCTCCCCATTCACACGCTCATATACAGCTTTTATTCTTTCAATATCTTTCATTACATCCGTTCCAACCTTTATTTTAAAAGAAGTGTAGCCCATTTGCACTTGTTCCGCTGCTTCGTTCGCCATTTTCTCTGGTTCACCAATACTGAGGACATGAGTGATTGGAAATTCTTCATGATAACGGCCGCCAATCAATTGATAGACTGGTTGATTTAATTTTTTTCCTATTAAATCGAAGCAGGCAATATCTAAAGCAGCCTTGGCAGCTGGGACGCCATAGGCTACCTTATTCATTTTTTCATGAATTTTTTCTATTTGCAGAGGATTTTCACCAATAATAGCAGGACCTAGCGTATTTTTTAAGAGGTGGAAGGTACTCTCCCATGTTTCCCCTGTTACATGTTCATCCGGTACGGCTTCTCCGTATCCCACAACGCCCTCATCCGTCTCAAGCTTCACAATGATTGAAGGCATGTCATGATAGGTATGATAGCTAATAATAAATGGCTGATGCAAGGGTAAACGAATCGCATAAAGTGACATAGAAGTGATTTTCATAGTGATTCAAATCCTTTCTGAATAAGTAAACCTTAAAGTAATTGTTTTTTAATTTCCAAAATAACTATAAATTCTTACCTTTATGTCCTTCTTCATTTGACGAAGGGCATTTGTTTTAACCTTCAGAAGCTGTTCCCACTCTGAAGGGCAAATAAATGAATGGTGCGCCTTGATATATTCACTATTCCACTCATAAACTGAAAAAGAAAGCCTGTGCAACCAGACTCTCCATTCTGTTTTTAACTATTTATTGAAGCTTCTTCCTCACGTTGTGCAATGATTTCTTCGTCTGTTAATTTAACAACTGTGAAGCCTAGTAAAGCATAAATGATACCAATGATTGGTACAACGAAGTTCAAAATAGCATAGGGTGCATAATCAAAGGCATGAACGCCCAATGTAGCAAGGATGAACACACCACAGGTATTCCATGGAATAAAGACGGATGTTAATGTGCCGCCATCTTCTAAAGCTCTTGAGAGGTTTTTTGAATGAAGCCCTTTATCCTTATACGCCTTAGCAAACATTCTAGATGGAACAACAATAGAAATATATTGTTCTGAGCAAGTAGCGTTGGTTGCGAATGCGGTCGCAATGGTAGAAATAATGAGGCTCTTTGCTGATTTTGCCAGTTTTAGAATCTGTTTAACAATCGCTTGCAGCATGCCTGTGTTCTCAAGAATACCACCGAAGGTCATCGCAACAATAGTCATCGAAACGGTGTACATCATTGAATCAAGGCCGCCACCATTGAATAAACCGTCTACCATTTCATTCCCAGAATTAATGACAAAGCCGCTTTGCAGGGCAGTAACTGCATCAGTAACTGAGCTACCTTGTACAAAAATTTGGCAGATGACGCCTAAAATCACACCTACTACCAAAGCTGGGATAGCTGGTACCTTTTTAGCCACCAAAAGCACAACAACTAGTGGAACGATTAATAAAAAGGGCGAAATGACAAATGAATCCTGTAAAGCTAATATGGTTTGATTGATATCAGTAGAACTTACTCCATCTTTGCCGAAATCTCTGCCTAAAAACCAATATACGATAAGTGCGATAGCTAAACCTGGAATCGTTGTATAAAACATATGCTTAATATGTTCGAATAAATCCGTATTCGTTAGACCTGCTGCTAGGTTTGTTGTATCTGAAAGCGGCGACATTTTATCGCCAAAGTAAGACCCGGAAATGATCGCACCTGCAACCATTGGTGCTGGGATGCCCATGCTCATGCCAATCCCCATTCCTGCTACCCCGATTGTCCCCATCGTTGACCATGAGCTGCCAATTGTTAATGAAACGACACAGCAAATAATGGTAATCGATACTAAGAAAAGGGATGGTGATAAAATTTTCAACCCATAAAAAATCATTGTTGCAACAACGCCGCCGCCCAGCCATGCGCCAATCACTAAACCGACTAGCATGATAATAATAACCGCAGGCAAGGCCAACTTTATGCCTTTATACATTGCTTCTTCAATATCATTCCACTTATAGCCTGCACGCCAAGCTACTAACGCTGCTGTGATTGTCCCGATAATCAATGGAATATGCGGGCCTTGATCTAAAACGACGATCGCAATAAACATGACTGATATCATCACAAGAAGCGGGATCATCGCTAATCCAAATGTCATTTCTTTCTCTCTCTTCATCGTATTCCTCCCTTGATGTATAAACAAATTAAAATCATCAGATAAATCAAGCTTTACTTAAGGATTGAGCTAATATTTTCGCACCTTGATCAAGTACAGAATGATTGAAGGTCATATTCGGATGATGTAACCCTGGCTTCAGGTCTGCTCCAAGACCAATCATTGTCGCCTTCACTTCTGGGTGTTTGATTGTGTAAAAGTGGAAATCATCACTGCCAGAAGTGATAACAGGCTGAGCTGTATTTTCTTCACCTAGAACCACACCGATGGCTTCTGCTGCAATGATTTCAGCTTCTCTTGAGACTTCAGCACCTGGTGTGTGATCTCTCCATTCCCATGTGATTTGTAAGCCATGAAGTGATTCTAAGCTCTTGATTCCTTCTTCTATTCTGCTTTGCAAGTTGGTTAACACTTCATTTTTCTGTGCTCTTAGATCCAATCCAAACTCCGCAGTCCCAGGTATAATATTTAAGCTTTCTCCTCCTGCGTGAATTTTCGTTAGTTTCACTGAGTGTGGTTCGAAAGGTGATACATATATTGATTTAATAAATCCATGTAATGCTACAACTGCATCAATCGCATTTTTACCTTGATGCGGCCTAGCTCCGTGTGCATCGGTTCCTACTATTTTCCCTTCCAACATCACACCTGCTCCGTGATGAATGGATGGTGCTGCTTGTCCAAGCGGCAGTTCCTCAGCAGGACGAAGGTGTATACCAAATAAGTGTGTGACATTTTCCATTGCACCACGCGCTATCATCTCTAATGAGCCATTGCCTCTTTCTTCTGCAGGCTGGAAAATAAAGCGAATTTTTTTTCTTAAAGGCTTGTCCTGTAAATAAAGCAAAGCCCCCAGCACCATCGAAATATGCGCATCGTGGCCACATGAATGGTTTGCTTGATATACGCCATCCACCTCTTGCCATAGCGCATCAATATCGGCACGAACAGCGATCACCTCACAGCCCTCACCTACTTCTGCAATCACTCCAGTCATATCTTCAAAGCGTCGATGCTTTATATGTAAATCATCCAATATTTCAGTAATCCTTTGGGTAGTACCAACCTCTTTAAAACTAACTTCAGGATGCTTGTGAAAATACTCAAACCAATTTAAAATTTGATTATTAAATGTCAACACTTTCTCCCCCTTTTACGCCGGGAATAGAGTTTAGTAAATTTTGCAAAAATTCACCTTATTTCTTGAACTGAGATGTAGCACTGATTGCATAAGGCAAATCGCACTTGAGCTTTTCAAACCCGACGGCGATTTATCTTATGCTATTCAAATGACTATACATAAAAACCCTTGTACACAGCTGTACAAGGATTTCTCAGGATGCATGAATGGCAGAGCAGGGCCAAACCATTGTTGAGAAATCTAAGTTGAGTGTCTGCCAATTACTTTTCATACAATTGTTGTTAAACTCTTAAACCCACCCTCTAAATCTAGATGCTTCTGACATTTTGCGAACGCCTACAATGTAGGCTGCAAGGCGCATATTGACGTTTCGCTGCGCGGCCATATCATACACATTGCTGAAGGATTGCACGAGTACTTTTCTCAGCTTTTCTGCAACTTCCTCTTCACCCCAATAATAACCTTGGTTGTTTTGGACCCATTCAAAATATGATACGGTGACGCCACCTGCACTTGCTAAAACATCTGGCACCAGAAGAACACCGCGGTCTGAAAGAATTCTTGTTGCTTCAAGCGTTGTTGGTCCGTTCGCGGCTTCTACGACAATTGAGGCTTTGATATTATGTGCATTCTCCGCTGTTATTTGGTTAGATATTGCTGCAGGAACTAGAATATCGCACTCTTTTTCCAAAAGCTCCTGATTCGTTAATGTGTTTTCGAATAGGTTTGTCACTGTACCGAAGCTGTCTCTGCGATCAAGCAAGTAATCGATATCAAGTCCTTCTGCATCATAAAGTGCACCCTGAGCATCAGAAATGCCAACTACTTTTGCTCCGGCATCATGCATGAATTTTGCTAGAAAGCTCCCGGCATTTCCAAACCCTTGCACGATTACTCTAGCGCCTTCAATCACTATCCCGCGCCGTTTTGCTGCTTCTTCAATACAAATAACAACACCTTGTGCGGTTGCTTTTTCCCTGCCTTGGGAACCTCCAAGAACAAGCGGCTTTCCTGTGATGAATCCAGGGGAATCATTTTCACGCAAGCGGCTATACTCATCCATCATCCACGCCATAATTTGTGAATTGGTAAAAACATCTGGTGCGGGGATATCCTTTGTCGGACCAACAATTTGACTGATGGCTCTCACATACCCGCGACTTAGTCGTTCTAATTCTCCCATCGACATCGTTCGCGGGTCACAAATAATTCCACCTTTACCGCCACCATAAGGCAAATCAGCAATGCCGCATTTTAAACTCATCCACATCGATAACGCCTTTACTTCGTCCTCATTCACTTCTGGGTGGAACCTGACGCCTCCCTTAGTGGGACCAACTGCATCATTATGCTGCGCGCGATAGCCAGTAAAAACTTTTACTGAATGATTATCCATCTTTACTGGTATTTTAACGGTGAGTAATCGCAACGGCTCCTTTAGAAGCTCATACATTTCATTTGTATATCCGAGCTTTTCTAAAGCTTCCTTAATCACAATCTGTGTTGAAGTAAATAGATTCAAAGATTCTTCTTGTTGTTCCGCTTGATTCTCAAGCACTTTTGCAACCATTCTGGCACCTCTTATTTAAAATATGATTTATCCTAGTACTTTTACAATACGTTCAATCGCCCAATCCAGATCTTCTTTAGAAATCACTAATGGAGGAGCAAAGCGAATGACTGTATCGTGTGTTTCTTTACATAGAAGCCCTTCTTCTTTAAGTGCTTCACAATACTTGCGCGCTGGCTCTGTAAGTTCCACCCCGATAAATAGACCACGTCCGCGAACGTCCTTAATCATTGGGTTTTTGATTTCTTTTAACTTGTCCGCAAAATAGTTTCCTAGTTCCAGAGAACGTTCAGCTAGTTTTTCGTCAATTAATACTTCCATAGAGGCAACGGACACTGCACATGCCATAGGATTTCCACCGAAAGTTGATCCGTGTGACCCAGGGTTGAATACGCCTAAAATCTCTTTGCTTGATACAACACATGAAATAGGGAAGACGCCTCCGCCAAGTGCTTTTCCTAAAATATACATATCAGGGTCTACACCTTCCCATTCACATGCAAACATTTTTCCTGAACGGGCAAGACCTGCTTGAATTTCGTCTGCGATGAATAAGACATTGTTTTCCTTACATGCTTCATATGCCTGTTTCATATAGCCTTCAGGCGGGATGACAATTCCTGCTTCACCTTGGATTGGCTCAATAAGGAAAGCCGCAGTATTTTCCGTGATTGCTGCTTTTAGCGCATCGATGTCACCATAAGGAATGAGCTTAATACCTGGGAGCATTGGTCCGAATCCGCGTTGGTATTCTTCTTCCGAAGAGAGGGAAACCGCTGTCATTGTCCGGCCATGGAAGTTGCCTACACATGCAATGATTTCAGCTTGGTTTTCTGTAACACCCTTCACATCGTACGCCCAGCGACGCGCTGATTTAATCGCTGTTTCAACCGCTTCTGCTCCTGTGTTCATTGGAAGTGCCATTTCTTTATTCGTAAGCTTACAGATCATTTCATACCAAGGACCGAGCTGATCATTATGAAAGGCACGCGATGTTAACGTAACGCGGTCAGCTTGATCTTTTAACGCTTGAATGATTTTCGGATGGCGGTGGCCTTGGTTAACAGCAGAGTATGCACTCAGCATATCCATATATTTAGCGCCTTCTGGATCCTCTACCCATACACCTTCTGCTTTTGCAATGACAATTGGCAGTGGATGATAGTTATTAGCCCCATATTTTTCTGTTTGCTCGATTAGGTTTTTTGTTTGTAATGTTTCGTTCATACTTAATTCCTCCTTATGGTGTCGCTGCATGATTGTTGCCAGCTGCCAATCACGGCAGCTGGCTATGACTGTTGTTCTTAATACATTTCAGAAGTTGTCTTTGCTTGCATGTGCAGCATAATGTAGTCTGGACCGCCCGCTTTAGAGTCAGTACCTGACATGTTGAATCCGCCGAATGGCTGGTAGCTACAATGGCACCAGTGCATCCACGGTTGAAGTAAAGGTTTCCGACATGGAAATCTTCACGCGCTTTTTGAATATGCTCACGGTTCTTCGTGATT
>NZ_JAUSUB010000028.1 GCF_030813235.1 Cytobacillus purgationiresistens | reverse complement strand
GCTGATATATTGAAATTTATCGCTGATATAATCAAAAAGTCGCTGATATAAAAAGATTATCGCTGATAAATCCAGATAATCGCTGATAAAAGGGTAGCTGCTTCTTTAAAGTCGATTAAGTGGTGGTTTGAGTGTAGAATTCGGGTTCTTAGGTACCAATTTCTGCGAGAAAAGCGCAGTTTAATACGGAAAAAAGGAAATCGCTGATATATTGAAATTTATCGCTGATATAATCAAAAAGTCGCTGATATAAAAAGATTATCGCTGATAAATCCAGATAATCGCTGATAAAAGGGTGGCTGCTTCTTTAAATTCGATTAAGTGGTGGTTTGAGTGTAGAATTCGGGTTCTTAGGTACCAATTTCTGCGAGAAAAGCGCAGTTTAGTACTGGAAAAAAGGAAATCGCTGATATATTGAAATTTATCGCTGATATAATCAAAAAGTCGCTGATAAATCCAGATAATCGCTGATAAAAGGGTAGCTGCTTCTTTAAAGTCGATTAAGAGGTGGTTTGAGTGTAGAATTCGGGTTCTTAGGTACCAATTTCTGCGAGAAAAGCCCAGTTTAGTACTGGAAAAAAGGAAATCGCTGATATATTGAAATTTATCGCTGATATAACCAGATTATCGCTGATAAAAAATGCATGCAGCTTTTTGAAAGACAACAACTGCCAAATTAGCCGATTCACCACAAAACCCCACTCGCTGGAAGCCTTGTTTAACTGATGAAGAAAAAATCGGCGATATAACGGGATTTTTAGTTTATATATTCTCAAGGTCGTCGATATAAATAAAAAAATCGCCGATAAATAAAAAAATCGCCGATAAATAAAAAAATCGCCGATAAATTCTCAAAGGAGTGAAAAAATGATTCATAAACCCCGCAAAATGCCTTTATTGCTACTCCAGTTACAAGCACTGTCCCGCAGAATTCTCTATGATCATCCCAAACTGCCGATCATTACTTCTGATTTAAACAAAGCAAAAGCAGGTTATAAAGGTGAAAAATCAATCGATTATATTTTAAGCTTCCTAGACTCAAACAAGTATCATATTTTCCATGATATCCGCTTGCAAACCGCAGATAAATTCTTCCAAATAGATACGCTGATTTTAACTAGAAAATTCTTACTTGCAATCGAAGTGAAAAATATAGCTGGAACACTTTATTTTGATCCAATCTTCCATCAATTAATTCGTAGAAAAGACGGAGAGGAAATCGCCTTTCCTGACCCACTGATTCAAATTAGCCGCCATGAGAATTTACTCCGGCAATGGCTTAAAGAAAAGCATTTACCTCAAATTCCTATCTTTCCTTTCGTCGTCATCAGCAATCCGCAAACGATTATTCGCACTACGGCAGAAAACCGCAGTCTTAATCAAAAAGTTCTTCATCGTGATTATCTTCTGACAAGAATTGAACAGATTCAATCCAATCATCGTCCCGTTCGAGAAAAAGACCTCAATGTATGTATTCAAACAATTCTCAGTGAAACAACTGAATCAAACTCCCCAATCCTGAATCGATATAATCTCTCCTCTAACGAATTGATTAAAGGGGTGATTTGTCCTTATTGCCAACGTCCGCCGATGACGAGAAAACATAGCACATGGATTTGTCCTCATTGTCATCAAACCGAAAAATCCGCACATATCACTGCATTAAATGATTATTTTTTATTGATAAACCAAACCGCAAAGAACAAGCATATTTGCGATTATTTTCAAACCTATCGTCCCTCCTTAGTTAAAAGATTTTTTCACACGTTGAATTACAACTATTCAGGAAGAAACAAAGGGAGGGTCTATCAGATGAAATATATTGAGGAAAGGGAAGATAACAAAATTTTCAATAATACTTAACCAAACGGTTGAATATTTTCTTTAGACGTATATACTTAACCATATGGTTAACCAAAATGAAGACTACTTAAACCAAATTTTTCATGCGCTTTCAGATCCAACTAGGAGAACAATGGTGCAATTAATGTCAGAAAAAGAGAGGAGTATAAAGGATTTAGCTGAACCTTTTGATATGTCTCTAACAGCGATATCTAAGCATATTAAAGTACTTGAGCGGGCAAACTTGTTGGAGCGAAACGTGAGAGGCAGGACGCATTTTTGCAAGCTGAAAACAGATTCTTTGGATGCTGCCAAAGAATGGCTGCGTTTTTATGAGCGTTTTTGGAATAACAGGTTTGACCTTTTGGAAGATGAATTGTTGAATGCAAAGAAAAAGGAACATTAACAAAAAGGAGAATGATTAATGAATTATTCAACTACCACTTTAAGAATGGTTCGACCATTTCAGGTATCTGCGGAACGTGTCTTTGATGCATGGTTAAACCCTGAGATGATGAGAAAATGGTTATTTACCCTTGAAGCTACTAATAAGGTAGTGAAGAACGATCCTCGTGTGGGCGGTACTTGGGAAATCGTTGATGAGCGAGGGGGAAAAGAGTATAGAGCAATCGGTGAATATATTGAAATTGATCAACCTCATAAAATTGTATTAACGTTCAAAATGCCTCAATTTAGTGAATCAATGGATGAAATCACGGTGGAGCTAACACCGATTGATGATGGTTGTGAAATGACATTTACGCAAGAAATGACAGTACCTCATGAAGAAAATTGGACAGAAGCCGATATTGAAAAAGCCCTTGTTGAATTCCATGATGGTTCAGAGCATGGCTGGAATCTCATGTTCATGGGTTTGAAACAGCTAGTAGAAACAGGGAAGATCTCTTTTGAAGGAATGGAAGAAAACTAATGATAGATCGTTCGATCAAGACATTGTTCAACAACCTCGAAGCGAAGGACAAAGATGTTCAATACGAGGCTTTCAATCAAATGATTGCCGAGACAGAAAAGGAAGTTGATTGGGCATATGAGGTATGGGATCAATTAAAGGAATGGCTGATAGATAAAGATAACCATCGGAGATCCCGCGGTGCTCAATTTCTTGCCAGACTGGCAATCAGTGACCCGGAGAAACGAATCTTCAATGATTTTCCTGCGTTATGGGGAGTGACAAAAGATCCTAAGTTTGTAACAGCGCGTCACAGCCTGCAAGCTATATGGCGAGTTGCTCTAGCTGGAGAGGAACAAAAAAAGCTGGTTCTTGAGCACTTTGCCGATCGTTTTCACAATTGTACCGATGAGAAGAACTATACCTTGATTCGATTTGATATGATACAAAGTCTAAAAAAGTTATATGATAAAACGAACGATGAAGAAATCAAGGAAAAAGCACTGGAGTTAATTGAAATTGAAGAAGATAGTAAGTATCGTAACAAGTATATGTCTGTATGGAAGTGAACGGGCGCAATCCCAGTAGGGGTTGCGCTTCACCATTTAAATGATTCCAAACTTCCTTAATGCAAATTCAATTCCGTCCTCGCCAGATTTCTTCGTAACAAAATCTGCAACGCTCTTTAAGTTTTCACTTCCGTTCCCCATTGCTACACCAAGTCCTGCTAATTCCAGCATGTCTATATCATTATCTCCATCACCGAATGCAATAGCCTCTGATTGATCGATGCCAAAATACTGCAAAACTTTTAGGATCGCCATGGATTTAGATACGTCTTCCTGCAGTACATTCAATACATAAGGATGCCATCGTTTAAATGTAAGATGAGGAAACCTTTGCACATAGTTGGCAACTGCTTCGTCCGTTGCAAATAAACACATTAAGTATACCTCTTCATGAAAAATTTGCTGATTGCTTGTTGGGTATTCCTGCAATGACAGAGTTTGCTTTAATGCGTTCAATATTTCCTCGTTTTTGACGCCATTCATGCTGAAATCTTCAGTATAAAATGACAGCCCATGGTTCGATTTATAAGCAAATTCATAGACTTCCTGCACGATGTTTTTATCCATGGGCACACGATGAATGATCTCTTCATTATGCTTCACAAATCCGCCATTAGCTGTAATGAACGTATCTATTCCTAATTCTTTTATTTCTGAGCACATGGATAACGGTCTTCCAGTTGCGGCAACCACCCTTATTCCATTATTCTTTAATGCAATGATTGCTTCTTTTGTATTCTGCGAAATACTGCCATCTTCATGGTGTGTAATCGTTCCATCAACATCCAGAAATGCGATTTTGTAATCCATAAAAGTCTCCTTTAAACACCCAGCTTTAGAAAAAGTAGGCTGCAAATAATGTGATAAGCGGAATTGTTATAAGTGATAACAATGTGGAATAAACGGTCGTCATAACTGCTTTGTTCTCTTCATTTGAATAGCGGGAGAATAACACTGACGCCAGCATGAACGTCGGCATTGCCGTTAGAATAACGAGTATTTGTTTTAAGAAATCATCAATTGGGATGAGAGATAAAATGAGTACCGTGATTCCAGGAAAAATAATTAGCTTCATGAGCAAAGGGAACCATAGCTCCCGATAAAACAATGCGTGCCCTTTTTTAAAAAAAGGAGGAAGCAAGAATCCTATATATAACATGGCTAGCGGTGCAGCAAGACCTGATAACATAGCTGCTATATCTTGAAAAATGACGGGGGCATTCATTCCGCTGACAACATACAAAAGGCCAACGGTAATAGCCAGTAACGGCATATTTAATAATGCTTTAAGCTGTCGAATATGAAAGCGTTGTTCACTTTGCAATATGTAAACGCCAAGGCTGAAGAGGACAACATCGAGGCCTGCATCGAATACTGCAGCTAAAAGACCGCCAATGGGGCCGAATAATGTGGCACACAAAGGGATGGCAATAAAGCCGGTATTGCCGAGGGCTGCCAATAAAGCCAATTTTTTTGCTAATGATAATTGGAACCCCAACAAGCGTCCCATTGCTAAGCTAATAAATACTGCTAAAGTATTAATTGCTATAGAGACGCCAAAGATTATCAATACTTGCTGGAGAACTTCATCTGTCATTTCTGTATTGAACACGCCGTTTAATATAATAAATGGAACAGCGATATTGATGATAATGGCCATGAAGAGGTTCTTAGCTTCGGTTGTGATTGCTATTTTATATGCCACAATCGCACCGAATAAAATGATGATGCCCATTGTTGTTATGGCAAGTGTGACGGTTGCTGCATCCATATTGTAGCTCCTTTTCAAAGGGGTTCCTTTCATTATACTGAAAATTGAAATAAAATTAAATGAAGTCTATTACGCAATTTGGTTATACTGTAAGAACAAAGTTTAATAAGGAGACTGATATAGTGGAAAATCCAGAAGGTTTATTAAATAGCAATCTTCCTAAAAATATTGGCAAGCCAGCCACAAGGGCTTTAATACAAGCAGGGCTTGTCCAACTTGAACAACTTGCAACAGTTACAGAGGCAGATCTTTTAAAGTTGCATGGAGTTGGACCGAAAGCAGTTCGTTTACTGAAGCAAGCCCTTGAAGATGAAGGTCTTTCTTTTGTGAATCAGATATAAGCAGCTAAAAATAATGAAGAGAGCGGGATCTTAAGCTCTCTTCATTTATTTCATGAATAAATAGGCGGCTATACTCCGCGTTTATTACCCCAAATATACGTATGCAACTGAGGAAGAACCTTAACATTTTTCACTTCATCATCTGCCATTGTTTTTTCAATAAGCCATGAATATTTGCTAATTAAGCCTTGGATCAACTGGGTATCATCTGTAGTGCTGGAATCATCATTTCCAACCTGAAGAAAAAAGGGCACAGTTGAATATCTTTGATGAATTTTCTTGGCATATACATAATCTTCATCATTGAATACGACAACTTTCAAACTCATATTTTGTTTGTTCAATCGGTGAATGATGTCGTCTAATGCTTTAAAATCAGTTATCATTTGTGAGCTGTGAGGCTTCGGTGATATTGTTAACTCATCAATCTCATGAAACCAGTCCTGCCACTTGCTGCCTTGTGTTTCTAAAGCAATTTTTATTCCATTCTTTTTCAAAACCTCAATAAGTTCACCAACGTTTTTTATAAGCGCAGGATTTCCTCCTGATATGGTTACAGAGCTAAAGCCGTTGCCTCCAAGCTGTTTTAATTGCTGCCAAATATCTTCCGGCTCCATTTGGGTAATGAGATGCTTTCCTGTTCCATCCCATGTAAAGGAGGAATCACACCAGGAACAACTGTAGTCACAGCCTGCTGTGCGGACGAACATGGTTTTTTGCCCAATGACCATGCCTTCCCCTTGGATGGTAGGTCCGAATATTTCCATTACAGGTATTTTACTCAATTGTCATCCACTCCCTTCTAGCTTCTGCATAGCTAGTTGGGGTTTCAAATAATTGGACATATTCCACCCTTGCTCCGCTGTACTTCTGAGAGTTGTCTGTTTTCTGCAATGCCGCTTCCATTTTTTCGAATATCCAAACAACCATGTTTTCTGCTGTCGTATTCATTGCTGGCAGTGTTTCATTTAAATATTTATGGTCAAGATAGATTTCAATGTCTTTTTTCCAAATATCTTTAATATCACCGAAATCAATCACCAGCCCGCGATTATCAGTGTATCCGCTAATACCGAATATCACCTTGTATGTATGCCCATGAAGATTCTTGCATTTTCCTTCATAATCGTGAAGGTGATGAGCTGCATCAAAGGTAAATTGCTTACTGACAAGGACACGCTTGTTGTGATATTTAAGTTCGTCCCTATTAATATCAATATCTATCTTTTGTAATTGATCAACGATGTGGAAGCCGAATAGATCCTTCATACAGCCCTTACCTCTAAGTATTCTTCCAATCCTTGTCTTCTAAGCTTGCATGCTGGGCATTCGCCACAGCCATCGGCAATCATTCCGTTGTAGCATGTTAATGTTTTTTCACGAACAAAGTCAAAGCCTTTTAATTCATCAGCCATTTGCCACGTCTCTGCTTTATTGAGCCACATAAGAGGCGTGTGAATAACAAACTGTTCATCCATTGAAAGGTTTAAAGTCACATTCAGAGATTTGACAAACACATCTCTGCAATCAGGATACCCGCTGAAATCTGTTTCACAGACTCCAGTGATGATATGCTTTGCCCCCACTTGGCTTGCAAGTACGCCTGCAAAAGACATAAATAATAGATTTCTCCCTGGTACGAATGTAGAAGGCAGGCCGCCATCTTCTCCATCCTTCACTTCAATATCAGTTCTTGTCAGCGCATTGGGGGCAAGCTGATTTAATAGGCTCATATCTAAAATATGATGCTCTACCTCAAGCTCGCTAGCGATTGCTTTTGCACATTCGATTTCAGCTGAATGCCTTTGATTATAATCAAAGGTAACTGCAACCACTTCTTCAAATTTGTTTAGCGCCCAAAAAAGACAAGTCGTGCTATCCTGACCGCCGCTGAATACAACTACTGCTTTTTCCTTTTTCATGCTTAAATCTCCTTTTAAAAGAAAAACAGCGCCACTAAGAAATGGCACTGCTTTTCCTTAGTTTTTTAGAGAGGGTTTAGCTAGAACCTCTACCGCAATGCGGAATTTTCTATGCAATTCGGATGTAATTATATCACAAATAAGGAGCAGTCGTAACCAAGATATATCTGAGTGATTCTCTATTACTGCTAATATATGAGAGTATGAAATTCCTATCAATCAGTTGATACATGAAGATACGATGTTTTACTCCATTAGGAATGGATAACAGCTATTAATCTCTAGGAAATTAAAAGACTTCTTTGCCATGAAAGGTGAATGGAGATGAAAGCAAAAAACTACCAAAATAATAGCTGAAAACTGTATACTAAGTCACAAGAATAACGAATCCATTTTGACCAATTATTTTCAAAATGGATTCTTTTTTTTACATATTTATAAAAAAGACTCACCATTCAATATAACTGAGATTATATATCATTTATTAAATATGAACTCTAAATTGAAAAGAAAGGAGCATATCTATGAACAAAAAACTGGCAATTGTAACAGGTGCTAATTCCGGTATGGGTCTGGCCACGGTTATTTCTCTAGCTAAAAAAGACATTCATGTCATTATGCTTTGCCGAAATGAAGAAAGAGGGGCGAATGCCTTGCAATTAGCTAAGAAGGAAAGCCAATCCGAACATATAGAGTTAATGATTGGTGATCTTGGATCGATTGCAAGCATCCATCGATTTGCAGAAACCTTTAAAGCAAAGTATGAGACGCTTGATATTTTAATCAATAATGCAGGCGTTGTTTCTTTAAAACGACAGCATACGAAGGACGGCTTTGAATCAATGCTTGGGGTAAATCATCTCGGACATTATTTGCTCACGCATTTATTGCTTGATCATTTGAAGGCCACACAAGATGGAAGAGTGATCGTTGTATCTTCTGGCGCCCATAAGTGGGGGAAAATCGACTTTAACGATCCTTACTTTGACAAAGGATATAATGTTATGAAGGGGTATGGCCGCTCTAAACTTGCCAACGTTTTATTTGCCAGAGGATTGGCCAAACGGCTGGAAGGCACATCTGTTACTGTAAATGCGTTACATCCTGGGGCTGTTGCAACAAATATCGGTGTCGACAGGAATACAGGGTTCGGAAAGAATATCATTAAGCTCCTAGTGCCATTTTTCAGAACTCCAGAAAAAGGAGCAGCCACAGCTGTGTTTCTTGCAACTAATCCAGATGTTAAAGGCGTTTCCGGTGCTTATTTTTACAATGAAAAAGAGGTGCCGATATCTAATCTTGCAGGGGATGATGAGTTGGTAGAGCGTTTCTGGACTTGGAGCAAAGAACAAGTAGGTTTGTGAAGATAGAAGAGAGTGGAACTTGTCCACCCACTTTTCTTCATCTCTGGCATCAATGGGATTTAAATGTGTCTCGTGTCAAATCAATAAATGCCTGTAATGGGGGAGTCATTGATTTATCCTTGTGCCAAGCGATTTGAGTAAAGATTGGCAAGTAGATTCCGCGCCATTGCAGTTCTTCCATTACTCGGCTCTTCAATTCTTTATCAATGGCCATTGCTGGCAGTAAAGCAATACCCAACCCTGCTATGACACATTGTTTGATGGCTTCTATACTAACAAATTCAAATTTATTTAATGGGTAAACCTCTGCTGATCGAAAGGTATCTTCAAATAGAGTACGGTAAGAGCATCCTGTTTCAGTTAGCAAAAGTGTCTCTTGCTCCAAGTCTTTGGGACATACACTATTCTGTAGAACCAATGGATGATCAGGAGAAGCAATCAATTTCATCTCTTCTTGCACAAGAGTCTCTAATCTTAATCCTTTTTCTGGTTTCGAGATGTCCATAATGAAGGCGAAGTCGAGGGAGCCCTCCATTAGCTGCTGTCTTGCCATTTCATCAGAATGAGCAGGCTTGAATATGACTTTAACATTAGGAAACCGCTTTTTGAACGCTTTAAGTATGGGAGGAAGGCGATAAGTGCATTGACTTTCTTGGGCTCCGATTGTAAGTGTCCCAGACGTCGCTTTATCACCACTAACAGCCAGCTTTGCCTCTTCATTCAACATAATTATTTTATCAGCATATAGCCTATACTTACTTCCTGCCTCAGTCAAAACGAGTCTTTTCCCTAGTCTTTCGAATAAGGGGGTTCCAAGTTCGGTTTCAAGACTTTTGATTTGAGCTGTCACACTCGATTGCGCAAAATTTAACATCTTAGCTGTTTGCGTGAAATTTAAACTATCGGCAGCCGTTTTGAAAGTGATTAACTGTTTAATCTCCATTTCCACTCTCCTAAATCGTTTTTTGCGATCAATGCAATCGGAATAATCAGTTTTAATGATGATTGGTTATATTATAAAATAGGAAGTAGCTACTTATCAAGTCAGTCTTAAATGGAGGAATGAACCATGTCTATTGCAGTGATTTACGGTGGAACCCGTCCGGATGGAAATACTGAAACTTTAACGAAGGAATCTGTACAAGGGCTGGAAGTGGAGGAAATTCATCTTAAGGATTATTTCATTGAACCAATAGTAGATCAGCGTCATACATCTGAAGGGTTTCAAGAAGTAAAAGATGATTATAACGCTCTCATTGATCGCATTCTTAAGCATGATGTAATTATTTTTTCTACCCCAATCTATTGGTATAGCATGACAGGAAGAATGAAAAACTTTGTTGATCGATGGTCCCAGACATTAAGGGATCCAAAGTATACTGATTTTAAAGATCAATTATCTAGAAAAGAAGCGTATGTGATAGCTGTAGGTGGGGATCAACCATTGATGAAAGGCTTGCCAATGATCCAGCAATTCCATTATATCTTTGATTTTATAGGGCTGCCGTTTGCAGGATATATCATCGGAGAAGGCAATAAGCCAGGTGACATCTTGCAGGATCAAAAAGCACTCATTGCGGCAGAGCAACTTCGTAAGAAATTGAAAGAGGTCATATCTTGAGAGTGGATCTAATCCACTCTCTTTTTTATGTTATATCAAAGACATACAAACTAAAGTAAAATAAAGGGAAAAAGTATTCGTATCGTAAAAGGAGGTGATGGT
The DNA here is from genome assembly GCF_030813235.1 of Cytobacillus purgationiresistens. GTDB lineage: Bacteria > Bacillota > Bacilli > Bacillales > Cytobacillaceae > Cytobacillus > Cytobacillus purgationiresistens. The sequence goes on along the minus strand of NZ_JAUSUB010000028.1, from coordinate 54,678 downwards.
TTTGGGAAATTTGAATATGAAAGCATCTCATGTTAGCGATGTGATACCGTATTATTTCATAAGCCTGTTGTTAACAAGCATTTCTTATTCTTTTGTTCTCAGCTTTTGGAATGGAGATACAAATTGGGGTATGGCAGGTGTTGTTTTTTACTCTTTGTTTGGCATGATTCCATTTCTAATTTTCGCAGTACCGATACAGGTGATTCTTAATAAAAAGCCGAAAAAGTTTAACTTCCTTTATCTAATTGTTTATTTATTCTTTGCCCTAATAGGTATAATCATTCTTTATTTGTTCTATAATGATTCGTTTAATGTGGAAATACTACGAGAAGCATACTATTATAAATTAATCATCTCAGCAGCAGTAATTTTCTGGCTGTGGGATTCAGTGTTTTTACAAAAAGAGAACCATGTATTCCATAGGTGAAATAGAAGCAATGCTGGGTGTTAGCGCAGCCGCGTTAAGATATTATGAGAAGGAAGGAATGATTCCAGAGGGGGCTCGGGATGAACAAGGCAGAAGGGAATATAAGGCTGAACAAATCGAGTATATTCAGGTGATATTAATGTTAAGAAGAACGGGAATGAGCGTGGACGAATTGAAGAATGTCGTTAAGATCATTGAAAAAGGTGATGAAGCAAAGGGAGAAAGAGTGGTATTTATGCTGGAGCATAAGAAAAAAATCGAGGAGCAAATCGCCGTTTTGATTTGCATTTAGAGGGTGTAATTCGAGCCATTGCGATGTATGAAGTATTGGAAATGAAGAAGGATCCTTTTTCGTGAAAAAGGATATTCCTGTCTTCTAATTAAACCAATATTTTTAACACAAGGATAGATCAATTTATCTATCCTTACGTCAATTGTGCAATAAATGCGCTGGCTATGCCAAAGTAGATAAGTAACGATAAGATATCGTTAATCGTTGTAATCAGAGGACCCGAAGCAATCGCCGGATCAACATTCAATTTGTATAATAACAGTGGAATGATTGTTCCGGTAAGCGTACCGATGATTAAAGTGATGAGCAATGAGCTTCCGACAACAAGTCCTAATGTAAAGCTGCCTTGCCAAAAATAAGCGATGATCGAGATCAAGAATCCGCAGATCGCTCCAATAATAATACCCACCCAAAGCTCCCTCATGACAAGCTTAAGAGATTGCTTAAAGTTCAAGTCTTGTGAAATTAACCCCCGTACAACCACTGCTAACGATTGTGTCCCGGTATTCCCAGTCATACCCGCAATCATCGGCATAAAAAAGGAGAGGGCTATGACCTGTTCAATCGTTGATGAGAAACCATCTATAATACTGCCTGATATGAGTCCGATAAATAATAATAAAATCAGCCAGGGCAACCGGCGGAATGCCGCAATATATGATTTTGTATTAAAATCTATCGCTTTACCGGATGCTGATAATTTTTCAATATCTTCATTCGCTTCCTGAATAATAACATCAAGAATATCATCAACCGTAATGATTCCAACTAAGGTATGATCATCTTCAACCACTGGAATCGACACAAAGTCATAGCGCCCAATTATTTTTGCCACTTCTTCCTGATCTGTATTTACATCCACTGTTACAACTCTGCTATACATAATATCGCCAATTTTGTCTTGAAGATCACTTAATAATAAATCTTTATATGAAATGACACCGACAAGCTTCTTTTCCTCGTCGATAATATACAGGTAGTTGAGGTATTCAGCCAACTCGGCGAATGCCTTCAGCTTATCAACTGCTTCTCTTACGGTATAATGCTGCGGAATCCACACAAACCGATTGTTCATGATGCGCCCGGCTGTTTCAGGTGTATAATTCATTAAAATGTGAACGATCTCAGATTCTTCTTTTTTCATTTCTGAGATGAGCTCATCTACAATTTCAGGATCCAGAGTGGACAAGATGGATGCCAGTTTATCATTCTCCATTAAATCGAGAATTTTCGTTGATTTTTCTACTCCTAGCTTATGTAATACCTCTAATTGCTCCTCTTGATTCAGTTCTGGAATAAGGTCTGTTAATTGTTCAATCGTTAAATATAGAAGGAACTTATTTTTATTTTTACTCGGTAAATGTGTATATTGATAAGCCATATCATAAGGCTGCAATTCACTCATGATATCCTGAAAGCTTTTGCGGCCTCCATCCCTTAACGATTGGATGATAACAAGCCTCACTTCTTCTTCTGTCATGGCTGGCACTCCCTTCGTGAAACAATGTATTTTATTATTCCCTTTAATGAAGAGAAATTAACTATTTTTAAAAGGAAAAAGTGATGAGGTGGAGAATTCAATAGTTATGAGAAAGAAGGAGGAGTTTTTGTGAAACGATCTCCAGTTAAAAATAAAATCGGTGGAGTGTTTATTCCTGTTAAAAATATTGAAAAAGCGAGAGAATGGTATAGTAAGATGCTGGGCTTGGAAGGCGGAGAAGTGTATTTTGGTCACTTATTCGCTGCGGAAATGAAAGGCAGCGCAGGGCTCATTCTCGATACGATGCCAAAATGGAGGGATCATCAAGGTGCGGTTCCTGCTTATCAAACACCAGCCATTCAGTTTGTAACTGATGACTTAGAAGCCTCCTATCAATTCATGAAAGACAATGAAGTCCAGCTTGTGACCGAAATTGAAGATGATTTTTACTTTGTATTTAAGGATCCAGATGGAAATATGCTGATGGTTTGCAGAGAGATGTAAGGGTATCTTTCAGAAAAAGGGAAGGGAGTTTTAATAATGAGCCAATCATTTAAAGCTTTAGTGGTTGATAAACAAGAGGAACAATTTTCAGTAGAAATTAAAAAACGACAAATAAGCGATTTACCTCAAGGAGAAGTCCTGATTCAAGTGAAATATTCAGGTGTGAATTATAAAGATAGTCTTGCGGGGATACCGGACGGGAATATCGTAACAAGCTACCCAATGATCCCTGGAATTGACCTAGCTGGAGTAGTCGTTTCATCAGACGATCCCAAATTCAAAGAAGGCGATGAAGTCATTGCAACGAGCTATGAAATTGGAGTATCACGCGACGGGGGTTACAGTGAGTATGCCCGTATACCAGCTAATTGGGTTATACCGCTACCACAAGGTCTAACACTGAAAGAAACGATGATTATTGGAACAGCAGGACTAACCGCTGCATTATCTGTCCTACGTCTAGAAGAAAACGGCGCAGCCCCCGATAAAGGAAAGATGCTAGTAACCGGTGCTACGGGTGGAGTCGGCAGTTTCGCCGTATCGATTCTTTCATCAAGAGGCTACGCTGTAGAAGCGAGCACAGGGAAAGAGATGGAAAAAGATTACTTATTAAAACTCGGTGCAACAACGGTAATCCCACGCGAAGAGGTCTTTGACGGAAAAATAAGAGCGCTAGGCAAGCAAAAATGGGCAGCAGCAATAGATCCAGTTGGCGGTGAACCTCTCGCAGCCTTATTAAGTCAAATGGATTATGGCGGTTCAGTTGCTGTGAGCGGATTAACAGCCGGAACAAAGCTCCCATCTTCGGTTTTTCCATTTATATTAAGAGGAGTCAACCTGCTCGGTATTGATTCAGTCTATTGCCCAATGGAGACGCGCTTAAGAGCATGGGAGTTATTAGCAAGTGAGTTTAAACCAGCAAATCTAGAAGATTTAGTTTTCAAGGAAGTAGAGCTAAACGAGTTGCCAGCAGTGTTGCCAACCTTGCTAAAAGGAGAAGCACGCGGAAGAATATTAGTGAAAATCTGATAATATAGGGCGGTGAGCAAGCAGTGCTTTCCGCCTTTTATGTATGCCTTCTAAAAAAGAGGTTCCGCCATGTATATCGGCGATTTTTAATGATATATCGGCAAAAAAATCAATATATCAGCGATTTGTTCAATTATATCAGCGAAAATCAATCTTGCGCTAAAAAATGTGTAAATAGAGATCAGGAGATGAAGAAATAGCTGATAAAAACAGAGAAAAAGCACTTTGAAAACAAAGACAGCATCTAAAAAAGAAGCTTGAGTAATTAAATCGGCGATTATTAAGATATATCGGCGAAAAAATCAATATATCAGCGATTTTTTAAATATATCAGCGATAATCAGATGATATCAGCGAAGACCAATTTCACATCGCAAGAACATCCTAATATTGTAAAATCATGCCGCAGAATCAACTGCCATACAGCAAACCCAAGCAATTTCTATATCACCAAAACTTCACATTTTCCAAAAGGAGGAACATCATTTTGAAGCTTGAAACAGAGAGGCTGATCCTTCGTCTTTATACGTATGATGATTATGAGAATTGGTATACTCAGCATGATTGCCGTCTGCCTTCACAATATCAATATGATGATGGACGGCCGGCAAATATATCCTCTTACACAGAAGTTTGCTTTAATGAACAAGTCAGACGATGGCAAGAATTAGCCAAGGCGGATGAGTTATATCAGCTTGGCATTTTTCGCAAGGAGGATGGTGTACATATAGGGAAAATTGAGCTTTATAGAATCTTGCGTATGGATTATCAATGGGCAATGATGGGCTATTCCATCCATAACCAATTCTGGAAAAATGGCTATGCAACTGAGAGTGTTAAGGCAGCGGTACAGGCCGCTTTTACCGATATGGGCTTTCATCGCATCGAGCTTCATATTAATGTCGATAACGAGCCTTCCATCCGTCTGGCGGAGAAAACGGGTTTTCAATATGAATCCACAAGAAAGCAATTTTTGTTTGAACATGGTAGGTGGAGTGATTTCTTGGTTTATTATCAGAATCGTGATGACGACAGCAGTTATCAAGGTGACAGTTAGGCGTCTGGAATTAAGCAACCAATTATGAGGTGAGTTATCTTGGAAACCATTCGAATCGTTACAAAAAGATTGAAATTTCGTAATATGCGTTTGGATGATGCTGCAAACTTAATGGAGATTTTTACGGATCCAGAGGCGATGAAGTATTATCCGTCAACGAAAGATGAATCACGGACGTTGGAATGGATAGAATGGACATTAGCCAATTATGCAAACCATGGGGTTGGTCTGTGGATAGTGGAAGATAGGGAAACAGGTGAATTTCTCGGTCAATGTGGGATTGTTCCTCAAGTAGTAGATGATATTACACAGATGGAGATTGGCTATTTATTTAAAAGAAGTGAGTGGGGAAATGGATATGCTACAGAAGCTGCGTCCGCATGCAAAAAGTATGGCTTTGAAACATTGACACTGGACAAAATAATTTCTTTGCCTGATGTGGAAAATATCCCGTCTTGCAAGGTGGCTGAAAGAATTGGGATGAAGGTGGAAAAGACAATTTTTAAGTGGGGAAAAGATGTGCATGTGTATTCTATCGTGAAGTCGGAGTATAATTGACTACAGCGCAAGCACATTTTGATAAAGAGAGGTCTAAGGATGAGCAAGCAAATCAAGATATTAATTGGTGTTTTTGCCGTCTTCGCGGCAATTGTCTTATTTATAGTCGTTTCTTTTAATATGGCAATGAAACCGGATAAAGAAAAAGAAGTAAAAGCATGGAACCAAGCCGATCAATATTTAAAAGAAAACTTTGGAAGCCAATTTGTCTTATATGATACATTATTTGATAATCTGGGGAATTTCGAATTTGAATATGCCGCAAAGGTTCTAGATGAAGAAAGCAAAACAGAGTTCCTTGTGTATTACGATGAAGAAACAGATCAAATGGTCGATACGTATACCGTTGATCGCTGGGAAAATGATATTGAAAAGGAAATTGGCCCGCATCTTAATGGGGAATTTGCGGAGTTAAAAGACCTTTTTGTCTTCATGGATAGTGATGATGTGAAGGGGCTGGAGATTGATCCTAATAATCATGATAGCTATAAGGATCACCAGATTTCACCTACTGTACGAATCACCATTCCACGAAAGAAACAGGAAGCGGATGAAGAGCTTTTTAATGAATTTATCACCTTTTTGCAAAATGACGATGTGATGGAGCACGGGACGATTATAGTCGCTTATATTGCTGGGAATGGCGTAATATTAGAAGATAATGAATGGGTGAAAGAGTTTTAAAAGCTATTCGCCTTTTACGCCGTTTTCGAAGCTTGTTAATATTGATGAACTATCGATCAGATTCCCATTGAATGGTTGCTGGTTTGCCAGTCAAGAATGGTCTGTATCGAGCGATTTTTTAAATGAATTAAAAGCTCACATAAAAAAAGCGAACCCACCAGGATTCGCTTTTTCCCTTAAAACTATGCCTGTGCTTCTTCCTTCTCATACACAGGAACCCAGCCTTCAGGTGTGACAAACAAGCGGACAGCAACCACTTTACGATCATCTGAAAGAGTGAAGTAGTGGCGTGTGTTTTCAGGTACTGAGATTAAGTCGCCTGGATCAAGGTGGACCTCGAAGAAACGATCATCGCTTCCTTGGATAATGAAGACGCCATGGCCGCTGGCAATAAACCGGACTTCATCGTCTGTATGGTGATGCTCTCTTTTGAAATTCTTCAATAATTCGTCCAGATTTGGATTGGAATCGGATAGGGAAATGATATCTGCCGCTTCATATCCGCGACGTTCAGAAATTGTTTTGATTTCTGTTGAAAAAGTGTCAAGGATCGCTTGTTTCTCTTCTTCTGATAGATCATATTTCTCGCGCAGATTATCACCAAGCTTTGCAATTTCCCAGTTTTCATAAATAACTTCTTGTTTTTCTAAAAACGCTGCTACGTCTTTTTGTTCTGAAATAACTTCTCCATTGTCCTGAAATTTAATGATAGCCACTGTTAAATTCCTCCCTTAATTTTTAATAAAGTAACTTTATATTGAAATAAAAACTCACACGCTTCTAAGAGTTTCTTTGCTTCCAAGCCGGTTCTTCCCCAAACAGTGATGCCGTGATTGCGGATGAGAACGGCACCATAATCAGCTATGATATATTCCTTGAAGGATGCGGCAAGCTTTGGTATATCAGCATAATTTGGAATGATGGGAATAGTGAGAATATCATCCTCACCCCACATCCCAAATGCTTTTATTAATTCCTGGTGCTGGAACTGGATTTGACCATCGGCTGCGTATAACTCGGAGATGACATTGTTGGCAATAGTATGCACATGTAGACTGCACCCGGCGGAGGTGCTTCCATATACTGCACAATGAAGCAGTGTTTCCGCTGATGGCTTCAGTGCTGTTTCTTCTGCTGCCACTCCCTTGTGATCTACTAATAGAAAATCCTCAGATGTTCGCTTTCTTTTATCTTTTCCACTGGCTGTTACAAGGAAGGTCTGTTCATTTACCTTCATTGATAAATTGCCGCTTGTGCCCATGAACCAATCACGTGCTGCCAGCTCATCCTTAATATCAGCGAGTTCATTCCATTTCTTATTAAACAGGCTCATGACTTCGTTACCAGCAGTCCTTCAATGTATTCAATACAATCATAAAAGTCATTAAATGGTTTGAAAGGGATGTTTTCTTCCTCGCATTTTTTTATGAGAAAATCCCTTGCTAGCACGGCATCTGCCATCTTTGCTGCTTCCAGGTCAGTAATCGAATCGCCTATGACAATATTATAGCTTTCTTCATTCGACTGTTTTCTAATAACCGACGGCTTACAACAGCCACAGCCCTGGGATGTACATTGCTCATCACATTGGTGTGGATAATGAATGTGAATAGAGTCACCGGAGAAATCAGCTTCGTTGCAGTAAACTTTTTCAAACGGCCCATAAGGCTCGAGTACTGGATATAAAAAGAAATCGATTCCGCCGCTTACAATATAAAGAGGAATCTGATGTTCCTTTGTATAAGAAACAAATTGTGAAAATCCATTACGAATCTCTGCATTCTCTAGTACAAAGGAGATGATTTCCTCCTTTTTTTCAGTAGAAAGAAGGGAGAATAATTGGCGGACCCCTTCTTTAATTGTGATTTGTTGGCCTAGTATTTTCTTCTTGAGCTCTTCGGCTTCTTGCGGGCCAAAATTCTCCATAATCTGAACGATGTTGTCACTATTCGTAATTGTGCCATCAAAATCACAAAAAATAATCGGTTTCATTATTTACCTCCCCATAAAGAAATGGCAGTGCCTAGTTCAGGACAATTTTCTGCAGCGTCTGCTAATGTCTCTCCGTTAATGGCAGCCGAAACCGCTTGGCGGAAAGCCCTTCCGCCACCTGCTGCACCGTCCGGATGTCCGTGTACCCCTCCGCCTGCATTCATCACACTGTCTATCCCGAAATCATGCAAAAGCTGAGGGACAAGCCCTGGATGGATACCAGCTGAAGGAACAGGAAAAGTCTCTTGCAATACATTTTCTTCGGTCAAGCTTTTCGCTATGCAGAGAGTGTGGGATTTCTCCATTGCTACAGAACCATATGGTGATGGGAACAAGGAAAAGTCAGCTCCAGCTATACGTACAAGCTTGCCGAGTGCGAGCGCAGCTGATAAACCATAGAAATGTGATGATGTAAAACTCCCGCTGAAGGCTGGATGTGCCATTAACGGTAAGTCTACTTGATTATCTTCGGCAAGTTCCTGTAATGCATCAAGTCCGTATGTATGGACATTAAACAGGAGAGCGTCTGCGCCGAGGTCCTTTGCAAGTCTTGCCTTACCTCGGAGTTCAGATGTTCGGCCTGTTAAATTGACGGCATATAAAGTCCTGTGACCGGTTTCTTCATATACATTTTGCAGTATTTTTTTCCCTTGAATGATTCTTTCTGTAAAAGGAGTGAGAGGATTGTCGAATAATATCTCATCATCCTTAACTAAATCGACACCGCCTAAAGCCTGTTGTTTTAGCTGTTCCTTTAAAAATTCTATATCACGGCCAATGACACCTTTAAATATACTCATAGTCAGCGGACGATTATACACATCTATCAAACTTCTAATTCCTTTAATGCCGAATCGTGGGCCGGGAAAGTTTCGTAAATACTCTTCATCAAACGCTAAATCTTGTAACTTTACCTCGCCATCTAAAGAAAGCTTTCCAAATACGGTTGTTAAAATAGCTGGAAGATCTGCAGAAAAATTGACAACTGGGTAAGCAACTTTTACTTCTGCTTTGACTTCACCATATCTATTAGGATGCTCGTCATCATAAAATTCCTGAACAGATACGACCCGTCCTTTATGCTTTTTTAATTGTTCTTGATCGAGTAATGGCAAGTCTGTCCAAGAGCCAATCGTTAAACCAAGCGCTATGCCCTCTGCTTTTTTTTCGAGTGTTCCCGGTCTGCCGAAAACTTGATAAGAAGCGATGATTTCGCTCATATGATGACCTCCTTAGCTGTTCATGCGTTTTTGCCTAAAAAGGCAATAAAAAAACCCTCTTCAAATAAGAAGAGGGTGATTGCTCACGAACCAACTTCTTATCCATCAGCATAAAGCTGCAAGAATTAGCACCGTGTTCATAATGAATCGGTTGCCGGGTTTCATCGGGCTCGTCCCTCCACCTGCTCTTGATAAGAAAAAAAAAACAATTATCGTTTTAAATTTGCACACCTGTATTATTGCATCGGCACCGCAAATCTGTCAACAGTGAATTTTCAGAGTTCCAAAAAATCTTTTAAAAAAATCGTTGACAGCCATGAGGAAATGGTGCTAGTATTTTTCCTAGAAAACAACATTTGAATAGTTACTTAATACTCTTATCAAGAGCTGGTGGAGGGAAATTTGGCCCGATGAAGCCCAGCAACCGACCGTAATATCGTTGTGAAACGAGGCGCAAGTATTTGCGCCTGAATTTAAGGCACGGTGCTAATTCCATTCAGAAAGATTATTTTTCTGAGAGATAAGAGGCGACGATATTATACGATTGCCTCTTTCTCATGAAAGAGGCTTTTTAGCGTCTATTTCGCCTCTGTCACATCGCAATTGGGGATCGGATCTTTGGCCATACGCTCCAACGGTTCTTGCTCCTTTTGCTCGGTGACTATGTATTTATGAGAATATGAAAATAATAAATTCATGATAAAGGGAGTGACCGGCATGGCGATTTTAGAAAAGAAAATATACGTAGGGCTAACGGAAGAAACGGCTATACAACTTGTGAAGGAATTGGCGTTTTTTCCCATCCATGCAGAATTAACAGCAAAGGAAATTGGCGACGGGAACTTGAATTACGTATTTCGGATTACAGATCAAGAGGGTGGAAAAAGTCTCATTATTAAGCAGGCACTACCATACGCGAAGGTCGTTGGGGAGAGTTGGCCGCTTACATTAAAGCGCTCAAAGATTGAAGCGGATGCGCTCATAAAGCATGGTGAATTTGTTCCATTACTCGTTCCGAAGGTTTATGAAACAGATGAAGATTTGGCTATTACAATCATGGAAGACTTGTCTCATTTGAAAATTGCTAGAACAGGTCTGATAGAAGGGGAGAACTATCCTAAGCTAGCAAGAGATATCGGTGAATATATAGCTAAAACACTATTTTACACATCTGACTTCGCTCTTCATCCATTTGAAAAGAAACGCTTAGTTGCGGCTTTTTCAAACCCTGAGCTATGCAAAATAACTGAGGATCTTGTGTTTACAGATCCATTCTTTGATATCGATACGAATGATTTTGAGCCAGAGCTTCAAAGCGATGTGGAGGCCATTTGGGGTAATACAGCTTTACAGATTGAAGCAGCAAAAATAAAGTATTCATTCTTAACTGAGGCAGAAGCACTTCTTCACGGTGACCTACATACAGGCAGTATCTTTGCTAGTGAAGAAGAAACTAAGGTGATTGATCCTGAGTTTGCTTTCTATGGTCCAATTGGGTTCGATCTTGGATTATTTATAGCTAACCTGGTTTTCCAATCAATTGTTAGAGACGGTGAGCAAAAAGAATATATTTTAAACCAAATAGAGGAGACTTGGCAAGTGTTTTATTCAGTATTTTCGGAATTATGGGAAAAAGAGGGAGTTGATCCTTTCACAAAGGTATCTGGGTATAAAGAATCGTTTTTACAGAAGATTTTCAATGATGCTGTTGCTTTTACTGGATGTGAGTTGATTAGACGAACGATTGGACTTTCCCATGTGAAGGATTTAGATGGAATAGAAGATAAAGAGATACGTTTAGCGGCTAAGCGCAAAACGTTAGAATTAGGCACTAGTCTTATTTTGCGAAAATCTGATATCCAAGAAATCAAGGGATTCATTTCAGCTATAAAGGAGCATACAGCATGAGTATACCAACACCAATTAAATGGGAGAATGACAATCTAATCATTTTAGATCAGCAACAGCTTCCCCATGAAATAGTGTACATCACATTAGAAACGATCGAGGATGTATTTGATGCGATTGTCACATTAAAGGTGAGAGGGGCGCCTGCCATTGGTATTGCTGCTGCGTATGGTTTGGCGCTGGCAGCAAAAAAGCACGATGGAAGACTTTTAGAATCCTTTCATCTGCGCCTTCATGAGGATTATTTATATTTAGCAGGATCGCGTCCGACAGCAGTCAATCTATTCTGGGCGCTCGATCGTCTGATGAATAAAGTAGAAGCAGTTGAATCAGTGCTAGAAGCAATTGCCCTGCTTGAAAAAGAAGCAGTTGCCATTCACGAAGAGGATGAAAAGACCTGTGAACAGATAGGAAACTATGCTCTTTCTTTACTAAATGATAAAACAAGAGTCATGACGATCTGCAATGCAGGGACGATTGCCACTGCTAAATATGGCACAGCGCTAGCGCCCTTTCACATAGGAGCTGAAAAAGGCAAAAAATTTGAAGTTTATGCTTGTGAAACAAGGCCAGTGCTGCAAGGTTCAAGGCTTACTGTTTGGGAGCTGCAGCAGTCTGATGTTGATGTGACTCTAATCACTGATAGTATGGCAGCCCATACGATTCAAGCGAAGGGAGTTGAAGCAATCATTGTCGGCGCTGACCGTATTGCTGAAAACGGAGATACTGCAAATAAAATTGGCACGCTCAATTTGGCCATTTTAGCTAAGGAATATGGCATTCCCTTTTATGTTGCAGCACCAACCACCACTTTTGATTTAACAATTGAAAGCGGAAAGGGAATTCCGATTGAAGAAAGAAAGGCAGAGGAGATTACAACGATTGCAGGACAATCAGTAGCTCCCGAAGGAACAAAAGTGTTTAACCCCGCCTTTGATGTGACCCCGTCAGCGTTGATAACAGCGATTATTACAGAAAAGGGAATCGTGAACCAAGCTGATTATATAAATATTAAAAGTTTAGTAGGCAGACAAGCTGGAGAGGAAGTAGAAGCATGAAAAAGAAAGGTTCTATCATATTAGTTGCATTACTATCATTATTACTCATATTAACAGGGTGCCAGCCGAAAAGCGCTGGAACAGAAGCGAAAGAAACACCGTCAGCGGAAAAAGCGGAGCATCCATTAGCAAATAAAAAAATTGCAATCATTATGCAAATCAATCTGGGGACATTCTCAGCACAGTATATTGAAGGGGTAAAAGAACAGGTTGAGAAGTTTGGAGGCACAGTTCAAGTATTTACATCTGAAGGTGATTTGGCAAAAATGGCTTCCAATTTAGATGCAGCTATCAACCAAAAATTCGATGGGATTTTGATCGATCATGGAACGAAGGAAGCACTAACAAAAGGGGTTGAAAAAGCGCTTGATGCAGATATTCCAGTTGTGGTATTTGATGCAGATATCGATTTAGAGGGTGTACCAGTTCTGCAGCAAGGCGATCAAGCAATGGCAGAAATGACATTGCAAAAATTAGCAGATGACGCTGGCGGAGAAGCGAATATCGTTAAAATCTGGGTAGCAGGCTTCGCACCAATGGAAAGACGCCAAGTCGCATATGAGCAATTTTTGAAAGATAATCAAGGAATAAAAGAAGTGGCAGCATTCGGAGCAGCGACTGATAATACGGCACTAGATACGCAATCACAAATGGAAGCATTGTTAAAGCAATATCCAAATGAAGGTGAGATAACGGCGGTATGGGCTGCTTGGGATGAATTTGCCAAAGGCGCCGTCCGTGCCCTTGAACAAGCAGGAAGAACAGATATTAAAGTATACGGTATTGACATGAGTGATGAGGATTTGCAACTGATTCAAAAGGAAAACAGTTCATGGCAAGCAACAGCTGCTGTTGATCCGAAAGATATAGGTCGCATTCAAGTCCGATATTTATTCCAGAAAATTAATGGGGAAGCACCTGAGGATAAGGTCACTCTTGAGCCTGTCTTTGTCGAGAAGGATAAGCTTCCAGCAGAAGCAATTACAACCAATGACCTTCATGAATATATTGATGGCTGGGGAGCAAGTGAACAAGGATACTCTGATGCATTAAAAGAATTAGAGAGCAAATAAAAGCGGGTGACGGCATTTAAGGCGGCAGCTGAATTATGTCGCTAAGAAAGCCTGAGCATGGTGACTTTTTAAAGCCGACTAAGAAGGGAACGAATCCTCCTTCTTGCCGGCTTATCTTTATTAAACAACATAATTTGGGGGTGATACGATGCAAACAAATCATATTCTTGAGATGGCAGGAATCCATAAGAAATTCGGTCGAGTAAACGCGCTCACAGATGCTTCTTTCACTTTAAAGAATGGCGAGGTACATGCGCTTCTAGGGGCAAATGGTGCAGGTAAAAGCACATTGATGAAGATCCTATCAGGCCTCTACAAACAGGATGATGGAGATCTCTTTATTGATGGAGAAAAGGTAAGCTTCAATCACCCGAAGGATGCAAAGGAGAATGGGGTGTATTGCGTTTACCAGGAGGTGGATACAGCTATTGTTCCTGAGTTATCAACTGCTGAGAATATTATGCTCGACACTTTTGCATCAGGCAAGAATATCTGGGTATCCAAACGGAAGTTAGAAGAAAAAGCAAAAGAGGTTTTATTCGCATTACAGGCAGGACATATCAATGTAAGAAAGCAGGCGTTAGAGCTTACTTTGGCTGAAAAACAACTAGTACTCATTGCAAGAGCACTCGTTCATTCTGCGAAATTAATCATTTTTGACGAGCCGACTGCGCCGTTATCTGTCTTTGAAGCGGAACGGCTCTTTAAAGTAATGAATCAATTAAAGGATCAAGGAGTTGGCTGTATTTTTATCACGCATCGTTTACCAGAAGTATTTGAAGTTTGTGATACGGTCACTGTTATGCGTGATGGAAAACATGTGTTTTTCGCAAAGGTAGAGGAAACAAACCAAGAGCAGTTAGTGGAAAAGATGCTTGGAACTTCATTTGAAAATGTAATAGAAAGAAGAGAGAAAAAGCTCGGTGAACAACTCATAGAATGTACGAATTTAAAAGAAGGTAGAAAGTTAAATGGTATCAACTTCGCTGTTCATAAGGGAGAAATTATCGGTGTTGCAGGCCTTGTGGGAGCAGGAAAAACAGAGCTAGCCAAAACCATTGCAGGTGTGACGCCAGCATCTTCCGGAACTATCAAGATTAAAGGAAAAAAAGTAACCATTTATCATCCGCAAGCAGCGATAGAACAAGGTGTCGTCCTTGTGCCAGAGGAAAGGCGGAAAGAAGGTCTTTTCATTCATGAATCTCTGCGAAAAAATGCTACCTTTCCAAATTTAAAAAAGTTTTCTAAGGCATCTTTTATTAGAAAAAATGAAGAAACGAATTTTGCTTTAAAAATGATAGGTGCACTGCAAATAAAAACGAACAGTACGGAAACCACATTGAATCATTTAAGCGGTGGAAATCAGCAGAAAGTTGCAATTGGAAAATGGATGTCCGTTGATGCTTCCATTTACTTATTTGATGAACCGACGAAAGGCGTCGATATTGGGGCGAAGAAAGATATCTTTAAATTGATTGCTGATCTTGCTAATGAAGGGAAAGGTGTGATTTACTTTTCCAGTGAAATTCATGAGCTCCTGGCGATCTGTGATCGCATCCTAGTCATGTATGACGGTCAAGTCGTAAAAGAATTCTCACATGAAGAAGCCACTCAGGAGAAGATCTTGCTTTATGCCAGCGGGGGAAAGGAAGAACAAAATGAAAGAGAAAAGCATCCAGTTCTTATTTAAATATGGTGCGATTGCACTGCTAGCGGTTATTATCATTTACTTTTCAACAGTCAGTCCTTCGTTTTTAACGTATGGCAACTTTAGTGATATATTGAGATCTATTTCCATTGTGACAGTGCTAGCACTTGGCGTGACATTTACCCTTGTAGTAAATGGATTTGATCTATCCGTCGGTTCAACCATGTCGTTGTCTACAGTTGTAACTGCTTCACTAATGGTTTGGTATGATATGCCGTTGTGGTTAGTGATAATTCTGCCGATCCTAGTCGGGGCAGCAGTCGGTTTATTCAATACTTTCTTAATTGTTGTTATCGGGATTCCAGATTTATTGGCGACACTAAGTTCGATGTATATTATCGCTGGTCTTCATCGTACCTATACAGAAGGCTATTCCATCTATAATCATATGCCTCTGACTTCCGGGGGAACCGCAATCGGCGAGTTATCCGATGCCTTTCTCTGGATTGGTCAAGGACAGCTGGCGGGATTGCCTGTACCAGTGTGGATTATGCTGCTATTAATTCTCATCTCTTATTTAATATTAAACCATACGAGATGGGGAAGAGTGCTCTATATGACAGGTGGAAATGAAGAAGCGGCCACATTATCAGGTGTAAAAGTGAAGAAAGTGAAATGTGCCGCATATGTCGTTTCTGGTATTTTCGCTTCAATCGCCGGCATTTTATTTACAGCTAGGGTAGGTTCAGGGCAAATAGATGCAGGTGCCCCCCTTTTAATGGAAGCTGTTGCTGCCGTATTTGTCGGATATTCTGTCCTTGGTGCAGGCAAGCCAAACGCCGTTGGAACATTTTTTGGTGCAGCCGTTATCGGCATTTTACTTAATGGTCTAACAATCTTAAATTTGCCATACTATGCTTTTGATATTGTAAAAGGCTCCGTACTTGTCCTCGCATTAGCAGTCACCTATGTTTATGCGAAAAATCGCATGTCATCAAGCGGTGGTTGATACAGCTGGCTGAACACGTTAGAATTGTAGAAGAACTTGAAAACTGCAGCTAGGGTTCCGCATGATTAATGGTCTGTGACCGAGGGCTGCATCTTTTACAAATGTAAGAGGCACCTATTGACATAAAAGGTCCGAGGGGAAAGGTTCAGTGTGTTTGCTGCGCACTGATTTCTTTTTCCTTGGACCTTAGCTTTTTAAGGGGGTACCACGATTAAATGAAAAAAATAGATGATATTCAAGCAGCCATTTCTGTTGTTATATTTGATGAGCAAGGCAGGGTTCTTCTGCAAAAGCGAGCGGATGCTAACCTTTGGGGAATTCCTTCTGGCCATATCGAAAAGGGAGAAACAATCGCAGATGCTGCCATAAGAGAAGTAAAAGAGGAAACGAATTTAGAAATAAATATTAAAAAGCTTATCGGCATCTACTCTGATCCGGAATCACAAGTATTTGAATATCCAACTGAGAAACGGTTCATTTTATTACTACATGCTTTTTAGCAGAGGTGACAGGCGGAAAGCTTCGCTTAAATGATGAAGAATCAGTTGATCTGCAGTATTTCCCGATTGATCAGCTACCCGATGCAATGATAAATCTGCATCCTTGCTGGTTGGAGGATGCGTTGAGTGAAGGGGAAAAGGCGTTTATTCGATGAAGAGTTAACACTCCTTTTATGCAGATAGATTTGTTTAGCACTTAGATCTGCTCAAAGCTGCCTCCTGTTTTCGGATAGGAAGGTGGCTTTTGCTTTACGGAGATATTAAATGCATTCAACGCTTCATTGCAACAAAGCGCTAAAAGGCAGATGATGATTTGCTATAATAATAATTAATTAATATTCTTATAAAAGTGGTGATTCTATTGTTAAAAAAGATCGATATTGGAGTTTTGATTGAGATTGCCACAAGATTTTTTCAAAAATACCCCGTGACATGTGAAGTATTTTTCAATGATATTGCTTCTGATATTGTGCCAGGAAGTTGTCCGATTGCAACGAAGGTGAGAAAAACAGGCATGGTTGTTAAGGTGACAAGTAAAGCTGATCAATCCACATGTCAAACCTGCGCTTTACGTTCAACTTGTCCAATTGGGTCAGCCTGCTTTGCTCCAATCTTGTATAAACAAAGAGTCATAGGGTTTATTGTCATAACATCCAAAACGGAAAAGGCAGATTGGCTGGTTGGCAATATGGGCGAGATAGAAGAGCAGTTAGATTTATGCAGTGGATATATTAGTATGAAGTTGGAAAATGATGAGTTAAAAATGGAGAATAGTCAATTTATAGAGGAAATGAACGGTTTTTTTACTTTTGTTCGTGATCCCTTGCTGCTAGTTGGAAGAGACGGAATGATTCATAATATAAGTCAAGGGTTAAGCAATATATTAGCAAAAAGTAAAACGGAAATAGTAGGAATGACCTTCAATCAGGTTTTTAAAGACTCCGACTGGTTAAAAATAAGGAGAATTGCTGGACAAGGTGAACTTGAAATCTCATTAGAAGGAAAGAAAAAGAAGGAAAACTATTTGGCGAAGGTAAAATCAATTACATCAGATGGACAAGTGATTTCATATCTTATTCAATTCATTCCTATTTTAGATAACATAGAACGAATGGCTCAAAATAAGGTGCTTTATTCATTTAACGATATAAAAGGGACAAGTCATGCGATTCAAAGCGTCATTGAGGTGGCGAAGAGAGTGGCACCGAGTGACTCATCAATCTTGCTAAGAGGTGAGAGCGGCACCGGTAAAGAGATTTTTGCTCAATCGATCCATCAAGAAAGCGCTAGAAAAGATGGCCCTTTTATAGCGTTAAATTGTGCGGCAATTCCTGAGAATCTATTAGAAAGTGAACTGTTTGGACATGTGAAGGGATCCTTTACTGGTTCAAATGCAAATAGGGCTGGAAGGTTTGAGCTTGCAAATGGCGGGACCATCTTTTTAGATGAAATTGGAGATCTTACGCTACCTTTACAGGCAAAGCTTCTGAGAGTGGTTCAAGAAAGGAAAATTGAAAGAGTGGGAGATACAAAGAGTACACCAGTGGATGTGCGTATCATTACGGCAACGCATCGTAATTTGGAAGAGCTTGTATCTCAAGGGGAATTCCGCGGAGATTTATATTATCGGCTAAATGTCATTCCAATCACGATTCCTCCTTTAAGAGAGAGGAAAGAAGATATTCCTTTACTAGTGGAATACTTCTTGAAGTCATTTTCAAAGCAGTTATCGAGGTCACCTAAGCGACTATCGAAGGATGTTTACGAAATATTGCTTCATTATCACTGGATGGGAAATATTAGAGAACTGCAAAATGTAGTTCATCATTTTGTTCAGCTTGAGATAGGCGATTTAGTTACAGTTAAAAGCCTTCCACAAAGTTTGGGTAATCCGTATTCTGAAAATCCATTTGTTTATCAACAAAGCCCTATGGAAAAGTTAACAAATAATAATCGTCAAGCAACAGAAAAAGATGAGATTATAAAGCTTTTAGATCAATTTGGTCGTGATACAACTGGCAAAAGAAGAGTGGCAGAAAAGATGAAAATCAGTCTGCCGACCTTGTATAGGAGAATAAATAAATTACGAATAAAATGATAGAAGGTTAAAAAAATGAGAAAAGATGAGAAAGATTGAGAAATATAATGATTTGAATGAAATTCTTAAACAGAGTGCCGTTCTAATTCTCATATTATTCTCACTTTTGTTGAAAACGAAAATTGGAAAAACCATTCTCCTCTAGCTTGAGGAGTTTTTCTTTTTTGGCACGTTTCTTGCAAATTATTTTAGAAAGGGGAAGACAAAATGACATGGAACATTAAGAAACAAGATATTCCAGCAATCTCCCTGGGAGCAAATCTTTTATCCTGTGGCGGTGGAGGTGATACGACATCAGTTGAAGCGTTGCTTATGTCTATTCTGAGCGAAGAAGATGTAATCGAGGTAAAAACAGTTGCTGATTTAAGTGATGAGTGGGTTGTATCTGTAGGTATTATGGGTTCGACTGTACTATTTAATGAAGATATTCCGAGTGGGGACGAAGGACATCAAGCTCTATTAACATATGAATCGGTTTCTAATAAAAAAGCAGGAGCACTTATTTCTATAGAAATAGGAGGGGTCAACGCTTTAGCGCCGCTTGTCATTGCGAATCAAACGAAACTGCCTGTCATAGATGGTGATGGAATGGGCCGTGCCTTCCCAGAATTATTTATGACGAGTTTCCATCTAGCGGGAATTTCATTATCACCGGTAGTTTTAAAGACGCATGATTTCAATATGGTGATTGATGAGAATGACGATGTGTTTAAGACCACTGAAAAAGCGAAAGCATTCACGAAGACAAACGGTGGTCATTCACATACGATTGGCTATGGTTCAACAGGAAAACGGATGAAAACCGCCATGCTTCCAGGTACATTAAATTTGGCATTGAGATTAGGCAAAATCATAAAGCGAAACACGGATGTCGACGAAATGCTTAGTCATATTCGTTTAGCATTCGAAAACTCCATTTATGGTATGCCAAAAGTTATTCTACGGGGTGTTGTTTCAGATGTTCACCGATGGTTTGAAAATGAGGCGATCATTGGAAAGCTTGAGGTGGATGGACGTTCTGCGTTTACTAATAGAAGAATTGAAGTAGAGTTTAAAAACGAATTTATTTCAATTAAGGAAGATCAGTATATTTGCACCGCACCAGATCTCATTCTTTTGCTAAATGCACAAAGCTTAATCCCTTATAGCGTAGTAGAAGTTCAAGCGGGTCTTTCTGTAGTAGTATTGGCTATCCCGGCACCAAATGCACTTCGTACAACAGATATGTTAGAACTAGTTGGTCCTAAAACCTATCAGTTGTCATGTCCTTATCAACCTTTTGAAGGAGAGGGTTAATATGAGACTGGGAATTGATGTGGGTGGCACAAATACAGATGCTGTAGTAGTGAATGATGAAGGCAAATTATTTTCGTGGGCTAAACATTTAACAACTGTTGATATTATTTCTGGCATTCATACGGCAGCCAGCGAGGCATTAAGTGAGGCAAATATTCAGCCGGAGAATATAACCGGTGTTTTTTTAGGTACTACTCATGTGGTAAATGCGCTCTTTCATCCGCGTCAATTAGCTAAAACAGCTTTGGTGAGAATAGTAAAAAGACCATCTGCAATTAAACCAGGATTACAATGGCCTGATCATCTAAAAAAATATATCAAGAAAATTTATCAATTGAGAAGCAACAATCACTATACTGGTTCAAAAAATAATATAGATATCCCAGTGGTTGAGCAATTAAAAGACATAATTGCAGATATCGAGAATGAAGGAATTCAATCGATTTGTATTGTAGGATCTTTTTCACCTTTATATGAAAGCGAAGAGGTTGAAGTTCAACAAAAAATCAGAGAATATTTCCCGTATATCCCTATTACAATGTCACATGAAATTGGCAGTACGGGATTTCTGGAAAGAGAAAATGCTTCACTATTGAACGCCATCCTATCTTCAGTGATACGAGAAGCGATGGTATCCATAGCTGAGTTGTTTAAGCAATTGAGATTAGAGTGTCCTTATTGGTTAACGCAAAATGATGGCTCATTAATGGAAATTAAAGATGCAATGAATTATCCGATTCTTACAATTGGATCAGGGGTAACCAATAGCTTGCGAGGCGCGGCCATTTTAAGTAAGTTGCAATGTTGCATAGTTGTTGACGTAGGAGGCAGTACGATTGATATCGGTAGAATCATCAATGGTCACCCAGAAGCATCTGTAGGTCCTAGTACAATTCTAAATATTCCGGTGAATGTGAGAATGCCAAGAATTGAATCCCTCCCGTATGGTGGTGGGAGTCTTATATCTATGAAAGACGGTGCAATAGATATAGAGGATACGATTGCCAGCGATATTGAACATGACGGAATGGCTTGGGGTGGAGAGTGTTGGACTCTCACTGATTCATTTCTAAAGGTTTTTCCGGAGTCATTTAATGATGAGAAAATTTCGATGAATGAATTGGAGCAGCTTTCCGCTGTTGACTGCCGAAAAGTGATTAGTAGAGTTTCTAAAGAAATGAAGGATTGTATAGCTAGGCTGCAATTGAAGAACGAAGAACTCCCTGTAGTGCTTGTAGGAGGAGGAAGTCCCTTACTTGCGGAACAAGTCTTCGGCAAATACGAAAAGATCTATCATCCAGCAGGTTATCCAATATGCAATGCATTAGGGGCTTGCTTTGCTCCGTTAAGTGCAGAAATTGATAAGGTATTTTGGCTAAATAATAAAACAAAGCAAGAGGAAGTAGCTAAAGCAAAGAATTCGATCATCGAAGAGCTGCGCTTAAAAGGAGCTACCAAAGAAAGTATTCGATTGATTTCTGTTGAGGAGTTTCCGTTCGATTACCTAAAAGGAGACGTTTTAAGAATACGGATAAAGGGCCTAGGTGAAATAAAATAAGGCATCATGATATACACCTAACGAAACTATAAAACAGGAGTGTATGATGTATGAAAATTAAAGTAATCGCACCAATCATATCTGATATTTTTAACGATGAAATGATGAATGAATTCTCCAGCTATGTGAGTCCGCAAACTGAAATAGGTGTAGCTAATTTAGAATATGGACCTGCTTCTGTTGAAAGTGAATATGATGAAGTTTATGTATCCCCAACTTTTTAGAGAAAGCGGAGGAAGCTCAAGAGGAGGGATATGACGGTGTAATAAGCAATTGCTTCGGTGATCCAGGGGTGAAGCCCGCAAGAGAGATATTAGATATCCCGGTAATTGGTCCGTGTGAAGCATCCTTGCTTATTACAAGTTCGCTTGCAAAATCTTTTTCAGTAGTAACGGTTCTGCCAAATGTCATCTCAATGATAGAAAACATTAGCAAAACAACACGGGTATCAGGAAATTTAGCTAGTGTAAGGTACGTGAACATCCCGGTGTTGGAGGTTCATGAGAAAGAAAGGTTGAAGACAGCTTTGTACGATGAAATGGTGAAAGCTATCCAAGAAGATAAGGCTCATGCTCTTATTTTAGGGTGTACAGGCTTTATGGGAGTTGCAGCAGAGCTTCAAGATCGCTTAAAGAAAAACGGCTATGACGTGCCTGTGATAGATCCAGCTTTTGCTGCAACAAAATTGCTTGAAAGTCTCATTTCCATGGGAGTGAAGCAAAGTCGGTTAACATATATGATAACTCCTTCAAAACAAAGAGTAAAAAGTTAAATTTGCACCATCCTGCAATAAAGGAAGTTAAAAATAATAATATCCAGGGGTGGAGAAGATGGCGAATAAAGAAAGTATAGGGGATGACTACTCGCTTACAAGGGTACCGCAATCAGCCAGGCAATCTTTGTGGAGTATCACAATTATTCGTGTGGGTGCGTTAGCGACGATTTCACAATTTATTTTAGGAGCAGCATTAGGATACGGAATGACTTTTTGGCAAGCGTTTTGGGCGACCTTCCTAGGTAGCATCATTCTTCAGGTGATAGGATTTCTTTTAGGGTATGCCGGTGCAAGGGAAGGTCTTTCCACTAGCCTTTTAGCGCGCTGGACAGGGTTTGGCCGTCATGGGTCTAGCATTATCGGAGCAGTGATAGCCATTTCTTGTATTGGTTGGTTTGGTGTACAGAATTCAGTATTTGCTGAAGGGATTGTACAAGCTACGAATGGAGCAGTTTCACTGCCAGTTGTTGCAACTTTTACTGGACTTGGTGTAACCATTCTGGTGATCTTTGGTTTCAAAATATTGAGCATTACTGCATCGATTACTGTACCTTTGTTTTTATTAGCTGTTAGTGTAGGAATTTACCAAGTCTTTCAAGGTCATACCTTAACCGATTTAATCGGAACAGCGCCTGCTGGTGAGCCTTTAACAATTGGTGTAGCAGCGACAATGGTAGCAGGAGGATTTATTATTGGTGCAGTAATCACTCCTGACTTTAGCCGTTTTGCTAAGAGCGGGAAAGATGTATTTTGGATGACGACAATAGGCCTCTTAGTTGGTGAGCTTGGCATCAATTTGATCGCCGTCTTAATGGCACTTGCGGCAAGAACAAGCGACGTTGCCAGTATCATGATGCAGACAGCTGGCTGGTTAGGTGTTTTAGTTGTTGTATTATCCACTGTTAAAATTAATAACTTGAATTTATATTCTTCATCTCTCGGGTTTACTAATATTTTCGATTCTGTCTTTAAGATTAAATTAAGTCGGGGAAAAGTAACTCTGGCAATTGGAGTAATAGGAACCGTTCTTTCTGTCCTTGGAATATTAGAGCGTTTTACTGAATTCCTTGTATTACTTGGCGTCTTAGTTCCACCGGTTGCTGGAATTATGGTTGTAGACTACTTTATTTTAAAAACTCATCGAAAAGCACTTGATGAAAGCAGAGAGAAAGGAACACTGCCGCCAAATACTGAGAAAATGAGTATGGTTACAATCATTGCTTGGGTGATTGGGTTCTTGGCTGGCTACTTTATCACGTTCGGCATTCCTTCAATCAACTCTTTAATTATGAGTGCTTTAATATATTACGTCGGAAAGAGAATAGAAACGGCTGGGAAGAGCAATATTCAGTCAAATGTAGCATAAAAATAATTGGAATATTCGGAGGTATTTGGCATATGAGAAAAATCGGCAAACAAGAGATTGAAGATATGGCAATTGGAGCGGCACTTCTCGGCACGGGGGGCGGGGGAGATCCGTATATCGGAAAGCTCATGGCATTACAAGCAATAGAAGAGTATGGAGAAGTCACACTTCTGGATGCAGATGAAGTTCCTGATGACGCTTTAGTCGTACCCTCCTCAATGATGGGTGCACCGACAGTGATGCTTGAAAAAGCACCAAGTGGTGAAGAGGCTATCTTGGCTTTTAAACAATTAGAAGAATATTTAGGGAAGAAGATATATGGAACGTTCCCGATTGAGGCAGGCGGGGTGAATTCTATGATTCCATTTGCTTTGGCAGCAAGATTGGGGTTGCCTGTCATTGATGTAGACGGAATGGGTAGGGCCTTTCCAGAACTGCAAATGGTCACGTTTTATTTGGATGGAGTATCTGCAACCCCTGCGATTATTGCTGATGAAAAAGGAAATACTGCTTTGTTAACGACAATCGATAATGTATGGACAGAGAGGATTGCCAGAGCAGCTACGATTCAAATGGGTGGATCAGTAATGAATGCAATGTACTCTATGCAAGGGAAAAACCTAAAGGAAAGTGGCATCACAAATATTTTGAAGCTGGAAGAGGATATTGGCAGGTCGATTAGACTGGCAAAAGAAAACAACGTTAACCCAATTGAAAAAGTATTAGAGACAACAGGCGGCTTTGAATTATTCAAAGGAAAAGTAAGTGATATTAATCGAAAAACAGAAACGGGATTTGCAAGGGGGATTGCCACTTTTGAAGGGCTTAATGATTATAAGGGTGAGTCCCTTGAGCTTCGGTTTCAAAATGAACACTTAATTGCACAAACAGAACATCGACTTCTTTGTGTAACTCCAGATTTAATTGCTGTTTTAGATGCTGAAACAGGCTTGCCGATTACAACTGAGGGGATTAGATATGGAGCCCGCTGTGTTGTAATCGGAATCCCGTGTCATCCGAAATGGAGGACTAAAAAGGGTATTCAAACAGTAGGTCCTAAATACTTCGGCTATGATGTGGACTATATTCCAGTAGAAGATTTAGCAATAAAAGGAGTGATAATATAATGGGTATATACAGAATCGGGATCGATGTTGGCGGCACTCATACAGATGCTGTCCTCTTAGATCAAAACAATCAAGTACTTTCAGAAACAAAATCATCTACCACTGAAGATGTCGCGACAGGCATTTATAATGCGATGCATAAAATCATTGCCGACGCAAAGGTGCCCCGTGAGGAAGTAAAATATGCAATGCTGGGCACTACCCATTGTACGAATGCGATTGTTGAAAGAAAAAGATTGAATAAAATTGCTGTTGTCAGAATAGGTGCTCCTGCAACGTTAGCTGTGAAGCCGCTGATAGGTGTTCCGAATGACCTTCGAGAAGAATTAGGCAAGCACGTATATATCGTTCGTGGCGGTCATGAGTTTGATGGAAGGGAAATCGTCAGTCTGGATGAAAAACATCTGTATGAGATTGCGGATAAAATAAAGGGGAAAGTTGATTCAATTGCAATTACATCTGTATTTTCTCCTGTTTCTCAAGCACATGAAGGAAGAGCTGGAGAAATTTTCAAAGAGATATTGGGAGAAGATTTGGCGATATCCTTATCATCGGAAATAGGCTCTGTAGGATTGCTCGAAAGGGAAAATGCGACGATTCTAAACGCTTCTGTAGTAAATGTGGCTAAAACAGCAGCTGATGGTTTTATTAACGCTTTGAAAAATGAAGGCATCGAAGCAAAGGTATTCTTCGGCCAAAATGATGGGACATTAATGTCTGTAGAATATGCAGTGAAATACCCGATCTTTACAGTAGCATGCGGACCAACCAATTCTTTAAGGGGCGCTTCGTATTTAAGTAATTTATCCGATGCCATCGTTGTTGATGTTGGAGGGACTACTTCAGATATTGGCGTATTAGTGCAGTCATTCCCTAGGGAATCTTCATTAGCGGTAGAAATTGGGGGAGCAAGAACAAACTTCCGTATGCCTGATCTTATTTCAATCGGTCTTGGTGGTGGGACGATTGTCAGAATACAGGATGACGGAACTTTCACTATTGGCCCAGATAGCGTCGGCTATCGTTTGCCTGAGAAAAGCTTAATCTTTGGCGGGGACACTTTAACCACAACAGATGTCGCTGTAGCTTTAAATAAGGTAAATCTTGGTGAAGCTAGTAAGGTGAGACACCTAAATAAAGAGTTACTGGAAAAAGTCTATCAAAGAATGGTAGAGCTTGTTGAAGAAGCTGTAGACAAAATGAAAACAAGTTCAGATCCAGTACCAGTTATTCTAGTAGGAGGGGGTAGCATCCTTCTTCCCGAAAAATTAAACGGTGCATCCGAGGTCATCCGTCCGGAACACTCGGGTGTTGCCAATGCCATCGGCTCAGCAATTTCACAAGTAAGCGGACAAGTAGAAAAGATCTATGCATTAGATGAAGTGGGCAGAGAGAAGGCAATGGAAGCAGCGAAAGAACAAGCCAAAGCTGAGGCAATCAATGCAGGAGCTGACCCTGAGAGCTTGGTTATTGTGGATATTGAGGATGTGCCGCTTGCTTATTTGCCAGGAAATGCAACTAGAATAAGGGTGAAAGCAGCAGGAGAACTAGTACAAGAAGAAAAAGACGCATTAACAATATAAAGATGAAAAAAGTCCCCGGATAAGGGACTTTTATTTGTTAGAAAAAAATTATGCAGTTTAACAGGAAATTGAGGTTTTCTTCAAAAACTAAATTTATCGAAAACAAATAACAGTAATTTATGTATCATCGGGTTTTTGTTTCAAAAAGCGATTTTTATTTATTTACACTCTCATCCATCGACTTTTCAATTAAATTCGTTAATGCCTTTATACCAGTTGGGCCAACGTGGACGCCATCAGAACCGAAATATTCAGGGTGGTTCATCCCTTCACTGTGCCAATCGATTAAAGTAATATGGTCATTTTCCTCTGCTTTTTCAAATAGTGAATCATTAACCTTTGATTCCCAAGGACGTGGGACTCTTGTATTGACAAGATAGATATCTGCACTAGAAAAAGATTGCAGCAGAATGTCTAAATTCTCATCAGTGAAATATCCATTTGTACCAAGCATGAGAATGACTGCATGGTTCGGTTGGTTGTATTGCGCATAGTTTGGCGCAATTTGAATAGCTTCGTAAACTTGGCGACCCACTTTTGCATCAATGGTGATGTTAGGGAATTTCTCCTGCATACTAGAAGCAATATCTAGCATTACTGAATCCCCAATTGCGAGAAAACCAGAGTAATAGTCGGTAGCGGTAGTAAATTCTTCCTCGGGCTCTTCCGTCCTTTCTACCTGTTCCGGCTCTTCTTCTGGTAAAGGCTCATTTTTCTCCAGTGGAAGCTCCTTTTCCGCAGTTTCCTTCTTCGGCAAGTCATCTTTTAAGATTTGATTCTCCTGATTGATGACGACTTCTGTTGGACGATCACTTTTTGATTCTTCACCTTTAACAACTCCAGTCATTCCAGCAATAAAAATAAGGAAGACAAGCGGCAAGAAAGTAGCGGCTATTTTTCGATTAAGGGAAAAGGTTTTCCACTTTAAAGGATCGATTGATTTATACTTTTTGAAAAATTCCTTGAAGCCCTCTTTGCGAATAGGCTGCTCAATATAGCGATAGGATAACTCAGCGATGATGAAAGTGGCAGTTAATTGTATAGCAACTCGCCATAAAACTGGGGTTCCCAACTCATGAACAGGTGTCGTTAATACAATGATTGGATAATGCCATAAATAAATGCCATAGGATCTTGATCCAATCCATTTCAGCGGCTCCCAAGAGAGCCATTTCCCTAATAAACTGGCAGGATGACAGACACAAGCAATAAGAACAGCGGCAATGAGTGCGATAAGGAACATACCGCCCCTATATAGAAAAGCATCATATTCATCGACAAACGCTATACATAAAATAAGAATACCGACAGCGGCGAAGCTTGATAGATTTAAATTAAAGCTCAAACGACTAGAAACCTTTTTAACTGACAATCGCCTCATTGGCCATACTAGAGCTAGCCAGCAACCGATTAATAGCTCAAAGGAACGGGTATCTGTCCCGTAGTAGACACGGCTTGGATCAGCACCAGGCTGATAGAGAATAGCCATTAGCAAGGCAGAAGCAATTGCACTTATAAAAATTAATTTTGTGAGTGTACTGCGTTTTTTGAAAAGATAAAATCCAGCTGCAAGCACAAGCGGCCAAAGTAAATAAAACTGTTCTTCTATTGCAAGCGACCAAAGGTTTTTCAAAGGTGATGGTGCCCCGAAGCTATCAAAATATGAAACATCATGAAAAATGAACCACCAGTTGCTTGCATAAAAAATAGAAGCAATCGCATCGCTACGAACTGTGGTTAAAAGCTCCTGGTTAAAAAGTACGACCCATACGAAGGTAACAAAAATCATGGCATAGGATGCTGGAAGGAGCCGGCGTGCACGTCCCAGCCAGAACTTGCTTAAGTTTAACTTAAAGGGCTGATTTTTATCAGGGAGTAACGTAGAGGTGATTAGATATCCTGATAGGACGAAAAAGAGATTGACCCCAAGAAAGCCTCCAGTGGCCCAACTAAAGTTAAAATGGTAAGCGATGACAGCAAGCACAGCGAATGCTCTAAGTCCATCCAATCCGGGGATATAATGGCTCCGGGGCGTTTTCTTCATATGTATTTCCTCCAATAGATTATGCAAATTCTTCATGCTGAATCGAATGAAAAGATCCATGCCTTCTATAAAGCTTCTCAGCACTATAGACGTGCGAGCCTCACAAATTAGTTTCAATTTATATGTAAAAAAATCAGATTAATTTTCCTATAAATAAGCACTGCAATTATTAATTTTATACTTGTTGGATGTAGATTTGGATAGGAGAAAAGGATGATATAACGTGATTTTGAGTCCTATTTCTTAGTGTTCATTAAAGTGTCATTATTTAGAGTGATGGGGATAGGCCAAATAGAAAAAAAGGAGACCCTGCAACTTTAGCAAAATCCCCTTTATGATCATATAATTATTTCACATACCGATCACCAACAAGCAGGCTTTCAATCACATCGGTTGGAATTTCGAACTCCACTGCCCCCATATATCCTGGAGCCACTTCGTATTCATTGAATGAAATGACGAGTTTACGGTCTTTACTAATATAAAATGACTGGTCAGCAGTTATTTTTGTGAAAGGGTCCATATCATCTTCTGCAATCCAATATATTTTACTATCATCAGCTTCCATCTGCTGTGTCATTTGGGCTTTAATATTTTCGCTTATGGCTGTTAGATATTGATTATTGTTAAATAAGCTTTGAAGTGTAACTAAAGCCTCATTCTCTTTATCAATGGTTATATATTGATTTTCTGTATAACCAGAGGCCTGCGCTTTAAAAGTGCTAAGCTGAATGGACAACAGCTCTGGTGTTTCGATCATCACTTTATAATCGCTTTCAATGGCTAAATGACCTTCGGAATTTGTAAACTCTTCATAAAGCTTTTGGCTTTGGTCGATATAGGACTGATTCAAATTGTCTTCAAGGGTTTTATTTTCTAGACCTGATATCGCAGGGGTTTTCACGTCAATACTTGAATGGTTATTTTCCTCTTTGATTTCATTAAAAGTAATAACCTCGACAATTTCTTTTACTATAGGAATTTTAGACATGGATTCGGCAGCAGCAGGACTTAGGTTAACTGTCGCTGTGAATAAAATAGCGGCGGCGGCGGCTGTTGCAGACCAAACAAATCTTGGCTTCCTTTTTTCTGGCTTCAAGGTGCTGGCTACGATTTTATCCAGCTCAACTGGGATAGGAACATCCTTGTATTCTTTTTTCAATCTTTTTAAATGTTCATTCATGCGCCTTATTCTCCTCTGTGAGTGTGATTCGTAAAAGCTTTAAGCCACGGTAGATTCTCGTCTTCACTGTGCTTATGTTTTCATCCACAATTTCTGCGATTTCTTCCATCTTTAAGTCTTCAAAGTAACGAAGAGTAATTACTGTTTTATATTGAACAGGCAGATCTTCTAACGCTTGCTGCAAATCAAAATTTTCGTAATCATCCTCTTTGCCATTGCTCAAAAATTCTATTACACCATCATCTGCAACAGTTAGCCTTTTGTGTTTTCTTAAAAAATCTAAAGCTGTACGTACAACAATCTTGTAGAACCAGCTTTTTATTGCGTGAGGATTTTGAATCGTATCAATGGACATAAGTGCTTTCTTAATTGAATCCTGCACAATGTCCAATGCATCCTCCTGATTTTTCACATAACTATAAGCTAAGCGATAAAAGTCTTCCTTATGATCATTTACAATGGTGACGAAGCGTGCATGCACATCATTTTTTTTCATTACCTCTAGGAGCTCCTTTATAAAAAAATCCTTTGTAAACGGTGTTACAACCTTTAGACGTACCGCTCATATTAAAAAGTTTGCACGTGATTCAATTTTTTCATTTACTTTTTTCCTGTTTCTTAATATAATTACCAAAAAATAGATATAAAGGTGGGGATTGGATGGACCAACATCTATTTCTTTTTGGAGGCAGTCTACCATTCGGAGAGGAATTCGGTAAGACATACGCTGAACTGTCTTCGAGAAGTGAGGGAAGCGTCGTCATCTTATGTTTAGATAGAGAAGGTTGGGAAAGTTACATGCCGATCTATCGGAATATTCTTGAATCCAATGGTATTGAGCATTTTAGCTATGTTCTGTTATCTCATAGGCCCTCACCATCAGATCTTAAGCTATTATCTGATTGTTCCGGAATCATTATTTGTGGAGGGAATACGGAGCGATATAGAGCTTATATAGTAGATACACCAATTGGAGAAGTAATCAAAGAAAGATATAAGGAAGGTATACCAGTTGCTGGTTTTTCTGCCGGTGCCTTAATTACTCCTGAGCATTGTGTGATTTCACCAAGGGATAACGAGCAAGAAGAGCAGCTTTTTTTACAGGGATTGGGTTTCATAAAGGGATGTGTCTTAAGCGCTCATTTTACAAAGTGGGATGAAGAGGAAAATATAAAGAAGGCAATGGATTTAACCGGCACCTCCATTGGCTACGGATTAGATGATGAAGCAAGTATTTATTTTAAGAATGGCCAACTTGCTTCTATTGAAGGAGAAGGGATTCATTATTTTAAGATGATTGTATAACAACGGAGGAAAATATCATGCATATAAGAGAGGCAATAGTGGGAGATGGAGAGAATCTAGCAATCCTAATCAAGCAGGTGGAAGCCCAGTCGGAGTATATGCTAATGGAAGCTGGAGAAAGGAAGCTATCAGTTGAACAACAGCAGAAAATGATTGATAGATTTAATCGGTCAGGGAATTCGGCAATATTGCTGGCTGAGACTGATGAGCAGCAATTAGTCGGATATATCATTATTGTCGGAGGCACAGCAAAAAGAACCTTGCATTCTGCTTATCTAGTTGTTGGGATTTTAAAAGATTATTGCGGAATGGGGGTTGGCACAAGTCTGTTTCAACATTTAGATCAATGGGCTCGTGAAAAAGAGTTATCCAGGCTTGAGCTGACCGTCGTGACAGAAAATGAAGCAGCCGTTTCACTTTATAAAAAATCAGGATTTGATATAGAAGGGGTGAAAAGGGGTTCATTTGTAAAGGATGGAGAATTTTTTGATGAGTATTATATGGGGAAACTAATATGATGCGGTGAGTATTTTATGAAGGAGGGATTCTAAAACTTGATTAAAGATATAAGATATTTTGTGATCGCGATTTCAATATTTCTACTATTGATTATTCTCAACTTGCCTTTTCCCAATGAATATCCTCTAATAGAGCACGTGCTAATAAACTTAAACCTTCCGACAAGGGTAGGAACAGGTATATATGTTAGTGGCCTTATTTCAATTTGTTTATTACTTTTCTCTCTCTATTTTATAAGCAAAGGATTAAAAAGGTTTCATTTTATTGCTTTTGTTATCATGTTTGTCCTTGTAGGTTGGTTGCCACCGGCAGCTGTTGAATCTTATCAAAAAACGGTGGCTTCTGGTATAGATGCAGTTGTTTTTAATCATAACGAAAGCGAATGTCATATTGAATTGATTGATGATACAACATTGAATGGCCAATGCAAGCTTTCATTACAAAATTTTGGAAAAGAGGACATAGAATTATCACTTTTGCTGGATGATAGATATTCAAATGGCGCACCTATCACTATAGCCTCTCTGATAAACGAAGCTGGACCATTTTCTATCAAACTAAAAGGGCAGCAGGATGAAGTGTTTTTCATTGATATAAATATAAATGCAGCAGATAGAGATTATATTGTGGGCAGGTCGGATATGGTGAATATAGTAATAGAAGTAGACGGAGGACAGCGGTGGCTATGAGAGGGGAGAAGGAATGAAGACAGAGATAAGGCGTCCTCTACCTTCAATTTTCTGCCTACTTACTGCCGCTTTTACTCTTTATTTTAGCCAGATTAGGAGTTAACTAGATTGCTCAACTAGTGCCCTGACACCCCGAAAAAAGAGCAAAGGGTAAACTAGATTGCTAAACTTGTGCCCAAACACGCCGAAAAAAGAGCAAAGGGTAAACTAGATTGCTCAACTAGTTCCCGAGCACGCCGAAAAAAGAACAAAGGGTAAACTAGATTGCTAAACTAATGCCCTGACACGCCGAAAAAAGAGCAAAGGGTAAACTAGATTGCTCAACTAGTGCCCGAACACGTCGAAAAAAGAGCAAAGGGTAAACTAGATTGCTCAACTAGTGCCTCAGCACGCCGAAAAAAGAACAAAGGGTAAACTAGATTGCTCAACTAGTGCCCGAACACGTCGAAAAAAGAGCAAAGGGTAAACTAGATTGCTCAACTAGTGCCCTGACACGCCGAAAAAAGAGCAAAGGGTAAACTAGATTGCTCAACTAGTGCCCCGAACACGCCGAAAAAAGAGCAAAGGGTAAACTAGATTGCTCAACTAGTGCCCGAGCACGCCGAAAAAAGAACAAAGGGTAAACTAGATTGCTCAACTAGTGCCCATCTGCAATATTCAAATACTATCCAGGTACAAACCAGATCAAACTAATCCACGATCAACAAGATTTCCATGCTCCCCGACCGCTAGTCCAAACAGCTAACAAACAATTAATCCAAAACCAAGTCACAAAAAAAAGGCTACGAACCGCAGCCTTTATTTCACAGCCTCCAACTCATCTTCAGTAACCCATTTATGATTTGTTACCTCTTCGCCGCCATTCGTAGGCGTGTAATCAATCATATAAACGGTTGTTGTCTCTGCAGACACGATTTCAACAGTTGCGCCCTCCATACCTTTCATATGAGCTGCATCGGTTTCAATTTCTGTTCCTGGTTCGAGTGGTTCTTCTCCTGCATCAGGTATTTCCTCATGTATGATCCATTTATGATCTTCTACTTTTTCACTGCCGTTCGTTGGAGAATAGGATATGACATAAGCAATTGTGTCATATGCCCCGACAATAGTTGCCTCTGCGCCTTCCATGCCTTCCATATGACCATCTTTAATCAGTGCCGTACTGCCGACTTTATATGTTGGATTTTCAGCTTCGGTTAATCCATCTGGAATCTCACCTGAGCTTGAGTGATCCATTTCTGCATGGTCTTCGTTTTCATTTTTTGGTTTGGCGTTCTCTTGATTTTCTGAGCAAGCAGATAAAGTGAATGCTGCTGCAATTGAGATAATGCCTAAGGCAAATTTATTCATAGTTCATTCTACTCCCTTTTCGAATTTCCTTCATTATAATGAGAAAGTTTGCAGAAATTATGAAGGAAGTGCTGATAGGTTTTAAATTTGCCAATTTTAACTAGGATTATAACAATTTCTTTTGACTAAAAGAGATATTGCAGATTTTGGTATTGACCGTTTATTTCCTTAAAAACGACCTAACTTGCCCATTTATAGCCAATCCCCCATACCGTAAGCAAATACTCGTCAGCTGGGAAGCCTGCTTGGCGAAGCTTTTCTCTCAGGTTGCGTACATGAGAATCAATGGTACGATCTTCAATGGATACACCATACCCCCAGGCTGAGGAAATCAAATGCTCCCGGGTGAACACCTTGTTAGGGTGCTTTAAGAATAATTCCATCATAGCGAATTCCTTTGGGGTAGAGGGAATCGTCTCATTATCAAATAGGAGTTCAAAGGAATTCCTTTTTAGGGTTAATCCTTTAAAGGTTAACGTTTCTTCTTCTTGTTTCCCGCGTCTTAGAACGGCCTCTATTCTAGCGGCGAGTTCGTGTTCGTCAAAGGGCTTTAAGATATAATCATCTGCACCGATTCTTAATCCCTTTACAATATCAGGCTTGTCGCTTTTGGCGGTGAGCATAATAATTGGAATATCCCAGTAGGTTTTGATTTCCTTACAAGCTTGCCAGCCGTCAGTTTCCGGCATCATCACATCTAATAGAATTAAGTCTGCATGATTATTTTCTAAGAACGTAAAAGCTTTTGCAGCCGAGCTTGTCTTTATGCATTGGTATCCCATTGGCGTTAAGTATAAGGAAAGTAAGTCCAGCATTCTTTCTTCATCATCCACGAGTAAGATCGTCTTCATTTAGTAAAGCTCCTTCCAATCGTATGTCAAGTTGCGTACCTTTTCCCATATCGCTCTCAAGTGTTATGGTGCCTCCATGAGCAGTAATAAGCTCTTTTACAATGGCAAGTCCCATTCCTGAACCGCCTGAGGCTCTTGTTCGTGATTTTTCCACACGATAAAATCTGTTAAACAAATGGGGAAGATCCTCAGCTGGAATACCTTTTCCGGTGTCTTTGATGATTATATGAACGTCTTGATCGTTGATATGAACGGTTAATTCAGTAAATGTTCCCGATTTAGAGTATTTCAGTGCATTATCTAAAAGGTTATAAAGAATCTGCTCAAGTCTTGCAGGGTCAGCCAGTACATAAAGCTTCGTTGGGCAATGGACTATAAGCTTCATCTTTTTTTCTTGAAAGGCTGGTGTGAGTTTTTGTTCGATTCTTCTGATGAAGTCTGGTAAATCGATTGGTTCCTTATGAATCACGAATGAATTATTATCAATTTTTGCAAGGTCAAATAGATCCGTGACTAAATCAGATAAGCGCTTGGTTTCTTCCGTAATGATATTTAAGTAATTTCTACGTTCTCCCGGGGTAAGATTTCGGTTCTGAACAATATCAGCATACCCTTTAATATAAGTGAGTGGTGTGCGAAGTTCATGAGAAATGCTAGCGAGAAAGTCGGATCGTTCTTTTCTTAAGTAATTGAGATCATTGGCGAGTAATTGAATTGATTTGGAGAGTTCGCCAAGTTCATCATTTCCTGTTTTCGGGAGGGTGACGGAAAAATCGCCTTTGCTTATTTTTGCTGTGGCTGCCTTCATTTTATTTAGAGGCTTCACAAGTCCTTTGGATAAAATAATAATGATGGCAATCGTGAGTGCAACCGCTATTAGACCGGTAATAAGGAAGTGTTTATTGAGACGATCAATCAGGGCATGAATGGAGTCAGTGTTTTGAAACATATAGACGTACCCGGCATGTTGCCCTTGAATGGGACTTACTGTGGCAATATAGGCTTCGTCCTTCCAATGTTCTTCAACAATTATTCCTTCTCTTGGAATATCAGTAGAGCTCTCCTTAATATACTTTTCAACTGATTGAGGCGGTAAAGACGTATCGAGTACATTCTTGTTTTTGTCAGTAACAACGACATCCGTATTTGCCTCAGATTCCATTAAGGCAACATGGGAAAGGGTCATCTGATCAAAGTTCTTCTCAAGAATATCACGGTGGGAATTGCCTCTTGCCTGCAAGGCGATGAGCTCTTCCTCTACCCGAGAATCAACGAGCGCTGAATGGAGGAAAAAGAACATGGAAACCTCCAAGCCGAAAATAATTAAAAAGAAGACTAATCCGAGTTTAATTGATAGTTTTTTCATCTAATCACCCAACCCTTTTACTTCCTTCTATTATATTTGAAAGTTGTGGAGATTGTATGCAGGACACCGGAATAATACAAGATGTCGTAAACATAGTTTGTAATATAGTGCTAAATTGAGGCTTCCGAAAGGGGCTGATTCATTTGTACAGAAAGAGAAATAAATTTACTCCACTGATTCTTATACTCGGAGCTTTTCTTGGCATATTTATTCTTGTGAGCGTTTTTAAAAATACAAATGTATATGTTGTATATCGTGTTGGTCTAGGAACAATTTTTATTACAGGTATCACTTTTTTGGCGATTGTTATTTTGTTTTTGAAAGGAAGATAAATTGGCGGTTTAATAGTAGAGTTGTGCAATCCAGTGATAAGATAAAGCTGGACAGTGCACAATTCATTTTTTTTTCAGGACAAGCCTTATTGTATGTTAGAATCTACATAACCCGAAAGCGATTTCATAATGAATGAAAATTAGAGGAGTAATAATGAATGATTGATATAATGGAAAAATTTGATGGTGTTTATAATTTTAGAGATTTAGGCGGTCTAGAAACAGAGAACGGGCAGAGAATGAGAAATGGTGTTTTATTTAGATCGGATGAATTATCTCGCCTATCTCCACGTGATATTGCTAAAATTAATGAATTAGATATTAAGATGATTTGTGACTTAAGGACGGCTTCAGAACAGAAATCGAAGCCAAGCAGAATTAAAGCGAACAGCGGAATACAGCTTGTTCATGTGTCTATTAATGATAAGAGCTGGGAAATCACGCATATGGATTTCTTTAAATTTATGATGAGTAAATCATCATCTATTGATTTTGAAGTCA
The DNA here is from genome assembly GCF_030813235.1 of Cytobacillus purgationiresistens. Lineage (GTDB taxonomy): Bacteria > Bacillota > Bacilli > Bacillales > Cytobacillaceae > Cytobacillus > Cytobacillus purgationiresistens. The sequence goes on along the minus strand of NZ_JAUSUB010000028.1, from coordinate 18,296 downwards.
TTATGAAGGATATGTATCAGTATATGGCCTTTGATTGTCAAAATGAAATCAAGCGGATGTTTGAGCTTTTAGCTAATGAGAAGAATCTCCCTGCTCTTATTCATTGCACCGGTGGTAAGGATCGGACAGGATTTATTTCTTCGTTATTACAAATGTCTGTTGGTGTTCCATACGAAGCAGTAACAAAACAGTATTTGCATTCAAATGAGCTGATTGGACCAAGAATGAAGAAAATGGAGAATACACTCAAATGGATTACCTTATTCCGTTTAACTCCGGAAAAGCTAAAGCCTGTACTTGAGGTTCGCCAAGAATATTTGGATCATGCCTATTCAAAAATCTTTGCAAAATACGATACCATTCACGACTATCTTCGTGAAGAATGTCATATTAGCGATGAAACCTTGCACAACGTAAAGGAAGCTCTTATTGAAGACTAGCGTTTACCCAACTATGTTCCTAATGGTTTTGTAAAAAAATCCATGAGGAAGGAACTGAATTTTTTTACTATTCTATAAAATTTCTACATGTATAGCCCACACTGGCTACATATTTCTTTAATATCATTTCTATGAGGACAAATAATAGGAGATGATGAGAATGAAAAAAGCTATGCTGGTTGGTTCTGCACTTGCAATGACATTAATTTTCACCCCGTTTCAAGAGGGATTTGCCAAGGGACCTGATGATGGGCATTCTAAAAAGATCGCAAATATTGCTCATCGAGGCGCGTCAGGCTATGCACCGGAAAATACGATTGCCGCATTTGATAAGGCTTTTCAGATGAAAGCAGATTATATCGAAATCGATGTTCAGCGCAGCAAGGATGGGGAACTGGTCGTTATTCACGATACAACTGTTGATCGGACGACAGATGGAACAGGCAATGTGAAAGACTTATCCTTTGCTGAGATGAACCAACTTGATGCTGGTAGCTGGATGGGCGAGCAATTCTCTGGTGAAAAAATTCCTACCTTTGATGAAGTACTGGATCGTTATCGCGGCAAAATTGGCATTCTTATTGAACTCAAATCTCCTGAACTTTACCCTGGAATAGAAGAGCAAGTAACACAGAAATTGAAAAAACGTAATATGGATAAACCGAAAAATGAAAAGATCATTGTTCAGTCATTTAATTTTGAGTCAATGAAGAAAATAGATAAGATGCTGCCAAGAGTACCGATTGGTGTACTAACTTCTAATGCCAAGGACACGTCTGAAGCTGCGCTTAAAGAGTTCTCTAAGTACGCCGATTATTTCAATCCGAGCTATGGGCTTGTCAATAAGGAGCTTGTTGATCTTGTTCATATGAACGGAATGAAAATTCAATCATGGACAGTTCGCACCCCTGAAGCAGCACAATTCCTTCTGGAAATGAAAGTTGACGGTATCATTACAGATTACCCTGACTATGTAAAACCGAAAAAATAATTTCTGGTAAATGTCACAAAAACCCCTTCTGATTCGTTTTGATTACATAAAACGATTCAGGAGGGATTTTTTTATGGATAAGATTGATGTGGTTATTGTTGGGGGAGGATTAGCTGGTCTTGTAGCAGCGAATTATTTAGTAAGCGGCGGGAAAAAAGTCGTCTTACTTGAGAAATCTAATCGCCAAGGTGGCAGAGCGATAACCAATAATAAAAATGGAGTATTGATGAATTTAGGTGCGCATGCGATATATCTAGGTGGTGAGGCAGCAGCGACTTTTAAGGATTTTGGCTTAGCCATTCCCGGTCAGCATGCGGTTACATCGATCCAAGGAATATGGAAGAATGATACCGTTGCGATTCCAACCAGCCTGTCTACTATCATGTCATCTTCATTATTAACATGGAAAGGCAGAGTTGATTATGCCAAGCTCATGTTAAGACTGATGAAGCTTCGTATTGAGTCAATCCGGGCAATCAACTTATCTGACTGGGCTGAAGGAGAAATCAAAGATCCAATGGTCAGACATATCTTTTATGCATTATGCCGATTAACCACCTATATTCATGCCCCCGAACTGCAGCTAGCAAGGCCAGTTTTAAAACAAATAAAGAGGTCATTGAAGAGTGGTGTCATCTATGTTGATGGTGGCTGGGATACTCTGATTCAAATGCTAAGAAAGCGTGCCGTTGATGCTGGATTAAAAATCGTTCTGGATAAAAAGGTAATTGAAATTGAGCCTTTGATTGACCATCAGATAATTAAATGTTCAGATGGAGCGGCTTTTTATGCGGCTGACTGTCTGATGGCTGTACCTCCAACAGCGGCTTATAAAATGTTGAAGGGAGCGGAGCGATCGTCACTAAGGATATGGAAAGAACAAGCCATTCCTGTAACCGCCGCTTGTCTGGACTTAGGGATAAAATCACTGCCGCAGCCTGACAATCAATTTGCTATCGGGCTGGACCAGGCAGTATTTTTCACGAATCAATCAAGGGCAGCAAAATTGAGTCAAAATGGTACATCGGTGGTAAGTGTTACAAAGTATCATAAGGTAAATCAAAAAGAGAAATTTGCAACAGGTGACGATGAGTTGAAAGCGGTGATGAATATCCTTCATCCAGGCTGGGAAGAAGTGGTAGAGGAAAAGCAATATCTATCTAATATCACAGTCACATTTGACTTCCCGCATGTGAAGAGAAAACAGCTGCCTGGTCCTTCTATTCCAGAAATGAATGGAATATATATTGCAGGAGATTGGGCAGGGCATGATGAAATGCTAGCAGACGCAGCCGCAGCCAGTGGAAAACGTGCAGCCATTGATATTCTTAATTCCAACCAAGCAGAACAAAGGAAAGAAGGGTGAAAAATTGGATACAGGACAGCTCTTTGAATCTTATCGACCGCTTCTCTTTTCAATAGCTTATCGTATGACAGGAAGTGTAATGGATGCGGAAGACCTCGTTCAAGACGCATTCTTGACTTTTGAGCAAAAGCGCCTTGAAGAATCAATTAATAATGAAAAGGCCTATTTATGTAAAATAGTTACAAATAAATCGATAGATAAACTTCGTTCAGCGGCTCATCAGCGTGAGGTTTATATAGGAGAATGGCTTCCTGAACCATTAGTCAATATAAAAGAGGAACCATCAAATATATATATGGAAAAGGAATCGATATCAGTCGCTTATTTGCTGCTACTGCAGCAGCTGTCGGAGTCTGAGAGGGCCATTTTTCTGCTTCGTGAGGTGTTTCAATATAGTTATGATGAAATGAGCAGAATGTTAGATAAAACGCCAGCAAACTGCCGGCAAATCTTCCATCGTTCCAAGAAAAGCATAGTTGGAAACAACTTTGCTCCATCCACACTTAATTTTTTTGACATGAAAAGAAATGTAGAAATGTTTACATTAGCCTTGCAACAGGGGAATATTGCACAAATGATGGAATTAATGAAAAGCGACGCAATCTATATTGCAGACGGTGGTGGAAAAGTTTTATCTGCCCTCAAACCTATTTATTCTGCTCAAAGAATTGTGTCATTATTTACAAGCATTATTAAGCAGATGTCTCCTGACCAGAAGCTTGAATTCCATATAGTAAACGGAAATCCTGGAATAGTGATTACAAATAATGAATCAGTAGAATATGTACTATCATTTGAATTTGAAGATGCGAAAATTGCTCGTGTATACATGGTATCTAATCCAGATAAACTGATGCATTTGAACTTAAATGATAAGTAGAGTTCAGACGGGATATTGAAAATATAAAAAGTGATAAATAAAAAAGTCTAATCAAGTAGGTCTTCGTTTGCTCTCTATCTTTCCGCTTTCGCTCAACTTTATGTTAGAAGAAGAGACTCTTCTCTTTTTTTCAATAATATGAAGAGATTTTGGATACATTATGTGGGAGGCATGAGAACGTGTAAATGATTTTTGACAAGGTAAACACCAACTTATCTGCTTACCGAAAAACAAATGAATGTTTGCCCCCTTCAACTTTTTTTTATAGTGGCTATTTAGATTCGGTTTGGCAAAAAGGTTGCTGTAGACCCACTCAAAGTTCAATTGCTATGATAATTAGGTAGTAATTGGAGGTAGGGGCTATGGATGAAAAAAAATACAAAAATTTGAAATTGGGTGAGCGGGGAGCAAAGTTGAGCATCCTCGTCTATGTCCTATTATCTTGTTTTAAACTAATCGCTGCTTACTTTACAGGTTCAGCGGCATTAAAGGCGGACGGGCTGAATAATGTAACGGATATTATTGCGTCGATTGCAGTGCTTGTAGGGCTGAGAATATCGCAACGTCCACCGGATAGTGATCATAAATATGGTCATTGGAAAAGCGAAGCCATTGCTTCACTCATCGCAGCGATTATTATGTTTGCGGTCGGTGCAGAAGTTTTAATGGGGGCATTCTCCTCATTATTTGGTGAAAGCAATGAAGCGCCGAATATTTTTGCCGGTTATGTAGCGCTTATTTCTGCTGTCATAATGTATGGGGTATATCGTTATAATAAAAATTTGGCGAAGAAAATCAATAGCAACTCTCTTATGGCAGTTGCTGCAGATAATCGTTCTGATGCCTTAGTAAGTATCGGTGCTGCGATCGGGATATTTGGCTCGCAGTTAAATTTACCATGGCTAGACCCTGTAACTGCCATCATTGTTGGTTTACTTATTGTAAGAACAGCATGGGAAATCTTTAGTGATGCTACACATCAGCTGACAGATGGATTTGATCAAGAAAAAATTGAGGAATATGAAGAAACCGTTGAGCAAATAGATGGAGTGAAAAGTATAAAAGAAATTAAGGGAAGACTATATGGAAATAATATAGTTGTTGATATTGTCATTTGTGTAGAAGGTACATTGGATATCAATAAAGCGCATGATCTTGCTACCCTTGTAGAAGAAAAGCTGATCAATCAACATGATGTCTATGATGTTCATGTCCATGTGGAGCCAGCTTAAAAAGATTGACGTGTGAAGTGATTCACACGTCAATTTCATATTCCATGCGTCGAGCGGTCTTCTGTGCTGTCTCCTTCCCAAGTAAACGTGCGATTAAATGGAATGACATATTGATGCCGGCTGAAATACCCCCGGAAGTTAAAAATCTACCCTCATCAACAAATTTAACATCCCGAACGACAGATATCTTGGTCGAGGAATATCCATCCAATGGGTCGTCGCTTTTTTAACATTTAGAAGATCTGCTTCTGCAAGTAAGAGGGCTCCAGTACAAACAGATGTCATAAAAGAAGCATTTTTATTTTGTTTTCTAATCCATTTGATCGTTTGTTTATTATGTATTTCAATCTCTTCTGCGCCATTACCCCCTGGGATGATGACAATATCAAGTGACGGATGGTTAGCAAAACTATAGTCAGGCTGTACTTTTAATCCATTTCTAGCGGAAACCATTTTTCCGTTCTTAGAGATTGTTTTTACATGAATGGCCTTATCCTTGTTTTTGGATATTGTAAGTGAAAAAACCTCAAATTGGTCCTGCAAAGTCGAGTACTTCTATATCATTAAAAAGGAAAATTCCTACCGTTAATTGCTTCATTTCCAATCACCTCTATTGTTTAAAAGAGCAGACCTCCAATGGATTCCCTTCTAAATCCTCGAATTTAAACCATAAAAAATTTCCGCATTTTATCTCTCTTTTTAGAATCACAATCTGATTGCGTTTTTAAGTCAATATAGTTTCACTTTTGAGAAATATCCAGTAATCCATACTTTTCTTCCAATATTGGATTTCCTCTTTAAGTTACTCCCACTTTGTAACCATTTACAAGTTAATTATTTTAATATATTATTCTTGAGTAATTGTTTTTCCGCTTAATCTTAAGTTAGAACGGGGGACCCAAATCTTGAGGCCATTGCCTCTGGGGTGAATTTATTGAAAAATGAAAGGGCCTTATTTTCCTGAGGTCCTAACCCGACAGCTAACCTCGTCAGCGTCTTAGAGGGAATAATATGTACATTATTCCGCTGTCAAAGACACCATTTGTGTCTTTTTTTATGCGGAAAACCACCTGGTAATATTTCCCTTTCCGAGACTTTCTTTTTCAGCATGACATTATAGAAGGTGAGGAATTGAAATGAAAAGACTTAGTTTAGCCAGCCAAATTTTTATTGGCCTTATTCTTGGTATTATCGTGGGAGCGATCTTCTTTGGAAGTCCTACCGCAGCTGCTTATTTACAGCCAATCGGTGATGTTTTCTTACGCTTAATCAAAATGATTGTCGTTCCAATCGTTGTTGCAAGTATTATCGTTGCGGTTGCGGGCGTAGGAGATATTAAACAGCTCGGAAAAATTGGCGGTAAAACACTGCTCTATTTTGAAATAGTAACTACAATTGCAATAATAGTAGGAATTGTTGCAGCGAACCTTATTCAGCCAGGTAATGGTGTGAATATGAGTGAGTTAGATAAAACGGATATCGGCAGTTATGTAGAAACGGCTGAAACTACAGAAAGCAAGTCACTTGTTGATACACTAGTCGGGATCGTTCCAACGAACCCAATTGCTGCAGTAGCAGAAGGGGACATGCTTGCTATCATTTTCTTTTCTTTAGTTTTTGGATTAGGTATTTCAGCGATTGGAGAAAAAGGGAAGCCAGTTCTTGCTTTTTTCCAAGGGACTGCAGATGCCATGTTTTATGTTACTAACCAAATTATGAAGTTTGCTCCTTTCGGCGTATTTGCTTTAATTGGAGTGACAGTTTCTAAATTTGGACTATCTTCATTAATACCGCTTGGAAAATTGGTGCTGGCTGTGTATGGCACAATGATTTTCTTTGTTATCGTAGTCCTTGGTTTGATTGCAAAGCTGGCAGGCTACAGCATTTTTAAATTAATTAAGGTTTTAAAAGATGAACTGCTACTCGCTTTTTCAACTGCCAGTTCAGAAACCGTATTGCCAAGAATCATGACTAAAGTTGAAAAGTTAGGTTGCCCGAAGCATATTTCATCATTCGTTATTCCTACGGGTTACTCGTTTAACTTAGATGGTTCCACTTTGTACCAAGCACTTGCCGCTATATTTATTGCGCAAATGTATGGCATTGATATGTCTATTGGAGAACAAATTTCGCTCATGCTAGTATTGATGGTCACTTCAAAAGGAATTGCCGGTGTGCCAGGCGTATCGTTTGTCGTGCTGTTAGCAACTTTAGGTACAGTTGGATTGCCTATAGAAGGATTGGCGTTTATCGCTGGTATTGACCGTATCCTTGATATGGGCCGTACAGCAGTAAATGTGGTGGGTAATTCTCTTGCAGCCATTGTCATTTCTAAATGGGAAGGCCAGTTTAATCCAGTCAATGATATCGAAAGTATAAGTAAAGCATCGTAAAGCAAAAGCTGCCCTATGGGAATTCTTCCTAAAGGGCAGTTTTTTGTTATATACCACTATCTTTTTCGAAAAAAATACTGTCAACCCTTAAATAAAGGTTTAAAATAGATGAATCTGAAAAATTGATTTTTGAATGGAAAGCGGGATCAAAGGATGCAGTCTTTTAAAATGTTATTGGCTTATATTAAGCCTTATTGGTTCTTGGCTTTGATCGGTCCACTCTTGATGTTTGTTGAGGTAGCGATGGATTTGCTTCAGCCTACAATCATGCAGCATATGATCGATGGTGGTATTGCTAATGGAGATACTGGTTTGACAGTGAGAATGGGTCTGTTAATGATTGGGACAGCTATCATCGGTTTGATCGGCGGGATAGGCTGTTCAATCTATAGTACGAGAGCAGCTGTCCATTTTTCAACAGATTTGCGGAAGGATGTATTTCGGAAGATTGAGAAGTTTTCCAGTGAAAATGTGGATCGATTTGGAACTGGGAAATTAATAACGATAGTAACAAATGATATTACATCATTGCAAAGAGCAGTGATGCTGACTTTGAAGATTTTTGTTAGGGGCCCATTACTCTTTATTGGAAGTATAGTAATCGTCTTTTTTACTGCAAGGGAGCTCTTTCCTATTCTAGCTGTTGCTGTACCGATTCTTATTGTGATTATTATCTTTTTTACGAGAAAATCGGGTGTGCTTTTTAAAGCGGTTCAGGAAGCAATTGATCGAGTGAACACAAGGCTTCAGGAAAACCTTGCCGGGATGAGAGTGGTTAAGGCCTTTGGAAGGCAAGGATTCGAAAAAGGGAAGTTTGCTGGTGCCAATGACAATTTGACAAAGGTAAATATTTCAGCAGAACAGCTTCTGGCTTTAATGATGCCAATCCTGTTATTCGTTGTCAATGTCGGGATCGTCGCAGCGCTTTGGCTGGGGGCGATAAAGGTTGATAATGGCGCAATCCAAGTAGGAGTCATTCTTGCCTTCATCAATTATTTAACAATCATCATGAATGGGTTAATGTCCAGCAGTCATGTGCTGATGATGATCACTCGCGCTTTTCCTTCTGCTGATCGCGTGCAGGAAGTGCTGACTGCGAAAATTGATATTGAAGATGTACCTGAAGAAGGAGAAGGAAAGCGAATATCAGGTGATTTGGATTTCCAGAATGTTTATTACAGCTATAGCAAAAATGGAGAATATGTACTGAAGGGTCTTTCTTTCAAAGTGAAAAAAGGAGAGACATTAGGGGTAATTGGATCAACTGGAAGTGGGAAATCAACACTCTCCAAATTAGTGCCAAGGCTTTTTGATGTCGATTCAGGAAGAATCTTAATTGACGGCCGGGATATTAAAGACTATCGACTGGCAGATCTTCGTGCGGGGATTGGTGTAGTTACACAGCGGGCGACATTATTTTCCGGGACGATTAAATCCAATGTACTTGACGGAAAGCCGGATGCAATTGCAGGAGAGATTGAAGCGGCAACTGATGCCGCTTGTGCAAGTGAGTTTATACATAGATTCGATGATGGTGCAGATCATTCGATTTCTCAAGGAGGACATAATCTCTCCGGTGGTCAGAGGCAAAGGATATCAATGGCAAGGGCTTTTGTACGAAAGCCGTCAATACTCATTCTGGATGATTCGACTTCTGCTGTTGATGCGCTCTCAGAGTCGGCAATCCAATCAACCTTGCGGGAGCGATATTCAGATTCAACAAAGCTAATTATTTCTTCAAAAATATCTTCTATTAAAGAAGCCAATCAAATCATCGTTCTAGAAGATGGTGAGATTGTAGGCAGAGGAACACATGAAGAACTGCTGAAAACGAGTTTCGTTTATCAAGAGATATATGTCACTCAAGGGGGGACGGTCGGATGAGTGCTCAGAAGCACAGTAGCGAACAGCCGCAGAAATCATTGAATTTTGGCCGTGGCCCAAACCGTTTTGGCGGTCCAATTGTGAAGCCCAAAGATCGAAAGGGAACGATTAAAAGAATTTGGGCATATATGAAAAAGCAAAAGACAGCCATGGTGCTTGCGATTGTTTTGGTGTTCATTTCAACTGTCCTTAGTTTAATAGGGCCCTATTTAATCGGTGTAATAATGGATGAATACATTATTCCTAAAGATATTAACGGTACGATTAGGATGGGAGGGCTGCTCGCTGCAGTTTATGCGGGAGCAGCATTGATAGCCTGGCTGCAATCTTATGTGATGGTTCGGGTGTCATTAAAGACAATTCAAAAGATGCGCCAAGACTTATTTGATCATTTTCAAAGACTATCATTGCGGTTTTTCGATAGGCGGACTCAAGGGGAGTTAATGAGCCGTGTGACGAATGACATTGAAAATTTGAATGCGGCATTAAGTCAAAGTGTCATTCAGATTTTTTCATCAGTATTGACGATCGTCGGTGTCATCTTCGCGATGCTGATGTTGAACTGGGTGCTGGCAATCGTTACATTGATTGTCATCCCAATGATGTTCTATGCAACGAATAAGATTATTACTTATAGCAGCAGTAATTTTATCAAAAGACAGCGGGATTTAGGAGAAATGAACGGAACGGTTGAGGAAGCAATCTCAGGTCTGGAGGTTATTACCTTATATGGTAAAGAAGATGCGGTGTTTGAGAAGTTTTCTGTAGAGAATGAAAGATTAAGAAAATCAGCAATGATGGCTGAAATTTCGTCAGGGTTTCTGGGGCCAGTAAATAACTTTATCAATAATTTAGGACTGGCGCTAGTGATCTTTGCCGGGGCGATATTAGCAATTAACGAGATGGCAACGATAGGCATCATTGCTGCATTCGTAACCTATGCTCGCCAGTTTTACCGTCCAATCAACCAAATGTCCAACTTGATCAATACGTTTCAGTCAGCCATTGCTGGAGCGGAGCGGGTATTTGAAATTATGGATGAAAAGCCTGATTTGGAAAGTCGGGAAGGTGCATTGGAAGTGGATTCATTTAAAGGAGATGTGCAATTAGTTCATGTTTCTTTCGGATATGAAGAAGAGAAACCTGTTTTGCAGAATATAAATTTTTCAGTGCGAGCAGGAGAAACCGTTGCTTTAGTCGGTCCTACAGGGTCTGGAAAAACAACGATTATCAATTTGCTTTCTCGGTTTTATGATGTAAATGTCGGGGAGATTAAGATTGATGGACGGAATATACAAGACTACCATATTCGGTCGCTTCGTTCGAAGATTGGGATTGTGCTGCAAGAAACCTATTTATTTTCGGGTACGATTATGGATAACATCCGATATGGCCGCTTGGATGCGAGTGATGAAGAGGTTGTTAATGCAGCTAAGCTTGCCTCTGCAGATGGATTTATTAAACATTTGCCTGCTAAATATGAGACAAGACTCGAGCCTGGTGGAGGCAACTTGAGTCAAGGTCAAAAACAGCTCATCGCCATCGCCCGTGCGATGCTCGCAGATTCAGATATACTAATTCTTGACGAAGCCACATCCAGTATCGATACAAGAACAGAGATAGAAATTCAAAAGGGACTGGCCACATTGACTGAAGGAAAAACAACCTTCATCATCGCCCACCGTCTCAAAACAATCGAACAAGCAGACACCATCATCGTCATCAAAGACGGCCGCATGATCGAAAAAGGCACCCACCAACAACTCCTTCACCAGCAAGGAGTCTACCAAAACATGCACGCCCAGCAATTTTCGATGTAGCGGGTGGGGGGAGGGAAATATAGGTGCCTGTCACCTCCATATTTCTACAAATATCGACAAATTGAAGTAATTACTTCTGGAATGATCGGAAAAGACAAGCAACGATATCGCTGCTTGTCTTTTTATTGAGATGAGTTTCATAGAGAGTTTTTTACTAGTTGTATGTGTGAGTATGTTTGCATCCGCATAGTTAGAGGATTCATTCTACAATGGAATGTCTTTTTCATTAATTGATTTTACACTTTTTATTGCTGGTCCATACTTGCTTCTATTCGAGGCCGGGTTGCTTTGAACCATTGCAGGCAAAGGATGAAAATGATAATGATATCGATAGCATCTCCGCCATAATACATGAGCATCCCTCCGAGTTCTGCTTGTTCCAAGGGCACACCATAAGGTGGATGAGCGTAAATGTACTTAGATAGAATGCTATGTCCGGCTAATGCCAGAATCAAAACGGCAGCACGGTATAAAAAAGATCTGCGATGAGGTATCGGATCAATATAAACGATTGAAACCGTGAATAAATAGCCGGCAAGAAATACATGTGCATGAACGATTAGATGAACAACGATACTTTCATGCATAAGTGAGTATAAGTCAGTAGTGTAAAGGAGCCAAAGTCCTCCAATATTAAGGAAGGATGCGATGATGGGATTAGTAAGCATTCGTGCTGGCCAGCTCCTTAAAAACTTTGTCAACCGTCTAGCCCGTGGGACGCTAAGTGTGCGCAGTATAAGTGTCATCGGTGCTGCCAGTACCATAAATAAGGGGGCAAGCATACCCAAGAGCAAATGGGCGAGCATGTGAGCCGAGAAATCCAAATGTGCGCGAGCGGCTAAAGGACCAGCAATAGAAAATACAGCGAAGTAAACTCCTAAGACCCAGAAAACAGTCCGATGTAGTGGCCATGATTTGTAGCGTCTGTTGGAAAAGGTGGTGGCAAGTATATACAATATTAAGGCCAATATAAAGGGTAAGGCTAAAATCACCTGAGGAATGATCCAAGCAACAGAATCTACATAAGTCACGTCATTATGCTGAATATGATTATGAATGTTCATGTGAAGCCGTCTTTCCCGATTGTTTTCTGTTTTGAGTACGAACAGCGAGGATGCCTGCTGTAATCATCAAGATCGCTAGAGCATTCCATATCAGGTCGTAGATAAAAATATTTTCCACATAACGAATCTGATGTATTTGCATTAGTTTGTGCTGAATTATACCATCATATAATTGGAATCCTCCTGCTCCAAGCAACATGCCCCCCACCCATCTTGTACTCCATAAAGCGTTGCGCCGCCGAAGATCAGCAAACATAAACAACGCGGCAATAGTTGCAAACCAACTAAAAGCATGAAACAGACCATCTGAAATGAGTCCAATATCCGTCGTAGATTTGTCGTAAAAATGGTGCCACCGCAATAGTTGATGAAAAATCGTTTCATCAATAAAGGCTGCCAGGCCAATTCCAAATAGAGCCCCAGACCATGAATTTCGACCTGAATAAGCATAGCGATTTTTATTATTTGGATTATCTTGGTTTCCATTTTCAATAGCCATTTATTTCTCCTTTATTAATATTTTCTACTATTTTTACATGTAGAGTTCCCTTTAGACTGCTAAATTAACCGTACAAATATAGCTTGCCGTATGGAAAAGTACCTATTTCGATCTTTCCTCTAAAAAATATACCCTTACTTAATCAATTAATTATTGAAGTTAACGTTAACGTCAATTGTATACTTAGAATATATACAGGGGGGTGAAGGACAGCTGAAGACGATTAGCCAAATCGCTGCAGATTTTGATGTGACGACAAGAACGATCCGTTATTATGAAGAGCTTGGGTTGATTTCATCAGAGCGGACGGAAGGGAATCAGCGGATTTATTCCAAGAAGGAATATGTGAAACTGAAGCTCGTTTTTCGCGGGAAACGCTATGGATTTTCCCTGGAGGAAATCAAGGAAATGGTTTTATTATTTGATAGAGACCGTACAGGCGTTGCACAGCTAGAGCGGACAATAAGTTACGGGGATCAGCGTCTGAAGCAAATCGATATGAAAATATCAGAGCTGGTGGAAATGAAAGAAGAGCTCATTTCATTAAGGGGAAGTTTCGCCAAAAAGTTAAAACAAATAAATGAAGAGAGGGATAGCGATGAATAGTTCTCAATTAATCACCCGTAACGCTCGAAAATATCCAAATACTGAAGCGATTATCAGTTCACAAGGTCATTACACCTATGCGCAATTGGAGCAAAAGATAAATCAATTTGCCCATGCGTTGAGAAATTCCGGAGTTGTTCAAGGTGACAGGGTCTGCCTATATATGCCGAATACACCTGAGTTTGTAATCAGTTATTTTGCCATCCAAAGGATTGGTGGAATTGTTGTTCCGGTCAATGCAAAATTCAAGCTGGATGAAGTCCAGTTCGTCATCAATCATGCTGAAGCAAAATGCTTAATCGTACATGAGATGAGCTTCCCTGCCGTTGAGGCCATTGAAAAAGTAGATGTGAAAATTAAGACAGGAGAGTCGATTGATGGCTGGAATGGTTTTGAGTTATTAATTGAAAGCTCCTCTGACGATGAAATCAATTGTCTAGCTGATGAAGATGACCTGAGCACAATCTTATATACATCTGGTACAACAGGAGATCCGAAGGGAGTTCTTTTCAGCTATCGCAATATCTTAACGGTTGCCCAAATGATTGCGGTGGAGATGGAGGTTAAACCTGAAAGCAGGATGCTGATCATGATGCCGCTTACACATTCTGCCCCACTTCATTTATTTTTGATGGCTGGAATGGTAGTGGGAGCATCTGTCGTGCTGACGCCGACATTTACACCAGACTTGCTTTTGAAAGCGGTTTCTTTTTATAAAACAACACATTTCTTTGGTGCACCAGTTGCCTATCTATTGACTGCTGCTCAACCAGCATTGAAGGACCATGATCTTTCATCAATGAAATGGTGGGTGTACGGCGGTGCACCACTTGCTAAAGAACAAATCGAATTCATATCACAGCAATTCTGTACTGATCGTCTTACTTGTGTTTATGGTCTGACAGAAGCAGGACCGAGCGGATCAATCCTGCTTCCAGAAGAGCATGGGGAAAAGACCGGAAGCATCGGCAAACGAGCTCCGCTTCATACCGAACTCCGAATTGTAGATGAATACGGTGAAAATGTTCCGGTGGGGGAAGTCGGTGAAATTGTGCTATTAGGTGAAGGAAATATGGTCGGCTATTATAAAGATGAAGAGCTGACAAAGGAAACCTATATAGGCAAGTGGTTGAAGACAGGGGATTTGGCAAGGCGCGATGAAGATGGCTATTTATGGGTCGTTGATCGGAAAAAGGACGTTATTATTTCTGGAGGGGTAAATATTTATCCAAAAGAGATAGAAGACTTGCTAGTAAAATACGAAGGAATACAGGAGGCTGCGGTGGTAGGAATGCCGCATGAAGAATGGGGAGAAACAGTTATAGCCTTTTTCGTTGCTTCAGAAAAAGTGGAACCGGAAGCTTTGAGTAGCTATTTGCGTTTGCACATCGCAAAATATAAAATTCCCCGAGTCTTTGAACAGGTAGATATGCTCCCGCGCAATGCGTCAGGAAAAATATTAAAAAGAGCCTTAAAAGAAAGGGTGAACCAGGCATGAAGGTACTAAAAGAGTCTGCGGAAAAAAGTGAATATTCCGCTAACTTTTTCACGGGTGATGAAACGCTTATGAGAATTCTAAAGGAAAAACTGCCGCATGATTTTTATGAATATGCTGTAGAACAATTAATGGATTACGGGAAAAAATGCGCGAACGAAATTGATAAGCGCGCCAAGTTTACCGACCGTGACGGGCAGCCAGTGCTAAAACGCTATGATAAATATGGAGAAGAAGTGTCAGAGGTTTGGGTGAACGAGGGATATGAAAAAACAGTAGAAGAATCATATAGAACCGGGATGGTTGGATATGTGCATAAAGAGATACCTGAGCTGAACGAAAAAGGAAACTATCTATACAGCTTCTCTTTAGGATATCTAGTTTCACAGACTGATCCGGGTTTTTATTGTCCTGTGACACTGACAATGGCAACCGCTTATCTTTTGGATCATTATGCAGATGATGAGGTGAAAAAGCGATTCCTGCCGCATGTTTGTGCAACAGGAGAAATGGAATTATATGAAGGAGCGACCTTCCTGACAGAAAGGCAGGGCGGATCGGATGTTGGAGCAAACGTAGTAAAGGCGGTGCAGGCTGGGGACCATTACCGCTTGTATGGTGAAAAGTATTTTGCGTCAAATGCTGGCAGATGCGGTGTCGCAATGGTGTTGGCAAGACGTGAAGGTGCGCCGGAAGGAACGAAGGGACTCACATTGTTTGCCGTTCCGTGGAATGGGGAGGACGGTAAGCCGAACCAACTTCATGTCCGTCGCCTTAAAGATAAGCTAGGCGTGAGGTCCGTGCCATCAGGCGAAGTGGAGTTTGATGGCGCGATTGCCTATGTGGTAGGAGACGAAACAAGAGGTTTTTATTATATGATGGAAGCGTTGAACTTATCGAGGATTTGTAATGCCGTGGCATCCATCGGTATCATGAAGCGCGCATATCAGGAGGCCAGACAATATGCGGAAGCGCGCCATGCGTTTGGCCAAAGTCTGCTGCAGTTACCGATGATAAAACAAACTTTATCTAGGTTGCAGGCAAAGCTTGAAGTGGAGGTCGCTGCTGTATTTGACTTAATCACTCTTTATGACAAAGTAGCTGCAGGAGAAGCATCGGAAATGGAAGTCATTCTCCATCGTCTCTATATTGCGATTTTGAAAAAAGAAACTGCCGAAACCGCCATCCACTTTACCCATGAAGCCATTGAAATGCATGGAGGAAACGGCTATATAGAGGATTTCGTTACTCCTAGATTATTGAGAGATGCCCAGGTCTTGACTGTCTGGGAGGGTACAGCTAATGTATTGGGCCAAGAACTCATCCGCTTAGTGAACAAATTCTCAGCGCATGAGCTGTTCATCGAGGCAATGGCAGATAGATTAGAGGCATTGCAGCCATGCGAAACCAATGAAATTGTCAGTGGTGAGCTAAACCTATTAGCTGCACAGCTGCAGGAGTATGCAGCCTCAGAAGCGATAATACAGCAGCTGGAAGCCAAACCGCTCATGCAAAAACTGGCCTATCTGTACGAAAGCATCGTCGCATTAGAATGGGCAGAGAGATATGGCGGCAAATATGAAGCCATCGCACAAATCTACATCGAAACAACATGGAAAACCAACCAATTCGGAAAAAAACAAAAATCCGTAGAACTGGCTGAACGTGTCTTATAAACAGCGGTGCCTGTCACCGCCATCATTCGACAAACAAAAAATATATTCATAACAAAACCCCTTGCTGTATCTGAGATCAACAAGGGATTCTATATTTTATCTTATTGAAATTTTTGTCGAATCTTGGAGGTGACAGGCACCCAAATGGCACCCAAATGGCACCCAAATGGCACCCAAATGGCACCCAAACCGCGCTCAAACGCACCCAATTCTACAGTTTATGCTTTTTAATACGATATTGCAGGTTTTGTCTGCTCATGCCCAGGGTTTTGGCTGTTTTGGTGATGTTGAATTGGTTTTGGGTTAGGGAGTTTTTGATGTAGATGTATTCGGCGTCATCCAGATATTGTGCAAGTGATTTGAGCTCGCTCTTCATCCTGTTACCTGTTTCCCTTCTTCCACCGCTTCCTTGTTCTTCTATCAACATTGACCTTGCTTCCACTTCACCAAAGCTATCGTCGTGATCATCGCCAAGCAAGTGAAGCTTATGTCGAAAATGATTCGGCAAATGATGGAAAGTAATGATATCCTCATAGTCAATCAAGTTCATCGCGCCTTCAATCATATGTTCAAGCTCACGAACGTTCCCGGGCCACTCATGGTAGACAAGTTTTTGCTGGACTAGCTCGTCGACATTCTGCACATTCATCCCAAACCGTTCGTTATACTTATCAATGAAGAAGTGAATCAGTTCATGTATATCACTTTGCCTCTCCCGCAAAGGAGGAATGAACAATGAAACGACACTTAAACGATAATATAAATCCTTTCGAAGTCGTCCTCCAGCAATCGCATCAATCGGATCTTCATTGATTGTTGCAATAATACGGACATCAACAGAACGGTCTTGAGTATCGCCGACCCTTCGCACCGTTTTTTCCTGCAGCACGCGCAAAAGCTTTGCCTGCAAGGAGGGATTCAACGAGTTAATTTCATCGAGCAGCAATGTTCCGCCCTCTGCTTGTTCAAACAATCCTGGCCGTTCAATCGCCCCAGTAAATGCTCCTTTTTTGGTACCAAATAGTAAGCCCTCAATTAGACTATCTGGCATGGCCGCGCAATTCTGTGAAATAAAGGGACCGGAAGACCGCTGGCTCCCATTATGAATACTTTGGGCAAAAAGCTCTTTACCAGTGCCCGTTTCTCCGATAATCAGCACCGAGGAGCTTGTCCTGGTCGCCCGTTTGCTTGCATCAATTACATCTGCTATTTGTCGGCTGCTGCCAATAATACTATCAAAAGTATAACGGGTGTCCCCGCGCTTATTCATGTTTTCCCGTATCAATTTCTCCAACCTTGTTACGTCTCTGGCAATCTCCATTGCTCCAATTCTTACATCATTGTTCACAATAGGAATGGTGTGGTTAATAGTCGTGATTTCCTGTCCCTGATTATTATAGTAAGTTTGCTTAGCGTTAGCGATTTTCGTACCCTTTGCAAGCACCTCCAGCAAACGGCTATCTTCATTATGTTCGAAGGAAAAAACATCGCGAAGGCTTTTATTTAAAACTTCTTCTGCTTTCATATCTTCAATTTCAGCCATTTTGCGATTATAGATGACGGTTGTCCCAGCCTCATCGACTACATGTACACCGGCATCAATTTCATCCAAAATCCGATGGAAAAAGATATTCATCACTTCAATATCGCTACTAGTATCAGACATATAATAATCTCCTTATAAAATAATCTCCTTTCATTATAGTGAATGCAATAATTTTTTGCATCATCACTGCAAAAATATTTTTCTATTAGAAAAAATAATTTGCACACAAGATAAGCAAAATACACTCAATTCATATTTTTGAAAATTGGCATGATATTTGCAATAATATAAAATAGATGCAATAAAACGAAAAGGGAGGAATTAATAATGGTACAGCCATATAAACATGAACCTTTTACAGATTTTTCAATTGAAGAGAATCGGAACGGATATTTGCAAGGATT
>NZ_JAUSUB010000027.1 GCF_030813235.1 Cytobacillus purgationiresistens | reverse complement strand
CGTTCTCGCTTTATCATAGTTGGGGCTCCTCATCTGTTTTAGGTCAAGTGTACGTGACCTTAATATTTCTGTCCAGATAAGTGTAGACGCTCCAAGATTTCGTCTCCTCTTACTAACACAAAACCATTCTGCCCAATTTTGTATCGTTAGTAAGCTATGTTCCCATAGGAACCAGAATCCCAACCCAACCGTTGCTGCAAGAGGTCGTTTTTACCTCTTTAAGACTCCTCTCCCGTGAACAATAGCGGAAACTCACTTGACTAATGGAGAGTACGTTGATTTCATTGCAGTGGCTCAACTCACCTGACCTCTTATTTTTGCGTGACTTAAGGGCGATCCCACGATTATTCTTTTGGTAGTTTTTCCATGTCGAACTCTACTAAAACGACAGCTTTTTGGCAGAGGACGTCTCTCTGACCCGTGGGGATTTATGACTTTAGATGTATTGAAACCATTAGGAAATAAAAATGCAAGAATAAAAACACGCCTTTTCACCCTGATTTTCTCCTTTTTTATCCACAAATAAAAGAAAATAAAGTATTATGAAAGTAATGAAAACTAAGAAAAAGGCGGGATGGCACGTGGAAATTGAAATTGATGTGGATTTATTGGATGAGGGAGAAAAAGAAAAACTAAGGGCCTTGTTTAAAACTAACAATGAAGTAGAATTTAAGACCGCTTTACAAGGTATTGCATATTCAGCAATTACAGAATACAAAGAGATGTTGCTTGGTAAAGGGTTACCAACTAGAGCGGATGAAATTAAACAGCATCGTCTATATCATCTTATTAAGCATTATTTTAATGGACGGATTCCTAGCGAAGCTGAAGTATCATCTATGTTTCAGTTAACTGACTCAGAAAGTAAAGCCTTGATTAGGAATGTTAAAACTAAGTTTAGATATCAATTAGAAAAAGAAATATCATATACTTTGAGAAATGTTATTTCTTCCGCGGAATTTAATGAGAGTAAAAATGAGTATCATGTAGTAATACAATCTGATAATGTTTTAGAGGAGTTAAATAGATTAATCAGCACCTATGCCCCTCAATTAGATCCAATTACTAAAGTTAGGGGTAGCGCAAGGAAATTCCAGATATCAGAGGATTCGTATGCTTTGCTAGAAAACAAACTTAATGCTGAACAAGAGGTAGCCATTTCGGAGCCGATAGATGATTGAGGATTTAAATAAGTTAGTTGAAGGTTCATTTAATGCTATTAGTATTTTATTAGTTTTTTCCACAGGGTTATTTAGCATTAGCTATCCTCCAATTAACGATGTACTGAATAAAGACATAGATAGAGAGAAGCCTAAAGCATTAAAAAGACAAAGAGAAAACCTATATAATATCTTGTTTAGTAAATGTATACCGATTTTGATAATAAGTTTTATTATTGTATACATTTCTTTGCCATTAGGAATTAGAATTGCTTCTGAATCAACGTTAGACCTGATACATTTTGATTTTATAAGGACTGCTTATATGCTTATTTGGTTTCTGAATATAGGAATCTTTATTATTTCGGTCTATCTCTTATATCGATTAATAATTAAAATTAAGAACTGTAAATAATAAACTCACCAGACATCTCATGTATTGCGAGATAACTTCCACACATGTGGAGACTATAACGTTGCTATGTCGCCAAACTATGTAGAAATCCTTAGTTTCAAGGCGTTTTACAAGCATTCTTACTTTGAGACAAATGGTGAAAATGGCAGAAAAAAAAGTGATAAAAAATCACATTAATGTTTCAGTAGGAATTGACCTGGTGTGAGGAGACATGTGAAATTAAATATTCTAATCTTAAATTGATCCCATACTTTTAGACGTTCAAATAAACTGAACGTCTATTTTTTTGCTCATAAAATAATTTTGTTAGGATAGTGATCATATATGAAAACGCTTACTTTAGGAAACTTTTTGATGGAATTGGAGTCTTTCCTCTTGCAGCTTCTCGTTACGGGATTACACCAATATGGGCAAGTGAAGTAGAAAAAGCACCAATTAGTATAACGAAACATCATTTTCCCAACATGCTTCATATTGGCGATATTACGAAAATAAATGGTGGAAAAATACCGCCTGTTGATGTTATTACATTTGGTTCTCCTTGTCAGAACTTATCCAAAATCGGAAAACGAGAAGGCCTTGCGGGGGGGGGCCAATCCAATTTGTTTTATCAAGCATTACGAATCATTGAAGAAATGAGGTGTGCAACGAATGATGTATATCCAGTTATCGCTGTTTGGGAAAACGTCATGGGAGCTTTTTCATCAAATAACCGGATGGATTTTAAAGCCGTCCTGAAATCTTTCACTAACACCAAAATTCCAATGCCTGCTTCTGGAGTCTGGGCAAACGTCGGAATGGTTCGAGGGAATAACATTGATGTGTGTTGGCGATTGTTGGATGCCCAGTATTGGGGAAGGCCCACTCTCGCTCAAAGAAGAAGACGTATCTTCCTCGTGGCAGATTTTAGAGGAGACCGTGCCAGAGAAATATTATTTAAAGCCCGCAATCTGCAATCGTTTCCTGCGACTTGCGGAAAAGACAGGCTGTCCTCCCCCAGCACCAGTGGAAGATCTTCTGAAAAAACAAGGAGGAACATACCCATCGTCCGTCCCTTTCAAGAAAGACGTATGCGAAGTGCCGCAAAAGATAAAAACGAAACAGGATTCATTGGAAGTTTCGGAAAGACAGGTGACCCTTTTCCAACTTTGTTAGCGGGATCTGTAAATATCTTTTCGTTTTGGTATGAGGGAAAAGAAAAAGAAGGTTTTATTCGACAACTTACGCCATTGGAATGTGAACGTCTCATGGGATTGCCAGAAGCGTCAATCACTATATCTCTGCTCTTTATAATTTAAATTTCTTTCCTAATATATACGGGTGAGAAAATGAGGACAATTATTTCCCTTCTAACTAAATTGCTTTTTTAAAAATTGACTTTAACGCAGCGTTATACTCTACCCTTGTAATAGGGGGGTGAATGACACTGTTTACAACAGGAAAAGTTTATAAAATGACGGGATTAACTGAACGCTCTATACGATACTATGCTAATTTAGATTTATTGAAGGCAAAAAGGAATGACAAAGGTCAACTGGTTTTATCAAAGTCAGACTTAGAAAGCATTGTTCAAATTCTTGCTGCAAAAATGACGGGTTATAAGCTAAAAGATTTAATAGAACAGCAACCTTCATTATCCCTAATTAAAAAATGACATGAACCAAATGATTACTGATCTAGAAAATGTATTATTATATTTAGACTTAGAGGTCTCTGAGGAAAACCTTATAAAAAATATTAAGTTGCTTCAAAGTTACAACACTAGATATTAGCGAAAGAGATGATTGAAATAACCTTATTCTCATGAAAATTTAGCGAAGAATAAATTCATCATTTTGTACACATGAACATAGTCCAGATTATGACACTGCTAAATTATATGCTGAATTTATTTTAATAATTTTATACAGTTTTCACTTTCTAGTGCTCAATTCCTTGGTATATTGATATAAAGAATCCATTTACTTTATATGTACTCTATTAAGTAGACTTTTTTGTGTTTACTTAATAGAGTACATTTTCAAATTGTACATTTAACGTTTTTTGATTATAATCTATATTATACTATTTAATCGACAGACAGACGGTCAAATAATTGAAGGAGTGGTATTGATGAGGAAGTCAAAGGAAGCACAGGAAAGAAGAAATGAAATATTAGATGTGGCAGAAGCTTTATTTAATGAGCAAGGATATGACGGAACAAGTACCCATGATATCTTGAAAAAAATTGGAATTGCGAGAGGTACGCTTTATTATCATTTTGAAAGTAAGGAAGCAATTATGGACGGAATTATCGATCGCTATAATAAAAAGGTAATTGAAGGGGCGCAAGCCATTGCAGAGAAAAAAGAAGTATCTGTTATTGAACGATTACTTTTGTCGATTACTTCATTAAATGTCAGTGGAGCTGTTTCTGAAGAATTAATGACACATATTCATAAACCACAAAATGCCCTTATGCACCAAAAGATTCAGAGGGTGTTATTTAAAGAAATCACACCGATTTTTACAATCATCATTCAAAATGGAATAGAGGAAAATCTATTTCATACAGACTACCCTTTCGAAACTGTAGAGATGCTACTGGTGTATGCTTCTACTATTTTTGATGACGGAACCATTGAACTAACAAGAGAGGAACAATCGCGACGCATGATCGCTTTTGCTTATAACGCAGAAAGGCTGCTCGGAACAGAGCAAGGGGTGATTAGTCAGCAGTTGATGAAAACTTTAGCACAAGAATAGAGGAAAAAAATGTATTATCGAATGATACGCAACGATCTGTTAAGAAATAAATTAATTAGTATAACAATGATGTTATTCATCACTGCTATGACGACACTTGTCAGCTTAGTAGCTATTCTAACGATCAATCTTATTGGCTCCATTGACACATTAACCAAACAAGCAGAGGTGCCAGACTTCTTACAAATGCATAATGGGGATATCGATACGGAACGATTACAAAGCTTTGCGGCAGCACATGAGAATGTAAAAGATTTTCAGGTGCTCGATTTTTTAAATATTACAGGAGCCAAAATTCAATTAGGTGAAAATAGTTTGATGGATAATATTCAGGACAACGGCTTCTCCACTCAAAGCCCGAAATTTGATTATCTATTAGACTTGGATGGTCAGCCGATTCAGCCAACTGAAGGAGAGCTATATGTACCTATTGGTTATATGAAAGAAGGAATTGCTCAGATTGGTGATGAAGCTAAAATTGCCGGGAAAGCGTTTCAAATTGTCGGCTTCCTAAGAGACGCACAGATGAATTCTCCGCTAGCTTCCTCCAAACGTTTTTTAGTACATGAAAAGGACTATCAGGAATTGGTATCAGAAGGAACCCTTGAATATTTAATCGAATTTCAGCTGAAAGCTCTATCTAAAACCAATGAATTTGAAACAGCTTATGCAGATGCAGGCTTAGAGGCAAATGGGCCGACGTTAACTAGTGGTTTATTCAAGATAATTAACGGATTATCTGATGGTATTATGATTGCCATGATCCTACTAGTGGGCTTTTTAATTGTCATTATTGCCTTTATGTGCATTCGTTTTACCTTATTAACAAAAATAGAAGAAGATTATCGAGAGATTGGAACCATGAAAGCAATTGGTTTACCGCTAACTGATATCAAAAAAATCTATGTAGCCAAATATGCTTTGCTTGCTTTAGTAGGTTGCTTAATCGGCTTACTGCTATCGTTTACTTTCAGTGGACCTTTATTAGAAAATATTCGACTGTATATGGGTGAAAGTGACTATGCTAGCTGGAGTATCTTACTTGCCATTTTTGGAAGCATGGTTGTTTTCCTACTGGTGATTGGTTATATTCATTTCTTGTTGAGACGTTTTAGAAAAATATCTGCCGCTTCAGCAATTCGTACAGGTAGTCCAGAGGAAAAAAACGCTCGTAAAAATTATTTTTTCCTCAGTAAAAATAGGGTGCTGCCTACCAATGTATTTATCGGAATAAAAGATGTACTGTCCCGAAAGAAGCTGTATGCAACCATGCTGATTGTGTTGCTGCTTTCTTGTTTTATTATGGTCGTTCCTTGGAATACTTATCAGACTGTCTCTTCTCCAACCTTCACGAAATATCTTGGCTTTGGAGATATGGATTTGATGGTCAGTATGTATCAATCCGATGAACACGTAGACAACGAACAACAAGTTGTAAACTATTTAAATGAGAGCGAGTCTATTGAACAGTTTGTCCAAATTACCTCAAAATCTTTTAAAGCAAAAAAAGAGGATGGTTCAGAAGAAAAAATAGTCATTGAGCTTGGTGACCATAATGCGTTTCCTATTGAATACCATGCAGGGAAAGCACCAGAACAACCGAACGAAATCGCATTATCTTCTATGAATGCTACTGAATTTGAAAAACAAGTTGGTGATACGATAGAAATCATTAGTGATAATGGCACGGAGACCTTTGTTGTATCTGGAATTTACTCCAATATTTTAAATGGGGGAAAGACAGCTAAAGCAATTTCCTCTGATGAATCGGCTCCAACGATGAGGCTAAACTATTATATTAAGCTAAATGATACTAGTCAAATAGCTGGTACCGCCAAAGAAATGTCCGAGGCTCTGCCTTTTGTGAAAGTAACAGATGCCGACAATCATAAGCAGCAAGTATTTGGAGCGACGATTGCTTCCATTAAAACAGCAGCGAATGTTTCTTTGATTGTCGCTTTATTTATTACGGGATTAGTAAGCCTTTTATTTATGAAATTACTAGTTGCAAAGGATCGACCGGCGATTGCGATGTTAAAAGCGATTGGTTTTACCAATCAAGACCTTTCTAAGCAATATACAACTCGTGGAATGTTTATTCTAATCATTGGTGTTGCCGGAGGAAGCATATTGGCTAATACCTTTGGAGAATCAATCGCAGGAATGGTTATGGCCTCTTTTGGTATAGAGGCACTTACCTTTGTCAGTCACCCTATCATTTACTTGGGTTTTCCAGTACTAATGTTATTGGTTACTTTACTGGCAACGAAAATAGGCACGAGCCAAGCTGGAAAAATTGCAATTGCAGAAAATATAAAGGAGTAAATGATGAAAAAAGTAATTAATGCGCAACACATTCATAAAACGTTCGCTGCTGAAAAAGAAAAAGTCATGGTCTTAAAGGGTGTATCCACCACCATTTATAAAGGAGAGTTTGTCTCCGTTATGGGGCCTTCAGGATCAGGCAAATCAACGTTACTTTACACTTTGAGCGGCATGGATACAATCGATAGCGGCGAGATAACCTTCAACGATCAAAGCCTTACAGTATGTGGAGAAACAGAACTTTCCGATATTCGCCGCCAACAAATGGGTTTTGTCTTTCAACAGCCTACTTTTTTAAAAAATCTAGCGATTATTGATAATATCGTACTTCCAGCATTGCGGGATAATCGAAAAAAAGGAAAAGAGTTAGCAAATAAAGCAAAGCAACTTTTAGAGAGAACTGGGATTGGTGATCTGGCCTACCGAATGACAAATCAAGTATCTGGCGGGCAGCTGCAAAGGGCCGGGATTTGTCGGGCTTTGATCAATGAACCGAAAATGATTTTTGCGGATGAACCAACGGGAGCTTTAAATTCAAAATCTGCGGAAGAAATTATGAAAAATTTTCTCCAAATTAATCAAGAAGGAACAACGATACTCTTGGTGACGCATGATGCGAAAGTTGCTGCCCAAAGTGAACGGGTACTATTTATGAAGGACGGACAAATTGTTGATGAACTGCATTTAGGTAAGCTGTCTAATCCATTTTTAGAGAATCGAACAGAAAAAGTAACAAGGAAAATGCTAAAGGTAGAAATGTAGCCTATTTTACTGAATAAGAGTTTAAGAACTAGGAGAGGTGGCTTTAAGTAAAGGCGTTTAAATATATTATTTTTATAATGATTCCTTTGAGTATTATCGTCTTTTATCTGTGGCGGTTTGCTTCACGTAAACATGAAATTCCTTGCCTCAACAATATTTCTATCTTCATTTAAAATGAAATTTTTGGCAACAATAATTTTATGCTGCTCAACTAATATATTATTTCGATGATTATATGGTAATGGTACCAGCGAGATTAAAAAAATCGTTAGTTAGAACAAGTGATGACAAGTTCATTACAAACATTCAGCCTGTCCATTTACAAGAAATTAGAATTTGGACGGATGTTGTGAGAGAAGCTAGAAATGCAATACATTTTGGAGCTAAGTTAAATACAGACAATAACTATGAAAAAACAGGTATGATTTTACTCGCTTCCATAAGCCATTTTAAAACAATTTATTATCTGAAAAAAATGCTCGATGAAAATTTATACACCTCGTAATGTTTATCACCATTTCTAGAGGTTTACAGGAAGCAACAAACTATTATTCAGCAATCGGTCACGATTCTGGTACAAGAGGATAACATGTAAAAATCATAAATAAGAACAATTCTTAAGTTATAAAGTTAAATAATAAATGGATATACAAACATGAAAACTCACCACTTGTTCAAGTAGACAAGCAGTGAGTTTTTCATTTTTTAAGCCAAATAAATCATCGAATGGAAAAGATGATGAAATTAACAATACTTACTATTCCCAACTTATTCAAAATCAGTTTTTTTTTCTTTGAAAACTAAATAAGTTAACTCCAAGTCTTTTATCACCTCTGCCTTCTTTTCTTATTAAGTATATTCTAATAGCTAATTTCAAATAATTTCTCACACAATACAAATTCGAGATGTCTTGACTATATCATTAGAGTGAGTTATTCTTTTTATAGACCGACAGTCAGTCTATAAAAAGTTTTAAAATGAAATATTAGACAATGAAGGAGAATTGTATGGAAACGATTATTGAATTTAAAGATGTTACAAAAACATATCAAATGGGAGAAGTAACAGTGGAAGCACTTAAGAAAACGAATATGACCATAGATAAGGGAGAACTTGTTGTTATATTAGGGGCCAGTGGTGCGGGAAAAACAACTGTACTAAACCTATTAGGTGGTATGGATTATGCTTCTTCTGGGGAAATCATCGTAGATAAATCAAATATAACAAAGTTTAACGACAAAAAACTAACAGATTATCGAAGAATAAAAATCGGTTTTGTATTCCAATTCTATAATCTAATTGCTAATCTTAATGCCCTAGAAAATACCGAATTTGCTGCAGGTGTCTGTGATAATCCACTTGATTCAAGATAAAGTGGAAACAGATGATGAATTTTCATCATCACTATATGCTTTATCTGCTGCTAATAACTCCATTCAATTATTTGATAGTGATAAGCAAGAAATTGAACTGCCAAACGATGGGGTTGTCGTTCCTTATAAATTGGCTCAGGATCATGATATTAATGAAGGAGACACGATTTCGATAAAAATAGATTCCGAGCTTTATGACGAAAAAAGAATTGATGTGAATGTAACAGCCATCAGTGAACTTTATGTTTCACAAGACTTTTATACTTCCTACGAATATTTACAGGAGTTTGAAATTGATCCATTTGTTAATGGTTACTATTTAACAATGGGAGATCAAACCGTTTCAGATGATTTAATAACTGATTTAGAGAGCACAGAAAATATTCAATCTGTTGCTGTTAAATCACAATTGAGAGAAGAAATGGACTCACTTTATGAAACAACGAAAACGACAGTATATATTATGATTATTTTGTCAGCATGTCTTGCCTTAGCGGTTATTTTTAACATAAGCTCCATTAATATTTTTGAACGAAAAAGGGATATGGCGACATTAAAAGTCCTTGGATACCATAAAGGTGAGATTAGAAGTCTAGTCAATACGGAGAATTTTTTCATTACAACATTTGGTTGTTTCATTGGCGTTATTTTTGGAGCTATATTATTTAAGTTTGTATTGGCCTCAGCAGAAAGCGAGGAAATGTACATTCCTTATAATGTTTCCTTTAGTATGATTTTACTTTCTATTGTATTAACATATTTATTCACCATTCTAGCAAACCTTATGTTGCAGAGGAAAATAAATAAAATTGATATGGTGGAATCTTTAAAAAGTGTTGAATAATACATTCTGTGTAGATATGTACTATCTACACAGAACAATAAACATTAAAAAGTTCTTAATAGGTTAACTAGACGGTAATGGAGACCCTAATTGATATATATTTTCAAGATAAATAAATGACTTTACAATAGGCCAATAAAACTGGGTTCTCAAGAAATAAGTAAGTCGGACTCCATGTTCCCTCCAACATCTTTTTCACTAAGCTTAACTAAGGGCCAGACTTCTAATAAATTTACATGCAATTTTGAAGTGGAATATCTTGACTATATCTTTATCTTGGGTTATCGTCTTTATAGACCGACAGTCAGTCTATGCGATTGAAAGATAATTATATAAGTTATAAAGCGCGCAGAAATGAACTATTAGATGTACCTGAAAAACGGATTATTAAAGGAGAGGTATAAATGAATAATGAAGAATTAATTAAAAAGGTATCAGAAAACTCTGGTGTTAACGTCGATGATTGCGAAAGGGTACTGAATGCGTTGGAAGATGTACTAGATAATGAGTTATCAAATTCCAAAAGCGTAGCTGGAGCATTTGATAAGATTTATAAACTAATGACTTACTTTAACAAAAAGGGAAGGGTGTAAAGGGTTTTATACAACCTAAAAACCGTTGTTTAATAAGGCAATATGGCAAAGTGTTACTAGTACAAAGCAAGGGAAAAAACACTGTCCAGATAGTAAAGGAATACCGGAGGAAGTGATTGAAAATACATTTTTAGAAAGTTATCGTATTATGTGTAATAATAATCAAGATGTCTTAGAAGAGTTTTTGCAAAGAATGGAAGAAAATTTAAGTCCAGATGTTATGTATAATGAAGTTTCTAAAGTAGAAAAAGAGATTGAAAGGCTAGAAATGAGAAAAAAGAAGTTGATTGATCTGAGATTAGAGGATAATTTAGATAGAAATACGTATGAAGAGAAATACAACGAAATCATACAAAAATTGGATGAAAAAGAGCAAAGGAAATCCTATTTAAGAGAAAATATTCAAGAAGAAAAGGGTATTAAAAAACGTCTATCAGGTTTTAGAAAGTTATTAGAACAGGATAAAGGTTTAGACACTTTTGATCGGCATGTTTTTGAAAGTTTAATAGAAAAAGTGATAGTTGGCGGTGTAGACAAAGATGGAAATAGCAGACCTTATGATATAACATTTATTTATAAAATAGGTTCTAGTCATTCATTAGACGGAAGTAATTTTAAACCCCCAAGAAAAAATGCAAAAAATAAAAAAAAAGAATTTTCTAATGAATTGTGTTCCCATACTCGAAACGAGGTTAACGAATTGTGTTCTAATAATAAGGTCGACATATGTGGAGTGTGTGGCGCATTTGATTTTGGAACTGTCTAACTAAAATAAACTTTTCTGATCCAGACTCGGTTTTTGTTAAAATAAATATCACGGCTATATGGTTATATCCAATATTATCCCGGATTCTTTTCAATAGGAATCCGGGATTTTTTTCTATTCAAAAATCCATTCAAGAAATAACACAATCCTTTATTTATACTGTATTTTTCATCCTAACTTAATATAATAATTTTCTAAATTTCTAAATAAATATTTCTGGTTAAGAATATCAACTTGGGTTTTTCCAAAGGAAGTAGGTCGTGATTACTCCTACTTCCTTGGATAGTATTAAATTCATTGAGAGTTAACTTATTTACAATTAATTTATTCAAAACTTAATTTATATAGTTCATGTCCTTTAATTACATAGGATAATAGTATCGCTATAGATTCCATCTATTCTAACCATTGGTTTTAAATGGTAAAATATAAAATAACACTTTTGTTAAATTGATGTAAATAAATAGTTATTTAGATATAGAAGGTGGAATTACATAAAGAAAAGCTGGTGTAAAGGTTGTTATATTTGTGATCAAATTTATTGCAGTTGTGTTTGGTTTAGTAGGTCTTTTATTAACTATCAACCTGTTATTTTCTTTCTTATACATACTTAGCAAGTCAGCAGGAAAAGGGCTATATCGTTGGATTGTATATGATACGGAATTTTTAATGATTTTAGCTTCTCCATTTTTTGGTTTAACGGAGCTTGTAGCAAGTCACGTTTATAAACGTTTTAATTGGTTTAATTCCAGATTATTACTCGTTTTGTATGCTTTTGTATTAATGGTATTAACTATAATTATCTTTTTGATATGCGACCATTTTTTAGGAATGATGTAACATCTTTTAAGTAAGAGAGAGGATAGGATTAATGAAATATATACGTACTTCAGAAAGAAGGGAGTTGTATTTGTATGCTTTGAATTTTTTGCAGTTACTTTGGTCTTGAGTACAACAATCTGTTTGAAGGTTTTATCAATTTGTTATTGAATAAAGGGGGGGAACACATTTATGATTCCAGCAAAAATAGATACCATTACAATTGCAACCATAAGAGAAAAAGGTGTGGAATCTATCTTCGATTGGTTCGATCAGTATAAACAATCGTTTTATAAAATAGGTTGGTCCTATCTTAGGAATCAGCAGCAAATGGAAGAGCTTTTTTATCGGTCCATTATAAAAGTCCACAAGGAGTTACCTCAATTTAAAAGAGAAACATCATTCGAAATGTGGGTTACATCCATTTTCATACATATCTGCCGGGAGCTTTCTGATAATAGAAGATTACAAGCTTCAGAGGAAAGTGAACCACGTCAGGATTTATTTAAAGCACTTGATCAGTTGAAACAGGATGAGAAAGAAGCAGTGGTGCTTACATACATAAAAGGAATTTCTCATGAAGAGACAGCCCACCTTCTGCAAGTTTCAGTGGAAAAGATTAAAGAGCATTTGTTTGCTGGAATCGAGTCAATTAGGAAAGGGATGGGGTACGGGTCGCACTTTAATGGCTGTAAAGAATATCATAAGAATTACCTCGATTACTTAGAAAGAACCATGGACCGGTCGAGAAAGATTGATTTTGAGGTACATATTTATCATTGTCAAGACTGTCAGGAGGATTTGGCAACCTTTCAGGATGTCATGTTAACCATGTTAAAGCTTACTGAAGAGGATTTCCATGTGCCAGCTGGCTTCATGGAGAACGTCAAAGATCGGCTGGCAGAAAAGGAAAAGCACAGACAACTGAAGAACAAGAAACGTAAAAGAATGGGATTCGTTTCTGCTAGTGTTTTCGCATTAGTAATGGGGATAGGCTTTTTTACAGGGGCGTTTAGCAACCTCTACTATACATGGACAGAAGAAGATCAGCAATTACGTGCCTTTTTGCAACAGGAACTGGGTAAAAGGCTGAACCTAGATGCGGAAAGCGATGGGGTGAAAATCAAGATCAAGGGCGCGATTGCGGATGATACTCAGACGCTTGTTTTTTATGAAATAGAAGATACAAATGAAGACAATCAATATGTGATAGATTATCATGAGGGGGTTGTTGTGGGGAACGAACATGAAATCATGAGTCGTGAAACCTATCCAAGTTACATTCCTCCTGACCTTGAATCGGTTGTAAATAACAAGGAAAAGAACGTGTATCATGGGAAGATTAGTCTGCTGCCACTCACAACAGATAAAGGGACAATCGAACTCAATATTACAAAACTTCAGAAATTAATTCGTGATTCCTCTAATCAGAATGATTTTAGGTCTTATGAGAATCTGGAATTTCAAACAGGGGAGTGGAGCTTCGAGATCCCAGTAACAAAAAAGCCCTCCATCGAATATGCATTGGATAAAGAAACAGAAATCGAGGGGATCCCGGTTCGATTTGACAAACTAACGATTGCTCCAACAGCGACGGTTCTGCAATTTTCTATTAATCATGAACAGACAGAGAAGCGGATAGACGTTCTTAATTTTGACAATCTACAAGTGAATAATAAAGAAATGAAAGCAGATCTGTATGGCAGCTCTTATATGAATTCACAACCAGACATGAATTGGACTGCCTTTCAAACACAGTATGACCCTCTTTTTGGAGAAAAACCAAAAGAGGTTAACATTCAATTCGAATCAGTTTATTTAACGGTTGAAGACAAAAAAAACATCGAACTGGATGCTAATGAGGAATATCCTCAAACATTTGAATATGCAGGCAGTACAATCTCCATCGACAAGTTTGAAGTTGGACAACCTACCAATATTGTCATCAGTAATCATGAAATTGAGAATCGGGCATATGAGTCACTACACTTCGATGTTTTGGGTGAGAATGAAAATGATCTTGGTTCAATTTCAATGGAGATGAATAATGCTGAGGGTGTACTTGTTGATAAAAACGGGGTAGTATACGATATGAATGAATTCCCTTACTCATATGAAGAAATCGAGCAGCCCCGCCATTTCTCTACAGTTCAAAGCATTCGAATACACGGTAACAAAGTGATTCCTAAAAGTTTATATATATTTGGATATACTACAACGAAATATTTGGAGGATGGCGTAAAGATTTCGTTGGAATAACATGAACGATATGAGTACCTGAATTAATAATCGAATTTGAAAATATGGAGGTACGAAAAACTAGTTTAAGGTAAACACTACTACATCTATATTAATCTACCATCACCACCCAAGCCATGTGGAGTGTGTAGCACAGCTCATTTTAAAATAAGGCAATTTGCCCTCGAGTATGGGGGCGCTGTCTTTTTTTGTTTCTTGAAAAGTGTTTACAAAATTGTATTGAATATAAAGCTTACCGTCTTCGGTACATGTGACTTTATTGACTAAAGAATGTAATGCCTGTGGAGTTAGTTCTTTAATCTGAATCAAATCTTTTCTACTAAAAAAATCCTACAATTTCTTCGGAACTACTCTGTTGAACGGCACCACCTCTATAAAATGTTTAATAACTATACGAAAAAAAACCAAAAGGGTTTCGTCTTTAATAGAGGTTTTATTCTTGAATAATTGAAAACAGGATGGGATGGGTCACTAATCATCTGAAAAAAGTTGAAGAGAAGTCTTTAATAGATAGAAAGTGTTTCTTCCAGATATAATTACTCCTCTGAAAAGAGTGCGTTGCCTTTTTATATGCAGAAATGCTTCTAGTAAAATGTTGTTTGTATGACCGCGAACTTAGTGTTATGCAAAAACAGATTCTCAGTCATTATACTCATTTTATTTGACTCTCTCCTTATTTTCCCTCCAAATTAGTACTTACAAAATGTATAAAAATGTAAAAATATCCATATATATGACCTTTTCCTTATTTTTAAAAAGTTTCTCTTTTTATCAAATAATTTAGAATTTTTGTGTTATTTTTAAAAAAGGGGGTGAAATCTATCATATTCTCTTCTAGCCCCTTCGAGATATAAATAGGAAGGAGGTTTAGTCTAGTTAATTATTTTGATTAATAGGTTCATAGTCATTATTTTTAGTTCGTTATCTGTTCCCGAAGCTCAGAAAGAAATGGGAGCACACTTTATGTTTTGTATGTATATCCTAAATATCCTCTCCAGTCCCTTATGAATGAATATCGGCAGTCAATCTACTTGCGATGAAGGTTAAAGCGATTTACATAATAAAACGCGATTTTCTTCTTTACACACCTAACGAATCTACAAGAATTAAAAAAAGCACTATTAAAAGGGGGATGCTCTATGAAAATATTCAAAAAGCTGACTGGCGTAGTACTTGGCTCTCTTATTCTATTTTCTTCAGCCACGGCCTTTGCTCAGCAGCCAGGTTTAGCTGATTTCCCAGAACCAATTGATAAAGAATCATGGGTTCTGCCGCGTGATCAAACATGGGATGACTTTAATGAGCTTCCAGGAACGAGCTGGGGGGATGTGGAGGTGGAACCGGAAAGGAGATTGCGAGGCGCATTGGTTCTTGTTGATTTCCCAGACCTGCCGTTTCAAGTACTGAATGATCCTGGAACAGATCCGGTTGGCAATCCGCAAATTGGCAATGTCCCTGAAGAGGAACTCGTAGATTTTTGGTTGGACTATTTGAATACACCACAAGAACTTAATAACTACCGTACGATTAGCGATTTCTGGAGAGAAAATTCATATGGGAAATGGGGTGTGGAGCTTGATGGATACGGTGTGTACCATATGGATCACAATGAATTCCAATATGGCATGAATGAGTTCAATCAGCAGTCATTCATTCCTGAAGGGTTCAGTCCGAAAAGCTTGCGGCCTGAGGCGGTTGCCAAGGCGCAGCCAGATTTGAATGCCTCCGGAGAAGATTATGACTTCATCTTCATCTTGCATTCCGGCTATGCTGAAACGGGTGTATGGCAAGAGTTTGGTGAAATGATGTTTATGAATCCTGAGTCCATCCCTGCTGAATTTGGACCGCCGGCTAAATATGGCATGGATAAGAATTGGGCGATCACCCGTTATGTGCCATGGACATCATGGTTTGCGGCAAAATCTATCTGGTCCAGTGCGAGCGGCAGCACTTCCATTCAGGGGTCAAGCAACGGAATGGCTACGTATGCCCATGAATTTGGACATTTAATGGGCCTTCGCGACAACTACAATAACCCGCAAGCAAATCCGCCGCTTCGGACATTCGCGGGTTCATGGGAATTAATGAGCAGCGGCAGTTTCAACGGTCCTGGCGGAAGCCATACGCGCTGGCTGATTCCAGCCACTCAAGGCGGATCGGTGCCGCCTCATCATATGCTGCGAAATAAAATTAAGCAAGGCTTCTTAGAAGAGGATCAGTATATTAACGTGAATCGCGATGATCTTGAAGAATCTGGGCCGATATTCGCTGATATCCTAACACGCGCCGTCCCAACTGGAGAAGCATTTGGCCGTGAGGGGCTGTATGGCATCAATATTGAAATGGTGGATCATACACCAATCAATTATATCGACGATGACTGGCGCGCGGATATGCATCGCGGTGAAAGATGGTATAACAACTATACGCTGGAGGTCGTCGACCGAGTAGGCTATGACTCCTTTACCCACGACGACGGCGTACTGCTGGCAAAAACGAGAAACACGGAGGAAGCGCCGAATATCTGGGTTATTGATTCCCACCCAGAAGATATTGATGTGGTCGACTTTACTCGACCGGATGGAACAAAAGTGAACAGTTCCAAGGGGTCATTAGAACAATTGGTTGATGCCACATTTAAAGCAGGAACTGCAGACGGAATCGTCAATGAATATATCGATGAGCATAATCGTATTCACTTCTATATCCTTGACAAGATTGTTGCTGAGGACGGAGCACTTTCCTATCGTGTGGCAGTCCGTCACTTAGATGGCGCTGGCCCGTATGAACGGGGTGTTTCTGTAGACACTGGTTCAATCGAGCATGCTGTTCCAGGGAAAATAGGAAAATACAGCTTTAGTGTGACCAACACAGGTGAAGAAACAGATATCTTCCGTCTGGATGCTTCCACCCAAGCTGGATGGGATGTAAGGCTGTTAAACAACCTAGTTGAAGTAGCTGCTGGGGAAACGGTGGATGTACCTGTTTACGTGGAAATACCTGAAGGAGAACAAACGATTACCAATGTTGCCTTCACAGCAACGTCAGAAACGGACTCTGAACAAACAGCAGCGACAAATTATACTTTACTCAATGATGTAAACGCAGCAGGTCTAAAAGCGCTAGTGGCACATTTTAATGCAGAGGAAGAATTTGCTGGCAGCAGCGTTGTCAATGCTTTAGACAAACACTTAACGGCAGTGGCCCTTTTTGAAAAGCAAGGAGAAAAGGAAAAAGTGAAGAAGCATCTGGATGGGTTTAAAGTGTTGCTTAGCAAATACCAAGCAGATAAAATGATTTCTGAGCGAGCTGCTAATACATTGATGTATTATACAGATTTTATGCTAGATAAATAGAAGACGTAATTGCAAATAAAAACCCCCTTACTTAACTGTAAGGGGGTAATCTTTTTTTACAAAATAAAAATTTAAGCTGCCTTACTTACTTGACGCTCTTTAGCCATTTCAGCAGCTGCTGTAAACAATACGTCAGTAGAAGAATTTAGGGCAGTTTCACAAGAGTCCTGCAGCACGCCGATAATGAAGCCGATAGCTACGACCTGCATGGCAATTTCATTAGGAATACCCAATAAGCCGCAAGCGAGTGGAATAAGCAAGAGAGACCCACCGGCAACACCTGAAGCACCTGCAGCAGAGATAGCAGCGATAACCATCAGAATAACCGCCGTCCAAATATCCACGTTAATGCCAAGCGTATTTGCAGTTGCAAGGGTTAAGACAGAAATCGTCACAGCGGCACCTGCCATATTAATAGTAGCTCCTAATGGAATAGAAACGGAATAAGTATCTTCATCTAATCCTAACTTTTTGCATAATGATAAATTCACAGGAATATTCGCGGCTGAGCTGCGTGTAAAGAACGCAGTGATACCACTTTCCCTTAACACTTTAAACACAAGCGGATATGGATTTTGGCGCGTATAGATGAAAACGATAAGAGGATTCATCACCAGCGCGACAAAGAACATGCAGCCAAGCAGCAGAACAAGCAGCTGTCCATATTCTAATAATGAAGAAAGCCCGCTTGTAGCAATCGCATCAAAAACGAGACCCATGATTCCTAATGGAGCTAAATCAATGACCCATTTTACGATCTTAGTAATGGCATCCGAAAAATTGGCAATCATTGTTTTAGTTGAATCAGCAGCCTTTTTAAGCACCAATCCAAGAAGGATGGCCCACGTCAAAATTCCAATATAATTCGCATTCATCAATGCATTGACAGGATTGTCCACGATATTAAACAGCAATGTTTCAAGCACTTCTAAAATTCCGCCCGGAGGTGCAATGTCCTCTGTACCTGTTGTAAGCGAAAGATTAATAGGAAAAATAAAACTCGCTATTACCCCAACCGCCCCGGCTAACAAAGTACCTAATCCATAAAGGATAAGAATCGACTTCATATTTGTCTGCTTGCCGCTTTTATGACTGGAAATGGCATGCATCACCAAGAATAAAACGAGAATCGGCGCCACAGCTTTCAAAGCCCCTACAAATAAAGTTCCAAAAATCGAAACCCAACTCGCTGCCCCAGGAATGGTAACAGCTAGCAGAATACCGACAATGATACCAATAAGAATTCGTTTAACTAGACTAATTTGATTCCACTTAAGCAAGATGTTTTTCATGATATTCCTCCGAAGTTGGTAGTAAGGTATTTTAGTATAATATACAAATGTATTGTACAGACGGACAATATTATGAAAATAAGTGTAACATGAATAGGGAAATAACGGAATAGGAAATTATTTCGAAATATTCAATTAGAGTGTAATGGTTTTTTTAGAATAGAATAATAGGGTTATTAAAAGTTGTTTTAAGGTATGGAAAATTATTAAATCAGTGAATTCTCTTAAAAAAGCATATTATTCTAGAATCATACATAAACAGTTGTTTAATTGTAAAAATCGTTCTTTTGCTTAAAAAATAAAAGAAATATAGTCATGATTATCAATAATTGCCGAACCGAACTCTTAAAATCTTATTTTGGAAACAATGATAAGCAGTAAGAGGATACAATCTCTGTATGGAATGCTATCTCATACTCAGCGGTGTATTCCAAGAATGAAAATGTAGCGTTTGCTTTTCCTACTAATAATGAAAAATTCCTATTTATTTCTAAAGCGTCTAGAAAAAATGCCATGTCTCGTGAAACAACTAATTACGGTAAAAGCGGGAGATATGGATGTTTAAATTTATACAATGAGGCTTTGGAGGGGGTGTGAAATGGATTTGTTTCGATTGCTCTGTTCTTCTTCGCATTTACAACTCTTATGGCTTATTACTATATATCTGAAACCACATTGATGTTTTTAAATAGAAAGTTGAAATTTAAATGGATGAATTCTGTGTGGAAAGTATTGTTCTTAGTAATGGTCTATATTGGCAGTGTCGAGTCAGCGTCTCTATTATGGACACTAGGTGATTTGGGAATAGGCAGTATGGCTTGGCTAAACCTCGTAGCCATCCTATTATTAACTAAGCCTGCACTGAAAGTATTGAAGGATTACGATACACTGAAAAAAGCAGGAATCGATCCTATTTTTGATCCAGTTAAATTGGGGATAAAGGGAGCGGATTTTTGGGAGGAGAAGATAAAGGGAAATAAAAATATTAATAAGAAATCTGTAGGGTAGATTTGAAAAAGAGGTGATCTCTTTATATTGGAGAGCACCGTTTATACATTCTCTAATAACAACCTTTATGCTTTGGTTGGTGCTTCATCAAGATTTATGGCATGTTTTTTTGGCTACAGCTGTAATGGAATAAAATACTGCTTTGAAGGGACATTATTAAAATTGTTTTTTATTAACGCAGGATAACATATCGTAAATTTTACAATAATAGGCGCAATCTTGGTTGTGAAGATAAGAAGAATTTGATTTATCATGGGGAAATTATTTGTCATCAATTGGGCACAATTCTAGAATAGATTGTGCTCCTTCTTTTTGTGAAGGTACGGAAAATGGAAAAGAGGGGTTTCTTATAAGTTGTCGAAATAGTAGTTCAAGGTTCCTTTATTCAACTTAGGTCTACTCTTTACCAAGTAATCCGTTTTTCTGTTAGAAAATAAATAGCGAGGTGAATCTGATGATTATCAAAGGTTTTGGAGGCATTTTCTGGAGAACCAGAAACATTGATGTATTGAAAAATTGGTATAAAGAAGTGTTGAAAATCGAAATGGAAGACTGGAATGGAACGGTTATTACGCCTCATACAGACAATGCAACAATTTTTTCATTCTTTACAGAAAGTGACGGCTATTTTCCGATCGATCAGCAGGTGATGTTGAACTTTCAAGTTGAAAATATAGAGGACAGCATAAAGCATCTCGAACAAATGGATGTACCTCTTGTTAAGGAACAAGAGAATAGTGAATTTGGAAAGTTCATTTGGATTGAAGATCCAGCAGGAAGAAGGATAGAGCTCTGGGAAAAACAGGTGTAATATCCAGTTTGATTACTATTTGAACGTGACAGTCATGAAATAGATAGAATTGAAATTATTTATTGACGAACGTGTGTTCTGTATTATAAAATATAATTATGGGTAATAATGGGATGGTGGCTCCTGCCACTGACAAGGTCAAGCAGGATATTTCGTGATTACTCCATTTTGTATAAAAAAAATATAACCAAGGAGCTGTTTTATTATGACATTGCGATTGTCCCCTTATTTAATGATGAACGGAAATGCAAAGGAAGCGATTCAATTTTACGAGGAAGCATTGGGTGGTACTGTTCTTTTTAAACAAACGTTTGGAGAAATGCCAGAAAATCCAGAATTTCCTTTACCAGAAGAAGCAAAGGAACTTGTATCACACGCGATGATAAAGATTGGTGAAACGGACCTTATGTTTTCAGATAATTTTCCAGGTCAAACAAGTCAAATTGGAAATCATGTTACAATCTGTATTTCAACTAGCGAAATTGAAGAGGCAAAACAGATATTTGAATCCTTGCAGGTAGACGGACAAGTAAAAATGCCGCTTCAGGAAACTTTCTTTAGCCCTGCTTATGGGAGTGTAAAAGACAAGTTCGGTGTAACCTTTCAAATTAGTACTGAGAGTCAACAATAAATTATAATCCTTTATCGTAATAGTTTTGAAAGCCGAACTTTTCTGAGAAAAGAAAAATCGGCTTTTTGCTTTGACATAAAGGTTTATTGAAAACAATAATTAAAAAATGAATATTGTTCTCGTTATACGAAAGAAGTGGTTAAAGATCATCTACCTTGTTACTACAGAAAATTACTATTGTAATTTAATCCTATTTAAGAAATAGAATAAATCCCACTATAGAATTCCCCCATCCACACATGTTACCTTAAAAACAAGAGACTGCTTGTACGATAATGAAGAGGGGGACCGTGTATGAATATCAATGAGTTCGAAAAGGCTTTTTCGGATACGATTTTAGAACGTGGTCGGAATTATTTTGAAGAGGGTCGTATTATTCGTT
The DNA here is from genome assembly GCF_030813235.1 of Cytobacillus purgationiresistens. Lineage (GTDB taxonomy): Bacteria > Bacillota > Bacilli > Bacillales > Cytobacillaceae > Cytobacillus > Cytobacillus purgationiresistens. Next base: position 44,079 of record NZ_JAUSUB010000027.1, on the reverse strand, counting down.
TGAATGAAGTGGTCAAGAATGAATTTACTTTAGAAGTTGAGGGCAGCTCTACCACCCAGCCGTCCAATAACCTAAACAGTATAAAGACGAAGTGCTTAAATCTATTGAACTACAGGTTAGAAAAGCTGCAATTTAATAAATGGCTGGACAATTTCAATAGAACCTTCTATTCGCAAATCAGAGAGCAAATATCGTCTATTCAACAAGCTTAAATAAGTTATGGAAATATATTAAGTGTGGATGGAGAAGGCAAATAGAATTTTGTATGAAGGGATTTTAAAGCGTGGGAAAGATCGATAATAAAAAATAAGGAGGTATAGAGATGCAAAAGCTTACTTTCCATGATAAATGGGATAAGAGTATATCACCAAAAGATCGCAAGCGCATTGAAGAAGGATTCAGGGAGGCGAATATTTCTGAAAATAGTCAATTCGAATTTACGTCACTATGGGAAGCAAGGAATTATAAAGGGGAACTGTTAGTGACAGTGCTCGTCCATAATTTATCAAAGCAGCCTGCTGCGTTTGATCATATAAAAATTCGTTATACCGAAGAAGAGCATGAAAAAGTAGCTGAGCATACTTTTTCAATTGAATCATTGGATATTGAGCCAAGGACAACAATGCCTTGGACATTTATTTTTCCTTTTGATAGTTTGGAAAGGGAACCCGTCTTTTTGAATGGAAGATTGAATATTGTCTTATAGTTAAAGGCTGGAGAAAATTATATCTTTGCGTTATGTAATAGTAGGGCAGCAAGCACCTGCGGCCAGTTCAGGGATATAATCCTTTGATCATTTTTGATAATTGAGTTTCTAAATTCCTTTGCTAAAAGGTGCCATTCATCAGTTTTACATCTTGAAGCTGTACTGATTACGTTACAAAAGGGCTCTTTTTATCTTCACTTTTTCTTACTCCTTGCTTTTTTTTTGCTTTGCAGTGTTACTAGCTTTTACTTGTTGGTCGTTTTTTTTGGCCATAAGCCTTTCTCTTGGCGTTTCTTTTAAAGGTCCCTTAGGTTTCTTTAAATTATAAGACTCAAATCTATATTTGCAATAAGTGACCAATTGGAATTCTGGTAATGCGAAGGCAATTGCAAATTGAATTAAAACAGTAAAGAAAAGCATTTTATATAAAGTTGCAGATTGTGCCAATGTATTTGAAGATTCTCCTAATGTTCTCGCGATTGCTCCACCCATCATGGTTGCACCAAATATGATAGGAAGACTAACATAGGATTTAGATTGAGAGAAACCATACAAACCAGTTCCTTCTTCTCTAAAAGCACCTTTTTTTACCCGTTTTATTGCTCTAATTGTAGAAAGTGCCAAATAGATTAGTCCACCGATGAGCAAGATAATAGAAATTGATAGCAGATAGTTTGGAAAGTAATCTGCAACAGTATATACAAAAAATACACTGTAAAAATCCAAGGAAACTTTAAAAGCAATGATACTCAAGAAAACAGATTGTATTTTTTGATATTGATAGGCGTTTTTTCAAAAGTAAAAAACAAGGAAATAAAAAATTGAATAGCTAATGCGGATATATAAAGTTTAGTAAAAAGAAACCAATATGGATTATTTTGATATTCAGTATTATAAACAGATAATGCAACCATAAGAGTAGCAATTCCACTTATAAAAGTTGTGCTCCAAAAAAAGACGAAAATGGCAGTGGGATGCAAACGATCCCATATTTGATTCTATTTGGTAAAAATCCTCTTCCTTACAATCCTTAAACATATAACCTCCTGAAGACATTATTTATCATATTAAAAAAGCAGGATATATCCTCTAAATGAGCATGTATCCTGCTGATTGATTAATTAACTCATGAGATAGTATTATTCTATTTTTGATACTCCTACTTTGATGAATACGTATTGCAAGGTTTCATCCCCAGAAATAACATGATAGAAGGGGGTCACTTGATTTAATTGATGTTGATTCATGTAGTCTAACAGCATGTGGTAGGCAATTTCTGTTGTTTTTTCAATCTGGTTATAAATACAGATTGAAATCATCTCTTCTACTGCGTAATAGCTATGTAGGTATAGGTCATTATTTTGGATTATATGGTCTTGCACTATAGGCATAAAAAACTCAGCATTTACCATCTCATCCATTGGTACATTGTTGATAGAATAGAATAATGGCCCTTTTATGTTTATATTTTTTTGTACAACTTCTGCTAGAAATTCCTTTATGATGGCATCAATATTTTTATAGTGAAATCGATATTTTTTTGATACAACATTCGTATAGCGGATTGAATCGTTTGGGTTGATCATCTTAACCCTCCTTCATAATTGGAGAGTAGATATCAATAATTCCTTCCCCATAGACGTCCAAAAAGATGTTGTAGAAGGGTTCTTCTAATTCGAGGTTATAGGCTTTAGCACTAGCTCGAATTAATTCATATGACTCTTCGATGTCATCATCTAAATCCGCATGTCTAAGGGTTAAACCATCGTCAAACTTCCACTCTTTATAGAATTGATATTTGTCGTTTGTATCTAGTTCTAATGTCATATTTACTGGCACGTAGAATGTATAATCAGCTTCGTGCACTGATTTATCAAAATTTGAAACTTTGTAGATTAACGGACCAGTATTATACAGGTCATTTTTGATGATTGCATTTCTAAAATCTCTGGCTATATGGAACCATTCATCTGTTTTGCATCTCGACTTTGTACTAATTACATTATGGAATACAATGGGAGCTCTTTTGATTTTCATTTTTTCCCCCTTGCCTTCTTTTTTTGATTACCTTTTTTGCTTGTCTTCACTTGTTGCGCCTGCTTTTTGGCCATGAGTGTTTCTCTTGGTGTTTCTTTTAATGGCCGACTAGGCATGGGAACATGAAATGATTCAAACCTGAATTTACAGTAGGTCAGCAGAAAAAACTCTGGTAAGGCGAATGCCAACGCGTATTGAAGAACAACAGCAAGGAAGAGAATAAAAAATACTGCAGCTGACTGTCCCAATGTGCTGGATGATTCTGAAAGTGTTCTCGCAATCACTCCAGCCATCATAGTGGCACCGAATATGATAGGGAGGCTATAAAAAGTCTTTGATTGTTTAATATTGTATAGTCCTTTACCGTCTTGACGGAATTCACCTTGTTGGACTCTTTTAATTCCTCTAATTGTTGATAAAACTAAATATATCAATCCGCCCATACATAAAATAAACGCAGCTGGTCGAAGATAATCTGGTATGTATTCTGCTTCGCTAAAGACTATAAAGCTTACATACATATCCAGTGATAGTTTGAATGCTATTATACTTAAGAATACTGATTGTACTTTTTGAAACCTATAAGCGTTAGATTCCTTTGTAAAAAAAAGTGTAATGATAAATTGTACAATTAAAATTGCAATACAGATATTAGCAAGAAGAAGCCAAGAAGATAATAGACGATAATCAGAGCCATAAACACCCAAGGCAACTACACTTGTCATTGCTCCACTAAAAAAGAACGCACCCCAAGAAAATGACAAAACCTTTGGTGGGCGTAACCGGCCCCTTGCAACTGATCTTAGCTGATAGAAATCTTCTTCATTACATTGCTTTAACATATTAGCCTCCTGAAACTACCAAAATATCTTATCTAGTTTTTTCCCAACACTCGAGATGGCATCCCCTATTTCATCAGCCGCTTTACTAGCGTATTCTCCGACTTTATCTACCGCTTTGTTAGCCACATTCTTAGTGACATCGACAACACTTTGTGGTGGGTCAAGGAAAGGTATTTTTACATTTATTGCTGCATAGGTTCCAGCTCCAACGATGGCGCCAACTACAGTGCCTGCTGGAGGTAAGAAGGCAGATCCAGCGGCAGCTCCTACTCCCATAGCTGCCGCTCCTGCTCCTAAATCCACTGTCGTATCAACTGTAAACTTCTTAACCTGACTTCCACCAGTGTAGTCCCACTTAGCTGTGTCTTCATTATAAAAATTGCTTCCGAAATTATTAAATATTGTGATGCCAATTCCTGCTACTCCAGCACCTTTACCTAATTTAGTTAATTTTGAAGCATCTTTCCATCCTTTAAAACTTTCCCATATTTTCATTTCATTTTTGAAGGTCGTACCAGCAACTTTCATAAAGGAATCGTCTAGGCGTTTAACGTAATTACTTAAATCATTAAATTGGCTATTAATAAACTTGTTGCTATTGCTTTTAAACCTTTTTAATAAATCATTATCATATAGAGGGACACCTTTATTAACAAGTTCGTTTACAAAGTTGCGATTCCATTTCCATCTGCCGCCGATGTTTTCTTGAAGTAACTTCCGGTATTTTTCGTACTCACGGAGGTTGATCAATTCCTTATTTTTATTTTTGATTTTAATAAAAACTTTCCCATCCTTATCAAACATTTTAAAGCTGAGTTCACCCATTTTTAATAGTTTCCCAGAATTCATAATAGCCGCACCGAAGCTTATCGTAGTGTTCCTAAGTAAGTTTAACAGTCCATATTCTTCAATAATTTTACCGAGCGTATTTTCATCAATAGATCTTGCCACTTCCTGAATTTCCTTTTTACTCAGTAAAACTCCATTCTTCGACCACCCATCAATTTTCCCAGTTAACTGCTGGGTTTTCTGCAAGTCATTAGCAGCGGGTTCCAGGCTGGTTTGGCTGTTTGCGTCGAGTTGCTTTAAGCCTTCCAGAGTTTTTTGCAGATGTTGTTTGGAGTCGCTAATACTATTATCGAATTGTGAAAGATTGATTGGAATGGGACTAATTAGGTCATTTACGGTGTTTACATGTCTATTGATATTTTGTGCGATCTCATGTGTTAGTTGTTCTACTTTGTTGATGCCGTTTTTGACATCTTGTTCGATGAAATCTTCGCGCACCATTCCAGCTGCTGATTCATAGTTTTGAACGATGCCTTTGATTTCCTGCAGATTTTGAATATAGGTATCTATGAATCTTTCAAAGGAAAGAAGGGCAGGGATATGTACGATCATAAAGTTCTCCCGAATGGCTGCACCGCCTTCACCTTTTAAGGCATCCTCCAAATCAATTACTTTTTTCATTGCATCACGGATGGAAAGAAGGTGATCCTTTTCTTCCTTCTTTTTGTTTATGATTGTATCAATTCCACTAGTAACCTCGGATACTTTTAATACTTTCATTTTACTATTCCTTTCATCATATTGCTCCCTAAGCTTTTTTCAAATTCGATGAATTCTGAGACGCTTGATGAAGCATTGGCTTCCGCTTTTAATAGAAGGTTTGTGTATTGATTGATGGTTTGATAATAAGTCACTTCGATTTCATCTAATTTTTGAAGGAAATCAAGGGTGGATTGATTGAAGTTTACAGTAGGCTTTGTGGTATTTAGTTCTCCGGTTGTAGATGCAAGTTCATTGAAAGCCGTTTCCGCTGCACTTTGTTGAATCTTAATTTCTGTCATATAAAGTCAACCTCCGTCCTGAACTTTATAATTGGCTTATTCGCAAGTTTATCGATGCGATGCTGTTGGAATAGCCATTGTTCATACTTTCTAATTGAGCTATTTTTTGTTCAATGTCTGAGAAAATGTCCTCAACTTGTTGAGAATTAATGGACGTATAGGATTGCTCAATATTCGCACGAATGTTCATAAATTCAGCTGCATGTTTCCCATCCCATGTAGATGAGGAAAGTTCAGGCTCAGAAATCAGTCTTTTGTGCGCCCAAAGTTCTCCTTGCTCATGTGTGATGTTGTTTTTTGATTGTCTTAATCGCTGTATTTTTTCAAGATTCGCTTGAATATTATTTTGAAGGGCGATTCTATCACTTTTTAAGCTAGCAATTAACAATTGGTTTTCCTGCAATATGCTCACCTCACTCTGGTGACTTAGTATCATACTAATTGTAATTATACACTTTTTAACCACTGCATTAAACCTTAAAAAGGAATAAATGGGTATATTGGTATAATGGTCATGGTAGGTTAGTAGAGGCATTGAGTAGCTCTCTTTATCAATTGATTTGTAGGTCTTACTTCTTGGATTTGGAAATTTTGAATTGTGAAAAAGATAATTCATTTGAATAAATGGAAAAGAAGAACTATTTCTATTGAGGGACTTTATGCTTAGTGGAGAGATGGATTTGCGAAAATAATGACGATGAACAGGAGCGGGCTGTTGTAGAGGGTAATGTATTTTCTAGTCCAACAGCTTTCGTCCCTCGACAAAATCTGCCGAATACCTTTCCAGTCCCACAATAGAACTATTTATCCCCCCTCCTAATTAACTCCCAATTCAATTCACCTATTTATCTAGTGAATTCCGCTCACTTCTTTAAAACTACATTGTTTTACCAAATAGTAGATGGTAATATTCATTTGATTAAGAATATTATGAATATTATAAAAGGGGGTAAAAGTGACATGAAGCATCAGCGGATTTTTGCTATTTTCATGTGTTTTCTACTTGTTTTTACATTATTTGCACCTCAGATTGCTTTTGCGGAGGATTCAGGTGCGAATCAGACGACACTTGAAGCAGAGCTCAAGCTGGAAAAGGAAATGGAAGCAGAGAGTGAAGCCAACGATGAAGAAGCAGAGCAGACCTTTTCGGGTGAGGACGGTTTGCCGCGTCTTCAAGATGGGTTAGACATAGATAAAGATCCACAGGCATCAAACGAACCTGTGGAAGAAAGTAAGAGGCAGGAAGATTCGGTTGACCTCAAGGGAAAAATAGACAAACGGATTATCAGCTCCTTAGAGAAAAAAGACCAGGTCGATGTCATTATTCATATGAAGGACAAAGTCGATAAGACAGCAATCTATAGTAAGGCAGACAAGATAAAGGATCGGACAAAACGGCTGGAGCTCGTGCAAGAACAGCTGAAATCCGTTGCGGAAAAGGGACAGGAGAAGGTGCTGAAGGAGCTGGAAAAAAACGCAGAGGTGAAGAACATCCAGCCTTTATGGATCATCAATGGTATTGCTGCGACGGTAACAGAAGAAGCGTTGAAGAAAATAGAAGCGCGAGAGGATATTGATAAAATACTCTTTGACGAAATATATAAAGTGCCTGAAGTGGAAAAGGCAGAGTCGGCTCCTCGTTTACCTGAATGGGGACTGGAGAAGATTCATGCGCCTGATGTATGGGGCACATATGGGGTGAATGGCGAGGGAATCGTTGTCGGTATTATGGATACGGGCGTAGAAATGGAGCATGAAGCGCTCCAGGATAATTACCGTGGAAAAGGTGGCGACCATACGTATTCATGGGCTGACTTTTCAGGAAATCAATATGCTTCCCCTCGTGATGGAAATGGTCATGGGACACATGTGGCAGGCACAGCTGTCGGCGGTGGCAGCGGCGAACCGGTTGGTGTTGCGCCTGGAGCGGAATGGATAGCTGTAAAGATATTTAATGATAGCGGTTCAGCGACTACTTCCGGCATTCACCAGGCGTTTCAATGGTTCATGGCACCTGGCGGAGATCCGGAAATGGCACCACATGTCGTCAATAATTCCTGGGGCAACGCGAATACATACAACACGAGTTTCAAAGAAGATGTGGAAGCATGGGCAGCAGCGGGGATATTTCCTTTGTTTGCTGCAGGCAATGATGGACCTGGTACAAGTACGATTGGCTCACCTGGAAGCTTTCCAGAATCCTTTGCCATTGGCGCCACAGATTCAAATGATCAAATAGCTGGTTTCTCAAGTCGCGGCCCGGTTGTGTGGGATGGCGTCCGTTATGTAAAACCGGAAGTGGCTGCACCTGGACAAGGCATTTACTCGGCATGGCCAGGAAATGGTTATCATACAATTAGCGGCACCTCGATGGCAACTCCGCATGTGGCAGGGGTGATTGCATTAATCTTGCAATCCAATCCTGAACTGAGCATCGATGACGTGAAGCAATTGCTGATGAATACGGCAAGAGCGGAGAGCCATATGGGCGTATTGCCGAATGATATTTATGGGAATGGAATTGTGAATGCCTATCAGGCGGTGACAGAAGCAGCCTTTGCCGGTGAAGTGGCTGGTACGGTGACAGATGAGAAGGGGAAAGGCATCGCCGCACGAGTTATTATTGAGAAAGAGAATATTGATGTGGCAGTACCGGCAGATGGATCCTTTCATTTTAAATTAAGAGAGGGTACACATGATGTTGTTGTAGAGGCATTTGGCTATTCGCCAGAACGAACTGAGATTTCCATAAAGCGCGGGGAAACGGTGGAAGTGGCTTGGCAGCTGCAGTCATCGGCACAATATCGAGTGACTGGTACGGTGAAGAAGAGTGGCAAAGCTGTCCCGTATGCGTATGTAAGTCTCCAAGATACACCCTTGGATAGGGTGCGCACGAATAAAGACGGAGAATTTTCTTTGAGTGGTGTGCCGGTGGGTGATTATCTTATGGCTGTTACGGGAAAAAACATGGCTGGAAAAGTAACAGAGGTGAAGGTTGACAAAGATGTTCACACAGATATAGACGTGGAGGCAAGCTCGCGGGATACAGTCCCGAATTGGCAAACAGCCAATAATAATCAAGCAAGAAATGCCATTTCGGAAGAAGATATTGCGCTAGAACAATTGAAACTCACTAAAACAATCAAAACTTCAGGGAATGTCATCTTTTCCTCACCCGTTGTGGATGGTAATACCATTGTTACTGCAACGGACCAAGGGCGAGTGCAGGCATACAATCTGGACTCGGGCGAAGAAAAGTGGGTATTTAACACAGGCAGCATTAACCGTTCTACGCCAACCATTGCAGAAGGGCTTGTTTTTGTAACCGGCGGTTCTGATAAACGGTTGTATGCACTGGATGTGAACAGTGGTGTTATTCGCTGGCAAAAGTCATTGGAGACAATGCCAATTTATGAAACGCCTTTATATGAGGATGGCACACTGTATATCAGTTCCAATACTGCAGGGCAAACCACAGTTAGTGCCTTGGAGGCAAAGACTGGCGAGGTAAAATGGACAACGGCTGTTGCTGGCGGCACCTATTTTGGTGCAGCTCTAGCAGGAGATAGTCTGATTCTTGGCAGCTTTGAAGGTGGAACATTGCATGCTTTATCCAAGCTGGATGGGAGCAAGGGTTGGACATTTAAAGCTATAGGTGCAGGACAAGGGTTCGCTTCTCATCCGGTCATTGTGGAGGATACGGTGTATGCCTTTAGTACAAACTTCGTCAGCGCGGGGACCTTATGGGCGATTGATCTGTCAACAGGAGAAGAACGCTGGCACCAGAATGGCATTGGCGATACACAGGCTGCATCGCCTGTAGTGTTTGATGACATCATTATTGTGAGTTCAGCATCAAATCCTTCCCTTAAAGGCTTTGATCGTCAAACTGGAAAATTGCTTTGGGAAAATAAGCAAGTCAATACCGCTGTAAATAATGGTGCCGCAGCGAGCAACGGAGTCTTTTTAATCAATGATAGCACTGGTACATTAAAAGCGGTCGATGTCTTTACAGGTAAGCTCATGAACCAATGGGCATTGGGTGGATCAAGTTCTTCCACACCTGCGATTGTGTCTGGTCAGGTTATTACAGGCACACAGTCAGGAGTTCATATTTTTTCTGCTCCAGGTGTTCTCCGGGGTTCGGTAAAGAATGGTAAAGGGGACCCGCTTGAAGGCTATGCAAGAATAATGGGTACGGATGTAAAAGCAGAGGCGAATGCAGAGGGCAAATTTGAACTGACTGCTTTGCCAGGTGAATATAAGATTCGCATCGGAAATTATGGATTTAGTCAGGAAGAGGAAACATTTGAATTTCGATCAGGTATCGTCCATGAAGAAGAGTATTCCCTTGATGAAGTAGGTGAAGGAGAGGTAACCGGCAACATTACAGACAGCCGCAACGGAAAAGGGATTGCGGGAGTAACGGTTAAAGTGCAAGATACGCCGCTTGAGGCAGCAACTGATGAAGAAGGAAACTTCCGCTTTGACTCTATTTATGAAGGGGCCTATGACTTGACTCTCACGGCGGGTGGTTATGTGAGTACATCTCTCTCCCTACAAGTTAAGGAGGGGGAAGCGGCCAAAGCGTCAGGAGAGATGAGCCCAATTGATGTAGCTGTCTTGAATGATTATCAAGAGACCATTACAAACCTGATTCAAACGAATGGGATCTCTGCTGAAGAAAGAACATGGGAGGAAATTGCTGGTGATGTGGGCAGATACCAAGTTCTATATTTAAATGGCGCGTATTTGTCTGGTGGTTGGAAGCCAGGGAAAGCAGAAATGGATGCTTTGCTTGAGGAAGCACGTAATCATGGCGTCAGTGTAGTCTTTGCTGATACTTGGGGGCCGAGCTATGGATCGATCAAGGATTTAACAAGGCTGTATAACGATCCTGCATCTATCAAAAGTGAGAATAATAGAACCAATGTCACGCTCGCGATTAAACAAGAGCATCCTATTTTTGCAGGAATCGAAGCGGGGAAACGGATTCCAACGCTTAATAACGCTTCAGCTTCAGCCTTTAGTGGGTTTTCTGGAAGAAACTTAGCATCAGTAATAAGCCAACGTGATGGAGACATGGGTACAGGAGTAGCTTATAAGGCCGTTTCGCAAAACAGTGCCCATTTGCTTCTGTCTACCTTTGCGACATCATCCTGGAATCAGCCCACCCAAAATTGGCTGCAAGGGCAGCATCAAATCCTGATCAATAGTCTAAAGTATTTGATGGATGATCCTCAGTTTGGACAATTGCAAGGCAAGGTGCAGGATACAGATGGCAATCCACTAAAGACTAAGGTAGAGGTTCTGGGGACAGGCGTAACGGTGGAAACAGATGAAAATGGCCAGTTTGAGGTCTACCATGATGAAGGCTCTTATGAACTGGAAGTGCGTTCCTCCGGTTATGAAACAAAGAAAGTGAAAGTAGAGTTTGAGCATGGAGAGATCTTGTCTGAAACTATTACTCTTCAGCTCTCTAATGAAGGACAACTATCCGGGGTTGTTACTAATGCGCTCTCAGCCAGTCCGATAGATCAAGTGGAAGTAAAATTAGCTGATCTTAATGGAGAGGTTGTGGCGGACACGGTCACAACAGGGAATGGACACTATGAATTCTCAGATTTGAATGCTTCGGAGTATGTGATGACCTTCCATCATGAGGATTATGTCGTTGAGAAAGTTGCAATAGATATGAAAGGTCAGGCGCAAACGATCAACCAGGCATTATATCCAGCGCCGAAAGTGGCAGTGATTGGTGATCGTGTATCTGGGGATGGTACATTAAGGCAGATTCTTGCGGAGAATAATATATCTGCCGAAAATTATACGTCCACAGCCGCGTTGACAGACGAAATAGGTTCATACGATGTTGTGTTCTTCAATGAACAGAACAGTTTGAGTGCAGGGGCTTTTTCAGCCTTTGAAAAAGCCGCCGATGCACATGGAGTAAGCATTATCTATGGGGATATGTATTTTAGCGGAAGCGGAATCTATCAATTAAATCAACATCGCAAGGATCCTGCAGAAAGAGAGAGGCTCAACATCCGTACAAGTCCCGCACAATATGTAATAGAAAAGGAGCATCCGATTTTTGGAGATAGACAGGCGGGTGATACGGTAGAGATATTAACCGCAAATGGCAGCCGGGCAGCGGCATTCGATGAGTATTCCGGTATTGAACTGGCTGGGATTAAGCATGAGGAATTGGATGAGCGGCATGGTACAGGAGTTGCTTTTAAACCGAGAACGGGAGAAAGTCTCGAGCTCCTCATGAGCGGCCATAGTATTGGTCTCGAGCATTATGGCCAGGACTATACAAATGAAGGCTTGAAAATGTTTACCGATGCCATTATTTGGGCAGCTTATGAAAACTTTAACTTGGTTGAGGGAACCGTTATAGATTCAGAAGGAAAAGCACTTGTTGCAGACATCACATTGGAAATTGAGGGTACAACCTTTAAGGATCGAACAACAGCTAAGGATGATCAGTTCAGCATTGCTTCTGTGGATGGAGAAGCGGTGGTAGAAATCACATCTTATGGGTATGAGACTCAAACCTTTTCAGTGAATATTGGAGACAGTCTGGAGCCCTTTGAAATTGTGATGGTCGAAAAAGCTGATGTTGGCGGCCTTGAAGGAAATGTGGCAAATAGTCTGGCAGTTGGAAGTTTGGACAATGTTCATATCGAAATCGTCGGCTACCCGCGTGAAGCTAATACGAACACACAAGGATACTATCGCATTGATACATTGGAGCCGGGGACGTATGAAGTGAAATTCTCTAAAGAAGATTTTCTGCAAGAAACACGAACGGTCACAATCGAGCCTAGTGAAGTGAAAATATTGGATCTTGAGCTGAGGCCATCGCCAACGGTTGGGATTATCGTAGATTCCCAGTATGCTTCATCAGTGAAACTGGCAGAGTATCTGGAGGGTCGAGGATTCCATACGATTTCAATGATGTATGATGATTTGGAATTATTGGAAGAGGTGGATGTTGTCTATGCCAATTCTGATTATAATAATAGTCTTATTCCAAATGAACAGACCTTTAAACGCTTCGTGGAGGAATTGGATCGCACCGAAACCTCAGTAATCTGGACGGGGCAAAATGGTGGGAGAGGAAGCATTCGCTATCTGATGGATTACTATGGTGATCCAGCTGTGGAATATAAAGGAAGCAGCAGCACTTCAACGATTTCAAAACGAGCGGAGCATCCCATTTTTGAAGGTGTGGACGATACATTTGAAATCACTCCCACGAATGGTTACTATTACGGGTTTGATGGCTACTCAGGGACGGTTCTCGCTAACATAAGCAACTCCACACTCGAAGAACCGCGTCCAGTATTTGCTTATAAAGGACGTACTATTAACAGCGTGGAACTATTGCTGGGTAATATGACGATTGGAAACGGCTTTCACTCAGGTGATCGTAGTTTTGATAAGAATCGTGAAAAAATACTATTGAATAGCATCCTTTGGGCGATTGATCATGAGGAAAGTTATGCAGGCGAGATCAGAGGAAAGCTTCGTAACAACATGGATACAGCTATTCAGGGGCAAGTAACAGTAACAGAAACCGGACAAACAGTGCGCACGGATCATGAAGGAAACTTCTTCCTAAGTTTGGCGGAAGGCAGCTATGAGCTTCAGCTGGAAGCTTTTGGTCATGAGAGTGATTCGGTTGAAGTGGAGGTTGTGAATGGAGAAATCCTGGAAGAAGCATTTGTACTCCAATCAAATCATGCAGGGGTGTTAAAAGGAGAAGTTCGGGCGGCTGCAACTGGAGACTTGATTGAAGGCGCTCATGCAGAAATCATTGGCACGCCTCTTACCTCTGAAACCGCCAAAAACGGTGCATTTGAAATCACTGTTCCAGAAGGGGAATATGAGGTCAGAATTACTGCTTCAGGCTACCAGCCGCAGACATCTGCAATCTCCATTGCAAAAGGGGAAACAACAGCTACGAAGTTTTCACTGCAGCCATCTGAAGCGATTGCGCTCATAGCCACCCCATCCAATCAAAATCGCTTAATACCATTCTTAGAGAATAACGGCTATGAAGTCACTGCTTTTGAACGGAATCAACATGCAGAAGTGAAAGAAAGTATAGAAGACTTTGCTCTCGTTTTAGTCAATGATTCCTTCACGAATATCAGTTCAGCGGAATTCGGAGAGCTGATAGAGGCATCAGATACTGCCCAGGTCAGCATGGTTTTTACAGGTCAATATGGCGGCGGGGCAATGAATGATTTGAGAGACTATTTGGGCAACCCGGCTTCCACTTCAACAGGCTATGTTCCAAATAGCATCAAATACGAAATAAAAGAGGAACACCCCATTTTTAGAGGATATGGAGTGGGAGATAAAGTAACCATCTTAGCCAATAGCGGCGGCAATCAGCAATATGGCGTATTTGAGAATTATAGCGGTACAACTCTTGCTGATATTGTTCATGATGACCGTGGCCGCATAGGCAGCGGTTTAGCCTATGAATTCCGTTCTAGTGGACATGTGCACGTATTGCTAGGCAGTTTGGCATCAGGTTCCTATGGAAGTCCTGAGAGTCGCTGGACTAACAACGCACGTATTATCTATATGAATGCTCTTGATTGGGCAATGAATGCCTCTCAAGGCGAAATAGCAGGAACGGTTCAGGATGAAAATGGAGATCCGATTGAACGTGCGACAGTTACGGTAGAATCAGAGGATATCTCCGTATGGACAAATGATCAGGGACGCTATTCAATTGGTATTGGTACAGGTGAGTATACAGTATCGGTAAGGGCAGTCGGTTATGAGCCAGCGGAACAGACGGTAGAGGTCGGAGCGATTGGTGAGGCTGTTGAATTAAACTTCACGCTAGAACGCTCCGAGCAAATGACCTTGTTTGGCCAGGTGAAGGAACAATCGTCAGACGCAAGGTTAGCTGATGTGGCTGTTACAGTTTCAAGTAAAGAACATGACAAAGAATGGAAGGGTCAAACGGATGCAGATGGAAACTACGAGATTGCCGGACTGATCGACGGTTCGTATAAAGTCACCTTCAAAAAAGAAGGCTACCATCCAGTGTCTAAAGAAGTAATGATGGAAGAAGGACAGGATGCAGAGCTGAATATCGCAATGAGCGCCTTTAATATTGCGGTACTAGGCGATTATAAAGGAGAGCTAAGTTCAGTATTGAATGAAGGCGGTCTGGCAGCAGAACCAACAGATTGGAAAGCTCTTGACCACCTAGACACTTATGAAGTAATAGTCGTCAATACAAGTAAGGGAAGCAAAGAACAAATGGAAGCACTCATCTCACAAAGTGATGAGAAGCAAATCAGCCTGATATTCCTTGATACATGGGGTGTTGAAAGTGGTTCCATTACATTGTTGGAAAAAGCACTGGGGCAGCCAGCGTTAAATCAGCAAGGCTATAATGAAGGTGCAATTTACCTTGAACTAGACGATATCGAACATCCAATCTTTACAGGGTTCAATTCGGATACGATTCAAATCTTAGCCGATAAGAGTCCATATGCAACATTTAAAGAGTATGAAGGGAATGTCATCGCAGGTCTTAAAGCTGGGGAAAAAGAGAAGGGAGCCTCCATCGGCTATGATTTCCGCAGTGAACAGCATGTACATGTATTGCTGTCAGCCTTCTCCGCTAATAATATGGTTGGACCTGAGCGGGGCTGGACCGATGATGGTAAACAGCTTTTCGTCCAAGCAATTGAATGGGCAAAAGAAGCAGAAGGCAAATTTCCAAGCGTCCCTGTCTGGAAACAGGAAAATGCAGAGTTCCCTGTCGGTCAGGTGATGGTGACAGGGAAAGCCGATCCTGGAGCCACTGTGAGAATACTAGAACAAGAGGAAGTGCTCACAGAGACAACAGCAGATAAAAACGGCATTTTCACAGCAAAGTTAGATTTAGCAGAAGGATCCTATGAAATTGACGCGGAAGCTGTCAATGTGATTGGTACAGCTCGCAGTGAAACACCAATGTATTTCAAAGTAACACCAAGAACCGAAAATCCCGGCAAGCCACCAGGGGAACCGAGTGAACCAATGCAGCCTGGAGTAAGATAATCTAAAGTCAGAGCCTCTTACCTGTAATGGGTGGGAGGCTTTTTCAAACCTTTTCATTGAAAGACTTGATTGAAGTGTCTTTTTCCTTATTGAATAATTGATTCTACCCCTTCATCTTCTAAGATGAAAAAACCGTCAAAAGATGTTAAAAATGGGCTGTTTAAGGGAGCGTCAATGCTTTGTTTAATAAACAATATAATTCTTGGAATCCGGAGTATCATCCACACGCTCAAACTCGGCAACTGCCGAAATATGAGCAACTAAACCAAAGTCTGAACAACCAGCTGATACTTCATCATCCACAAACGCAGCAAATCAAAGGTTTGTACTTCACCAGCAATACCCACACATTTTTAACGCTAAGCTATAGTTTTGAAGATACAAATCAATGTATACTGAGCAGCCAGGCAGAAGAAGGGCCGTTCTATTTAGAGAATACACCTTATTGCAGGGATATTCGAGAGAATCAGACAGGTGAGGATCTTTTGCTACGTTTAAAAGTAGTAAATGTAAAAGGATGCACAGCCATTTCAGGAGCAGAAGTTCACCTTTGGCATAGTAATGCTTTTGGCGATTATTCTGGCTATGACAATTCAGTCCTTGAAAATGAAGACAATCCTGAACATATTAAACCGACAAATAACGAAACCTTTTTGCGTTGCCGTCAGACGGCAGATGCAGAGGGAATGGTAGAGTTCCTAACGAAATTTCCGGGTTGGTACGAAACGAGGACAATCCACATTCTTATGAAGGTTTTCGTAAAAGAAAAAGAAGTGCTTACTACACAAATATTCTTTCCACAGGGCTTCAACTATATGATTCAATCTAAGCCTCCTTACTATAAGAGATACTTTAGCCCTGTTATCAATGAGGATGATTTTGTCCTTCGTGACTCTCATGGAGTCCAAGGAGCCTGGCCTAAAATCAGGCGGAAAGGTCAAGGTTATAAAGGAACCCTGACGATTGGAGTAATGTTAAAAGACGATTAGACAACGTAAAAAACCATCACTCCGTATCAAGTGATGGTTTCATTTAAGTTAACCTCTTAAAATCGTTCACTGATTTAAATAATAATACTGCATAGCACTATCGCTATATTCTTTCAATGCTTGCGGCAGCATTGAGGTGAATAGATGTTCATTTGCTTCGAAAAGCTCGATATTGTCGGCAATTTTCTTAACGATTTCTGGATCAGTGAAGTTCTGGGAGTTCTTGAGTACTTCAGTTAGAATCATTTGCACCTCATCACTTGCGGGGTCAGTCCCGTTTTTCATTGCTTGTAACATGTGGTGCAGATAACGGGTATTTTGCGCAATTAATTTTCCTCGTTCTTCCTCAGACCGGTGAAATAGCTTTGTGGTCAGTTCTTCAGGGAGATGCGCTTGAAAAAACTTTTCTTGCTCCTCTTCCATGCGATACATATTGAGTGCAATATAAAGTATGTCGATGGACTCAGCTGACTGATCTTTACTATGGGTCATTATTTGCTCTGTATCTTCCACGGCTTCAATCATGGCATTTAGGCGTTTTCTTTGCTGGATTAATAGATTTTTTTGATGAGATAGCGTGGCAGATAGATTATTCGTTGATTCTTCAATTAATGGTTTTATTTCCTCTAATGGAATTCCGAGAAATTTCCATGCTTGAATACGCTGAAGTATATTTACCTCTTGCGATTCATATACTTTGTGGCCTTGCTCGTTCACATTCTGCGGTTGCAGCAATCCAATTTCGTCATAATAGCGCAATGTGCGAACTGTGACATTCATCCTTTTCGCAAACTCTCCAATTGTTTCACCCAAAGAAAATCCCTCCTTATAGCCAATATTGTATCTTGTTACGTAGTGTCACAGGCAAACCTCAAGTCGGATTATTTAGTTTTGGGTTTAATTTCTGAATTTACAAATCTTGAAATAGAGCTTATTCTTTTCTTATCAAAATGTCGAGGAGACCCTTATTTATGGAGACGTTACTTAAATATAAAGACAATATATCAGATAAGTTCTGGAAAATGAACATGACAGGAAGCTCATATACAGTTACATACGGAAAAGTGGGGACCGTTGGAGCGGTGAAAACAAAAGAATTTGAATCAGAAGAAGCTTGTCAAAAGGAAGCAAATAAGCTGATTCAATCCAAGTTGAAAAAGGGATATGTTCTGGTTGATTCATCCGAACATCTGATAAAAGAAAGCTCAATAACAGACCTATTTTTTGGGAGTTGCTTGAGACGGCTAAGAAAAAAGGTGAATATCCAGATGAACAGCTTGAGTGGTTAATTAACCATTTATCCAAA
The DNA here is from genome assembly GCF_030813235.1 of Cytobacillus purgationiresistens. Classification (GTDB taxonomy): domain Bacteria; phylum Bacillota; class Bacilli; order Bacillales; family Cytobacillaceae; genus Cytobacillus; species Cytobacillus purgationiresistens. The sequence continues at coordinate 26,266 of NZ_JAUSUB010000027.1, read as the reverse complement.
AGACCGGTAAAAGATATTGTGATGTTTGATTATATCTTCAATCAATATTACTACAAGTCTTACACATCTGATCTATGGGCAGCAGCTTATATTATTATGGGGGGATGTTCTGATGATTCCTTTGATTATTTTAGAGCATGGCTGCTTTATCAAGGAAAGGATACATATGAATCAGTCATAAATGATCCAGAAGGAGTTATTACTCACCTCAAAATGTTAGAGGAAGAAGAAGATGTTCCAGAATTTGAAGATCTTTTATATATTTCTACAATGGCATATGAGGAGAAAACAGGGCAGGAAGATACGGACTATCATCATTTATACCAACAACTCTCAAATGATCAATATGTACAGCCGCAAATAGAATTTGATTGGGACGAAGATGAGGAGGCCATTTTGAGCAGCAAATTTCCTGTATTGTGGGAAAAGTACGGTGACAATCCTTTGGGGTAAATTGCTATTTTTCAGGATCATCACTTCCCTTTTTTTAAAATAGATATAAAACCGCTACTCAGGAAAATGAGTGCAATGATTAGAATAAATGTTTAAGGATTAAAGAATAATGAATTAGACCAAGGATTTAATAACCCGATCTCATTGATATGGGTGTAGGAAGCGCTAAGCTTTACTATTTATTCTCGCAATATTGCTGCTACATTATAAAAATACAGATAAATACCAGCGATAATAAAAGAGCACACAGCATTAACGCAAGTTTAGATTTTAACGATAAATGTCTTATTACTCGCAGTTCCAAAAACAAATATAATGAAAAAGGGATGTAAGAATAGCCATGGAGATAGTCCAGGATTGCCATTGGCGAAGACTAGTTCACTATTTGGATTAATAGATTGCGTGAAGCTATTGCATAAATAAAAAAGATAGGTAGACAAAAACAAGCTTATTCCATATATAAATCGAAACATAATTTACTCCTTCCGAATGTGACTTGGGTGTTTATTCTATCGGAATCCAATGAGACATATGATAACTTTAGTTTATTTGAATATACTGGAAAAAATAATTTGGTTTTAGAATATATTTAGTCAACGACCGGGGTAACTAGTTGGTCAAACTAGTGCCCGAAAAGCTGAAATCGAGGCGATTGGGGTAACTAGTTGGCCAAACTAGTGCCGGAAAAGATGAAATCGAGGCCATTGGGGTAACTAGTTGGCTAAACTAGTGCCCGAAAAGCTGAAATCGAGGCGATTGGGGTAACTAGTTGGCTAAACTAGTGCCCGAAAATCTGAAATCGAGGCCATTGGGGTAACTAGTTGACTAAACTAGTGCCCGAAAAGCTGAAAAAGAAGCGATTGGGGTAACTAGTTGGCTAAACTAGTGCCCGAAAAGCTGAAAAAGAAGCGACCAGGGTAACTAGTTGGTCAAACTAGTGTCCGAAAATCTGAAAAAGAAGCGATCGGGGTAACTAGTTGGCCAAACTAGTGCCGGAAAAGCTGAAATCGAGGCGATTGGGGTAACTAGTTGGTCAAACTAGTGCCCGAAAAGCAGAAAATGAAGCGATCGGGGTAACTTAGTTGGCCAAACTAGTGCCCGAAAAGCTGAAAAAGAAGCGACCAGGGTAACTAGTTGGCCAAACTAATGCCCGAAAAGATGAAAAAGAAGCGACCAGGGTAACTAGTTGGCCAAACTAGTGCCCGAAAAGCTGAAAAAGAAGCGACCAGGGTAACTAGTTGGCTAAACTAGTGCCCGAAAATCTGAAAGAGAAGCGACCAGGGTAACTAGTTGGTCAAACTAGTGCCCGAAAAGCTGAAAATGAAGCGATCGGGGTAACTAGTTGGCCAAACTAGTGCCCGAAAAGATGAAAAAGAAGCGACCAGGGTAACTAGTTGGCTAAACTAGTGCTCGAAAAGCTGAAATCGAAGCGATTGGGGTAACTAGTTGACCAAACTAGTGCCCGAAAATCTGAAATCGAAGCGACCAGGGTAACTAGTTGGCCAAACTAGTGCCCGAAAAGCTGAAAAAGAAGTGACCAGGGTACTTAGTTGGCCAAACTAGTGCCCGAAAAGCTGAAAATGAAGCGATTGGGGTAACTAGTTGACCAAACTAGTGCCCGAAAAGCTGAAAAAGAAGCGACCAGGGTAACTAGTTGGCCAAACTAGTGCCCGAAAAGCTGAAATCGAAGCGAACGGGGTAACTAGTTGGCTAAACTAGTGCCCGAAAAGCTGAAAAAGAAGCGATCGGGGTAACTAGTTGGCCAAACTAGTGCCCGAAAAGATGAAAAAGAAGCGACCAGGGTAACTAGTTGGTCAAACTAGTGCCCGAAAAGATGAAAAAGAAGCGATGGGGGTAACTAGTTGGCCAAACTAAAAAAGGAGAAAGCAAATGCCAATAATCAAGCATAAGCAATATATTCAAGCACCTGTAGAAATTTGCTTCGACCTTGCAAGAAATGTAGATATTCATACTGAAACCACGGCTAAAACAAAAGAAAGAGTGGTAGGCGGGGTGATGAATGGATTATTGGAGGAAGGTGATTTAGTTACGTGGGAGGCAATCCACTTTGGTATTAAACAAAGGCTGACTGCTCAAGTAACTGAAATGGAGAAGCCTCAAATGTTTGTAGATAGGATGGTAAGGGGTGCTTTCAATTCCTTCGAGCATAAGCATCAATTCATCGAAGAAACCAAAGGAACATGGATGATTGATAGATTCGAATATATTTCCCCTTTTGGATCGATTGGCGTGTTCGCTGACAAGCTGTTCCTGGAGAAGTATATGAGAGCGTTTATTATCTCTCGGGCGAAAGAATTAAAACGCATTGCGGAAAATATGAATTAAATATCATCATCTTCAATCAGGGCGGACAGATAGTTTTTTTTTCTGGAAAATCATAATTTAAAAAGAGGAGCGTTCTTAAAAAAGACGCCCCTCCAAATATCCTTATTCTATAATTCTATTTCTCTGGGTTAAACTTAATCTTCATCGCTTCAGCCATCAATACAGGTAAGTCCGTGTTTTCATGTAATCCACTAAATAACTCAGATCCTGGTCCGTATGCATATAAAGGAACATCCGTGCCGGTGTGTCCAGTGCTTGACCAACCGATGATTGCCCGCTCAGATACAACCTGATTGATTGCCATGGATGGAGTCTTCGCAGATATAATTTTTTCAGCTTCAGCATCTGTCAAGTCAAGCGTAGTATATTGTTTAACAATCTCTTTTACGTTGCTGCGGTCAGCATTCAGTTTGTTTTCCATAAAGTCGCCAGTTGCTGTTACATTGCGGAGCAACTCAACATCTGCATCGCCTTTGCCATATCCGCCAACTGACATTCCGCCGGTATCATGGTCGCCAGTAACGACTACGAGTGTATTGCCATCTTTCTTCGCAAATTCCATTACTTTAGCAACCGCTTTTTCGAATGCTTCGCTATCCTTCATTGCCCAAGCCGCATCATTATCATGGCCTGCCCAATCAATTTGGCTGCCCTCAACCATTAAGAAGAAACCGTCTTTATCTTTCTTAAGCACATCCAATGCTGAACCAGTCATCTCTGCAAGACTTGGTTGTTTTGTCGTGTCTCTATCTAATTCTGGTGCCATGCCATCTTCAGCAAAAAGGCCGATCAGCTTGTCTGTTTTCTTATTCACATTTTTCAACTCATTCTTATTAGACACTAGTTTATAGCCGTCTTTTTTTGCCTCTTTTAATAAGGAATTCGGGAAGTATTTTTTGCCGCCGCCGAGAATGACATCCACATCATTATCTATTAATTGCGGAGCGATTTCCGATTCATCTGCGCGTGATGCCACATGTGAAGCAAAAACCGCAGGGGTTGCATGGGTAATAGTAGAGGTTGCCACCAATCCTGAAGATTTCCCCTTTTTCTCAGCTGCTTCAAGAATGGTTTTTAATTCTTTGCCATCAGGCGAAGTGCTGATCATGCCGTTATTCGTTTTAACTCCTGTTGCCAGCGCAGTGCCAGCGGCAGCTGAGTCGGTTACCTTTGAGTTGGCTGAGTATGTGCGCTGCATTCCGACCAACATGGAGTCCAATACAGTTTCTTCCCCTTTATACCAGCGATAGTTCGTTGCATAGGAAGCAGAATAGCCATCCGGAACCATAAAAATTACATTCTTGGCTTTTCCCTTATTGTTGTTTGATTTTGCTTCAGCTTCAGGAACAGAAAAGCTGCTGGAGATTCCTCCAATGGCAATAGTAGATACAAGAGCGAAAGAGAGAAGCTTCTTTTTAATAGATTTATTAGACATTTTTTTGCCTCCTTATGTAATTTACATTCTAAATATAGATGAAGAGCGTTAATTCACATTAAAGAGGAGGTAAATAATTTGTAAAACAGAACAAATACGATCGAAATGCGTAGTTTAGCATCATTTATCAGCATTTTATTAAGTACTACTACCTATTTCTGAAAGGGGAAATTGATGCAAGTCAGATGATTTTAGCTGAACATCATTACTTCATAGATCTTCAGCTCTATGAAGTAATGATTGAGAGATTTACTTTTCAGTAAAGTAATTTACTGTTAGTTAAAATTGGGGCCAATTATTAAGAGGATTATCTCAAATGAAATAATTTGTAGATTGCACCAAAAAATGGTGATAACTGTTTTGAAATTTTATTCAAGAAGGAATCATATACGAAATAATGTTAAAAGAGCTGCATGTAAGTAGATAAATGTTCATGATACTTTCAAGGTATTCATAAAAAAAAATATTTTAACGATATGCATGACCTATGACAAATGTATGGATAATTTAGGATTAAATAGTTTTTTTAGTAAATTTTTAGACCTAATTTCCCCTAATTTGTTATTTAATGTTTGACGAATATTAAAACAAACCTATATAATTTGTATATTAGATTATTTCAGAATTATTTTTGTAGTCTTTTATATCTGAATAATACATATATTCTCGTGATGTCAGGGGTGATTCGATGATAGTTTTTAGTCAAGTCAATAAGTTTTATGGGGATTTTCAAGTTTTAAAAGATATAAATCTCACAATTAACAAGGGTGAGGTAGTTGTTGTAATCGGTCCGTCCGGTTCAGGTAAAAGTACGTTGCTGAGATGCATTAACCATTTAGAATCTATATCTAACGGGACGCTTACGGTTAACGAGGTGTCAGTTAGCGATAAGAAAACAGATATCAACAAGCTTCGCAAGGAAATTGGAATGGTGTTTCAGCATTTTCACCTGTATCCTCATAAAACGGTTCTTCAAAACATAACATTAGCACCAATGAAGGTATTGGGGCAATCCGATGAGGAAGCTAAGAAAATAGCTATGAAATATTTAGAAAAGGTTGGGATTGCGGAAAAAGCAAATGCCTTACCTTCACAGCTTTCCGGCGGTCAGCAGCAGCGTGTAGCAATTGCAAGAGGACTTGCGATGAATCCGGAAATCATGCTTTTTGATGAACCGACATCAGCGCTTGACCCAGAGATGATCGGCGAGGTATTAGACGTAATGAAAGCTTTGGCTCATGAGGGGATGACGATGGTCGTTGTCACCCATGAGATGGGATTTGCACGTGAAGTGGCCGATCGCATTGTTTTCATGGATCAAGGTCAAATCTTGGAAGAGGCAATACCGGCGGAGTTTTATGCGGAGCCTAAGGAAGAACGTGCAAAGCTATTTCTCAGCCGTATATTAAATCATTAATCAATATAAAGGGGGAGCTCAAATGAAATTGAAGAAATGGATGAAGATGGCAGCGCTGCCGCTTGCAGCTGTGATTATGCTGGCAGGCTGCGGAAGCGGAAATGACGATGGAAATGCTGGTGGCAGCAAGGATGCCAATGTATTAGAAAAAATTGAAAAAGATGACAAGATTGTTTTCGGTGTAAAGAATGATACGCGCCTGTTCGGTTTGAAAAACCCAAGCACGGGTGATGTCGAGGGCTTTGATATCGATATTGCCAAAGCCTTGGCGAAAGAAATTCTTGGGGACGAATCAAAGGTAGAATTCAAAGAAGTTACGTCTAAAACACGGATGCAGCTATTGCAAAATGGAGATATCGATGCGATTGTCGCTACGATGACAATTACTGATGAACGCAAAAAAGAAGTAGATTTCACCGATGTCTATTTCGATGCCGGCCAATCGCTTCTTGTGAAAAAAGGAAGCGATGTTACCGGGATTGATAGCTTGGACGGAAAAACGGTTCTTGCGGTTAAAGGATCAACTTCGGCCATCAATATCCGTGAGAAAGCACCAGAAGCAGATGTGCTAGAATATGAAAACTATGCAGAAGCATTCACAGCCCTTAAACAAAATAAAGGCGATGCACTGACTACAGACGATTCGATTTTATATGGTATGGCTGATGAAGATCCAAATTACGAGCTAGTTGGAGGAACTTTTACTGAAGAGCCATACGGTATTGCTGTTAAAAAAGGCAATGAAGATTTGGTGGATAAATTAAATGAAGCATTAAAAGCCTTGAAGGATTCAGGGGAATATGAAGAAATTCACAGCAAGTGGATTAAGCAATAAATAATTCTAGCAGTCATAATCAGGATGGGCGCATGCTCATCCTGATTAGTTACTGGGGGTGTTTTTAAAGTGAACTTTGCAATATTAACTGAAAATATGGATTTGTTTCTTGAAGGGTTTAAAATCACGCTCATTTCAAGTGTAATTGCTCTAATTGCCAGTCTTTTGCTTGGAGCTTTTATTGCAGTACTAAGAATCGCTCCATATAAGCCATTGAACTGGTTTGGGACCGCCTATGTTGAGTTTTTCCGCAATATACCGCTATTGGTGATCATGCTGAGCGTCTATCTTATTTTTCCGTTAAAGGGGATTACAGCAGGAACGATAGGGCTGATTATTTATACAACGGCATTTATTGCTGAGGCCATCCGTGCAGGTATACTATCCATACCGAAAGGACAGCTTGAAGCTGCCCGTTCGTCAGGACTTACATATAGTCAAGCGATGAGGATAGTCATTCTGCCCCAGGCAATCAAGATCGTTATTCCTCCGTTGGGCAATCAGTTTATTAATCTCGTAAAGAACTCGGCATTGCTGGCTGCGATTGCTGGAGGAGACTTAATGTATCAAGCTGATTTAATTTCGGCAAGAACGTTTGCCACAATGGATACTTATATTTTTGTAGCTATGTTTTATTTAGTGCTAACCATTCCTTTAAGTCTTGGCGTAGGTTATCTGGAGAAACGCCTGGCTAAGAGTAATTGAAGGGGGGATTAATTTGGATTTTGCCGGTGCATACTCAATTGATCATCTGAAGTTTCTATTAGAAGGGTTTGGTCTCACGCTCTATATGGCAGTCATTGCGATTATCTGCAGTTTTATCATCGGGGCTGTAATAGCAATTATTCGCTATGCTAAAGTACCTGTCATTTCTCAAATATTAGCAGTGATTGTAGAGATTATCAGAAACTTGCCGCTCCTTCTATTGATCTTTTTCACTTATTTAGCTTTACCTGACATTGGGATTAAATTCAATCCGATTCCAGCAGCTATTATTGCATTAACTATATTTGAAGCAGCTATGCTTTCCGAGATTATTCGAAGCGGGTTAAACTCCATCGATAAAGGACAGATTGAAGCCGCTCGTTCCTCAGGCTTGAATTATATTCAAACCCTTTGGCATATCATTCTTCCTCAGGCTTTGAGACGAATGGTGCCGCCTATCGTAAGCCAATTTATTTCATTGCTGAAAGATACATCGCTGGCTGTTGTAGTATCGGTTCCAGAGCTGCTTCATTCGGGCCAGATAATCTATGGACAAAAGCAGGCTTACCTTGTTCCAATATTATTATTGATCGTTATGATGTATTTTGTCGTCAACTATGCTCTTTCGATTCTGTCGAGAAGATTGGAAGTAAAGAATACATAAGTAAATCCGGCTCTAAGTTGAGTCGGATTTATTTATGTATTCTTTGCGAAGTTTTCTTTGGTGAGCAATGATATAATCTCCCTTTTTCCTAGCTAGAAACCTCCACCAGTAATAAAATCACTTCCAGTTATTCTTTCAGACCATTCATCTGACAAATGTTGTCCATAAATAAATATAGTTATGTAAGATTTGTTTACACGGTTTTTTCACAAATAGCGAATTTTATCTAGTAAAATAATCACAATGTGATATAATATTTAAAATATTAAAATTAATTTTAATATAATGAAAAAGAGGTGATCAATGTTAGGAAACGATCAAGATAATAGATTATAAGAGGTGAAAAGTTTGTTAATACCAGTATCCAAGTCATCTGAAAAAATACAAGCCTATCCATACTATTATCATATGGGGCTGCCGGGTGCAGAGAACGAATGTTATTTGAGGGAAGAGGTTTTGGAGAAGCTTCTTGAAGCGACTCAACGATTACCAGAAGGAATCTCTTTTGTAATCCTTGACGGGTGGCGGTCCTATGAAACGCAATCAGCAATTTATGAACAGACAAAACTTGAACTTATGAATAAAGGTATCACGGGTCAGAATTTAGAGCAGGAATTGTATAAATATGTAGCTACGCCTTCAACGGATATATCAAATCCATCTCCACATTTAACCGGTGGGGCTATTGATTTGACATTAGCTAATCAAAATGGCTGGCTTCCGATGGGAAGTGAATTCGATGAATTTAATGAACGGTCACGGACTGATTGGTTTGAGAATAAGGTCAATTTATCTAATGAAGAGATTGAATTTTCAAATAGCAGAAAGCTGTTAACAACGGTGATGCTGGATGTCGGATTCATTTCAAATGCCGATGAGTGGTGGCACTTTGAATACGGCACGAAATATTGGGCGCGGGAAAATGGCAGACAGAAATATTATAAAGGGATTCTCAGGTGGAAAAGTGAATAAGAGAGGGTTGAAAATGATGAAGAAATCAATGCTTGTTTTGTTTAGTATATTGTTTTTTGTCTTAGCCGGTTGTGTACAAAATTCGAATGCACCATCAGATGATAAAGGGGATGGAACAGAGACGGCTGATGGACAAGGGGGAGAAAAAGAAATATTAACGGTAGCGATGACGGCTGATCAAGGGACGTTGGACCCTGCGGTAACAATGGATAATTCAGCATGGAAAATTACATATCCAGCGTATGAGAGATTAGTAGAGTATGACGGTGAGTCAACAGAAGTAAAACCAGGTGTAGCAAAAGATTGGAATGTGAGTGATGATGGAAAAAAATGGACATTCACTTTAAATGAAGGACATAAATTTTCTGATGGAACAGAGTTGAATGCAGAAGCTGTGAAGGCAAGTTTTGAGCGTACATTGGCAATAGAGAACGGACCAGCTGAAGTGTATAGCGTTATTTCAGAAATTAATGTTGAGTCTGACTATGTTGTGTCATTTGAGTTGGGAGAAAACTTCCCGCCGTTCTTATCAACGTTAGCAGCCAACTACGGGGGAATTGTAAATCCGAAGGTATTGGAACATGAGAAAGACGGAGATTTAGGACAAAACTATTTAGCGACGAACACGATGGGAAGCGGATCATACGAATTAACTGAATGGAAGCAGGGAGAATATATTAAGCTTTCTATCAATAAAGAAGCGAAGGTACAGCCGAGCATCCCTGAAGTCTATTTCAGAATCGTAGCTGATGGAGCAACACAGCGCATGCAATTAGAAAAAGGTGAAATTGATATTGCTGAAGGCATTCCGACCGAGCAAATTGAGTCTGTGAAATCGATGGAACAAGTCGAGTTATTACAAAAACCAAGTCTGCTTGTTGATTATGTATATGTAAATTCCAGCAAGGGAAATGAAGCGCTGAAAAATCCGAAAGTAAGACAAGCATTGAGTTATGGGATTGATTATGAGTCAATGATTAATGTCGTTCACCAGGGGTATGCGACTCCAATGAGAGGGCCTGTACCAGATGGCTTATGGGGGCATAATCCAGCCTCCTTTCAATATGAACTTGATATCAATAAAGCAAAATCGTTATTGGAAGAAGCGGGTGCAAAGGATTTAACGCTCACTTTATTGTATTCGGATAATAAAACTTGGTGGGAAACAGAAGCGTTAACGATTCAAGCGAACTTAAAAGAAATCGGTGTCGATGTGAAATTAAATAAAGTCGCTTATGCAACTTCACGAGAAATGATGGAAAAAGGGGAATTTGATTTATCCCTTGGTGTATGGAGCCCGGATTTTGGTGATCCATATATGTTTATGAACTATTGGTATGACTCTGAGAATCTTGGATTGGCAGGTAACCGAGCCTTCTATCAAAACGAAGAAGTGGATAAATTGTTAAGACAAGCGGCAACGTCCAACGATCAGGAAGAACGAGAAGCACTGTATTATGAAATCCAGGATATTGTGATTGAGGAAGCGCCTTATATTTTGCTCTTCCAAAAGGATTTTGTCTTACCAGTAAGCCATTCGGTAAAAGGTTTTGTCTATAATCCAATGCTCGAAGGCATCTATAATTTAGCAGAGATGACGAAGCAATAAGACCGGGGGATTTTTATGACCAAGATGATTTTCAAAAGACTATTGTTACTTGTCTTTGTTGTATTTGGCGTCACATTGATTACCTTTATCCTTTCAAATATTATTCCTGGGGATCCGGCCAGCATGATGGCCGGTCAAAGGGCTAATCAGGAAACATTAGAGCAAGTGAGAGAGCAATTGGGACTGGATCAGCCGATCTTGACCCAATATGCCAATTATATGCAAGGGTTGCTAACAGGTGATTTAGGTACATCCATACGAACGCAAAAGCCTGTTTTAGATGATTTGATCATCTTTTTCCCTGCCACATTGGAATTAGCGATACTAGCCTTTTTCATCGCTATCATTATCGGGATTCCTCTAGGTATTTTAGCAGCTGTTAAGAAGAATACTTTTTGGGATCATGCTAGCCGTATTTTCACAATTAGCGGGATCTCCACACCAGTTTTTTGGAGTGGTTTGCTAGTGATTTTTATTTTTTACGGGGTACTAGGGTGGTTTCCGGCAAATGGACGTATTGAAATGCAGGTCAATCCGCCTACCCATGTGACTGGCTTGTACTTATTAGATAGTTTATTAAGCGGTGACTGGGTTGCCTTCCAAAGCAGTCTGCGCCATATTCTGCTTCCTGCCATCGTTCTATCGTTTGCGCAATTGGCGATTATCACTCGTCAAGTTAGAGCCAGCATGCTTGAGGTGCTTGAGAAGGAATATTTTCGCACTGCGATTGCCAACGGAATCAATGGACCTTATCTATTAATTAAATATGGCCTAAGAAACGCATTAATTCCGACCATTACAGTCATCGGCGTCTCATTTGGTGCCTTACTCGGCGGTGCGGTCGTGACTGAAACGGTATTTGGCTGGCCAGGGATGGGGAAATATGTCGTTGATTCTATCGCTTATTTAGATTTTCCGGCGATGATGGGTTTTACAGTATTTATTTCAATTGGCTATGTCTTAATTAATCTAATTGTCGATCTCTCTTATTACGTGCTCAATCCACAAATAAAAGAATGATAGAGAGGAGGAGATGAAAATGGAAGTTCAGACGCAAACAGAAGTACAGCAGGCACCTTTTGTTAAGAGGAGTGCGCTTTTATATAAGTTGAAGAAGAATAAGCTGACAATGGTAGGCGCGGTCATTCTAGGCGTAATCATTCTTGCTGCGCTATTCGCGCCATTGTTGACTCCCTACAACCCGAATGTCATTGATGCAGCGAACAAGTTTCAAGGGCCATCATGGGCTCATTGGTTTGGTACGGATGAAGTTGGGCGCGATATTTTTACGAGAATCTTATATGGTGCCAGGCTTTCGTTGGGGTTAGCGATAGTAGCGATTGTGATCGCAGCGATAGTCGGGTTAATGATTGGCACAGTATCAGGATATTTTGGAGGATATATTGATCAAATCATAATGAGAACAATGGATATGATTCTCGCATTTCCTACATTGATACTTGCAATGGCATTGGCTGCAGCGTTAGGGCCAAGCATTCAAAATGCAATGATTGCGATTGCTTTTGTCAAAATCCCGGTCTATGTTCGTTTAGCTAGAAGTGAGACATTAAGCTTGCGAGAGTCGTTGTTTGTTAAATCGGCGCAAACGTTTGGCATTCATCCCTTCCGAATCATTCGGAAGCATATTATGCCGAATTCAGTTTCACCTGTCATTATTCAAGGAACACTGGACGTTGGCGATGCGATTTTGTTAATTGCCACATTAGGATTCTTAGGACTGGGTGCGCAGCCGCCTGCACCTGAATGGGGAGCGATGATCAGTATCGGCTGGAAATATTTACTTGATTTTTGGTGGTATCCGACATTTCCATGCTTATTTCTTTTCTTATCCGCTGGTGCGTTGAATTTAATGGGAGACGGAATACGAGATGTGTTAGATCCGAGATCTAGTAGATAGGAGCGAACCCAACATGTTAGAAATAAAAAATTTGCACGTGAATTTTCAAACCTTTAGAGGAACAATTGAAGCATTAAAAAATATTAATTTGACAGTTGATGAAAAGGAAGTAGTGGGCATTGTTGGAGAATCTGGCTCAGGAAAGTCGATAACCGCTCTATCTATTTTAAATCTGTTAGAAAAGAATGCCGACATTATCGATGGAGAAATTTCCTATCGAGGTGAGAATCTATTAACGTTATCAAAAAAAGAAATACAAACGATTAGAGGCAAAAAAATTGCGATGGTTTTCCAAGAGCCTATGACTGCCCTTCATCCAACCATGAAGGTTGGGGAACAATTATCAGAAGTCATCCGCAGACATAGGGTGGTATCTAAAAAAGAAGCAAAACAATTAATGATCAATGCTTTAAAAGACGTACATATTCACAACCCGGAGTATGTTGCCAAGCAATATCCTTTTGAGTTAAGCGGAGGCATGCGTCAGCGGATTGTGATTGCACTAGCAATGGCTGCACCGCCAGATTTGCTGATTGCGGATGAACCAACTACTGCCCTGGATGTAACGATTCAGCATGAAATATTGCAGCTTATGAAAGAATTAAATGAGAAAAAAGGAACATCAATTCTGTTCATCACCCATGATTTAGGGGTTGTTTCAGAGGTTTGCGATCGAACGATTGTCATGTATGCAGGCGAGGTCATTGAATCAGGTGTGACGAAGGAAGTCTTATACGCGCCTCAGCACCCATACACGAAGGCCTTAATTGAGGCGTTACCGGATGGAAAAGACGCAAATGAACCATTGAAGGCCATCCACGGCGAGGTGCCGAATTTAATGGAACGGCCAGCAGGATGTGCGTTTGCCTCTCGCTGTCAGCATGTTATGGAAGTTTGTAAAATGAAGCAACCGCATTTAACTCATTGGCAAAATCAACACGATGTCGCTTGCTGGCTGGAAAGGGATGGATGATATGACAATGATCATCGAAATGGATCAGGTGCAGAAGTATTATCAAAAAGGAAAGGTAACGATTAAGGCTCTCAACGATACGACCCTCTCAATCTTGGAAGGCGATGTCTTAGGTCTCGTTGGAGAATCGGGTTCAGGAAAAAGTACGTTTGGCAAACTATTAATTGGCCTGGAGCATCCAACAGGAGGAGAAATCCTCTACGAAGGAAATCCATTGTGGAAGAAAAGCAAGTATGTTCGGAGAAAGCCGGGAGAATTGCAAACCGTTTTTCAGGATCCGCAATCTTCATTAGACCCAAGAATGACCATTAAAGAAATTATCTTAGAGCCACTCTATGCTCTTAGCAAAAATGAAAGAAAGCAAAAAGGCTCCTATGATCATCTGATCAAGCTGATAAAAAGAGTGGGGCTGAAAGAAGAGTATCTTGATCGCTATCCTCATGAGTTCAGCGGAGGCCAGCGTCAGCGGATTGCGATTGCACGAGCATTGATAACAGAACCTTCATTCATTATATTGGATGAACCAACCTCGGCACTTGATGTTTCTGTTCAGGCGCAAGTGCTGAATCTATTAAAAGAAATAAAAGAAGAGCGGGGGTTAACCTATCTATTTATCTCGCATAATATGTCTGTCATTAAATATATGTGCAGCAAAGTCGCAGTGCTCTATAAAGGCAATATTGTTGAAATGGGCGAAACGGAAGAACTGTTCAATAATCCACAGCACCCTTATACAGAAATTCTATTATCATCCTTGCCAAGCTTGATCGAAGAAAATGAACAAAAGATGAAAGGCTTTGCCGAAACGGCTCAGTCCAAGACTGAAAACAGCTGCATCTTCTACGAAAAATGTCCTAAGCGGACGGAGAAGTGCTTAGTAGGTCCTGAACTTGAACTAAGAGGAAAAGACCATATGGTTGCATGCCATTATTAAAGGGAGCCTGAAGAGATGATAAGAGAATACAAGGTCCGCGAAATACGCAAAAAACAAGGATTAACGCTATCAGCTTTATCAGAAAAAACAGGACTGAGCCAAGGCCTCCTTTCACAAATTGAAAGGGGTCTTGTGGACCCTACTGTCAGCAACTTTTGGAAAATCTGCGCTGCCCTGAACACGCCAATCAATTACTTTTTTGAGGGTGCAAAAGAAGACCAAATTGTCATTAGGAAGGGTGAACACCGTCTTCTCCAGCTTTCAAACGACAAAGTTCTTTATCATGAACTCATCCCGAGCCACCTGGGGGACGATCAAATTCTTCTGGTAGAAATTCTCCCTGGAGAACAAAGTGAAATGGAGCTTGTCAGCCATACTGGTGTGGAGTTTGGCTATGTGATTCAGGGGGAGATGAAAATTGTTTTGGGTGAGGAAGAAATCTTTCTTGGTGAAGGAGATAGCATCCACTTCCAAAGTACAACGCCGCATCGGTATGTAAATGTTGGCAGAGAAAAGGCATTTTCAGTGTGGGTGATGAAGGGCGAATAATATGAGGAAAGTTCATGAAGCAGTCTTTGTTTAAATTGCTTCTGTTCAACGAGGAGTCCTTAGAAAAGAGACTCCTTTTTTCAATTGAGCGAAGGATTAATCGTCATCCTCATCCAGCAAAAGCTTTTTCGCTTTCTCCAGTTTAATGAGTTCCTTTATCTTTTTCTCAGGATTGGACTTGATGTCGTTGAATAGCATCGGATACTTCTTGAACTCTTCGAATACTTTAATCTCTTCAGCTGTAAGATTGATGTTGGTGATACTGCTGTGATTCTCGGTGTTTGATATGCCTAATAAATAATCAACTGATGTATTTAAAACCTTTGCCAGGTCAACCAGCATTTCATTAGATGGTGTGCTATAGCCTGTTTCATAGTTGGAAATGGTTGTTTTTTTCGTATTTACTTTTTGCGCTAAGGCATCTTGGGTCAAACCGCGCTGTTTGCGAATTTCCTTCAGTCTTTGTGATATCATTCAGAATCACTCTTTCTATAGTTTGAAAGTACAAATATATTGTACCTTAATTCGATTTTGATTGAAATGTTATCCAAAATATTCATACAATATGGATTGACATTCAAGAAACTTGGATTTAAAATTAAAATACAAATAACTTGGATTGATGGGAGGGATTACTATAAAGAATGATAATCTGATTAGGGCGAGAAAAAATAAAGGGTATACTCAAGTTGAGCTCTCGAACATCCTTAAATGCAATAAGTCTACCATCAGCAATTGGGAGAATGGCGTATCGAGTCCAACATTAAGAATGGCCTTTGCTTTAACAGAGATACTGGGTTCTGATATTAACGTTCTATTTTTAGATTATAAAGTACAAGAATCTCATACATGTAGGACATCATAACTGATGCGAACAGATGGTGTGGGTGGAGCAGCTTAGAGAACAACTGCCATGATTATCAACGGATTTGATATTAAATGGGGGAGTGATCAAGTGTGAATAGAGAAGATATAGCAGAAAAAATGAGGCAAAGTGTGGCGGATAAAGATAAAGAGTTGATTTTGAAGTGCTTTGAGGATTTGCGTTACAGCTCGATTTACTTTTATCATTTGGAATTGGATTTGAAAGCGAAATATGAAGATCTTGAATATAAAAATGAGATATTTAATTTCTTTTATTTGCGATTTAAAGGAAATACATTGAGAGTGACTGTAGACCAAGAATTGTATAGGATCTATGTTACTAAAGAGAGCCGCAGAGGTACGCAGCGATTAGATGAAATTGCTGCAATTGATGGCAAGTTAATATGCGATCAAGGTGAATTTTATCTTAATCAAGTAAATGTTTATCTATCGGACTGCTATGCAAAGCTATTAAGTGCAAATATATGAAAAGCATGAATAAAAGAGTGAAGCCATTCTGAGAAAGCTTCAAGTAGTCAAATCCCCCCCTTTGAAATCGATTGAAAGGGGGGGATTTCTCATATTATACAAACAAGCTTAATAATAGCACAAAGCCCAATCCTGCGACAGAAATAATCGTCTCAAGCAATGTCCAGGTTGCAAAGGTTTCTTTCATACTTAAACCAAAATACTCTTTAAACATCCAGAATCCAGCATCGTTGACGTGGGAGGCGATTAAGCTTCCAGCGCCAGTGGCAAGCACGACTAATGCAAGGTTTACGTCTGTTTGACCTAAGAGCGGTATAACTAGACCGGCTGTAGTCAAAGCTGCTACTGTGGCAGAGCCCAGTGATATACGTAAGATTGCTGCGATCGTCCAAGCAAGTATAATCGGCGATAGTGTAGTGCCTTGGAATAGCTCGGCCACATAGTCGCCGACACCGCCATCAATTAATACTTGCTTGAAGGCACCGCCGCCTCCAATGATTAACAGCATCATACCAATTTGCGTGATCGCAGTTGTACATGATTGCATGACTGTTTTAATTGGTATATTTCTGCCCAATCCCATAGTATAAATGGCAACAAGCAGGGCAATCAGGATAGCAATAGAGGCGTCTCCAACGAAACGGATGATAGAAAGCGCCTGATTATCTGCGAATCCAAGTGTGTCTTGAAGCAAGGTAATAATTGTAGCGATAGACATGAGAATGACAGGCAGCATTGCTGTAAATACACTAATGCCAAAGCCAGGCGTGTCTTCTAGTTTAAATTGTTTTTGGTCTCCTAAAGATGCGATGTTTCCTGTTTTTGTGAATGAATTTGGAACAATTTTTTTTGCGATTTTAGTAAATATCGGTCCAGCTATGATAACGGTTGGAATGGCGACAATAAAGCCGTAAAGCAATACTTCACCAATGTTTGCCCCATATTCACCGGCAATGACCGTTGGCCCCGGGTGAGGAGGCAAGAATCCGTGTGTGACAGATAAAGCGGCAGCCATCGGAATCCCGAGATATAAAATAGAAACTTTAAGTTCCCTAGATATAGCAAAGACGATTGGAATTAATAGTACTAATCCTACTTCGAAAAATAGAGCAATCCCAATGATAAAGGAAGAAACAACAACGGCCCATTGGATATTTTTTTCTCCAAATTTGTTTACGAGCGTCATGGCAATTCGTTGAGCACCACCGGCATCGGCGATTAATTTACCCAGCATCGCTCCAAGACCAAAAATTAAGGCGATATGCCCCAATGTTCCGCCCAGTCCGCCTTCAATCGTTTTAACGATATCCGTCATCGGCATGCCCAGTGCGAGCGCAACACCGAATGAAACAATGATTAATGAAATAAAGGTATTTAGTTTTAAACCCATGATCAATACAAGTAATGCTAAAATTCCAATTGCTACAATAACTAACGGCATGATAATCCCCCCAATATTATTGATTCGTATTTAATAAGCTTCTTTGGTAATTTGCAATCCGTGAATACTCATCTTCTAAAATTCTTGATAGGTTTATAAAAATCGGCAGCAATTGCCTGTACTCTTTAGCTGCGTCTTCATTAGGTATGTGTTTGTAAGTACTGCCAATCATTTCGGAAGCAACTTCGAATGATTCAATTTTCCCTGTAGCATATAATCCTAAAATACATGCGCCTAGACACGAACTTTCATAGCTCTCAGGAACCACCACCTCAGAATCGAATATATCTGACATCATTTGTCGCCAAACATCTGATCTTGCAAAGCCGCCTGTTGCTTGGATTCGGGTCACTGGCCCTTCCATGCATTCCATTAATGCTAAAAATACAGTGTATAAATTGTAAATGACGCCTTCCAACGCTGCTCGAATCATATGTTCTTTCTTATGAGACAGCGTTAAACCGAAGAATGAGCCGCGCACGTCTGGATTCCATAGTGGCGCACGTTCACCAGCCAAGTACGGATGGAACAACAATCCATCTGCTCCTGGTCTTACTCGTTCTGCAATTTTGGTTAATACTTCGTATGGATCAATCCCAAGTCTTTTCGCTGTTTCTACTTCAGAAGAGGCAAATTCATCCCTAATCCAGCGAAGTACCATTCCACCATTATTAACTGGACCGCCAATTACCCAATGCTTTTCAGTTAATGCATAGCAAAAGATTCGGCCTTTTTCGTCTGTTTTTGGCTGGTCTATAATGGTTCGGATGGCACCGCTTGTTCCGATTGTGACTGCAATTTCGCCTTTTCTAATTGCATTCACGCCTAGGTTAGAAAGCACGCCATCACTTGCACCTATAACAAAGGGAGTTTGCGGATCAATTCCAATTTTATTCGCTAAATCCAGGCGACAGTTTTTGAAAATCTTGGTGGTTGGTACGAGTTCAGATAATTGCTCACGTGTAACACCGGCAATTTTTAATGCTTCTTCATCCCAATCCAAGTTTTTGAGATTCATCATGCCCATGGCTGATGCCAGGGAATAATCAACCACATATTGATCAAAGAACTTTTTAAAGATATATTCTTTGATTCCAATGTACTTTTTAGCCTTAGCGGCGATTTCCGGACGATCATTTGTGATCCAAGCCATTTTGCTTAATGGTGACATTGGATGAATGGGTGTTCCTGTTCGTTTGTACACTTCATGCCCATTCAATTTATTTTTTATTTTATGTGCCCATGCCTCGCTTCGGTTATCTGCCCAGGTGATGCATGGCGTCAGAGGCTGATCATTTTCATCAATGGCAATGAGACTATGCATGGCACTGCTAAATGAAATAAACGATAGTTTTTTTTGAGAATGCTGCTTCATAATATTTCTAATGGATTTTAAAACAGCCTGAAAAATTTCATCAGGATCTTGTTCCGCTGTTGACATATCTGGTGTATGAAGAGGGTATCCGATATTTTCCTGCTGGATCACCTTCCCGCTTTCACTAAATAAAACAGCTTTCGTACTTGTTGTGCCAATATCGACACCTAACATATAGTTAGTCATTTTCTTGCTCTACTCCTTTGGAAAGCATTTGTTGTGAAACCCACATGTCTTCTACCTTACCTTGTACATCATCGAAGTTTTGATGCAAGGATTGAATCATGAGCGCTCTATCTTTTGTTTTTATTGCTTCTATATATAGCTCATGATTTTTCACAATCCGTGTAAAGTCATCGTAGTTTTCCTGGAACCGTTCGCGCATCGATAGCAGGATTAAGCTTTCCATAACAGGTTTTAAATTATTCCAAATCATTAGGATGTATGAATGATCAATCGCACCGATAATGGTTTCATGGAATAAGAGATCTTGATTGGAAAACTCATCTGCATCGCGATATTTTATAGTGACTTTCATGATTTCAAGGATTTTACTTAGTTCTTTTACCAGCTCATCAACGTCCGTACGGACAAGCCGTTCATATACAAATGTTTCTATTAGTATGCGTACATCATAAATTTCTTCTATTTTTTTTTCTGTTAAACCAATAACAACTGCACCCATTCTTTTAGGTTGAATCATATTTTCGGATGCAAGTATTTTCAACGCTTCACGAACAGGTGAACGACTTACAGCAAAATCTGAAGCTATTTTATTTTCTGAAATAATGGTACCGCTTTCAATCTTGCCAGAAATAATTTGCATTCTGAGCTCGGATATTACACGATCTCCAGCAGATGCTTTTGAAAGCCATTTTGCGGGATACAGAAATTCCGTTGATTCTGCCATCCATTCACCTTCTTATCTTATTGAGTATACTTGTATACAAGTATTATAACGCGGATTTCTAATTATTCAACCGCTTTTTTTAGGGAGTTCCTAGTCAAGACCTTGTAATTGTCAAGTGAGTTAGTAATGTCATTAAAGTAATGTGTTAGTCATTATTTTAGAATTTTAGTGGATTACAGTTATTGCAAAATCCGTTTAAAGGAAGCAAAAGAAAGGGGGCAAAAGGGAAAATTATTGCTCTACTTATTTGAATTCTACGGAAACAAAGTCTTTGGGGAAAAATTAGGAGTATACGAAAGTTGAGTTAAAGGTTTTTGTAACGGATAAAGAGGATGGCTTTCATACTAAGCCGTATAATTTTGAGTATCTGGATTTTATTAAGGTGATTATTGATCTTAAAACACAAAGTGCATTGAAGAGTAATATTGAGTGGAATGTAGAAATTGTTGCTAAGGAATATGGACCTTTTATACAAGATGTGTTGAAGGCTTATAATCATCCATTAATAGCTCTGGATCAGCTATTCTACTCCTATTCCAAAGTATGAGGATTTCTCAAGTCGATCAAAAATATTAATAAATTTAGTTTGAAAATAAGAGGGAATACAAATTATCAAATTCAATGCAAAATAAAGCAATTGATAGTTTTAGATCGATTGAGGAGTTACTGTGAAAATAAAGCATTTTGATTGCTGCTACTTGTATTGGTACCGGGACAACTTTTATGTCTGGTTTTGATGTGAAAGTCTATAAACCTACATAGAGAAGATATTTTAAGATAAGCAAAGAGGCCCTTTGAAGATGCTACCGATAAGGGGATCACAGCTGGTATATTGACAGTGAACTCTAAGGAGTCGAATGCGGATTATATATTTCCTTTTTGAGAGTACAACTCAATAAAAGGATTTTTTTTAGTTTTCTAGTATATTAATGAATATTTAAGAGGTAATGATATAAAAATTTAGTAACGTAAATATACTTAGTATTATGAGTTGTTGACATAGTATTATTTTAAGTTATTATAATAAAAAAAGGAAAAGAGAGGAAGAAGGACTATCCAAACAATTCCAGCCTATCAAATTATATATAACACCATTAAACAGAAGATTGACGAAGGTATATTTCATGTAGGTGAAGTTTTGCCTTCTGAGGTTGAGTTAGAAAAAATGTTTAATGTAAGTCGAACACCAGTTAGACAGGCTCTAAAGCAACTAGAAAATGATCGGATTATTTATAGGGTGCAGGGGAAGGGTTCATTTGTATCTAATCGTCAGCCTAAAGAATCATGGACAAGTATGTCTGGTTTTCGAAATCATTATTCTAATGATTGGGAAAAAATATCAGTGAGGACAATTGAATCTAGAATAATGAAAAGTGCTCATTTTTCTAGCATCCTTGAAGTTGATGAAAGTGATGAACTCATTTATTTAAAGAGAATAAGGTATTTAAATAATCAACCAATGTTCTACTTAGAACATTACATTCGCTCTATTGTCCCTATCGAAGTTTATCAAGAAGATCTTACTTTTTCATCTGTTCAACAATTGCTTAAGGAAAAAGCAAATGTTGATATAACAGGTGTTGAAGATGAAATTGAAGCGGTAAAAGCAGATCCTTATATAGCAGGAGCTTTACAGATTCCTGATTCTTCTGCAGTATTAAAGGGGACAAGGATTTCTTACACTCAAAATAAGGTTCCAATAGAGTTAAATATATTTCATATAAACACAAAAACATGGAAGTATCATTCTCATTACCAATATTAAATAAGTTAGCTAAGTAATGTCTAATTAGATGAAATCTACTATTTCATCTAATTAGACATTACTTTTTTGTGTTTTAAAGTAATACTTAGTATTATAAGTTGTTGACAAATGATAACGTTATCATTTATTATTTAATTATTCTTTTTTATCAGAAAAATTAAACTCTGATAAATTCGATTATATAATTTTTTTACAGCAATAGAAAGGGGACTTCAATTTGAATAGGTTAGTAATGTTATCTGGTTTATTAGGAGTTTTATTTTTTTTCCTTGTAGGATGTGGAAGTCAAACTAGTGGAAATGGGGAAAACGGTGGGTCAACAAATGTTAGTATTGCGGCTTTAAATAATTATCCGCCTTTGATCTTTAAACAAAACGGACAACTTACTGGATTTGAGTATGATATTTTACAAGCTATTGGAAAAGAAGAAAATATAGATACTGAATTTAAAGAAATGAAATTTGATGGATTTATCCCTGGAATACAATCTAACCAAGTGGATATCGCTTCATCTTTATTAATTCGTGAGGAACGCAAAGAAGTTGTGGATTTTTCAGAAGTATTTTTAGAATCAGGGCTAGTATTAGTAGTTCCTGTGGATTCTACTATTCAATCATTAGAAGATTTAAAAGGAAAGAGAATTGTTGCTACACAGGGTTCTACAACGCTTGAGAAAGCAAAGGAATTGGCAGGGAAATATGGAGGTGAAGCAAAGCCATTAAAGGAAACTGATGCTCTTTATTTGGATGTTGAGAATGGGAATTCCGATGCTCTCATTCTCAACTCACCAACTGTTGATTACCGTTTAACACTTGATGGAAAAGATACTAAGTTCAAAATAGTAGGGGAACATCTAACCGTTGATGAACACGCATTTGCAGTAAAAAAAGGGAATATAGAGTTATTAGGAAAAATTAATTCAGGATTGAAGACTATTAAGGAGAATGGAGAATATGAAAAGATATATATAGAGTGGTTTGGTAAATGATCACACTGTGAATTGAATGTATGACTCTTTAATTACAGTAAACTTCGAGAGAAAAGGGGTGTTTACATGGGGACTACACTAGATGTTATAAAGGACGCATTTCCGTACCTGTTACAAGGGCTGTATATGACAGTATTAATATCTGTTGTATCAATTATTATATCTCTTGTTATAGGATTGATTGCCTGTTTTATGAGAATGTCCAAGTATACAATTTTACGTTACCCTGCAGCAATTTATGTAAATATCATAAGGGGAACGCCGATATTGATACAAATATTATTCATTTATTTCGGAGCTCCTTCAGTATTAGATATCCATCTTTCTGCTTTTACAGCAGGTTTAATAGCAATTAGTTTAAACATTGGGGCATATAATACTGAAATTTTCCGAGGAGGTATTGAATCTATTAGCAAAGGGCAAATGGAGGCAGGGAGATCATTAGGGTTCACCTATTCTCAAACAATGGCTTACATCGTTTTACCTCAGGCAGTTCGTCGAATGATTCCTTCATTTGTTAATCAATTAACTCATGCAATTAAGGATACTTCTATGTTATCAGTTATAGGTATAGCAGAACTAACAATGGTTGGACAATCTATCTATGCAATGAATTTTAAATCATTTGAAATATTAACCATGGTAGCATTAATGTATTTTATAACTATATATACTGTATCTCTAATTTCAACTAGATTGGAGCGGAGGTTCGTAATATCATGATAATGGTGAAGAATCTTACAAAGTCTTATGGTGATATAGAAGTCTTGAAAGATATTAGTACTTCTATTGCACCTCAGGAAGTGGTTTGCATTATTGGCTCTTCAGGTTCAGGGAAAAGTACCTTTTTGAGATGTCTAAATTTATTAGAAGAACCTACAAGTGGTGATATTCTTATAGAAGAAAAAAATATAATAGATAAAAGTACAAATATTAATAAGCTTAGGCAACAAATGGGGATGGTTTTTCAACAATTTAATTTATTCCCACAAAAAAAAGTAATTGAAAACATCACTTTGGCTCCAATTAAGTTAAAAAAGAAGTCAAAAAAAGAAGCGGAAACACAGGCATTGGAACTATTAGAAAAGGTAGGATTGTCAGAAAAGGCAGATGCTTATCCAAGTAATTTATCTGGTGGACAACAGCAGCGTGTGGCTATTGCAAGAGCATTGGCTATGGAACCTCATGTTATGTTATTTGACGAACCTACTTCAGCGTTAGATCCAGAAATGGTTGGAGAGGTTTTAAGGGTAATGAAACAGTTAGCAAAAGAGGGAATGACCATGGTTATTGTCACACATGAAATGGGCTTTGCTCGTGAGGTAGCAGATCGTGTAATATATATAGATGGTGGAAGGATTGTAGAAGAGGGTAGTCCACGAGAATTATTTGCAAACCCAACTCATGAGAGAACAAAAGCATTTTTATCCAAAGTTTTATAATGTTAATGGTTGCCTTTCTTTTTTTAACAAATTAATTATGTGAAAAAACGAAGGCTTCCATTATGGGAATAGATTTTTTTGATTCAGCTTAGTATGCTAAGTATTATGAGTAAGGAGGAGTATTATGACTAAAACTATTCTGTTAATTGAACCGACTATAAGGCCAATCGGGGTTGAATATTTAACTACCAATTATAATGTAGTGTTGGCTCCTAACGGTTCAGAGGAAACTATTATAGAATATATAAATAAATTTAATGTCCATGCACTTATAGTTAGGACAGAAAAAGTCACTAAAAGGATTTTAGACAATTGTCCTACTTTAGAAGTAATAGGGATGCATGGAGTGGGGTTAGATAATATTGATGTTGCTAGTGCGACAGAAAACGGTGTAATGGTATTGAATGCTCCTTTTAGTAATTATACGTCTGTAGCAGAGCATTCTATCATGTCAATCCTTGCACTAAGTAGGAATTTACCCTTAATTGACAAGAAAGTGAGAAACGGTGAATGGAATTATAGAGATATGTTTTATCCAATGGAGATAAATGCAAAAAATCTTCTTATCGTTGGAATGGGGAAGATTGGTCAAGAATTAACTAAAAAAGCAAAAGCATTTAATTTGAATGTTTTCGGATTTGATCCATTTTTATCAGAATCAGAGATGAAACTACATGGAGTTTTAAAGGTGGAAAAGTTAGAAGAGTATCTTCCGAAGTGTGACTTTATATCATTACATGCACCTCTTACCAAAAGTACTTATCATATGTTTTCATCAAAACAATTTGAATTAATGAGAAATACAGCATTCATTATTAACTTGGGTAGAGGCTCTTTAATTAATGAAGAGGCACTGTTAGACGCATTAGTTTCGAAGAAAATTGGAGGAGCTGCATTAGATGTATTAGAGGAAGAACCTCCAAATCGTGATAATCCATTGTTTAAATTAGACAATGTTATATTGTCACCACATTTTGGTGGAGACACTTTAGAAGCCAAGGACAGATGTTCTGAATCAATATCTAAAGAAGTCTGTAAGGTTCTATCGGGTGAAATATCAAAAAATTTAGTAAATAACCAAGTGTTAGGTAACGCACGAGCTCGAAAATCTATTTTAAAAGGAGTTAAATAAAATGAAATATGAAGGAATTATGACAGCATTAGTCACGCCCATGGATGAGAATGGCTTAGTGGATAAAGAAACTTTTGTTAATCTTATTCAAGATCAATTGAAAAATGATATTCATTCTTTACTTGTATTAGGGGGTACTGGTGAATACACAGCATTAAGTATGGATCAACGAAAAATAGCGATAGATGTTGCAATTAATGAAGTTAACGGAAAAGTACCAGTTGTTGTTGGTTTACTTTCTCCAGGGGTAGGAGACAATATAGAGTTAGGTAAATATGCAAAACAAGCTGGTGCGGATTCAGTAATGGTAGTTACACCATTTTATGTGAATCCAACGAAAGAAGGCCTTGTTGAGTATTATGAATCTGTAAATCAGGCCTTAGACATGCCAATTATTCTATATAACATTCCTTATAAAACAGGTATTCATATGACGAATGATGTAGTAGAAAAAATAGTTAAGAGAGTTCCTAATATAGTGGCAATGAAAGTCTGTTCAGATAATATGGGAGATATCATTGAATTAATTCAATCTGTAGGGGATAAAATCTCTGTCCTTTGTGGAGAAGACTTTCGAGCAGTTTCTTCCTTTATAACGGGTGCACCGGGTGCGATTACAGCAAGTTCAAACCTAATACCAGATGTGTGGGTCAAAATTTATGATCTGGTAAAGAAGAAAGAATATGATCAAGCTGTTGCTTTACATAAAGAGTTTTTCCCTTTAATGAAGGCACTTTACGTTGAGGGCAATCCGGGTCCATTAAAAGCAGCTTTGAATATGATTGGGATACCTGTAGGTTCTGTATCTGTTCCTTTATTAGACGCGTCAACTGTAGTAAAAGAGGAATTGAAGGAAAAACTAGATCAATTGATTGTACCAGTAAGGTAATTTTGTTTTTTTAAAACGATTGCACTAAATCTATTTCATTTGAGAGATATGTTTGTATTTAGAATAAAAAGGGAGGAATTAATAATGGTACAGCCATATAAACATGAACCTTTTACAGATTTTTCAATTGAAGAGAATCGGAACGGATATTTGCAAGGATT
>NZ_JAUSUB010000026.1 GCF_030813235.1 Cytobacillus purgationiresistens | reverse complement strand
TCAAAATTGAGGAAAGAGAGTAGAAAGAGGTTGATTCTCCGCTCGTCCGAATCAAAATTGAGGAAAGAGAGTAGAAAGAGGTTGATTCTCCGCTCACAAGAGCCAAAATCGATGAAACAGAGTAGAAAGAGTCTGATTCTCCGCTCACTCGCATCAAAATCGATGAAACAGAGTAGAAAGAGGTTGATTCTCCGCTCATCCGAATCAAAACCGAGGAAAGAGAGTAGAAAGAGTCTGATTCTCCGCTTACCCGCATCAAAATCGATGAAACAGAGTAGAAAGAGTCTGATTCTCCGCTCATCCGAATCAAAATTGAGGAAAGAGAGTAGAAAGAGGTTGATTCTCCGCTCACTCGAATCAGAACCGATGAAACAGAGTAGAAAGAGTCTGATTCTCCGCTTACCCGAATCAAAATTGAGGAAAGAGAGTAGAAAGAGTCTGATTCTCCGCTCGTCCGATTCAAAATTGAGGAAAGAGAGTAGAAAGAGGTTGATTCTGCGCTCACCCGCATCAAAATCGATGATACAGAGTAGAAAGAGGTTGATTCTGCGCTCACCCGAATCAAAATCGAGGAAAGAGAGTAGAAAGAGGTTGATTCTCCGCTCATCCGAATCAAAATTGAGGAAAGAGAGTAGAAAGAGTCTGATTCTCCGCTCATCCGTACCAAAACCGAGGAAAGAGAGTAGAAAGAGTCTGATTCTCCGCTCACCCGCATCAAAATTGAGGAAAGAGAGTAGAAAGAGTCTGATTCTCCGCTCACTCGCATCAAAATCGCTGAAACAGAGTAGAAAGAGGTTGATTCTCCGCTCACAAGAGACAAAATCGAAGAAACAGAGAAGAAAGAGTAAGTTTTCCCACTTTTCAAAAATAAAATAGAATCAGGGCAATAGATTACCAAACTTGTTCCGGGTTGAACTGATGATCAATAATAAAACAGGGCACTAGTTCACAGAACTAGTGCCCTTAATAATACTCTAACGGCTTCGCATCATTTCATTCCTTTACCCTCACAGCCAAGAGCATGAGGAAGGAAAGGGTCACAATGGCTATTACCCATAACCATGCCATGACCATATTCCCGGAATCAATTGCGATATAGATAGCAATTGGTAGGGTTTGTGTTTCACCTGGGATATTGCCAGCAAACATAAGGGTAGCTCCAAACTCTCCTAGTGCACGGGCAAAGCTTAATATACTGCCGGAAATAAGTGCTTTAGATGCGAGTGGGATTGAGATAAAGAAGAAAATCTTCCATTCACTCGCTCCATCAACTCGCGCTGCATTTTCGATGTCACGGTCCATGGCGAGAAAGCCTGATTTGGCTGATTGATACATGAGTGGGAAGGCAACCACGATGGCAGCAATCACAGCTGCCCACCATGTGAAGATAATTGGACGGTCAAACAGCCATGTAATGGCTTGGCCAGCCCAGCTATTTTTCCCAAAAATAACGATGAGAAAAAAACCAACAACTGTAGGAGGAAGGACCATTGGCAACATAAGCAGTGTTTCAATTACTGCCTTTCCTCTAAATTGCTTTCGAGCAAAGAAACGGGCAGCGACTGTCCCTATTAAGATGACGATGATTCCTGCAATGATGGCAATTTTTAACGATACCCAGATTGGACTTAAAAATGCTTCAGAAAAAATACTATTGAGCAGTGAATCCATAATCCTCAAATATCTCTATAGTTTCATCACTCTGCAAGTATTCATAAAATTCTTTTGTGGCATCATAATTTTTTGAGTCGTTAATGATTCCTACTGGGTAAATAATGGGTGTATGTGTATCAGCTTCAGCTGTTGCGATAATTTTCACTTTATCTGTTAGCAATGCATCTGTTTTATATACTATCCCTGCACTGACATTTCCTGTTTCTACATAGGAAAGGACTTGACGCACATCTTTAGCATATACAATGTTAGATTCCACTTCGTTCCATAAATTCATCGTTTCTAAAGCTTCTTTTCCATAGGCGCCGGCTGGCACTATTTCAGGCGTACCAATTGAAATTTTGCTGACATTCTCTTTTGTAAGGTCTGAAAAGCTTTTGATCGTTGTGTCCTCTTCAGGAACAATCAGAACAAGTTCGTTTCCTAAAAGATCGATGCTATTATCTTTAGTAATCATTCCTTCAGCTACGAGTAAATCAAATTTATCCTCTGCAGCGGAGAAAAATAAATCAACAGGTGCGCCCTGAGATATTTGCTGTTGAAGGGATCCTGATCCGCCAAAGTTAAATGTTAGTGTTACTTCTGGATGCTCGTCCTCGTACGAAGCTTGGATCACATCCATTGCATCCTTTAAGCTGGCAGCTGCAGAAATTGTAAGCTCAACCTTTCCCTTTTCAGCTACAGGTTCTTTAGATTTTTCACTTTCGCTGCTTGAACATGCAGCAGTAAAAATAAGCACAATTAAGATCATAATGCCTAACTTCAAATGTTTGAACATGTTGTTTCCCCCTTTATATCTAATTATAACTAGTTATATCTTAATATAATAATCAGGAATATTAAATACTTTTCTCTACTAAAATATGCGGTTTTTGGATTGGCTGTCGAAAAAAAGCATTCTATTCAAATGAATGGACAGAGGCAGAGTTTGTCCTGGTTCTATTGCAATGGATGAAGGGATACGGGCAGTGAAAGGCTGATCACCTAGTCCAGCATTAATCATTGTATCCGCTCCTAATAATTCAACTGCTTCAATCTCTGTATGAAACATTGGGGTTGCTGATTCGATATACATGTCTTCTGGGCGAACGCCGATAATGATATCTTGTGAACTATTTTGTGGTAAAAGACCAGCTGGGATGGGTATGTATTGATCACCGATTTTTAGCCCGCTGGCTGTAAGGCTGCCAGAGAAGAAATTCATTGCAGGTGAACCGATAAATCCCGCTACAAATACATTTACTGGTTGTTCGTATACTTCTTTTGGTGTGCCGATTTGTTGGATTTGACCATGATTTAACACGACAAGCCGAGTAGCCATGGTCATTGCCTCGGTTTGGTCATGAGTCACGTAAATGGTCGTTGTTTGCAATCTACTATGAAGACTGATAATTTCACTGCGCATTTGTACGCGCAGCTTGGCGTCTAAGCTGGATAATGGCTCATCCATCAGAAAGACATTGGCGTCGCGTACGATAGCTCTTCCTAAGGCTACACGCTGCCTCTGTCCGCCGGATAGCGCCGCGGGCTTGCGATGTAAAAAAGGCTTTAGTCCAAGAATGGCTGCGGCTTCATTTACGCGGCGTTCTATTTCCGTTTTAGTCTGTTTCCTCATCTTCAATCCGAATGCCATATTTTGATATACTGTCATATGAGGGTATAATGCATAGTTTTGGAATACCATGGCGATATCGCGGTCTTTTGAAGATACATCGTTCATCTTTTGATTATCAATGAATAGTTCTCCATGTGTAATGTCTTCCAAGCCGGCAACCATACGTAATATAGTAGACTTCCCGCATCCGGATGGACCAACGAAGACGATAAACTCTTTATCTTTTATATCAAGATTAAAATCTTTTACTGCTATCTCATTTTTATTGTAGACTTTAGTAAGCTGCTGTAATTTTAAGTTAGCCATGAAAGTTCATCCTTATAAAATTAATTAATATTATATATAACCTATTATAACTAAATATAATGAAATATGCAGGGCATTTTCCGAAAATAATGGAGTGATTGTATGAACAACAATTCATCTTATACGATTGAAGAGGTTTCTCAAATTTTAAGGGTATCCAAATTAACCGTTTACGATCTAATCAAAAAAGGCGAGCTTTCGGCTTATCGCGTAGGCCGGCAAATGAGAGTTGACGACGATGATATTGAGAGCTATAAAGCTAAGAGTAAGACAGGTCTGATACCAGTCAATGATGGGGCGCTATCGCAGCCTTTTAAACAATCCAGCAATCAGGTCATCATTAGCGGCCAAGACATCGTTTTAGATATGTTAAGCAAGCATTTGGAAAACCATACAAGCTTTTCTTCGTTAAGACTTTATAATGGCAGCTTGAATAGCCTGATGTCGATGTACAAGGGAGAATGTGATGTGGTGAGTGTTCATTTATTCGATGGTGATACTGGTGAATACAACACTCCTTATGTTAAACGGATTTTAGTCAGTCAGCCATTTATCCAAATGAATTTAGTTCGACGGCAGGCGGGGATTTACGTGCAGAAAGGAAATCCCCATCAAATAAAGGACTGGAAAGATCTATCGATGCCTAATGTAAAAATCGTCAATCGTGAAAAAGGCTCAGGTGCAAGAGTGTTATTAGATGAGCAATTAAGATTGAATGGCCTCACTGCACAATCATTAAATGGATATGGGGATGAGTTAACTAGTCATTATTCCATCGCTTCAAGCGTCGCAAGCGGAAAAGCTGATGCTGGAGTAGGTATCGAAAATGTAACAAAAATGGTTAATGTAGACTTTGTTCCTCTCATAACAGAACAATATGATTTAGTTATTCTTAAAGAGAATACTATGCTCGTAAAAGCAATTAAGGAAACAATGGCTTCAACTGAATATCGCTCTCAATTAGAGCAATTGTATGGTTATAATTTAGGTTTAACAGGACAAGTCATCTATGAATCATGAAAAAAGGGAGAGGTGCACCTCTCCCTTTTTGCCTTTATTGAGCTGTATAGCCGCCATCTAAAACAACTGCCTGCCCTGTTACACCTTTTGCTTTATCACTTGCCAAGAACATCGCATAATCGGCAATCTCCTCGACTGCTAACAGACGGTTTTGCGGCACGAGAGGGTAAATAACCTCTTCAAGTACCTTTTCTAATGGCACGCCTCGTGTGACTGAAAGATCCATTAATTGATTGCGAACAAGTGGTGTATCTACATAACCAGGGCAAAGTGCATTTACTGTGACACCATGAGAGGCACTTTCTAAAGCTGCCACCTTAGTTAAACCAATGACACCATGCTTCGCGCTATTGTACGCTGCTTTGTTAGCAAAGCCGATTAATCCGTTAATCGAGGCAACATTAATGATTCTGCCGAAATTTTGTTCTTTCATAATAGGCAATACATTTTTTATTGCAATAAATGGTGCGGTAAGCATGATTTTAATCATTAATTCGAATTTCTCAGTAGGGAAATCCTCCAAGGGAGCCACATGCTGAAGTCCGGCATTGTTAATGAAGATATCAATACGGCCGAATTTTTGTTTCGTACCTTCAATTAGTTGGATGATTTCTGCCTCTTGTGTTACATCAGCCTTTAAACCGATTACTTCAAGCCCTTGCTTGGATAAATCATCAGCGGCCGCTTTTACATCCTTCTCATTAATATCTGATAGGACAACTTTTGCACCATTCTCTGCAAAGATTTTTCCAATCTCAAAGCCAATGCCTCTTGCAGAGCCAGTAATGATCGCTACTTTATTTGAAACCACTTTACATTCCTCCTTAAAAAAATGTAATGGCTCATTAGGGATGTACAGGAAAAAGGTTGAAAGAAAAAGAATTATAGTAATGGGGAGTGGGGAGATCGTATCGGAAAGTAGTTTATCATATCAAAATATTTTTCGCAATTATTTAATTTTTGGCACAATATTTGCACTGATTGTGATGAATGCACCGACAGTAATCGAGATGCTTCGGTCGATCAGCTCATTTATAGCCGACCGTTCAATGAAAAGGAGCGACCACGATGATAAAAAATATTACAGTGATAGGATCGGGTGTGATGGGAACAGGAATTGCCATTTCATTTGCGATCAATGGTTATCCAGTTGTTTTAAATGATTTAAACGATGAGTTCTTAGAAAAAGCGGAACGACGGATAAAACAGGATCTAGCATTGCTTGTGGAGGAAGGGGCAGTAACTTCAACAGGCAAAGCTGATGCTATTAAGAACATTAAGTATACAACAGATTTAGCAGATGCTAGCAAGGATGCTGATTTTATCATTGAAGCGATCCCTGAAGTAATTGATTTGAAGTGGAGTCTTTATCACAAATTAGAAGATTTGAAAAAAGAAAGTGCAATTATTGCTTCTAATACCTCTACATTTCCAATCTCACGTTTAGTTGAGAAGGCGTCATTTGCTAATAAAATGATCATTACTCATTATTTTAATCCAGGTCATCTTGTACCATTGGTAGAAATAGTAAAGCATGAACAAACGGAAAAAAAGGTAGTTGAAGACACGATTCAGCTGATGCGTGACATTGGAAAAGCGCCGATTGTTCTGCAAAAGGAGATTTCTGGTTTTGTTGCTAATCGCCTACAAACGGCTTTAATGAGAGAAGCTTTCTATCTGTTAAAAGAAGGGATTGCAAGTGCGGAGGATATTGATACAGCAGTCACTGCCGGTCCCGGATTCCGTTGGGCATTTACTGGCCCGATTGAAATTGCAGATTTTGGTGGTCTTGATACTTGGCAAAGAGTATTCGAGAATGTGGCACCTGATCTTGATCAATCAATGGAAGCACCTGAAATGATTTCGAAGTTAGTTGCAGAGCAGAAGCTTGGTGCGAAATCAGGAGAAGGGATATTCCGCTACGGGGATGAGTCGGTATCGGATAAACTAAAAGAACGAGATCGCGCTTTTATTCGATTGGGAAATTTAAAACAATAGAAAGAATGCAAAGCCATTATGAAGGGAGACAACTTTGTGATGGCTTCTTTATTTGGGGATTAGCAGAAGAATATAGGTCTCCCTCCCTCGGTCATATGATATAATTCAAATGATGTAATAATGGGAATCTTCCAATAGATCAGGTCCTATGAATGGATAGACGAGCTGTTGTTTTTATAATCTGTTTTGAAGTAAGGAGCGTTTTATCATTGAGAGAAGATCGTTCAAATCAGCTGCAATTATTAAACGCGATGATTGAGAGTTTACCATTTGGAGTAATGGTGATGAATAATGAAAAGGAAGTGCTGATGAGTAATCAGCGACTGCACTGCCTCCTTGAAGGAGAGATGGATGAGTTCTATGAAATGATTCAACAGAGCTCTGTATCAGGCACGAATATTCATTTGCGTGTTCATGAGAAGCAAATGATTGTAAGGTATGAGAAACTATTCGGCTATGAAGGAGCAGATTATATGTACCTCTGCTCATCACCGGCATTAAATGAGGCAGAGCTGATTAAGGATAACGATGGCGACAATGAAATCCTGATTCAGGATATTTTAGAATATGCATATGATGGACTGGTCATCGTTGATTCTGAAGGGTATGTTCGGATACTGACAAAGGCCTATGCTGATTTTCTGAGAGTGGATCAGAAGAGCTCAATCGGCAAGCATGTGACCGAAGTGATCGAAAATACGAGAATGCATATCGTTGTCAAAACAGGCAAGCAGGAAACAGCAGCGTTGCAAAAAGTGAATGATGGATATATGATCGCCACTCGCTCCCCTATTATTAAAGGCGGGAAAGTGGTTGGAGCAGTCGGAAAGCTATTATTTAAGAACGTTGGTCAATTTTCTGCTCTTTTTAAACGATTGAACATATTGGAAAAAGAACTAAAAAAGTATAAAGGAGATTTTCGTGAAAGCAATAAATCTTCTTATACGTTTGATCAGCTTATAGGGAAGTCTCAGGCTTTTGCAGAAGTGAAAGCGCGTGCCCAAAAGGTGGCAGAAAATGATTCCAATGTGTTGCTTCTCGGTGAAAGCGGTACAGGGAAAGAGCTGTTTGCCCACGCGATCCATCACGCAAGCAGGCGTTCAATGGGCGTTTTTGTTAAGGTAAACTGCGCTGCTATTCCTTCGGAGCTTATTGAATCAGAGTTGTTCGGGTATGAAGAGGGATCCTTTACTGGTGCGAAAAAGGGTGGTAAGGCAGGGAAGTTTGAAGCGGCAGATGGCGGTACAATATTTTTAGATGAAATCGGTGAGCTGCCGATCCATATGCAAGTGAAATTATTGCGTGTTCTGCAGGAAAAAGAAGTGGAACGTGTGGGATCTTCAAGCAGCATAGCTGTAGATGTCCGCATTGTCGCTGCGACCAATCGCAACCTCGAGGAAATGGTAGAGAAGGGAGAATTTCGTCTAGATCTTTACTACCGTTTAAAGGTAATGGAAATTCTCGTTCCTTCTTTAAAAGATAGACAGCAGGATATTGAGTTCTTGGTCGATCATTTTATAAAGAAGTATCAGCATATCATGATGAAGCGAATAAAAGGAATGGATGAGCGGGCCATGCGTCTGTTATTGAAATACAACTGGCCGGGCAACATCCGGGAATTAGAAAATATTATAGAACGTGCGATGAATATTGTTGACCCTAACCAGTTGATAACAAAAGATCAGCTTCCTAATAACATTAGAGGTCATGTAAAGACGGTATCTGTCCGATCCTTGGCTGAGGTAATGGAGGAAACAGAGCGCCAGACAATTTTAGCTTCGCTAGAGACAGAGAACGGCAATAAGACGGAAGCGGCTAAGCAATTGGGCATTAGTCGTACGACCCTTTATGAAAAAATGAATAAATATGGACTAGGTTCATAAAAAAAGAGTATTCGCAGCTTTAGTATTTAAAGCTTGTCTATTACTCTTTTTTTTATACTTGTAAGGTAATCTGAACAAAATATATGCCTTTTTGAGGTATTTGTCAGGAAATCCGTACAGAAATGAACAGATTTAGAAGGAATGCAAGGTAAACTGTACAACATTTACATCAAAATTAAAATTTGGACAGTGTTTTTGCAGATATTATGCGCAATTCAGTCTATTATTAATGAAAAATACTTTTTGGCATGAAGTTTGCATAATAAAATGGAGGGTGGCCCATTTTAGGGATGGAATGTGGAGAAGAACGTTTATAGTCAATATAAGGCGATGAAATGAAAACGTTTACTTAGAAGGGAGATTGCTAAGTTAATAGGGGGAGAAAAGTTAGGCAGGAATTGCGGCAGCTGCAATCCATCCATTCTGGGGAGATGAAGATGGCTTAGCAGACAGACGCAACAATAAGGGGGTTTTAGCTTGTTTATTGAGATTTTTGCAATCATATTAGCGTTAAGTTTATTAATTTTTCTTGCATATCGCGGTTATCCGGTTATCATCATCGCTCCAATTGTAACCTTGTTGGCCGTTGTTATTTCTGGCGGACTTCTATTGCCAAGTTATACAGAAGTTTATATGACAAATGCGGCAAATTATATTAAATCATTCTTTCCTATATTCCTATTAGGAGCGATTTTTGGAAAGGTAATGGAGATGACGGGAGCAGCAGCCTCGATCGCTCGAACGATTGTTTCTTCACTAGGTTCAAAGCATGCTATTTTAGCAGTTGTCTTGGCGTGTTCCGCTTTAACATATGGAGGCGTTTCATTATTTGTTGTAGCATTTGCCGTTTATCCATTTGCGGCTGAAATTTTTAAAGAAGCTGATATTCCAAAAAGGCTTATTCCAGGCACAATTGCATTAGGTGCTTTTACTTATACAATGGATGCATTGCCAGGTACACCACAGATTCAAAATATAATTCCGACGAATTATTTCGGAACAGATGCTTATGCGGCACCGTTAGTTGGGATTATTGGTGCAATCATCGTTTTTACTGGTGGAATGCTTTGGCTTGAGCGTCGACGCAAACAAGCAGTAGCTATAGGAGAAGGTTATGGAACTGGGCACAAGAATGAACCGGAAGAAATTGATGAAAAAAGTCTTCCGAAGTTTTGGCTAGCTATCGTTCCATTGGTTGTTGTAGTTGTCCTGAATTTTATCTTCAGCAGAACAGGTTTGTCAGTGAAGTTCTGGTATGATGCAACGACTTTAGCAGACAAATACAATATTCCTGATGCAAGTACTGTCACATCTTCATGGGCACTTATTTCTGCATTATCTATTGGAATCCTGGTAGCGATGCTCATGAATGTGAAAAAAATCAAAACGAATCTTGCAACTGGACTTACTGCCGCTGCAATGGGTTCATTGCTGGCGATTTTCAACACGGCATCAGAGGTTGGATTTGGGAACGTAGTCAAAACATTACCTGGATTTACTGCCATTCAAGACTGGGTCTTCAATG
Organism: Cytobacillus purgationiresistens; assembly: GCF_030813235.1. Taxonomy (GTDB): domain Bacteria; phylum Bacillota; class Bacilli; order Bacillales; family Cytobacillaceae; genus Cytobacillus; species Cytobacillus purgationiresistens. The sequence goes on along the minus strand of NZ_JAUSUB010000026.1, from coordinate 58,903 downwards.
CAAGCAATAATCCTCTTGTTTCAGAGGCAATAGCAGTAAACGTCTTAGCAGGGGTTACTGGATCAGCTTCAGGCGGCCTATCGATTGCACTTGAAGTAATGGGGCAGCAATACTTACAGATGGCTAATACGCTTGGTATTTCACCTGAATTGCTGCATCGTATTGCATCCATGGCCTCTGGAGGAATGGATACATTACCGCATAATGGAGCAGTAATCACATTATTAGCAATCACAGGCCTGACACATCGTCAGTCTTATAAGGATATTTTTGCATTAACAATTCTAAAAACATTAGCTGTTTTTATTCTTGCTTTTGGAGCATCATTATTTATTTAAGTTATTCTATGGGGTTTTCCTCTTTGAGTGGGAAGACTCCATTTCATCAAAGAATGAGGGAGGAGAGGGAATTAATGAGTAAAGTGATTTCATCATTGGCTGAAGCAGTTTTAAAGGTTAGGGATGGAGCCTCTATTGTTGTAGGCGGTTTCGGTCTATGCGGAATACCGGAGAAACTGATCATGCAGTTAAAGGAGCAGGGTACGACAGATTTAACGATTTACAGTAACAATTGCGGTGTAGATGAATGGGGACTTGGCCTCCTTTTGGAAAATAAGCAGATCAAGAAAATGGTCGCTTCCTATGTGGGGGAAAACAAAGTATTTGAACAGCAATTTCTTAGTGGTGAATTGGAAGTCGAGCTTTGCCCGCAAGGTACTTTGGCTGAACGCTTGCGTGCAGGCGGAGCAGGGATTCCAGCATTTTATACAGCAACTGGGGTAGGCACTGAGGTAGCACAAGGCAAGGAACATAAAGAATTCAATGGCAAGAAATATATTATGGAAGAAGGCATTGTTGCTGACTTTGCATTTGTGAAAGCTTGGAAGGCAGACCCGTTCGGAAACCTTGTATTTAGAAAAACAGCACGCAACTTTAATCCGATTGTTGCAACAGCAGGGAAAATTACGATAGTGGAAGTGGAAGAGCTTGTAGGTGCAGGTGAACTTGATCCGGATGAAATCCATACGGCTGGAGTATATGTTCAGCATGTATACGCCGGTCAAAATTATGAAAAGAGAATTGAAAGGCTGACAACAAGCAAAGAAGCATAAGGGGGAACCAACGGATGAGTAATGGAAGAGAGAGGATTCTGCAGCGAGCGGTAAAGGAAATAGAAGATGGAATGTGCGTTAATCTTGGAATAGGTATGCCCACGCTTATTGCCGATATGATTCCAGATGAAGTAGACGTTATGCTGCAATCTGAAAATGGATTGCTGGGCATCGGCAATTACCCACACGCTGATCATGTTGACCCAGATCTAATCAATGCAGGCAAAGAGACAGTAACAACGAAAACAGGCGCATCCTTTTTTGATAGTGCCGAATCCTTTGCTATGATCCGCGGCGGTCATATTGATCTAGCTATTCTAGGCGGAATGGAGGTCTCTGAAACGGGGGACTTAGCCAATTGGATGATTCCAGGTAAAATGGTCAAAGGCATGGGCGGTGCGATGGATCTTGTACAAGGTGCGAAAAGAATTGTCGTTATAATGGATCATGTAAATAAGCATGGCGAATCGAAGGTGAAGAAGAGTTGTACCTTGCCTTTAACAGGAGAAGCCGTTGTTCATTGCCTAATTACTGAAATGGCTGTATTCCATTTTACAGACCACGGAATGGAGTTAGTGGAGCTGCAGGAAGGCGTGACGATGGAAGAACTGAAGGTAGCGACAGAAGCTGACTTTATCGTAAAATCTTCATCGTTAAACGTTTAAATAAAGTTGGAAAGGCTGTCGGGAAAGCTCGGCGGCTTTCTTTGTGAATCGGGAGGGAGTGACTAAAAAAGAGGAAGAGTGACTAAAAAAGAGGAAGAGTGACTAAAAAACCAATACGAGTGACTAAAACCGACACCCAAGTGACTAAAAAGCCAGAAAAAGTGGCTAAAACCTGCATTCAACTGACTAAAAAACTAGAGAAAAATGATTGAAACCCGCATCGAGCAATTAAAATTCCATATCAAACAAGCTTGAAAACTAAAATCTCAGCAGGATTAATATAAACCCATCCAAAATCCCCCTCGTATCACAACAACCAAACAAAAAGGCTTAGCGCAAATTACTGGCGCTAAGCTCTTTTATTTAATCCTTCTTCAATTTCGCTGCCAAATAGTTTCCTAACGATTGGAGTCCTTGAACGAGAATAATCAATAGAATCACAGTGATATACATCACATCAACCTCGTACCTCAAGTGGCCGTAACGATAGGCAAGGTCTCCGAGACCGCCTCCGCCAACCAGTCCTGCCATGGCAGTTGCTCCGATCAATCCGATTGTAGCAATCGTTAAACCTAGTACAATCGACGAGCGGGATTCTCTGACCAGTACATGCCAAATGATATGTCTTGTTTTAATTCCCATTGCCTCATATGCCTCGATGACACCACGGTCCACTTCAAGTAGAGCGGATTCCATTAATCTCGCAATATAGGGAGCTGTATAAACGACAAGGGGGACGATTACTCCTTTTACACCGATGGATGTACCAACGATATACTTAGTGAATGGCAGAATGAAGAACAACAGAATAATAAACGGTACCGAACGAATAACGTTGATGACGATATTTAAAATATTATAAACAAACTTATTGCCTAAGGCTTTTCCTGGTCTAGTTAATACAAGGAGTATACCTAATGGCAAGCCAATTAATACGGAAATGGCTAAAGAGATGCCAACCATTTGAAAGGTTTGGAGGGTGGAAGTCCATAGATCAGCGCCCCATAGATCAAGAAACTCGTTTATTTTCGCCACTGATCTTCACTCCTTCCACATGTACATTCTGTTCCTTTAAAAATTGCACGGCTTTTTCGATTTCTGCTTGATCGCCTTTTAAATGGACTAAAAGCTGACCGAACGATTCATCTTTTAATCGCGTAATACTTCCGGATAAGATATTCGGATAAATATCAAACTTTTTGCTGATTAACGCCAGAGCTGGTTCTCCAGAGGATTCTCCAAAGAAGGACAGTGTAGCTACATGACCGGATTCATTTAGGTTTGTCAGCAATTCATCAGGGATATCGTGAGAGAACAAGCTATTCACGAAACGTTTTGTTGTCGAATGCTTAGGTGATGTAAAGACATCCTTCGTTTTGCCTTCTTCAATCACTTCGCCATTTTCCATGACTGCCACGCGATCACAAATGCGTTGAATGACGTTCATTTCATGAGTGATCAATAAGATTGTAATCCCCAGTTCTTTATTAATCTTTAATAGTAGATCTAGAATCGCTTCAGTTGTATCAGGATCAAGTGCACTGGTTGCTTCGTCACTGAGAAGAACTTCTGGCTCATGAGATAAGGCGCGGGCAATTGCGACCCGCTGCTTTTGACCACCAGAAAGTTCAGCTGGATAAGCGTTTTGTTTTTCACTTAGTCCGACGATATTTAAGTATTTCTCAACCCGTTCCTTCACCATCTGTTTACTCAAGCCTGTTAACTTGAGTGGAAGTGCGATGTTATCATAAACAGTTGCCGTTTTAAGTAGATTGAAGCCTTGAAAAATCATGCCGATATTACTTCGCGCTTCACGGAGCTTTCCAGTTGATAATTTAGTTAAATCTACATTCTTTACTTTTACAGAACCTTTATCAGGTGTTTCTAAAAGGTTAACACAGCGGATCAAGGTGCTCTTACCCGCACCGCTGTATCCGATTACTCCATATATTTCGCCTTGCTTCACTGAAAGCGAGACATCTTTTAGCGCGTAAATTGAACCTTGTTTAGCTGTAAAAGTCTTTGAGATGCCTGTTAGTTCAATCATGTGTAAAACTCCCTCCGTTAAGCAAATTTCCAGTCTTTCTTAATCCCAAGAAATAATAACAGACCCTTCAAATGTTTCTTCAATGAACTTGGCTACTTCTTCACTGCGATAGATGTTAGCTAACTTCTCGATGGCTTCATCATCTTTATCTGCAGTTCTTACTGCTGCATGGTTTACATATGGAGAATCCTTAGGTTCGATGAAAATCGCATCTTTAGATGGAACGAATCCTGCTTCGATGGCAAAGTTTGTATTAATAGCTGCTGCATCAAGTTCTTCCAGCTGGCGAGCGATTTGCGCTGAATCCAGCTCAATGAATTCATAATCTCCGTTGTTTTTAACGATATCTCTTATTGTTGAGTTAATGCCTTTTTCGGGGTCTAGTTCGATTAGCCCAGCTTGTTCAAATAGTAGCAGCGCACGTCCACTGTTTGTTGGATCGCTTGGCAAACCGATTTTTGCACCGTCTTTTAATTCAGCAACATCCTTTACTTCTAAAGCATAGATGCCCATCGGGAAAGTGACTGTATCAAATGATTTTACAAGATCTAGATTTCTATCTTCAATAAATGCGTTAAAGTATGGCTCTGTTTGGAAAATGTTGATATCAATGTCTTTTTCAGCTAAAGCAACATTAGGCATTACATAGTCTGTAAATACTTTAGGTTTAATGTTTAAGCCTTCCTCTTTTCCAAGTTCAATTACTTTTTCAAGAATTTGCTCATGAGGACCTGCGGTCACACCCACTACTAACTTTTCATCTCCGTATAATCCGCCTGTTTCTCCGCTGTCTGCTTCATCGCTGCCACAAGCAGCAAGTACTGATAATGCTAAAACGAATCCACTTGCTAATAACCATTTTTTCATGATATTTTCCTCTTTTCGTTTGTTTGTCTTTTGGATGATATTAATTAACTGATCTTAGAAAGATTCAATTTTTCCACTTTTAACATGGCGTCTTTAAGTGCATCTTCCGTGATTTCCTGTTCCATTAGATGAATGGATTCTTGCGGTAATATCATTTTTTGAATGATACAGCTTAATAGCACTTGATTTTCCACATCGATGGCGAGTTGCTGCAAGCAGCTGGGCAGCTCCCATACGCTGTAGTAGTCTAGTAATTTTTTTAACTCTTCGTCTTTTTTCTCTAATGCCAGCTGAACTAAAATGCCATATGCAACCAGCTCGCCATGTAAGAATGGTTTGACTTCTTTGGCTTCAGTTAGTCCATTATGCACAGAGTGTGCACCAGCAACTCTTCCAGCTTTCTCTCCGAAACCGCCGACCATTCCACCTGTCATAATGATGGCTTCAATCACTCTGACCAGTGCAGGGGATATCATTTTTTGATTCGCACTCTCAATGGCTGCTTGACCATCTTTAAGAAGGACGTCTCTGCAAATGGCTGCTGAAAATTGCGAAACCTTCAATGGTACTGGCAGCTCTTCATTTTTATAAAAAGAAGTGATTAAGGCTGCAGCTTCGTAATATTTAGCGAGAGTGTCTCCAATTCCAGCTTTTAAATATTGCACAGGTGCGTGAGCGATGATGGCTGGCTCAACGAGTACAAGAGTAGTAGCTAGAGGGAACTCGGTGTAATGAGTGAAAGCACCTTGTTCGTCATAAAACACACTGAGTGGTGTCCAGGCAGCACATGTTGCGGCAATGCTGGGTATCAGGATGGATTTAACACCGGCTTCAACTGCTGTCGCCTTCGTAATGTCCAGTGCGGTCCCGCCACCGATTCCGATCACCACGTCAGCAGATTGCAAATTCAGTTTTTCAGCTAACCGCTTAACGGTTTGCAATGTAGTATGGCCTTCAACAAATGTTAGCTGTGATTCTTCTAATCTCACAATATTTTTTGGCAAGTAAGGCTTTACGGCTTCCCATGCTTTTTTACCAGAAATTATTTGAATGTTCTTTACTTGAAGTTCCTCAATAAAGGTATTAAATTTTGCAAGAATTCCCTCATCGATTTGATAATGACCGGGAGCTCCTTTCACAATAGATGTTGGCATTTTTCTTCCCCTCTTCTGTCTGTGAAATTATGGCAATAAACAAAAAATGCCTCTCAAAAAGAGAGGCATAAGTATATTTAAATAATTAAGTACCTCTCTTATTTTTCAAAATACAATTGTATTTTGCAGGATTTAGCACCTGTTCATGAATAGAATCCACAAATGGTTGCCGGGCGTCACAGGGCCAGTCCCTCAGCCTCTCTCAATAAGAGAATAGATTTATTAAATTTTTATATTCATAATATTACTGTTATATAGAAAAGTCAATAATATTTTTGTGTTTTTGTAGTTTGGAGGTTTTTACAGTTGTATTTGCTTAATGATGTTGATGCTCTGTTGTTGGTTCATCGATTTCAATCTGATCGTTGGGATTGTTTGTTTGCAGTATACCAATTGTACAGATAATGGAGATGCTCAAAAGAAAGGAAAGGTAAAAGGGTGCGGACTTACTTTTTAGCACATTTTTTACTTTTAGCTCCTTGCTTATTAATAACATCATAGAGAAGACACTTAAAAGATAAATGATATCCATTGCAATAATCATCAAGGTTATCTCAGAAGGTGCAAGCATGATGCCGAGCATTGCTCCCATCATCGCACCCATTAGGCTGGCCGACTGTGCTTCAACCATTCCATTGATTCCGAAAGGCCTTCCAATTAAGGTGGCAATTGCTGCACTCATGAGGATCGCGATGATTGTGGAAAGCCCCATCTGCGGAATCCATAGTGCAACTACAAGACCGATTGTTAAACTGCCCGTCATCCCCAATACCATAGGAATGCATTTAGAGAATGTTTTTTTCACTGCATTATTCTTTGCTCTAGTGCTGATAAAAAAATAGATGCTGTAGGAAAGCACCATTAGAAATGTGATGAATAATAACATGTAAAAACCCCCTCGATTTTTTCGTCCCCTTTATTTATATTGAGTTAAAAAATTTATATTCCGCTATGTAAAAGGACAATTCATTAATTTTGTGAAAATATGGAACCTTTTGGTTGGTATATTCGTAATAAATATAGAAGAGAAAAAGAGGTGGTTGTTTTGTGGGAAGATATGAAGCGAGACATATTTTTTTAGCATTAAGTATTGGTATAGGAGTTTTATCAGCGTTATCTATCGCTTTTATTCCACAAATTGTGGGTACGATTGTTCACCATGATACTGGAATTTGGAAGGTATTCGTTCCCAAATCAGCACACTACATGTATGGAATCGGATTTTTCCTCATTACGATAGCCATGCTTATCATTGCGTTAATGAATGTGAAAAAGCTTTCAATTGTATTAGCTGTTGGACTGACTCTCGTAAGTATGATTCCTTTTTATATTGGTGCACAAGCCTATGTTGTTTTTTCGCATGATAAAATTTCCTTTTCGCAGCTTTTGTCCGGTGATAAATATGAATATTCATGGGATGAACTGGATGCTGTGCATTATTATGAACCGATTGAAGATAGAAGAGGTCGTTTCGAGTTTACATTTCATGATGATAATCATTTCTCATTAGAAGATAATTTGTATTTTAGTGATATTATCAATCCCCTCGTTTTGAAGCTTGATTCAATTAATTTGGCAATTACTAGAGTTGATGAGAAAGACACCTAATGGAGTAGAAAATACAGCCTTCTCCATTAGGTGTCTATTAAGCATGTTTATGTTGTTCCCAGCGCCGGAGTTTTTTTAATAATGTTGTATGGTGAATGAAATATATGAGGCGGTAAATGCTCTCGTTGGATGTTTCTTTCCGGGATGGATACGACTAAGCTTCCCATGATATTTTTTATCAGCATATATTTCCAGACCAATGGCAAGATTGCAGCACCCGCTTGGTTTCTGGTAAATGCTCTTTCTAATGCGGTATTGTTCTTTAAAGTACAAATCAATATCTTCTATTTACTCTTCATGGAGGAGTATCCAGCGTAATAACGGCAATGCGATAGAATAAATCCTCTCGAAATTCTCCATTTTTCATTTTTTTCTCTAAAGCTTGATTCGTTGCAGATATGATGGGGAACATTAATTGGTTAGGATTGTGTGCTGGCGATCCTTTGTATCTTTTTCCAGGACATGCAATCATTTTTCTCGTCGTAAAAGGGGGAATTATACTGACAATAGATAACTTGTTAAGCGGTGTCATGCCATTAGAGGAAATAAATGAAGGATTTGACCAGCTGGCTACTGGAGAAGTTAATCGAATGATGGTCATACCATAAAATCTTAATGCTGGTTAGGTCAGCAGCCTAATCGTGTTGGGTTATTCTTTTTGCCACTAAATATTTGTTTCTGTTTAGAATATCTACAGTTGTAATAAATAGAGCAAATCGCTATTTCATTTATATATCCGCCTTGTTCGAAAATAACCCTTGAATTTACCAGTTATCATAGGTATTTTTAGTAAAGAAACAACTATTCTTTTTATAACAAAAGGGAAAGCTAATCATTCTATTATGCAAAACCGATTCTCTCCATAAATGATGATAAATGCAGCAACTTTACAGAAGGGCATTCTTATAAGTTTATTTCTTTATAACTGGGGGAAAATGAGTTGAAGCATTTACGTATACGTCCCATTAGAAGAGAAGATGCCATTTCTATAAATAAAATAAGGCGACAGCCGTCTGTCATTAATCACACGATGTCATTTTCATCTGAGCGAATGAGTGCAACAGAGGCTTACATCGAAAGCTTGGGCACGGATGAACATTCTTCTTTGTAGCAGAGGTAGAAGATCATGTCCTAGGGTATGGTATGCTTGAAGTAAGAACTGGTAAATTGAGGTATAGCGGAACTATATCCATATCTATTGATGAACAATGGCAGAATAAAGGAATAGGAAGCCGTTTATTAGATGCCTTGCTTGAGCTGGCGGACTTGCATTTAGGATTGACCAGGATTGAATTAGAGGTAACGTCAGCGAATAGCGCTGCCGTCCATCTATACGAGAAACAAGGGTTTGAAAAGGAAGGTTTGCTTAGTAATGGAGGTTTTCATGATGTCATCATTATGGGAAGAGTGTTATAATCAGGGTTTTAATAGAAGAAGGCTCTGTTTAATATAGTGTTTTAAATGAGTTAATAATCAAGGGAGAAGAAAGTATAGGTATACTTAAGTATATTTTGCAGTTATATTGTCTTCCTTCCCACTAATAAAACCAATAATCAAAGGAGAACTACTGCTTTGTATCACACGATAATTGAACAGTTAAAAGGATACTTTAAAGGAATCGATCCAGCCGCTTTGAAAGCGGAGCAGATGGAATTTGAAGAGGAAGTTTTTGATATATTATTGGAGGAATGGGGAGAATCTGTTGGTTCGGTCCGCTTTGATGAGGTAGGGATTGCAGAATTCTTTATTTATACAGATGAAATCGATTCATTGCCTAGGACTGCATCGAAGTTTGAAATGATTATGCAGGCGGAAGGTTTTATTGAGAAATTCTATGATGAAGATTTTAGAAAAGGTCTCTATTTATCCGCATACATTGACTTAGGTGAGTATCACATCATTATTTATAATCGCAAGGATGATCAGCTTGATAAGGAGCTGCCGAATTCAGGGATTAGCTTTACTATGCTGCCTAATGGCTTAATCAGCTCAGTTGAAAGAGAAGAGTTGGGCTATGAGGTCCAATATCCGCAAAAAAGCATCACTGCCAGTATGGCGAAGGAAATCTATCTCGATCAATTGCAGCTTACCCCTGTTATAGCAAAGTATGCAAAAGATACATTCTTATCCGGGGATAATCAATATCATTATGTATATGAATTGGAAGATTATATTATAGAAGTCGACACAAATGGAAAAATACATACCACTGAAGTCTTAGGATTCCCGCAGCAAGTAATTGAACCGCTGCCCGCACTCGATTCATTCACAGATATCTATACTCTAGCTGGCTTAACAGAAGAGCATATGAAAGTGGCTGAAACGAAAAGCAGGCATGGCAGATTAGAAGTGTGGAGCCGTTTGAAGAAGGAGGAGCTTCGGGTAAGTGATGAAGATTTAGTAGATACTGAATTGGAAATTCCCGAAGTAATTAAATTTTTATTTCATCAAGATGGTAGGCTTTTGAAGCTTATGGGAGAAGAGGAGTCGCTGCCAGGAAGGACCATTTCATATGAAGAAGCACTTCATAATGCCATATCGCTTCTATCCGCAATTGCCGTACAGCCAGATATCACTTTTAAACTGCAGAAGTCTAATTTGACAAAGGAAGTGGAGGAGGATGATGCTCTCCGTCTATTCTACTTTACTTTTCTCCGTTATGAGCGTGGTGTTTGTATTGCAGATGCTACAGTCACAGTTGAGGTTGATGCAGATACAGGGCTTGTAAAGAAAGCAGACGTGGATCAAGAGGTTTTAATAGACTTCTCTCTTATTTGTCTAGAAGAGAACCTTTCCATCTTAGAAGCGAAAAAGATTATTAAGGAAGCTTTACTGATGGAGCTTTCGTGGGTGAAAGACTCGCAGCATCAGATCTACACGCTGTCTTATTTGCCTTCCTATCCTTTAACGACAGGGCATATAAAAATGATTCACACAAAAACAGGAGAACCATGGGTGATTGACACATCATGTATGGATCAATATTAAGGACGACTTTCGATTAAGAAAGTCGTTTTTATTTTGGTGAAGATAATTGACATTAAACAAACAAAATAATAAAATGTTTGTTATAAGACAAACAAAATGGAGAAATGATTACAATGAAACAATCCGAAGTATTCTGGAATGCATCGCTGAGTGAAATGAAACGAGGGTTCGTTGAAGAAAGCGAGAATTATATTTGTCTCTTATGTGGAAAGACGACAGAAAAAGGAATCATCTATGGGAAAGATGATATTTTTTATGATGCAGAAAAGTTTTTGAAAAAGCATATAGAAGACATACATGGATCGGTCTTTGAGTTTTTAATTGACCTTGATAAGAAGCTAACAGGGCTGACTGATCATCAAAATCGATTGCTTCGTCTTTTTTATGAAGGGAAATCAGATAATGATATTCGACAGTATTTAGGTATAGGAAGCGCATCAACCATTCGCAATCATCGTTTCGTGTTAAAGGAAAAAGAACGTCAAGCAAAACTGTATTTAACATTGATGGAATTGTTGAAGGAGAAGGATAAGCACAAACCGAGCTTCATTGATATCCATCAAACAGCTCGGATGGTGGATGATCGCTACAATGTAACGGAAGAAGAAAAAGACGAAATCGTGATGAAGTTTTTCCCTGAAGGTGTTCTGGCTGCGCTGCAAAGCTTCCCGCCAAAAGAGAAGCAAAGACTCGTTGTGTTAAGAGAAATTGCTGAACGTTTTATTCCGGAAAAGGAATACGAAGAAAAGGAAGTCAATCAACTATTAAGCGCTGTCTATCATGACAATGTTTTGCTAAGACGCTATTTAATTGAGTATGGATTAATGAATCGAAAATCTGACGGCAGCAAATATTGGCGGAATTAATAAGAAAGAGGGCAGGTTAAATGGATCGGAAAAAGGAACTCAAGCAATTGTATAAAGAATCGGAAATAGAGGCTGGAGTCTATCAAATCAAAAACAAACAAACTGGAAAAGTGTTTGTTGCAAGTACACCTAATCTTAAAACCTTGAATGGCAAAAAGTTTATGCTGAAAAACGGTACATTTATTAACAAGGAACTGCAGGCTGACTGGAATCGTGCCGGTGAAGATGCCTTTGAAATTACGGTATTAGAGGTGCTCAAAAAGAAAAAAGACGGTTATTTTAATGAAAAGATAGAGTTGGAGAAGCTTGAAGAAAAGTGGCTGGAACAGCTTCAGCCATTTGGTGATAAGGGGTACAATTAGAACCGCTATTCAAAGCGGTTTTTTTCGTTTGAAAAGAAAGGAATTTGGTTAAATATTTGAAGGCAGGCAAATTAAAGAGCGTTGTGCACGCCATGCAGGTTATCTATCCAAGCCCATAAGAAGTAAGATAAACAAGAAATATATGCATTAGACCCTCATTCCCTTAAATAATTGTATGCAAAAAAATAGGCGAAAAATAATCCATACTTCTATTGACCCTCACGCAACGTCATACTTTATAGTAACTATTGAAGGGAGGCAAAGACAATGATGAGAGTAAAGGAAGTAGCTGATTTAGTCGGAATAAGTGTGCGCACACTGCATCATTATGATGAAATTGGATTGCTCGCTCCTGAGGAGACGACTGAATCAGGCTACAGAATCTATTCAGACAATAATTTAGAAACGCTGCAGCAAATATTGTTTTTTAAAGAGCTCGGTTTCCCTTTGAAAAAAATAAAAAACATTATCAACAGTCCGGAATTCGATCGGCAGGAGGCTTTGGCTCTTCATAAAAAGATGCTGCTTGAAAAGCGAATGAGGCTCGACAGAATGATTGCGACAGTTGATAAAACATTAAAATACGCAGAAGGAGAGATTGAAATGTCGAATGAAGAAAAGTTCGAAGGCTTTAATTTTAGCCATAACCCATATGAACAAGAAGCGCGGGAACGTTGGGGAGATAAAGCGGTCGATAAAGTAAACGATAAATTTAAAAATGAAGAAGATCAGAAAAAATATGCAGATGCGTTCAATGATATTTACCGGAGACTTGCAGATATCCGTCATCTTTCAGCCAGCTCAAAAGAAGCGCAGGAAGGCATTAAGGAATGGTATGTTTTCCTGAATCAAATGGGCAGTTATTCATTAGAAGCTTTCAAAGGACTGGGACAAATGTATGTTGCAGATGAGCGGTTTACAAAAAATATCGATCAGTTTGGAGAGGGACTTGCTCAATTTATGTGTGATGCAATGTCCATCTATGCAGACCAAAATAAGTAAACAAATAACATTAGAAAACGAGAAAAAAAGGCTTGCAAATGTCCGCCCCTCGTTATAAGATATTGACACTAACATGCGAAAGGGTGGCCATAGAAAATGATCTTATAATCCTGTTCTCAAAAACATTCGTAATTACTACGGTGTCATTTTGAATGGGATTGGTCTGCAATTTTTCAAAGGAAAAGAGTGTTGATTATAAGTACAATTGCTTGTACTTCATCTTTTTCTATGGCTTAGACTGCCTCCTATCCAAAGTGACGGATAGGAGGGTTTTTTTGCGCAGATACTAACCGTGTCTGTGATTAATTTCATCTGCAAGGATAGAGAAAGAGTGGGATTTTCTTATGACAAGAGAACAGAAGAAGAAGTTATTTATATTAATGATCAATATGTTTATTACTATTGGAAGCTTTGGAATTGTCATACCCATCCTGCCTGCTTATTTGGCATCAATTAACCAAGGAGGAACGGCAGCTGGCTTAATGATAGCGATCTTCGCTTGTGCACAGCTGATCTTTTCTCCAGTTGCCGGTAAGTGGGCGGATCAGTATGGACGGAGAAAAATGATTATTTATGGCTTGATTTTAATGACAGCCTCCATGTTTATTTTTTACGGATTTAACTCAATCTGGGTACTTTATTTCTCACGCGTGATTGGAGGGATTGGGGCAGCGTTACTCGTTCCAGCAATTTTTGCTTACGTGGCTGATATCACTACAATTGATCAGCGGGCAAAAGGGAATAGCTATGTATCTGCAGCCATGTCATTAGGTGTGGTTGTTGGTCCAGGAATCGGCGGCTTTTTAGCTGAGCTGGGCTTGAAAATGCCGTTTCTTATATCGGCTCTTGTTTCACTGGTAGCTGTTTTATTCTCTATCATCGTTTTAAAGGAAAGCCGTACTGTAGAACAAACAGCTGCTATGGCAATCAACGACGAAGAACCGATGGTGAAAAAGATGATTCGCTCAGTGAAAATGCCTTACTTTATTCCACTAATCATTACTTTAGTGATGAGCTTTGGGCTTATGTCGTATGAGTCGGTATTAGGTTTGTTTGTTGATAACCAATTCAATGCCACGCCAAAAGATATCGCAATTATGATTACAACAACAGGTATCATTAGTGTCATCGTTCAGTTGTTTATTGTTGATCGATTAGTCACTCGTTTTGGCGAAGGCGCTATTTTGAATATATTTATCGCGATTGCAGCAGCAGGTTTCTTCTTATCCTTGTTTGCTTCAAGTTACGCGTTATTCTTTGGTGTGACCTTGCTCATATTCCTAGCAACCTCCATCTTGCGTCCAGTCTTAAATACGCTGATTTCTAAAATGGCGGGTAATGAACAAGGGTTTGCGATGGGGATGAATAATATGTATATGAGCATCGGTAATGTATTAGGGCCAACGATTGCTGGAATGCTTTATGATGTGAATATCGTCTATCCGTTTATATTAGGTCTTGCTTTCTTACTGGTTACATTGAGTACAACGATTGTATGGCAAAAGCGTTCACTGGACAAAAAAACAAAAGTGAAACTTCAAGGCTCATAAAATGCAAAAGTCAGCGCAGAGAAGCGCTGGCTTTTTTAGTTTAGGCTGTTCTCATATACTTTGTTGCTTTTCGCAGGTAGTCATTGATTTCCTCTCCAGGTGCTCGCTTTCCGCGGGGCGGGCGGTGAGTCTCCTCGTCCGCTTTACTCCTGCGGTGCGGGCTCTCATCTGTCCCGCTGCTCCCGCAGGAGTCTCGCACATCCTCTCCAATCAACTTTTTTATCAATGGTTTGTCTTATCAAAACCTACAAAAAAACAACAATCTTTTAGTTAATAGGGTTGCCGCGGCAACGACAAGAACGATCTTGTGGATTTATTCAGTTATGTTAAAAACCAACGTATCAAATAATTCATTATCTGTGTAAAGAAATATTGCCCATTTTCCCGGTTGTGGTATTTTTACGCTAGATGGCATATGTGCATCCGCACCATTATTGGGCCCACTAAGTTCCGTTGTCCAACCGTCTATTAAAATTTGATGTACAGTTTCGGTTTCTTTATGAAAACCGCCAACTGTTAACTTTGTTGATTCAGGATTTTTAACTCCCCAATGATGCCACATCCACTTCTGAACATCCAAACCTGGCATGTCAGAACCTATTACACTGTTTTTCAGATGAGAATGCGAGGGATTCTTATCTCAAATCAAGCGAAATCTGTTTTTCAGATGAGAATGCGAGGGATTCTTATCTCAAATCACGTGAATTCCGTTTTTCAGATGAGAATGCGAGGGATTCTTATCTCAAATCAAGCGAATTCCGTTTTTCAGATGAGAATGCGAGGGATTCCTATCTCAAATCAAGCGAAATCTGTTTTTTAGATGAGAATGCGAGGGATTCTTATCTCAAATCAAGCGAAATCTGTTTTTTAGATGAGAATGCGGGGGATTCTTATCTCAAATCAGGCGATATCCGTTTTTCAGATGAGAATGCGAGGGATTCTTATCTCAAATCAAGCGAATTCCGTTTTTCAGATGAGAATGCGTGGGATTCTTATCTCAAATCAAGCGAATGCTGTTTTTCAGATGAGAATGCGAGGGATTCTTATCTCAAATCAGGTGGTATCCGTTTTTCAGATGAGAATGCGAGGGATTCTTATCTCAAATCAGGTGGTATCCGTTTTTCAGATGAGAATGCGAGGGATTCTTATCTCAAATCAAGCGAAATCTGTTTTTCAGATGAGAATGCGAGGGATTCTTATCTCAAATCAAGCGAAATCTGTTTTTCAGATGAGAATGCGTGGGATTCTTATCTCAAATCAAGCGAAATCTGTTTTTCAGATGAAAATGCGAGGGATTCTTATCTCAAATCAGGCGATATCCGTTTTTCAGATGAGAATGCGAGGGATTCTTATCTCAAATCAAGCGAAATCTGTTTTTTAGATGAGAATGCGAGGGATTCTTATCTCAAATCAAGCGATATCCGTTTTTCAGATGAGAATGCGAGGGATTCTTATCTCAAATCAGGCGATATCCGTTTTTCAGATGAGAATGCGTGGGATTCTTATCTCAAATCAAGCGAATTCCGTTTTTTAGATGAGAATGCGAGGGATTCCTATCTCAAATCAAGCGATATCTGTTTTTCAGATGAGAATGCGAGGGATTCTTATCTCAAATCAAGCGATATCCGTTTTTCAGATGAGAATGCGAGGGATTCTTATTTGTTTCCAATCAATATTTTGGAAATCATTTTTTGTAACCAATTCAGGAATGTCTTCATCTGACTCTATTTCTTTAAGTATGGATTCTTTAGTGCAAGCCGCCATAACGAGGAGCAAACTGAATATAAAAAAATATTAAATCCATTCTTTTCAAAGAAAAACCCTCCTTTTTTATAAAAAGCACCCTCCTAATTATTTCTCAGCCCTCGGAAAAATGCGCTTTTCTTGAACTGCAATTCCATGAGCCTTGAAAACAAGCTTAATAAACAAGAATATAGATTGTTTATAAAGTTAGTTTTATTGCCTTTTTCTTGCCAAAAAAATCAAGAAAATTTAATGAACAAAACGTTGTTAATAGATTTAAAGGATTTTAAATGGTTATTCATTCAATTTCAGAATTTTTATGTAATATTATTAAAAACGCTTACAAAGGGGGAAATACAATGATTTCACTTAAAAAAGTTTCAACGCTTTTTCTTGCTGGCACACTTGTATTTGGATTGGCAGCTTGCAGCGGCAGCAAAGAGACAACCACTGGTGAAAAAGGTGAAGGTGGTACTGGCTATCCTAAGAAAGCGATTACAGTGGTAGCTCCTTCAGGTGCAGGTGGAGGCTGGGACTTAACTGCCCGGTCAATCGCTAAAGTATTAAATGAAACGAAACTTGTGGATCAGCCTATGACTGTAGAAAACAAGCCGGGTGGGGGCGGAGCTGTATTCATGGCTGAGTATGCTACGCAACAGGTTGAAAACAACGACATGCTGTTAGTCAACTCTCCTCCAATCATCATCAATAATCTTAAAAAAGAGGGCAACAGCCCATACGGATATAAAAATACCACGCCATTAGCTCAATTGACTAAGGATTATGGCGCTATCGTAGTTAAGGCAGATTCCGAGTTTAAAGACTTGAAATCAGTACTGGAAGTAGTCAAGAAAGATCCAAAGGAGCTTACTTTCGCAGGTGGATCAGCACCAGGTTCTATGGACCATTTAGTGTCCATTCTGCCAGCTTATGAGTATGGAGTGGATCCAACAAAGATTAAATATGTATCCTACGACGGAGGCGGTGAGGCAATAACGGCCTTGCTTGGCGGGAATGCGGATGTAATTGGTACAGATGCATCAAGCGTAAAAGAGTTCTTGAAGTCAGGCAAGGTACGAGTGCTCGCGATTACTTCACCAGAGCGCCTTTCTGGTGATTTTGCTGAAATCCCTACTGCAATTGAAGCTGGCGTGAATGCAGAATTTACAATTTGGAGAGGGCTGTTCGGACCGGAAAAAATGTCTGATGAAGCAAAAAAATATTGGGAGACCACGCTTGATAAGCTAGTCGATTCTCCTGAATGGAAATTAGAAGTAGAGACGCAAGGCTGGGAACTTGAGTATAAAAATAGTGCAGATTTCAGTAAGTTTTTAGATGAACAAGAGGCTCAGGTTCAACAATTATTGGAAGCATTAGGCATGCAGAAGTAAATAATCAGGGAAGGAAATTATCTTTCCTTCCCTGATATTTTTAATTGAATGGGAGGATATTTGATGGACATCAAATTCGATCGATTTGCAGCTGTTCTGTTTTTGGCTGTAGGTTTGCTCTGTGTGATAGGAAGCAGGGGCATAGCAAGTTCTTCATACGGCAGTGTAGTAGGACCTGATATATTCCCATTGATCCTTGGAATATTGCTCATGCTCCTTGCTATTCGTCTATTCTATGAGACATTTCAAGCTTCGGGCAGTACAGAGAAGAAAGAGAAGCTTCAATATAAGCCTTTTCTTATTATTTTTATAGCTTCATTACTTTATATTTTGACCTTGGAGACGGTTGGGTATGTCATTACGACCTTCCTATTTCTATTCGTTTGTTTTCAAACGATGGAACGAAGCAAGTGGGTGACATCATTCATCATTTCTGCTGGTTTCTCATGCTTTATTTATTACCTATTTGTCAACGTATTAAAAGGAACACTTCCAGGTTGGCCAATCTGGTTTAGTTGATAGGAGTGTTGGATAGTGGACACAATTGAATATTTAATGAATGGATTTGGCACTGCACTTATTTGGTATAATTTACTTTTTGCTTTTGTCGGAGTGTTAATTGGTACGGCAGTTGGGGTCTTGCCAGGTATCGGTCCGATGAGCGGCGTTGCGCTGCTCATTCCTGTCACAGCAACTATAACAGGCGGATTACCGCCGGAACAAGCTGCAACGAGTGCAATCATTCTTCTAGCAGGCGTTTACTATGGGGCGATGTATGGAGGTTCTACGACCTCGATCCTGTTAAATACACCGGGGGAGTCATCTTCTGTAGTCACGACATTGGATGGATATCAAATGGCTAAGAAAGGCAGGGCAGGCAGTGCACTGTCAATTGCGGCGATCGGCTCCTTCGTGGGTGGGGTAGTCACAATTATTGCCATGGTATTGCTGGCTGAGCCGCTATCAAATATAGCCCTCAAGTTTGGACCTGCCGAATACTTTTCCCTGATGTTATTAGGTCTGGCTGCTGTCAGTGGATTAGCAGGAAAATCTGTAACCAAGGCTTTAATGATGACAATATGTGGTCTCCTATTAGGAACGATCGGGATTGATAATGTTTCAGGGATTGCCCGGTTTACGTTCGATGTTCCTTGGCTCTATCAAGGTATAGAGTTTCTGACCATTGCCGTCGGTTTATTTGCCTTAGGTGAAGTATTTAAAACCATATTGGAAAAAGATGAGGAAGAGGAAGATATAGCAAAAATTAATAATTTGCTTCCATCTAAAGAAGAATTCAAGGAATCGGTTGGACCGATCGCACGTGGATCAATATTGGGATTCTTTATTGGAATTCTACCTGGAGCAGGGGCAACCTTGGCCTCATTTTTCTCCTATTTGACAGAAAAACGGATTTCAAAAACACCTGAAAAATTCGGTACTGGAACGATTGCAGGTGTCGCCGCACCAGAAACGGCGAATAATGCTGCCTCAGGTGGTGCTATGATACCGCTGCTGACATTGGGTATTCCTGGTTCGGGAACAACGGCCATTTTAATGGGGGCACTTATGATGTATAACGTCCAACCAGGTCCCTTATTATTTGATGATCATCCGGATGTTGCCTGGGGATTGATAGCGAGTATGTTTATTGGAAACATTATGTTGCTGGTTTTGAATCTTCCTTTAGTAAAAGTATTTGCTAAAATCATCCTTACACCAAAGAAATATTTAATACCGATTATCATAGCCATTTCTATTTTTGGGGTATATGCCGTACAAGTATCGACTTATGATTTATTGTTGTTGCTTGCTTGCGGGGTATTGGGCTACTTTTTAAGCAAGAATGACTACCCCATTGCACCGCTGGTTTTGGGCTTAGTATTAGGCCCAATGATTGAGAATAATATGCGCAGAGCATTGACTATTACTGATGGAGATTATAGCATCTTTTTCACTCGTCCGCTTTCGCTTACATTTTTGATCATTACCGTTTTGTGGCTGTTAGTACCGGTATTTATGAAAATGAAAGGGAAGAAAGTCATAATAAATGTAGAGGGATAAAAACTGAATATTTAAAAGACTCCTTTCTAATGGGAGTTTTTTTTTATATGATGATATATGAGGTGGATGAATGCGTTTACATACGAAATTAATGCTGGGCATTTCTTTATTAATTATATTAATAGGCTCTATTTTTGAGTTTTCTTTTACAAGTCTTATGGAGAAGACATTGAAACAGGAAAAAGGTGAACAGGCTTTGTCAGTTGCACAATCGATTTCCCATATTCCAGAGATTAAAGAAGCTTTTCTGACAGATGATCCTGCCATCATCATTCAACCCATTGCAGAACAGATACGCAAGCAAGTACGTGCGGAGTTCATAGTCATTGGGAACCGTGAAGAAATAAGATACTCACATCCCAATTCTGAACGATTAGGCGAAAAAATGGTAGGAGGGGACAACACAAAAGTATTTGAAGGAAAATCGATCATTTCCGATTCAGTGGGAACATTAGGACCATCTTTAAGAGGGAAGGCACCGATCTTTTTAGAAGGAGAGGTGATAGGTGTCGTTTCGGTCGGTTATTTACAGGACGAAATAAAAAAGGAAATTTCCAATATTCGCAGGCAAATGTTCTTGATCACATTTTTAGTCCTAATTGGAGGCGTTTTTGTTGCCTACTTCATTTCGAGGAATATGAGGAAAGCGACCTTTGGTTTGGAGCCAAAGGAAATTGCCTGGATGTATCAAGAAAAACATGCCATTTTAGAGTCAATACATGAAGCGATTATTGCCATTGATGTCTATGGGAAAATAACTGTGGTTAATGAAACGGCGCATAGGATTCTTCAAGTGGACAATGAGATTTTGCTCCGAGGAAGAAGAGTGGATGATCTGCTTGAAAATACAAGGCTGCTGGATGTCGTTAACACCGGCAAGGCGGAGTATGATCAAGAATATATGATTTGCGGCGAGGTTTACTTAGTCAATTCGATCCCTATTTTAAGTAAGAGAGGGATGGTAATCGGTGCAGTTGCCAGTCTGAGAAATAAATCTGAATTGGCGAATCTGCTCCAGGAGTTATCACATGTAAGGGCATATGCTGAGGGTTTAAGGGCTCAGACTCATGAATATTCTAATAGGCTCTATACACTCCTCGGTTTAATTCAACTAGGTTCATATAAGGAAGCCATCGATTATATCTCTAAGGAAGTGGATGTTACCCAGAGTTTAATCCGTTTTTTAATGAAGGAAATTCCCGATCCGATCATCGCAGGATTTATTTTAGGAAAAAAAAGCTTGGCGAGCGAGATGAAAATTAGTTTTGACATTGATCATCATAGTAGTTTTAAAGATTTGCCAGTCGATATAGACCGGGAAAAATTAGTGACGATTATCGGGAATTTGGTTAACAATGCATTTGAGGCTGTAAGAGAGAATGGAAAGGATTCTAAGGAGGTTACCCTATTTCTAACAGACTTAGGTAAAGATTTAATTATTGAAGTAGAAGACAATGGAAGAGGGATTGACTTAGTGCATAGCGAATCAATATTCCAAGAAGGATTCACAACGAAAAATACAAATACAAATGCAGGAATCGGATTAAGTTTAGTGCAAAGGGCAATTAGTGAAATGGGCGGATACATTACTTTCACTTCAGATAAAGAGGAGAATACAATTTTTACAGTGGCGATACCAAAGAAAAGAGGTGGGTAATGAATGAGAGATGGCCGTGTGATTGAAGTATTAATAGTGGAGGATGATTTACGGATTGCGGAAATACAGCGCCAATATATTGAAAATATTGATGGCTTCAAGACAATCGGTATTGCGACAAGTCATTTTGAAGCGAAAAAGTTTATGGATGTTTTTCAGCCCGACCTTATTCTGTTGGACGTTTACTTTCCGGATATGAATGGGATAGATTTATTAAAGGAAATAAAACAGCAGGATAAACAAATGGGTGTCATCATGATCACGGCAGCCAGGGAATTAGTTAGGGTACAGGAAGCCATTACAATCGGTGTATTCGACTATATGATCAAACCGGTTGTGTTTGATAGATTTAAACAATCATTAGCCAGGTATCAGGATTTTCATTATCAATTATTGGATTCTAAAGGTAATGCCTTCCCGCTTACACAACAGCAAGTAGATAAGTTATTACAGAAAGAAAAACGGTCAACAGATAAAGAGAAAGAAGAAAAATCAATGGTTCAATTGCCGAAGGGGATCGATAGACTCACTTTAGAAAAGGTCTTGGGTGTCTTGGGCAATACAGAGCAACAAGGATTGACTGCAGAAATCATTGCGGTGGAAATTGGAGTAAGCCGAACCACGGCAAGGCGATACTTAGAGTATCTCATGTTTGAAGAAAAAGTTGATGCGGATTTATCATATGGTCAAGTGGGACGCCCAGAAAGAGTTTATTCAGTAAGAAAATGAATGTATAAACCGCATTAAATTTGAAAAGGTGATGCTTAAATAGCGTCATCTTTTTAGTTTGTTAGTGAAGTGTAATTGAAATTAACTGCTTCTCAAATCTTTTTGTAGAATATCTACTCAAGCTGAACCCATGCCTATACAACAACCAACCTTAATGAATACAATAAGGTGAAATAAGAAGATCATTAAGGGGGGGACAACATGTCCGAAGAGAAGAAGAAAAAAGTCATCCATGTGGATAAATTAATCATACACGCAAAAGAAGTTGAAGTTAATCAAGAGAAACCATCTCATAAACCACCGCATAGAGAAGAAGTTCAAAGAGAAGAAAACCATGGTAAGGAACAAGAGACAGATCGCAATCGCGATCCATGGGGATTCTTTTTTGGTGGACGCAGACAGGCAGAGAGAGAGTTGGAGAGCTCTGAGCATGAAGAGGGATAATAGGTTAAAATCAAATCTCTGTATTAGTAAGGATTGATTTAAGATCACATTGTTGTTATGATGAAAGTAACTTTTAATGAACGGAGGTTTCCTAATGTCAAATTTTTGCAGACTACGCATCCAAAATTTGAACCAGTAATTTTATATGGTCAAATCTCTGTCTGTGTACAGAGTAACGGGATTGGTCTGCCTTGAAAAAGGAAACCTAATTTACAGTTTTCATGTAAAAAAGGGGAGACGTGTCTCTCCTTTTTTTGTTGTCTTTTTATTGACTCACGCACTCTCGAGGCTAGTGATTTTAGTCTGATCTGCGTCAATAAAGACGATATGAGCGCTGTATGATTGCATGAACACTACATCATTTTAGGGGAAATTGTTATTTTTTTGCATTTTTTTGCGAGGAATAGCTTTCCTATACCCACTTAATTATTTTTTGCATCCCTGATACTAAAAAAACACAGGCAGAGTCTGTGTTTTTTTTGTTGTCTTTAACAGGAAGGCACAGTATAAGAATTTAGTTAATTGGAGGAGATTGTATGAAAAGAAAAGCAATATTAGTTGGAGCAAATGTAAGCCAAACACAAGTGGATTTTGATTACTCTATGCAAGAATTAGAGAACTTGGCAGAGGCATGTGGAGTAGAGGTACTCGGGCATATCGTCCAAAACCTTCATCAAGTGAACAAAAAGCATTATGTTGGTGCAGGAAAAGTAGAAGAGCTCGGGCTGTTTATTAACGAAGCAGAAGCAAATATAGTCATCGCAGATGATGAATTGTCGCCTTCACAAATCCGTAATTTGGAATCGGCACTTGATTGTGAAGTAATCGATCGAACAATGCTTATTCTTGAGATTTTTGCTAACCGGGCAAAGACAAAAGAGTCGAAGCTGCAAGTAGAATCAGCAAGGTTAAAATATATGTTACCTCGTTTAGTTGGAATGAGGGAAGATCTTGGCCGCCAAGGCGGAGGTGTTGGCTTGAATAACAGGGGCTCGGGTGAAACAAAAATTGAGTTAGACCGCAGGAAAATAGAAGAGAAAATCTCCGCACTTAATAAAGATCTCGTCAAATTGGCAGACCATAGAAAAACACAAAGAAAACAAAGGAAGAAAAACGATATTCCTGTTGTCTCTTTGGTGGGATATACGAATGCGGGGAAATCAACTCTTATGAATGTAATGCTCAATACTTTACATGAAGAACCAAGCAAGCAGGTTTTTGCAAAGGATATGCTATTTGCAACATTGGAGACATCTGTTAGAAATGTGAAGTTAAAGGATCATCGGAGCTTTCTTCTAACAGATACGGTCGGTTTTATTAATAAATTGCCTCATCATCTAGTAAAAGCATTTCGTTCAACCCTGGAGGAGGTCATCGAAGCAGACTTGCTTCTTCATGTGATTGACTCTTCCAATCCTTATCATGAAGAGCAAAGGAAACTGACCGAAGATATATTATCGCAGCTAGGTGCAGGAAATATCCCAGTTGTTTATGTCTACAATAAAGTGGATTTAATTGGGAGAACAACCCCATTAGTTGATGAAGGCAAAGTTTATTTATCTGCAAAACAGCGGATAGGAATGGAAGAATTAACAGAAATCATCACAAATGAAGTATTGGCTGAACTGATGAAATGTGAATTTCTCATCCCTTACGTCAATGGGGAGATTGTTTCATACTTTACTGAAAATAGTACAGTGCTATCTACAGAATATAAAGAGGAAGGCACGCATATAATCGTTGAATGCCAGAAGGAAGATGCTGAGAAATTTAATCATTATCTTTTAAAGTAAACAAAAATTGGAGGTTGGAGATATGTCGAAAACAAATATGGAATTAGTTAATTTAGCCAAAAGACATGGCTTGAATATTAGCGTAGACTCTTTAAAAAAGAATGAATCAGGTTTGGATTTTTTAGTTGTAATGACAACTGACGAAAAGGGCGATAGATGGGTCCTTCGAATCCCAAGAAGGAATGATGTCATTCCAACGGCTAAAAAAGAGAAGAAAATACTAGAATTAGCTGGTCCTAAGCTTTCTGTTCAATCCCCAAACTGGGAGGTTTATTCAGAAGAGTTGATTGCATATAAGCTTTTAGAGGGTGTACCTGCAGGAACAATTGATCCTGAAGCTAAAGCTTATATATGGGAGCTGGATGAAAAAAATGTCCCGGACTCTTTTCATAGCAGTTTAGGGAAAGCTATGTCAGAATTGCACAACAGCATTTCACATGACGATGCAATGAGAAGCGGCATTAAGGTTCTAACTCCAGAGAATGTAAGAACTTCGATGGAAGAGCGAATGAGATTGGTAAAACAAGAATTTGGCGTGGGGGAAGAACTTTGGCAGCGATGGCAAAGATGGCTTCATAACGATTTACTATGGCCCCAGCACACAGCATTTATTCACGGCGACTTGCATGCAGGCCATATCCTAATCAACTCTGAGGCATATGTGACAGGGATTATTGATTGGACGGAGGCGCGTGTGGACGATCCAATAAATGACTTTTCCGTTCACTATGCAGCATTTGGTGAAGTGGCAGTAAAGAAACTGTTTAAAGAATATGAGGCATTTGGAGGGAAAACATGGCCAAATATGTACCAGCATCTACTCGAGTCTCAAGCAGCATATCCTGTCGGGATCGCAGAATTTGCTTTGAAATCTGGGTTAGAAGAATATATGAAAATGGCTAAAGAAACGCTACAGGTGTAGTCTGATTATCGAATAAAAAGAGTCCAT
The DNA here is from genome assembly GCF_030813235.1 of Cytobacillus purgationiresistens. Classification (GTDB taxonomy): domain Bacteria; phylum Bacillota; class Bacilli; order Bacillales; family Cytobacillaceae; genus Cytobacillus; species Cytobacillus purgationiresistens. The sequence goes on along the minus strand of NZ_JAUSUB010000026.1, from coordinate 33,916 downwards.
GCGAATCAAGCATGGACTCTTTTTGTTGTTAATGAACATGCATAAATATGGTAGGTGAACTAGAAAAAGGGTGGGCAACCTCCATGGAAAAAGAATACAGCCACTACTTAACAAAAAGAAGAAAGTTAGGGAAGTAAAAACACAATTGTCCAAACACATGTCGAATTGAAAAGTTAGGAAATTAAGAAAACCTTCCAATACTTACTATTCATTAAGTTATTTCAAACGAAAATCCTAAAAAGAGGTTTACCAACTCCATGTTCGGGTATATTGATTCAGTGATTTAAAATTAGTTTTATGCATTAAAAGGTACGCTAAGCTATTTACATAATTAATTCCGTTTTTTTAACATAATTTCACTAATTTTTTTGCAAAATAGAGAGTGAGGTACGGATATTTCTTAAAAACACTTATCGAGTAAAGCTTAGACGGAGAAAGGAATATTCTATGAAAAAGGTTTCTAATGTATTTTGGATTTCTGTGGCTATTGTAATTGTATTTGTTCTTATTGGTGTGATTATGCCAGAAAGCTTTGAACGGGCGACAGGTCAGTTGCAGAGCTTTTTAACTGATACCTTTGGCTGGTACTATCTTATTCTGGTATCAATTCTTGTTGTATTTTGTGTTTTTCTTATATTTAGTCCTGTTGGTGCGATTAAATTAGGGAAGCAGGATGAGAAACCGGAGTTTTCAAGAGCTACGTGGTTTGCGATGTTATTTAGTGCAGGGATGGGTATTGGCTTGGTCTTTTGGGGGGCTGCTGAACCTGTATCACATTTTATGACTCCTCCGCTTTCAGATGGCGGGACGGATGCGGCCTATCGAGAAGCGATGAGATATACCTTCTTCCATTGGGGAATTCATGCATGGGCGATTTATGCGCTAGTAGCCTTAGTGCTTGCGTATTTTCAATTTAGAAAAGGTGAGCCAGGTTTAATATCTGCTACATTAAAACCGATTTTTGGGAAAGAAAGAATGGAAGGTCCTTGGGGCACTGTTATTGATGTATTAGCTGTTTTTGCCACAGTTGTTGGTGTAGCAACGACTTTAGGTTTTGGTGCCTCGCAAATAAATGGCGGTCTAACCTATTTATGGGGAATTCCAGATAGTTTTGGCGTCCAAGTAATTATTGTTGTGGTTGTGACCATCCTATTTATCTTTTCAGCATGGTCAGGCTTAAGTAAAGGGATTAGAATTTTAAGTAATACAAATATGGTTTTGGCTGTGGCCTTAGTTATTTTAATGTTTATTATTGGACCGACCATATTAATACTTAATATGTTTACAGATACAATTGGCGGGTATATCCAAAACCTTGTTCAGATGAGTTTTAGAATTTCTCCACTTAATGACGAACATCGGTCATGGATTAATGATTGGACGATTTTCTATTGGGCTTGGTGGATTTCCTGGTCCCCATTTGTAGGAATATTTATCGCACGTGTGTCAAGAGGGAGAACCATTCGCGAGTTCGTGATTGGTGTTCTATTGTTGCCAGCGTTAGTCAGCTTCTTCTGGTTCACAGTATTCGGAACTTCAGCGATTGAGGTTCAAAAATCTGGAGCAGTTGATTTATCCATATTCCCAACTGAACAAGTATTATTTGCCGTATTTAGCGATTTTCCTTGGTCTCTCCTACTATCTGTTATTGCGATTGTTCTTGTGGCTATATTCTTTATTACTTCTGCTGACTCAGCTACCTTTGTATTGGGGATGCAGACGACATATGGTTCATTAACTCCTCCAAATGCGGTGAAGATCACATGGGGAATTGCGCAATCGATAGTTGCGTTAATCCTATTATACAGCGGCGGTTTACAAGGTCTGCAGAATGCCTTAATCATAGCTGCCTTTCCATTCTCCTTTATTATGGTGCTGATGATGCTATCGCTATATCGTTCTTTAGTAAAGGAAAAGAAAGAGCTTGGGTTATACTTCAAGCCAAAAGTAAAAAGCAAACAGCCTAAATAAGCAAGTTTAGATGCCATCCCAAGAAGTGATTATTTGGGATGGCTCTCTTTTATTTAGTTGAATCACTGTTTTTGTAAGGATCCAGCTTTATTTTAGCTTTTTTAAATCCTTCGTAGCTTGAATAAGCAGAAGTCAGTATTACACTTGCAATTGAAATGCCGATTACTAACTGCGCAACACTTTCAACCTCAGCCAGCGTACTGTTAAAGATTTCTCCCATATAGTTGAAAAAGTCTGGATGAAATAGATTTGACTGGAGTATGATGAACAAAAACAATCCGGTATATAAAATGTGATATATCGTATTCACCATGGCTAAACGCTGTGTCCATTGCCCTTTAATCCATTTGAAAATGGTTAGTGCAATTTCTACACCTAGAAAGACAACAATAATTGGCCAGCATGATAAAAGGAGAGATTGATTAAATATGGGAGTAATTAATTCGAGTCCTGGCTGCCCTCCGGCTCCACGATAAACACCAATATAGTCAATAGCTGTAAAATAGACAGTGCCCCAAATAGCAGTCCACAAAAGGCTGCTAAATACCTCCCCTTTGTTAATCGCTTTTTTCTTAGGGATCACTGTTACGTTCTTTAAGTCTTCTGGTTTCCACTCTTTACCTGTACTTGAAAGCTGGTAGGGGGCTACCCCTGATCGTTCAATGATAAAGAAGACGAGAGTTATCCAAAATAATGCCTGTATACCAACATTTATCACGTTCCAAATGCCCTCACCAAAAAAATGAAGTAGAAAGGTCCAGTCATTTGCTGTTTTGGCAAATTGGATATAACTTTCAATGAAATAAATGCTTAAGGTGAAAAAAAGAACAATCGGCATCACCATCTTTAAAGTAGAGAGATAACCATCATAAAAGCCCGGTCCGATTAAGTAAGTGGGCTTATCTCGATATTCATCAGCCATTGCTGCAGGATCACCCAGCTCTGCTAATGCAGATTTTTCATCTTCCTCAGAATATTGGTCAGGCAGCATATCCAGTATGGTCGACTTCAACTCCAGTGCAATATCCTCACGAGTATTTTCAGGTAATCTTCTTGACACTTCATGCACATAGATATCAATCCATTTCATTTATTTTCGCTCCTTTCAAGAGAAGGTTAAGTTCACCTGACATCTTATCCCACTCATTTTTTAGTTCAATCAATACTTGCTTTCCTTTATCACTTAGCACATAGTATTTTCTTGGCCTGCTTTCCGTTGTATCCCAGCTGCTTGTGACAAGCTCTTGCTTTTCCAGGCGACGCAATAGCGGATAAAGGGTACTCTGTTCAATGGCTACACCAGATTGCTCTAAGCATTGAACTAATGAATAACCATATTGTGGAGAGTCTAGTTGACTGAGTACAGCGAGAGTCAATGTTCCTCTGCGCAGTTCTGTCGTAAAAGAATTAAGCAAATCATGCATTCAATACTCACCTCGTTTCTATAGTGTATATCATACAGTATTATCAAATCAACATTATTGTTACATAATTTTTGAAAAAATTTTTGGATTGCTTAAGGTTCTTGCTGAATTAATTGCACAAAAAAAGATTTGCACAAGGATATATATTCCATTTTGCTGAATTAATTGATGAATTCGCCGGAATGTTTGAGGATATGGCCGGAATAATCTCATTTCTGTCGGAATGTTAAAGGTTTTTGTCGGATTCATCTTATATTAGCCGTCTGTTAGAGGTTTTCACCGATGCTATTTTAAAAATTGGAGGGGTTAATGGCCATTATCATATTTTTATATCTCAAATCATTGGTAGATTGGGATAAGAAAAGACCAAATCAATTGGCGATTTGGTCTTCTAATAACGATGCCTGTTCCAGAATGACTCGTTAAGTTAATTGTTGCTCAGCAAATTCCCGATATAAATCATGATTGCTGATTAGTTCCCGGTGAGTACCAATGCCGGTGACTTCACCATTTTCGATGAAGATAATTTGATCTGCGTCAACGATTGTTGAAAGGCGGTGGGCAATGACGAAGGTTGTTCGTCCTTCCATTAATCTTGAGAGTGCTTGTTGGACAATTCCTTCAGATTGACTGTCAAGACTCGCGGTGGCTTCATCCATCATCAATATTTTCGGATCGCGTAAAAAGGCTCTGGCAATCGCAATTCGCTGTCTTTGTCCTCCGGAAAGCTTCACTCCGCGCTCACCAACTTCGGTATCCAGTCTGTTTGGAAAAGATTCAATAAATTGATCTGCGTAAGCCATTTTACAAACTGCCCATAATTGATCATCTGGTATATCATCTGCATGTTCAAGACCGTAGCAAAGATTCGCTCTAATTGTACCTGCCATCATAGCGCTTTCTTGCGAAACATAACCGATTTGACTGCGCCAGGATGCCAATGATAATGCATGAATCGATGTTCCGCCAATTGTAATTTCCCCGCCAGTCGGTTCATAATACCGCTCAAGCAAGCCGAACATTGTTGTCTTACCGCCCCCACTGGGACCAGCAAAGGCAATCATTTCTCCAGGGTTTGCATCAAACGATATATCTTTTATAACCGGTGAATCATCATCACTGTAGGAGAATGAAAGGTTTCTCACTTGAAGCGGTTCGTTGGATATATCCATTTGTTTTCCATCTTGCCCATTCTCCAAAGGGATATCAAGTATGTTAATGATTCTTTCTGTTGCTCCTTTTGCCTTCTGCAGCTGAGTGAAGAACATCGCAAATGACGTAATCGGAAAGACAATTTGAAAGAGGTAGAGCAAGAATGCGACAAGGGAACCGGTGGACATCGTTCCGTTGGATACACGAATGCCTCCATAAGCAATGATCATGACGATGACTACCATTACGACAAGATACATAAATGGACCGATAAGAGCAAAAATCTTCGCCTCTTTAAGACCGAATCCCAGCAGCTTTTTAATTCCGCCAAAGCCTTTGTTTTCTTCAAATTGTTCCGCATTGGAGGATTTCATTAAGCGGATCTCACCTAGTGTTTGCTGGATATTTCCAGAAAAAGTAGCTGTTTCATCTTGTAAGCCGCGAGATACTTTTGCCATCGTTTTTCCAAGCGGAATCATAATGATCAATGTGAAGGGCACGGCTAATAGCATGATTAATGTCATTTTCCAGTCCATAATTAACAGAATGGTTACGGCTCCAATAATGGAAATCAGACCTGAAATAAACTGAGGGAAATGCTGAGAGATTAGATCCTTAACAATCCCTGTATCGTTCACAACCCTGCTGACAGATTCACCGCTTTGCTGTTTATCAAAATAACTAATAGGCAAACGAATGAGCTTCGTCCACATTTTTTCACGAAGCTGGGCAACAATCTGCTGACCTGCAGCAGCTAACAAATAGGTTGACACGCCATCAATGACAGCTTGAAGAATAAAAACAGCTGCAATGAGGAATATGAAGGAGAGGCTAAGAGATGCCAGGGAAAAACCATCGACAAGCTCCCGTGTCAATAGTGGAATCGCCAGACCTACGATCGTCGTAATGACGCTGGCGATTAGCCCTACAATAATAGCGAACTTCGGTATTTTTGTAGATAAAATGAGTGAGAAAAATGGTTTTAAGCCATTCTGCTTTTGATCCATATAATTGTAGCTCCTGTTCTTTGTATTTAATAAGAAGTGAAGAGGAAAAATCTTCACTTCTTTATTTTTACATTGTTTGAAGGAATGAGCCAGTATAAGACTCTTTTGTAGCAGCAATTTCAATAGGTGTTCCTTCGGCTACAATTTTTCCACCTTCTGTGCCTCCATCAGGTCCGATATCAATAACCCAGTCTGATTCCTTGATTAAGTCGATAGTATGCTCTACAACTATGACAGTATTGCCAGCATCCACTAGTCTATTGAGAAGCAGGAGCAATCTTTTGACATCTGCGGGATGTAAACCGGTCGAAGGCTCGTCCAGCAAATATAGAGTGTGGCCAGAGGATTTCTTATTTAATTCCTTTGATAGTTTCAGCCGTTGCCCTTCACCGCCTGATAATGTTGTAACTGCAGATAGCCTAAACCAATCTCTGTCAACAGACGAGTCGTTTCAGCTAATTTCTTTTGATCTCCAAAAATCGGCAGACTTTCTTCGACTGTTAAATCTAGAAGAGATGAAATGGTGTGGCCATTAAAAGTTACTTGTAAAATTTCATCAGTAAACCTTTTTCCGCGACAGGCAGGGCATGTCACTTCAAGATCTGGAAGAAAGTGCATATTGATGGATACAAAACCAAGACCGGAGCAATTTTCACATCTACCGCCTGGGGTGTTAAAAGAGAAATCCTTTGGTTTAAGATTCAATTCTTTAGCTTCCGGCAAACCGGCAAATAAATTTCTCAATAAGGTAAAGGCATCTGTGTAAGTGGCAATATTTGATCTTTGCATTCTGCTGAGCGGAGACTGATCTACCTTGATGATTTTATTCACAGCCTCAAAGCCGGTGATTTTTTCATAGCTATGTGAGTGAGATCCATTATTGTCTCCAGAGGAAAGTACATCAAATATCAAGGTGGATTTTCCAGATCCTGAAACACCTGTGACAGAGATTAAGCAGCCAAGCGGAAAAGATGCCGTTACATTTTTTAAATTATGCTTTGTTGCATTATGCACTGTTATATATTTGCCTGTACCTTTTCGAACGGCCTTAGATATGCTGGTTTCAGATTTTAAGAACGGAGCGGTAATAGAGTGCTGCTGATTAAGCAGGCCCTTCCAATATCCTTCACCGATGACGGTTCCTCCTTGAATGCCTGCTCCAGGTCCCATATCAATGATGTGGTCGGCTTGTTTCATTACATCCACATCGTGTTCGATGACAAGCACGGTATTTCCCAAATCTCTAAGATCCTTCATGATATTCACTAATCCGCTCGTATCTTTCGGATGAAGACCAGCAGTGGGTTCATCGAGAATATAAAGAACTCCAGTTAGTCCAGATCCTAGAATTGAAGCTAGTCGGAGGCGCTGAGCTTCACCACCTGATAATGAAATGGTCTGCCTATCTAGTGTCAGATAACCTAGACCAACCTTGTTTATCCTGGTTGCTTTGACAATTAAGTCGTTTAGAAAGGTTTCAACAATTTCAAGTTTATCTGGAGTCAGGTTTTGCTCTAAATCAGTTAACCAAGTCAGCATGTTTTCGATAGATGTCCTTGATATTTCAGAGATAGACTTGTTAGCTACCTTTACTTGGCGAATTCCTTTTTTCAGTCGTTCCCCTTCGCAATCATAGCAGGTCTCCTCAAAGAAATAGGCAGCATCACTGGATTGTCCTTCTTTTTCCTTATATCTCCGCCACATACCAGGAAGCACCCCTTCAAATTTGCCTTTACTCACTGTTTTAGGAGCCTGTATATCAGGGAAATGCGCTTTGAACTCTTCACTTTCTACGCCGTAATAAAGGAGATCGTGTTGAACATTTGTGTAATCCTTTAAAGGAAGATTTGGATCAAATTCAAAGCCGTAGTATTTTGCGGATTCTGATAATATGGTCATTTGATACTCGCGATAGGATTCATACCAAAGCGTAACGCATCCTTCGCGCAAGCTCAGATCAGCCTCGAATACAGCCTCTTTGTCAATACTCACAACATTTCCTAGTCCGCTGCAAGTTTCACATGCACCTTCAGGTTTATTAAATGAGAAATGGGATCGTGTGAATTTCTCGAGTTTTGTGTGACAGTGGGGACAGTTAATAAAGGTTTTAAACCCGACTGAATCCTCTTCAAATGAATCTTTATCTGGATAAGGAATGATGACTGCATCACATTGTGGGCAAGGGCGTTCGCCAAGTTTTTCAAAAATCAATCGTAAATACGTGTACATATCAGTAACCGTACCAACGGTGGAGCGAGGGTTTCTGTTAGTGACATGCTGGCCGACGCTGATGGATGGTGACAGGCCGGTAATTGAATCTACCTTAGGCTTACTTAAGGAATCAGTTGTCATTCCCATAGATTCCATATACTGTCGCTGACATTCTCGTTGCAGAGTATCCATTGCTAAAGTTGATTTACCTGACCCAGATGGTCCTGTGAGAACAACCAGCTTGTTTTTTGGGATAGCCAACGATATGTTTTTTAGATTGTTTTCTCTTGCTCCTTTTATATCGATCTTATCTTTCAATTGATTTCCTCCTTTAAACTGAATCACTTGCTATTTAATTGTATAACTTTAATGCAAATGCTAAAGTTTATTAACAGTATTGCCTAGGATAATAGAATGAATAATAAATAAGCCGTCATGCAGATTTAAGTTTTTTTAATAATGTTTAGGAGGAGCATATGCTAATAAGACCGATTGATATTGCCAAGAAACTGAATATAAGTACAAGTTCATTAAGGCACTATGAAACTTGGGGGATTGTTCCACTACCAGAAAGAATGCCTAATGGCTACAGAATATATACAGAGGAGCATGTGGCCTATTTTGAATGCATCCGTGCGATGTTTCCGGGATTTGGTGTCCCCCTCACATCAAAGGTAATGAAGTTTCTGCAAAATAAAGAGCTGGATGCTGCACTTTGGCTAGTCAATCAAGCCCAAGCAGATCTTCATCGTGATAAAATGATGGCTGAAAAAACAATTAAGATTCTAGAAAATGATGCTCTGGAAGAAATAGATTCGCGAGGGAAACCCAGATGGATGACGATTGGTGAGGTATCGAAAGCTGCAGCAGTACCAAGTTCAGCGATTCGCCATTGGGAAAAGGAAGGGCTTTTCTCACCGGATAGAGATTTGGAAAATGGCTATCGAAAATATAAACGCTCTCATGTTAGGCAAATCATGATTATCCGCACTTTAAGAACAGCAGTTTATTCATTGGATATTATTAAAGAAATCATTCATGAGCTTGATCACAATAATATCGAGCACGCTAGAGAAATAGCCCGTGATTCCATTTCTTATTTAAATAAGATCAATCAAAATCAGTTGAAGGGTACACATTATTTATTCACATTAAGTTCCATGTTAGGGCTGGTTGAGTCGAATGATTAGGTGTACATAAAAAAATTAAGTATATGCCTCTTTAAAGTGGCAAGCAAGCTGGATTTTTAATATGTTTTCCGGGTCTTCGAATGATAGATTCAGTATTTCCTCTATTCTCTTGATTCTTTGATAAAGAGTATTTATATGAACATGCAGTGTAGCAGCTGTTTTTGTCGCGGATCTATTGCATTTAATATATGTAATCAGAGTTTCTTCAAGCTCTTGCTGTTTTTGATGCAATGGAGAGAAGATTTCCTCTGTAAATTGGAGTAATTCAGTAGCAGTATGATTTAAAAATAAACGATTGATACCTATTTCACTATATTGAATCACACCGCTCGTCTGCTTGGATTGAAGATAATATAAAGCCTTCTCGGCTTCATTATGAGTTTTTGAAATGGAAGGAATTCCACAATAAATCCTTCCGATACCTGCGTAAAGTTTGATATTTTCACTTTGCTGCCAGCTGGCGAGAATCGATTCAAATGTCTTAACAATAAATAAAAGCTCTGCAGGTGAGTCCAATGATAAAAGCAAGGTCACCTTATTATGATTGCCAAATACTAATTTGGACGTTTCTGTTAGCCTCTGTTTAATCGTCCATACAAAATGGTGAACCTTAGCTTCAAGTACTTGAAGATCCTGAAAGTTTGATAGTTCTACGATTATGGATACTACATGATTGTTTAAATCAATACCAAGATCCAGCCCTTGTTTATATAAGAGGTCAGAGTGCTCGTTATTTAGAAGTTCGTGATAGTAATCATGAATTTTTTTATAATAGACTTCAGCGATTGAATGTCGCTTAGCCAACTCCAAAGAAAGAAAAACGCCTCCCCGTTCAACAATCATATGTTCAAGCTGAACGAGCGGCGGTTCTCCTAAAACAATTAAACAGCCTGCACATACATTACCTACATATATGGGGTAAATTAGAAAGGTCTTTTCATCTATATCATATTTCTCGATATAAAAAGGCATATGGCGATGGCTAATGAACTTATATAACTCTTCTACTGTAAAATACTGTTTATGCATTTTAGGATAGTACTCTTCTTCAAGTAAATCTACGAATGTCACAGATGGCTTAATCATTCGGTTCAACTCTGCAGCTATGGCTCCTACACCCTTGTTTTGCAATGACAATTTCGTCAAAGAAGCATGAACTTCATTTCTCTTGATTAATACTTGATTTTTTCTTTTTATTTCCGTGAACATGTGTGCATTTTCAATTGCGATCGCAATTTGAGCTGCGAGTGCTTTGATTAGCTGGATATCCCATTCTGTTAGTCTTCGTGCTTCACTATCTTGATGAATCCCCAAAACACCTTTTATTTCATCATGAAAATTTACAGGAACGGTTACTGTTGCTTTTACTCTTCCATTATGAAAAGCGGCTTTCAATAACTCTGCGTTGCTCTTGGAAGTACCTTTCATTGCTTCATTTGCTTTGCGAAAGGAATAATAAACTCTTGGCTTTCCATCTCTGTAGGTTTTTCCAGTCACACTTTCACCGATTTTATATTGAACTTTTTCAATTTCGGCTTGCCACCCTCTGTAAGCTTTACAAACTAAACGATCGATTGCAGGATTATATAACCAAAAGGCAGAGGTATTGGCTCCAGGGATGACAGCTGCTACATTGTCGAGAATTTTTGTTAAAAGCTCATCTAAATCTAGGGAGGCGGTTATGTTCTTTATTCCTTCAATTAATTTATCTAATTCGATATCCTTACTTTTCATCGTGAAATACGAGTAGATAGGGTGTAAAAGGTGATATATGATTTCTTTGGTTTCTTGATCAACTAGCGCTTTGGTTTTAAAAACAAGCTTGACTCTATACTCTTGCGGATATTCTAAGATTAGGCAATTATCCGAAGTCTCAGGAAGGGTATGCAAAAAAACATGTGAGGAAATATGCTTAAATGGTTCAAGTTGATCAATAAAAATCCATCTCTGCTCCATAGGATGATACATCCAAATTTGGCATGCAGTAATTGCTGCTGTCTTCTTGAGATAAGACTGTAAAAGTGAGCGATTATACATTTCCAAAACGACCTCCAATGTAAATTTATACAGTTTTACATGAATATTAACAGAAAAAACAACATTGTATTTATTTTAGCAAATGAATAAGATTAACGAAAGAAAATTCAGATTATTTTAAATGTAAACGCATTCATTTTTGAGGAGGTTGAAGGAATGGGGCAGGTTAAATCAACTATGGCAGGAACGGTTTTTAAAATCTTAGTCCAGGCAGGTGAAGTTGTTGATGCTGGCAGAGAAGTTGTGGTCCTTGAATCAATGAAGATGGAAATTCCTATTATTGCTGAACGGGAAGCGAAAGTTAAGGAAGTAGGGGTAAGTGTAGGGGACTTTATTAACGAAGGGGATGTTCTTCTTGAGCTTGAATAATGGCTATCAGCCGCTTCATTATTTTCTTCGCCATCATGCTCAAGTAGCACCTGACAAAGCAGCGATTATATTCTATGGATTTACGGTAACGTACAAGGAATTGGATGACTGGTCCGATAGATTTGCCTGCTTCCTGCATTCAAGAGGAATTAGAAAAGGGGATACTGTTGCGTTATTTTTGCCTAATTGCCCACAGTATATTATCAGCCATTTCGCCATTCAGAAGATAGGAGCTATCGTAGGACCATGCAGTGCGATGTTTAAAGAATGGGAGCTTGAGTATGAGGTGAAGGATCTGTGTGCGAAGGCTATTGTTACTCTTGATGAATTTTTTCCAATTGTTGAGAGTGTTAAGCCGAAGACGATGCTTGAAACCGTTGTTACTACTAGTTATAAAGATTTCTTACCCGATGTGCCATTTCCTGATTTTCCTGAAGCTGTTTATCCAAAGAAGTATATTCCAATGACTGAGGATCTTCATAACATCATTCAGCAATATGATAACGTTTGTCCCAATGTGGATATTAATATCGATGAGGATGTTGCACTAATTGTCTACACATCCGGTTCAACAGGGCTGCCAAAAGGAGCCATGCTGACTTATCAAAATGCTCTCTATAAAACACGAAGTATGGCAACAGTGAGGGGAATGAATAGCAGCGATGTTTCTTTATCCGTCATGCCTATTTGTCATATTGCCGGAATGCTAGGGATGAATGTAAGTATTTATACTGGAGGCACGATCGTGCTGCTAAGCAGGTTCTCCCCAGAAGCAGTGATGAAGGTGATTGAGCTACATAAAATAACTGCAGCTCAAACAGTAGTACCAATGAATGTGGCAATTATGAATCATCCAATGTCAAAACAGATAGACTTTCGTTCATTAAGGTTAAATGGCTGTACGAGTTTTGGCATGCAGTTAACTGAGTCTATCTCTAAGCAATGGGAAGAGCTTACAGGCACTTGTTTATTTGAATCCGCTTATGGTCTCAGTGAAACACATACTGCCGATGCTGTGACGTCACCAGAGACGGTTAAATTCGGAACAACTGGCAAGGCACTTCCTGGAACGGAAATAAAAATATTAAGTTTAGAAGAGCCCCGAAGAGAGCTGCCAATGGGTCAAGAAGGAGAGATTATTGTTAAAAATCCAGGTGTTTTTAAAGGCTATCTCAATAAGCCTCAAGAAACAGCGAAAACGCTTCAGGATGGATGGGTCTACACGGGTGATATAGGAAAAATAGATCATGAAGGGTTTCTTTACTTTTTAGGACGTCAAAAAGAGATGATTAAGTGCTCAGGCTATAGTGTATTTCCTGAGGATGTTGAATTGATGATTAATAAACATCATGCAGTCATTGAATCAGCTGTAATAGGTGTGAAGGACCCTGTCCGCGGTGAATCAGTTAAAGCCTTTGTTGTTTTAAAGGGGGAATATGAAGAAGACGTAACAGCGGAGGAACTTATTTTATGGTGCAAGGAGAAGATGGCTGCCTATAAATATCCGCGTCAGATTGAATTGAGAACACAACTCCCAAAGACGGGGACAGGGAAGCTGCTAAGAAGAGAGCTTGCTGGGAAAGAGAAAATCAAGTGAATGAGAGGTGGATCATTATGAAGCGATATAGGAAATGGATTTATATTTTCCTAGTAAGTTTGTTGTTGATAGCAGGCGGGTGCTCAAGTAATTCTTCAACAGAATCTGGAGTTACAGTGAACGGAAGTAAAGACGGCGATAAGAATGACGGTAAACCAAAACACGGTGGCAGCTTATCTATAGCTTATGATTCAGATATTAGTAACTATGATCCGATATTGGGTAATTCGGGAAATGATCATTCATTGCTTTATCCAGTTTATGACACTCTTGTCAGTTATAACAGTGAGCTGGAGCCTATACCAAATCTTGCAGAATCGTGGGAGACACCTAATGAGAAAACGATTCTTCTTCATTTAAGAGAGGGTGTAACCTTTCATGATGGAACGGCATTTAATGCCGAGGCAGTCAAATATAATCTAGATCGTGTTCGTTCAGAGGATTCGAATATATCGGATTTATCGAGTGTGGATTCAGTGGAAGTGATTGATGACAATACAGTTCAATTAAATCTTAATCGTCCGGATTCATCTATCATACTAGCACTTTCTGATCGATCAGGAATGGTTGTATCCCCTGCTGCAGTAGAAAAGCATGGGGAGGACTTTGCACAAAACCCGGTTGGTGCCGGTCCCTTTAAAATGGTCAAATGGGTGAGAAACGGGGAAATTCAGTTTGAAGCATTTAAGGATTATTGGCAGGATGGCCTTCCCTATCTAGATAAAATAACAGTTAAAATTATGCCAGACGAAAATACGAGATTGAACTCGCTTAAATCTGGTCAAGTGCAATTTTATTGGAACGTATCACCTGACAATAGCCAGGTATTGAAAAATGATCAAAGCTTGGCGTTAGATACAAAGATGAAGTTGGCATTTTACAACATTTATTTAAATACAACAATGGCCCCATTTGATAAAAAAGAGGTACGGCAGGCATTGCAGTATGCAATCAATCGTGAAGCTCTAGTAAAAGCGCTAACATTTGATGAAGGTGAAGCTGCTTATCAAACTTTTCCGAAGGATTATTGGGCAGCAAGCTCAGAAATAACGATACCTTATGATGCTGAGAAATCGAAGTCGCTACTGAAGGAAGCGGGAGAGGAAAGAGTGAGCTTTGATATGTTTGTTCCCTCTACACCGTTTTATCAACGATTAGCAGAGGCAATAAAAGGTCAGGTAAAAGAGGCTGGTTTTGATTTAAATATTGAACCGATGGAGTTAACAAAAGGTGTGGCGCTTTATTTTAACGAAAAACAAATACCATCCAATTTAACCTCATGGACTGGAAGGCCGGACCCGCATCAAACCGTTCAATTGTTGCTTAGCGGAAATGGTTTTTATAATGCAGGCAGTGAGACTTCAGATGAACGGGAAGAATTGATTGCAAAGGCTGCTTCCGCTTATGAGCATGCTGACAGAGCAAGAATTTATGAGGAAATAAATAAGTTAACTATTTTAGATGACTCGATGATTGTTCCTATTATGTTTGTTCCATCTACTGGAGCGATGGCTCTTAATGTGAAAGGCTTTGAAGGCACCCTGCTTGGTAAGCCTAAATTTTCATTCTTGTGGTTGGACGATAACTAAAGAAGGGCGGGATTGCTATGTTTTTTAAGTTTTTATTTAGACGGCTATTTTATGTGATACCGATGCTGCTCATCACTACGCTAGTCGTCTTCTCTCTCATCTTACTCATTCCTGGTGACCCTGCTCTTGCCCTTCTTGGTGACAATGCAACCGAAGAAAAATTGACTCTGCTAAGAGCACAGCTAGGTTTGGATCAGCCTATCATGCTGCAGTATTGGAGCTGGCTTACCCATGCTGTACAGGGTGATTTGGGAAGATCATTATTTACAGGAGAATTTGTAAGTGAAGCAGTTTTCTCAAGACTTGGGGTCACTTTTCAAGTTGTTGCTACAGCGATGGTTATCTCTTTCATATTGGGTCTTCTTTTTGCGATTACATCTGTTATTAAGCCTAATAGCTGGATAGATTATCTTGCAAGATTCTTTGGAGTTTTAGGAACTGCGATTCCTAACTTTTGGCTGGCGATGATCCTTGTTGTTATTTTCAGTGTCAATCTAGGCTGGTTACCTGCCACAGGTTTTACGAGCATAACTGAGCATCCCGTTGGTTTTTTTAAAAGTGTTTTGCTTCCAGCTTTTTGCTTAGGTTCATTCGGAGCTGCTCAAATTACCCGTCAGCTCCGCTCATCTTTATTGGAGGTTCTGGAATCAGACTATATACGCACTGCTTATTCAAAAGGTTTACTATTGTGGCCAGTTATTTGGAGACACGGATTAAGGAATGCTTTGCTGCCGGTTGTCACAACAGCAGGTCTATTATTTGGAAATATGCTTGGTGCGACAGTTGTGATTGAGAGTGTATTTGCAATTCCTGGTATGGGGCAATTGGCTGTTCACTCGATTTTGCAAAGAGACTTCCCGATGCTTCAAGGAGTCGTTTTAATCATGGTGCTCATGATTTTGATTATCAATTTTATAACAGATGTTATTTATGGAATGCTTGATCCGAGAATTGAGTTTGAGTAAGAAGGGGTGAATGGGATGCGATATCGAGTCATCGTCCAGCGGCTGTATCATGAGAAGCTAGCATTTATTAGTTTAGTCTATTTACTCTTCCTAGTGGTTTTATCTATCATTGCTCCTCTTATTGTTCCATATGATCCCGAGGCTCAAGACTTAACGAACGTAATGGCAGCACCTAATTGGGCACATTGGTTTGGAACAGATGAACTTGGGAGAGATATCTTTACAAGGTTACTTTTGGGGGGGCAGGCAGCTATTCAGGCAGGGATGATTGGTATATTAATTCCGCTGTTTATAGGTGTACCCTTAGGAATCATCTCTGGTTATGTTGGCGGGGTTATTGACGATATTTTTATGAGAGTTGTTGATGCAATGCTTTCTTTTCCAGCAATTCTACTTGCTTTAGCCATAACTGGCGCTTTAGGTGTCAGTTTATGGAATGCAATGATTGCGATTGGAATTATTTTCACACCCCAATTTGCCAGGCTGGCAAGAGGGCAAACATTGCAGGTCCGTCGTGAACCATATGTAGAAGCGGCAAAAATCTCTGGTTCGGGTGCATCCTGGATCATGCTAAAGCATATTTTGCCTAATATTGCTTCTCCAATTATTGTGCAAGCCTCTTTCAGCTTTAGTTTAGCTATTTTAGTAGAAGCATCCTTGAGTTTTTTAGGGATGGGGGCTCAATCTCCACAAATCAGCTGGGGAGGAATGCTGCATCAAGCCTATAGTATGATTTTCGTTAATCCATTAATGATGTTTTTTCCAGGGCTAGCCATATTGGTTTCAGTACTAGCAGGGAATTTCTTAGGAGACGGGCTGCGCATAGCGATAGATCCAAAGATTAAACGAACATAGGAGGGGTGAGATTTGAAGAATCGAGAGAAATTGTTGGAGGTTAAGCATCTTCAAGCTTGTTTTCCAACTCAACGGGGTGAAGTTAAGGCAATTAATGATGTATCTTTCTCTATCGATAAAGGAGAGATTGTGGCTTTAGTAGGAGAGTCTGGAAGTGGTAAGAGTGTTACTGCATTGTCTGTTATAGGATTAAATACTCCTTCCATAAAATATGAGAAGAATAGTGACATTTCTTTCAAGGGAAAAAATCTAATTTCAATGAAAAAAAAGCAGATGAAAAAAATTAGAGGCAATGAAATTTCAATGATATTCCAAGATCCTCTCTCTTCCTTAAACCCGCTTCATCCAATCGGTCGCCAAATAGCCGAGCCGATTCAATTACATCAAGGTCTGTCATATATAAAGTCTCGAGAAAAAGTGATTGATTTGTTAAAGAAAGTAGGGATACCTGAGCCTGAAAAGAGGCTGAAGGATTATCCCCATCAATTGTCAGGAGGGATGAGGCAACGAATTATGATTGCAATGGCTTTGGCCTGCAACCCATCTCTTCTTATTGCAGATGAACCAACCACTGCATTGGATGTGACCATTCAGGCGCAAATTCTGAATGTGATGAGAGAGCTTCAGAAAGATACAGGTATTTCTATTCTCCTTATCACACATGATTTAGGTGTCGTTGCTGAAATGGCCGACCGAGTGTTAGTAATGTACGGTGGTGAAATCGTAGAGGAAGGCGATGTATTTTCCATTTTTCAAAACCCAAAGCATCCATATACAGAGGGCTTGCTGTCCAGTGTACCAAAGCTGAGGGGAGCCTCAGAAAATAGGCTCAGAACCATTCCAGGAACAGTGCCTAATCCACTTGAACTTCCGAAAGGCTGTAATTTCCAAACCCGATGCAGCTACGCAACAGAACAGTGCAGTGACCTGTCTCCACAATTGGTGAGCAATGAAATGAATGGTAAGGTGGCATGCTGGCATCCTCTTGAAAAAGTGAATAAGAAGGTGACGAATTTTGTCTGAGCCATTAGTAGAAATTAGAAATATAAAGAAGCATTATCCGGTAGGTAGTGGATTATTTGGCAAAAAGGATAAGTGGTTAAAGGCGGTTGATGGGATTACCCTTGAAATTAATAAAGGAGAAACTTTAGGATTAGTTGGCGAATCAGGTTGTGGTAAATCAACACTAGGAAGAATAGTTGTAGGTCTGCTCAATCCAACAGAAGGAGAAGTGTTTTTTGAAGGAAAGCCATTGATGGGAAAAGGAAGAAGCAGACGTGAGTTAGGCAAAAAAATACAAATGATTTTTCAAGATCCTTACGCTTCTCTTAATCCTAGAATGAATGTGTCTAATATCATTGGTGAACCCCTCCTTCTTCATAAAATTGGCACGACACGTGAGAGACAGAAAAGGGTGGATGAGTTATTAGAGAGAGTTGGCTTAAGTTCAGCACACGGAATAAGGTATCCCGAGGAGTTTTCCGGCGGACAGCGCCAAAGAATTGGTATTGCTAGAGCGCTAGCTTTAAATCCCCAGTTAATTGTCTGTGATGAACCAGTCTCAGCTCTTGATGTATCAATACAGGCACAGATATTAAATTTGTTAAAGGATGTTCAGGAGGATAGGGGCCTATCATATATTTTTATCGCTCATGGTCTTCAGGCCGTAAAGCATATAAGTGATCGAATTGTTGTGATGTACTTAGGAAAGGTTATGGAAATATCTCGAACAGAAGACCTGTTTGACAATCCCCTGCACCCTTATACAGCGGCTTTAATTTCTGCGGTGCCTGAGCCTGATCCAACACTCCGTGACAGAGAACGAGTGTTACTTAAAGGAGATTTGCCTAGTCCTGAGAATCCGCCAATTGGCTGTCGTTTCAATACGAGATGTCCATTAGCAGACCAGCGCTGTAGACAAAAGGAACCTCCGCTTGAGGAAGTTTCACCAGGAAGATGGGCAGCATGCTTTTATCATGGATGAATAAGATCAAATAAAATAAGGATTCGAAAGGGAGGCAGATCATAGGTGAGTTGGGAAAAGGAAATTAAAGAGCTTCGTTATAGAGAAGAATTAGCCCATAGAATGGGGGGTGAGGAGCGTGTCCAAAAGCATAAATCATTCGGTAAGTTAACTGTAAGAGAAAGAATTGCTAGTTTGTTGGATGAGGGTTCCTTCCATGAGACAGGCGCGATTTCAGGTAAAGCAAAATATGATGATAATGGTAAATTAATAGACTTTACTCCTGCCAACTCTATATTAGGTACGGGAAGGCTGCAAGATAGAAAAGTAGTGGTATCAGGTGACGATTTTACGGTTCGTGGAGGGGCTGCTGATGGTGCGATACATGGCAAGCAGGTTTATGCCGAACGACTCGCCCATGATCTGCAAATTCCAATCATTCGTCTAGTAGATGGAACAGGGGGGGGCGGCAGTGTAAAAACACTGGATTCTAGTGGTTACACCTATATCCCTGTAAATCCGGCATGGGACCTAGTTGTTGCAAATATGGAGAGGGTGCCTGTCGTTGCAGCATGTCTTGGATCAGTAGCAGGGCTCGGTGCAGCGCGAGTGGCCGCATCCCATTTTTCGGTTATGGTGGAGGAAACTTCGCAATTATTTGTAGCAGGTCCACCTGTTGTTAAGTATGGTATGGGTCAGGACTTAACGAAGGATGAACTCGGAGGAATTCAAGTTCATCGATCAAGTGGTGCAGTAGATAATGTTGTTCAATCTGAAGAAGAGGCCTTCGAACAAATACGAAGCTTCCTATCTTATTTGCCTTCTAGTGTTTGGAGGCTTCCGCCAGTTATATCTGCAGAAGATAACCCTAATCGGAGAGAAGAAAAGTTAATATCCTTTATCCCGAAGAATCGTCGTTCACCATATAAAATCCGTGAGCTTCTTCCGTCTATTTTTGACAAAGCTTCCATCTTTGAAATGGGTCGTTACTATGGGGGAGGAACTTTAACTTGTTTTGCTAGATTGGATGGGCATCCGGTTGGGGTATTGGCGTCTGATCCATATGTAAATGGAGGGGGTCTGACCGCTGAAAGTTCGGAAAAGATAGAAAGATTTGTTGATCTTTGTCAGACCTTTCATTTGCCGATCGTAAATCTCGTTGATCAGCCTGGTATGGTGATTGGCCTGCCTTCAGAAAAGAAAGGAACGATTAGAAAAGGAGTTCGGGCAATTTCAGCTGTCTATCAAGCAAAGGTGCCAATGATGGAAATTATTCTTCGCAGAGTCTTTGGTGTTGGAGGGGCGGGCATGAGCAATGGTCACGGACTTAACCAAAGGTATGCCTGGCCATCTGGGGATTGGGGATCCTTACCTGTTGAAGGTGGCGTCCATGTAGCCTATCGTCGTGAGCTGGAAGCCAGTGAAAATCCAGAGGCATTGTTAAATGAGTTATTAGAACGAATGGAATCTATCCGCTCGCCATTTCGTACGGCAGAAGCATTTGGCGTAGAGGAGATGATTGATCCAAGAGATACGCGTCCTCTTTTATGCGAATGGGTGAAGGATGCCTATGAGCTCTTGCCGCAGCAATTGGGCCCTTATCAGCATGGAATGAGACCATAATTATGGGGGAGGGGAAGATAGTGAATACAGATGTATTGCTGAATGAAATGGGCGTGAAGGAAGAGGTTGTAACGAAGTGTATAGAGCATTGGGCGAATGTATCTGGTGAGAAGCTATTTTTATATTATGGTGAATCAGGAAAGAAGCTTACCTATTGGCAGTTCAATCAAATAACTAATAGTATCGGACACTCTTTAATGGAGAAGGGAATCAAAAAAGGCGATAGAATATCAGTATTTTTGAAAAATCCGTTTATCACTACGATGGTTATGTTTGGAATTTGGAAATGCGGGGCAATTTTTAGTCCAATTAATTTTAATTATAGAGGGAAATTGCTCAGCTATCAGCTTATAGATACGGAGCCGCAATTGCTCATAACAGAGAGAGCAATGGTTCCCATCCTAAATGAAATTTCATCAGAAATACAAGGACTGCAAGCAGCCGTCCATAATTCACTGGAAGGGGACCACGACTATATTGCAGAAATAGCTGAGCTGCCTCTCAATCAAAACTTTATTGAATTTCCTTTTGAGCGATTAATGCAAGGTCCAACTAATAATCTAAATGTAGAGATCAATTATTGGGATACTGCAAATATTATTTATACATCAGGAACTACAGGTCCAGCTAAGGGAGTAGTACAGTCCCATCGGTGGATAAATGGTTATACCTTAAGAATGAGATTATTTATGACCCAAGCGGATGTCGTATATAATGATTTACCTCTTTATCATGTTGGTGGTGCCTTTGCTAATATAGCCAAGGCTGCGTATTCTGGCTGTACTGTTGCAATTTGGGATAAGTTCAGTCCAAAGCAATTTTGGAATAGAATTGAAACATGCGGCGCCAGTATGGCCATCTTACTGGATGTAATGATTCCTTGGCTGGTGAATGCCCAACCATCAGAGAATGATAGAATGAATACGCTTAATAAAGTCCATATGCAGCCCCTTCCTAAATATCATCATGAGGTGGCTAAACGGTTTGGTATTGATATTGTTTCAGCTGGATTTGGTCAAACGGAATCGGGTAATCCGCTAGCAGGGATGATTATCGAATTAGAGCCAGGCAAAGGGTCACCGGAGCATTTTAAAAAAGGCATGGAAAGACATGAGATTCTTGAGCGCTGTAACACGTTCCAAATCCCGGTTATTGAAGGGAATAAGAAATTAGATAAAGGCTTTATGGGGAAACCAACCAAATTCTTTGAAGTTGCCGTACTGGATAATCAGGACTTAGAAGTCAGTGCAGGCAAGGTCGGTCAGATTGCCTTTCGTCCAAAATTACCGCATCTTATTATGTCTGAATATTTCAACAAACCGAATTCCACGACAAAAGCCTTTAAAAATCTGTGGTTCCACACTGGTGATGCCGGATATTTGGGGGAAGATGGATATTATTATTTTGTAGATCGCTTAGGTGGAGTTATTCGTTCTCGCGGAGAGAAAATTTCATCCTATCAGCTAGAGGATATCATTACGAGCCACTCAGAAATAGATTTTTGTGCCGCCTTCCCTGTACCAGCAGAAGAAGGAGATGAGGACGATGTAGCCATTTATGTTGTAAAAAAAGCCAATTCAGAGATAGATGAAGAAGAACTCTCGGAATGGGCGGAGGGGCAAATGCCTAAATATATGTGGCCAAAATATATTCGCTTTACAGTCGACCTTCCTCGTACACCTACAAATAAAGTAGAAAAATATAAACTAAGAGATGAATTATTGCAGGAGCTAACAGCGATTAGAGAGAATCAGTCTTCATTGCAAATATAATATGGTGATATGCACAGTGAGAGAGCATGTTTAAATACACGTTCTTTTTTTATTCAAGAATTTATTTTTAAAATACCATTGACTCTTCCGTTTACGTAAGACTTTATAATAAAAACATGAAAGGGTGATCAGGTTGTTCAGTATCGGAAAGCTTTCTAGAAAAACGAATTTATCGGTCAGAACACTTCGTTATTATGATGAGATTGACCTCTTGAAGCCTGCAAAGGTTGCCGACACCGGCTATCGCTATTACGGAGTAGATGAAATAAAGAAACTACAGCATATTACGGCACTTAAAGAGTTGGGTTTTACGTTAACTTCTATAAAAGAAATTCTTTCGTCAGAAGAAGAAGGTAAAGAATCAAGATGGAGAGGTTATTTAGAATTTGAATTGGGAGCAGTTGCGGAACAGCAGAGGAAGCTTGCAGAGATGGAGAGGCTATTGCAGCTGACAAGACATGCGTTAGAAATGAAAAGCGAGGTAAATCCCGAAGATATCTTCCTTTTTGTAAAAGCAATACAATTGCCGACAATTAATCGCCAAGCATTTCGGGATCTGTATTTTAAAGAGGATGAAATAAATATTTTGGAAAATTTGCCTGATCTTAGTACTGCTGATCCGAGGAATATGCAATGGGCGAAGCTAATCCGAGATGTGAAAGCAAACCTTCATGAACCTCCAGATTCAGAAACATCTCAATCTCTTGCAAAACAAATATTAGAGATGGGGAATGAATGGTTTCAGAAGGATGAGCAGCTCATTGATAAGTATTGGGGGCTGATTCGACCCGAAGAGGGGGAGAAACCAAAAGTATATGGTATGGATGCGGAAGTAATGAATTATATTGACCGAATCGTTGATTGGCATCTTGAAAATAACAAAGGAGAGGAAAAAAAGGATGAGTGAGACAAAAGCGTGGATTTACGTGGTAATAGGCGGTTTACTTGAAGTGATTTGGGCCAGTGGGTTCAAATATGAAGCTATTCCTTCCATTGTAATCATCGTTTCATTGCTTATTAGTTTTGATTTAATTATTAAAGCAACTCAAGTCCTGCCGATTGGTACGGTTTATGCTGTTTTTGCGGGAATGGGCACCATTGGCACAACAATAGTAGAAATGGTTATAACAGGCGGAGTCAGCGTAATGCGCATCTTTTTAATCCTCTTGTTGCTCGTTTGTATTGCAGGACTGAAATTAACCGCACAAGGAGGAGAGGGATAATGGATTGGATGATGCTTATCTTGGCAGGATTATTTGAAGTGGTTGGCGTTATAGGGATTAAGCGGACGGCAGTAAAAAATAACTGGACGAATAATATCATTTTGATTGCCGGATTTTTAATCAGCTTTAAGTTCTTGCTAGGTGCGATGGAAACGGTTCCGCTTGCAACAGCGTATGCGGTGTGGACTGGAATTGGTACAGTAGGAGCAGCTGTGGTCGGGATGATTTTTTATAAAGAACCAAAAAGTGGGTTAAGAATGATCTGTATTTTAGGAATCATTTTTTCGGTAGTCGGATTGAAAGCAGCTTAGATAAATTTATTATGAACCTCATAGCATTTTACTCAACCTCTTTTGACTGATATGGTATGATATACATTAGTTTGTAAGGAGGTAAAAAAAAGCGATGAATTGGCCATCTTTTTTTTCATATGATTTTCTATTAAATCTAGGCATTTCAATTGGAATTGTCTTGCTGTTTCTGGTTTTTAGAGGACTATTCTCAAAATATATTTTCTCACTCATTTTAAGATTAAGCAGGAAGGCGCCTACGGATCTCATATCCCATTTCTTCCTCTCATTTGAAAAACCAATACAGTGGTTATTCATTATTATCGGTATCTATGTAGCTTCAGATTATTTTCCGCTGTTTGAACAGGATAATACTTTGTTTAAAGATATAATTTCGTCATCTGTCGTGGCAATGCTTACTTGGGGATTATATAATATTGCATCGGCTTCATCCGTTCTTTTTATTAAGATTAGGGATAACTATAAATTAGAACTTGATGATATCTTAATTCCTTTCTTATCTAAATCTCTTCGTGTAGTAATCGTTGCAATAAGTTTTAGTATTATCGCTCAAGAGTTTGGATATGATGTCAATGGCTTTGTGGCAGGTCTGGGGCTTGGCGGGGTAGCTATTGCTTTTGCGGCTAAAGATGCCATAGGCAACCTTTTTGGAGGATTTATCATTATTACGGAAAAACCGTTCACAATTGGTGACTGGATTATGACACCAAGCGTGGAAGGGACAGTTGAGGATATTTCATTCCGCAGTACAAAGGTGCGTACTTTTGCCCAAGCAGTGGTTACAGTTCCAAATGCAACATTAGCTAATGAATCAATCACAAACTGGAGTCAAATGGGGAAACGCCAAATTAGCTTTAATCTCACAATTTCCCGCGATACTCCTAAGGCAAAACTAGTGAAGATTGTACATCGTATTGAGGACATTGTGAAGAATAATCCAGATATTCACCCTGAAACGGTTTTCGTTAAGTTTGACTCATTTAAAGATAACGGCTATGAAGTATTCTTGTACTTCTTCACAAATACAACGGTTTGGGGAGATTTCTTAACAATAAAAGAGAGCATTAACTTCTCCATTATGGAAATTCTTGAACAAGAAGAAGTCTTAATGGGACTTGAAAGTACGAGACTTTATATGGATTCTGAACTAACATCGAAGGAACAAAAAGAAAAAGAAAAAAATGAGGGTCAACTTTCCTTAAGTAAGGACTCTTAATCTAAAGGCCTGTTTCAGCGTTATGTCAGCTGAAGCAGGCTTTTTTTCACTGCATGATAGGAATGGAGCAGGACCTGTTAATTTCTAAGCTAGAAGTTATAGATTGAATAAATAGAATAATGCGTCTATTATTGGTTATAAAAGTAATTAACTTTAATTATTTGTGGTGATTAGAGCGAAGTGTTAAAAGGGGAGTGAACTACATGAAAAAGCTACTGCTAACAGGATTTGAACCATTTCTTGATTTTCCTATCAATCCAACTATGAAAATAGCAGAAGAATTGGACAGTGAAATAATAGGAGAATATCGCATTCATGCAACGATTCTGTCTGTGGATTTTAAAAAAGCAGGGGGGGAGCTGATTCAAGCTATTAAAAAGGAGCAGCCTGATGCCGTTATTTCTTTAGGTCTTGCCGCAGGGAGATTTAAAATAACGCCAGAGCGCATAGCGGTCAATGTCAATCATGGTCCAGCAGATAATGAGGGTCATATACCAATAGATGAGACGATCCATCTCGATGGTGCTGACGGTTATCTATCTACCTTGCCAATAAGAGACATGGTAGATGCTCTTAATGAAGCAGGTTTGCCTGCAGATGTGTCTGACACAGCTGGTACTTATTTATGCAATCATGTGATGTATCAGGGGCTCTATTATATGATAAAGAGAAACCTTGCTGTCCCATCCGGTTTCATCCATATTCCGGCATCTCATGAACTTGCCATTCAGCATGAAAAAATCCCCAGCTGGAGTCATGAAGATTTGAAAAAAGGAATAGCCATATGTATAAAAGCCTTATCAAATCATATAAGAAAGGCGGAGTCTCATTGAGAGAACTCCGCTTTTACCTTTAATCCCTGTTTCACACAGATGTCACATCAATTGCGGCTGCGGACTTTTTTGTTTTCTTCTTTTGCCTGATCCTTCTCTAGCAAGACTAACAGTCCAGGCAATAATACCCCTCTAATAAGAAAAGTATCTAGCAGAATACCGACTGCCACAATAAACCCAAAAACAAACAACAATTGGATAGGCTGCGTCATCAATACCGCAAAGGTAGCGGCGAGGATAATGCCTGCAGATGAAATGACTCCGCCAGTATTAGCGACGGCTATTTCTACAGCTTCTTTGACGGAATGTTTTCTGCGTTCTTCTTGGAATCTTGATATTAACATGATGTTATAGTCAATTCCCAAAGCAACTAAGAAGACAAAAGCATACAATGGCACCCGATTGCTGACAGTGCTGATATCAAAAATCAAATCAGTTAGGAATATGCCAAGGCCAAGTGCAGCCAAGAAGGAGATCAGTATTGTCCCCATCATGAAAATAGGCATTTTCACAGATCTAGTTAAAAAGATAAGCATGACAAAAATCAGTAAAGTCTCCAATAACACAATGACAATTACATCGCGGTTATTAACCATGCGATCATCAACTTGTGCAGCGGTTTCACCTGCGAAAAATAATTCTCCTTCTAATCCGCTGTCAGTGATGATCTGATCTGAGTTGTCTATCATTGCCTCCATTGCATCAATGGTTTCGAGAGCGTATGGATTCTCAGTAAATGACAAGCTGTATTGCACGACTTGATCAGATTCAGCCGTTCCACTTATCCGAACATTTCCAACAAGCGGCTGGGATAAAAGTTCCTCTTTTAGCGACTCTTGTTGTTCCTCGGTGGTAGCGGTGTCGGCTTCCAATAATACAGTGGAGGGAGCAAGGTCGCCACTGGCGAATTTCTCGTCCAGTATTTCATATCCTTGTCTGGAAGGCATATCTTCCGGGAATGATTTGATCGTGTCAAATTCAAATTCCAGATTAACGATATTGCTTGCAGAGATAAGGAGAATAAGACCGACAGCGGCTACTGAAATACCGGGTTTCTTTACAACAAATCTCCCAGTTTTACTCCAAAAGGATGTTGGTTTTACTTTGGCAGAGCCAACCTTTGGAACTTTGGGCCAAAACGATTTTCTTCCGAAAAGAGTAAATAGTGCTGGCACGAGTGTAATCGATGCAACCATAATGATGGCCATTGCCGTGGCGAATGTTGGTGCAAAGTTACGATAGTCCCCAAACTGGGCAAAGAATAATACAAGCATCGCAGCCAAGACTGTCCCGCCCGAGAAAAACACAGGCATTCCCACCTCGTGCATGGCAGCTCGCATGGCATCATATTTATTCTCGTGATTTTTAAGTTCTTCGCGAAATCTGGAGAATATGAAAAGCGAATAATCAATCACGGCCGCAAATAAGAGGATAGACATGATTGATATCGTTTGATTACTTAATGCAAGTCCTGCGCTTCCTAAAATACCTAGTGTTTTCATGACCACTTCATAGACAAATACGGCCGCTAAAAGCGGGATAATTGCCAGTAATGGTGAGCGGTAAATGACAATAAGCAAAATGAGAATTAATCCAACTGTAGACAAAATCAGAACTAAATCTGCTCGGGAAAATAAATCGAGTGAATCAGCTCCGATTCCTGCAGGTCCTGTGACATACATATGCAATTCAGAGTTATCTGCAGCAACCTCCTTCATTTGTGTTAATGAATCCCGAATCTCTTTATTTTCAAGAGAGGATTTGAACATCAGCGGTATGACAGCGGTTGTTCCATCCTCAGAGAAAAATTCAGCAGTAGCTTGAGGAGGCAAGCTTGCTAATGGAATAATCTCTTCTATCCCATTTATCTCTTCCTTCTTAAATCGATCCAAAACATTAGCTACTTGATCAATAGACAATTCTCCTTCAGTTTGAAACACAAGAATCGCTGGAGTTCCATCATTGTTAGAGAAATACTGATCAACCTTTCCTTGAGCAATAACTGATTGCGCATTATCAGGAAGAGTGGCAATTCTGCTTACTTCATAGTCCTTTGCGTTTGGTGCAAATATCGCAAGCAAGATGGTAACAACGAGCCAGCTAAGGATGGTAATCCACATCCCCTTCTTCGTTGTTACAAATTGGGTTATTCCGTTTAAGAAAGCTCTCATTTCGTTCACTTCCTTTCACATCATTTTTTTATAAAAGTGACAACAATAGGCTGAATGGGAACGCTCGTATATGTGAAACTTGACCCTTGCGATGGATATTCACATCAGAAACAAGTCTTGCATACTAAGAGCGTTTTCAATCAGCCTAAAATCATTTATCTGCTTATATAAATGGAGTCACTTTCATTTCCAATATTTATTATCTTTCAATGTGACAGGAGTGTCAATAAATTTCATGACAGTATTCCGTTGCTAATTACCTCTTTAATTGATTGAACCCATTCTTTACGTGGAAGATTAAAATGGTTTGGAATGGCAACTGATTGGAATATAAAACCTAAAATTAACGTATCAGGAACCTGTGCATTGAGCCTGTCCTCTTTTTTGCCTAAAGTAATGAAGCTTTGTAAACAGGAATACATATTTAAACGCATATCTTCAAACTGTTCTTTATTTAAACGTGCTTTATTATTTGAATTCGATTGGACTTGCATGGTTATTTCTATCAACTCTTGGATTTCAGTTCGTTCAAAAATAATATCCATTAAGTATTCGAATTGTTCATTAAAGTTAGCGTAGGTTTCCACTTTTTTTAGTTTAACTAGGAATTCATTCATTTCATGAATCATAAATTCTGTAATCAATTCTTCCTTGTTTTCAAAATACTTATAGAAAGTGGCTCTTGAAACTTCCATTTTTTCAGCCAGCATGCTGAAGGTGAATCCTTCATAACCAACCAATAGAAGTAATTCCTTTGTATGTTTGAATAATTCATCATTTGAAAACTTTCTTTCACGCCCCATAGTCTCACCTCATCTTTATTATAGTAAATTGGAGATGATAAACAATTAGAAAATATGATTTTAATCAATGTCTATGTGCATGAATGAATTAGTTATTGCTTTTCTCCCTGTTTCCCTCTTCGTTATGCATCAATACATTTAATAAATGGTCTAGTTTCTGACTACACTCTAATGCTTGTTTAGATGTATAACCATGCTTATTTGCTAACTTGATCATTTCAGAACGTGTTTCTTGAATAGAGTGATAAATATTTGTCATGATCAGTCATCCTTTGTCTGAGAGTCTTAAGACCTAAAGATATTTTTATTATTATAACAAAAAAACCAATAATTTACTTTATTTTACTTGAATGATTTTACCTTTTTCTAGTGTTTTTTTCCAATTATCTATAGACTTTCTAATCATTTATAGTTAAACTCTTAAATAGTTCAATAGTGAAACTATATTTTCTGAAGAGGTGTGCTGGAATCAATGAATAATGAAATTAAAGAATTAGTGGATCGATATATTGCCGTTTCTTTCATGGTTAACCGAACGGGAGAGAATCTGATAAAGAACGAAGTAGGCAGTACACTTACGAATGATCAGCATTATACATTGAGGTATATTCATGGTGCTCATTCTTGTACATCGACTGAATTGGCAGAAGTATTTGCTGTTAAAAAAAGTGCGATAACAGCAATCATCTCAAGGTTATGGGAAAAGGGATTCATTTTACGGACACGGAATGAAAAGGATCGCAGAGTTGTCTATTTATCACTTACAGAAAAAGGAGAGCGGCTATTTTTAGAAACAGAAACAAAGATACATAAGCTGGTAGAATCATTTTTAAATGAATTTGAACAGGCCGAAATTCAACAATTTATACAAACCTACGAAAAATTAAATAAGATTTTAATAGAAAGAAAAGAAGTGGAACTGGAGGAGTGTTTGTGAATACGATTATTAATAGAAAGTGGTTCATCTTTATCACATGGATTGTATTGACTATAGGGCTATTCTTTGCTGCGCCAAATATGGCAGATCTCGTTCGAGAGAAGGGTCAGATCACTGTACCTGATGATTATTCATCAAGCATTGCCGGTGAGATGACGAAGGAGATTCAATCCCAGAAGGGCGGGGGAGATGAAACACAGGTAGCTTTAGTTTTTCATGGCGAAAAGAAACTGACGGAATCAGAAATTGCTGAAGCGGAAAAAGCGATTAACTTGCTTGAAGAACAGAAAGAAGAACTTGGAATTACCGAGGTCTTGACACATTTTAATGAAGGATCTCTAAAGGATCAATTAGTGTCAGATGATGGCAAAGCGATTCTGGCTTCAATCAATATCAGCTGGAAAGACCGTGAAGCAGAAGAACTGAGCGAGGCATTATATGCAACGCTTGCTCCTGTAAAGGTTGACCACCATTTTACAAGTGAATGGATGATTAATGAAGACTTAATGAAGAGTTCGGAAGAGGGATTAAAGAAGACGGAAGGTATTACAGTGGTCTTTATTTTGGCTGTATTATTGCTGGTTTTTAGATCAGCAGTTGCACCGCTGATACCATTACTAACGGTCGGTTTTAGTTATTTAGCATCACAATCCATTGTATCCATACTAGTAGATCAATTTAATTTTCCTATATCGAATTATACGCAAATCTTTCTTGTTGCGATTCTTTTCGGCATTGGTACGGATTATTGCATTCTGCTATTAAGTCGTTATAAAGAGGAGCTTTCACAAACAGATAGCATCCAGGAAGCCATTGCTGCTACTTATAAAAATGCTGGGCGAACGGTATTTTTTAGCGGGGTGGCAGTAATGATTGGGTTTGCAGCGATTGGTTTCTCTCAATTTATTCTCTATCAATCAGCAGCAGCAGTAGCAATCGGTGTTGCGATACTTCTTGTTGCACTCTTTACAATTGTACCATTCTTTATGATGGTTCTTGGACGCAAGCTATTCTGGCCTGCTAAAGGAAAAATTGAACATGGTGAAAGCAGAATTTGGGGTATGGCAGGTCGGTTCTCTTTATCACGTCCTCTTATCGCGTTACTCATTGTTGCTGTTGTCTGTGTACCGTTTCTTGTTACTTACGATGGGGAATTGTCTTATGATTCCTTAGAGGAAATCAGTGGCGATGTCAATTCGATTAAGGCATTCAATGCAATTGCGGATAGCTTTGGTCCAGGGGAGTCTATGCCGACACAGATTGTGATTAAGAATGATGAAGAGCTGAACACAGTAGAGTATTTAAATATTGTAGAAAAAATAAGCAGTGAAATTGAACAAATCGAATTAGTGCAAACTGTTCGATCAGCGACGAGACCAACTGGAGAAACCATTGATGATTTCTTTGTTGCCAATCAAGCAGAGACTTTGGAAAGCGGACTGGATGAAGGCAAGGATGGACTCGATCAAATTAGTGCTGGATTAAATGAGGCCAGTAATGAATTGACAAAATCTGAGCCTGAATTATCTGGTGCTGAAAAAGGGATCAATGATCTAATCGATGGTACAAATGAGATTCACACAGGTCTAAAAGCAGTTCAAGCAAATCTTGCAACGATAGAGGATGGCATTCGTCAAGGCTCTGCAGGTTCGGAACAGATAAAAGCGGGACTAGATGAAGCTAAATCTGCTGCAGAAGGATTATTATCTGCTTATGAACAGCTATTAGATGGATATAACAAAACGCAAACAGGTATGGCTGGTTTAATATCAGGATATGAAGAAATCGGTAATGGTTTAATGGGATTATCGCAAAAATTGGATGGGGTATCTACAGGTCTGTTCAGTTATGTGGAAGGAAAACATCCGGATTTAAACGAGGATGGAAGCTATGTGGCGATGAAAGGAGAACTACAATCAATTCAAAAGAGCCTAAACCCATTGGCAGAGAAGATGCAATCTGCTAATGCTGGCCTGAAGGGAGTCCAATCTGGATTAGCTGCAGCGAATGAAAATCTGCAGATGGCGATAGCAGGACAAAGAGAGTTTCCTGCAGGACTTCAGCAGCTTATCAATGGGATTGATGAACAACAGCAGGGACTGAATCAATTAGCTGATGGCCAAGGAGAGATCTTAGCCAATTTCCCGCAATTAACAAATGGATTAAATCAGGTTACTGGAGGGCAAGAACAGCTGCTTGCTGGTTTTAGCGGTTTAGGAAATCAAATGAACGAACTGACTTCCGGTTTGAAGGAAAGCTCGGATGGACTGAATCAAGTATCATCCGGTTTGGGATCAGCACAAGATTATTTATCAGGATTATCCACCTATTCAGATGGTTTTTATATACCTGAGGAGGTTTTGCAGAGTGAAGATTTTGCTCAAGTGTTAGATACTTATTTATCCGACAATCGCAAGATTATGACGTTAGATGTAATATTTGAAGCTAGTCCTTATTCTAATGAAACAATGGCGAAAATCGAGGACATTCAACAATCGGTTGAAAGGGTAACAAAAGGCACGAAACTTGAGAATGCTGAGGTAGCCATCGGGGGGATTACAAGTACTAATATTGATTTAGACACAATGTCCAGTCAAGATTATTCACGCACTGTCGTTCTTATGCTTGCTGGCATCTCGTTAATTTTAATCTTTTTATTCAGGTCGCTTATTATGCCTATTTATATCATAGGTTCATTAATATTAACCTACTATACTTCCATGGGCGTAAATGAAGTAATTTATGTTCATATCTTTGGCTATACGGGAATTAGCTGGGCTGTCCCATTCTTTGCGTTTGTTATTTTAATCGCACTTGGAGTGGATTACAGTATTTTCTTAATGGATCGCTTTAATGAATATAAAGACATGTCAGTCGCGGAGGCAATGCTTCTTTCAATGAAAAAGATGGGGACAGTCATCATATCAGCTGCAATTATTCTCGGAGGCACCTTTGCAGCAATGATGCCTTCAGGTATGTTATCACTGCTGCAAATTGCATCTATCGTCATTGTTGGCCTTCTCTTATATTCAATTGTTATTTTGCCGTTATTCATTCCTGTAATGGTGAAAAACTTTGGAGCTGCCAATTGGTGGCCTTTTAAAAGATAGTAATTAATCAAAAAAAACCGCGAGTGAAGGCGCGGTTTTTTTTGATTATCTGTTTTCGAAAGTATAGCAGAAGTCGGGTTAAACTTTGGGCCGATTACCTTCTATAATGGTCAAGGGATTACGGTTGGTGCTGACAGTGGGATTGATAGCCTTAAAGATTTAGAGGGTGCACGTATTGGTGTTGATACTGGAACAACAACAGAATTGAATCTTGCAGACTTGGACTACAGATAAGTCCGGCCTTGTATCAAGTCAATCAATTATTGTGGATCCAAAAGCGCATAAAATATGAGCTGAGAACCTTTCAAAAGAACCTCTAGCACCTGCGGTTAAAGGCGGGACGATAAGCGGTTTGATGTGATGACATGGATGGCTTATGCAACTATCCAAGCAGAGGAAATCGGCATTATATCTAAAAATGTTGATGAGTTCTTGAAAGATGAGGATCCAGAAATCATGCGTTTGCTTGGTACTGAAGGTGATTTAGGAGAGCAATTAGGCTTGCTTAAGGACTTCGCATAACAAATTATTAAACAAGTAGGGAACTATGGGAATTTTAGGGCGTCACCTTGGTAAAGATACAATCTTTAAGTTAGATAGAGGATTGAATGCTCAGTAATGTCCGATTTGGGCCAGGAAGTGGAAGAAGGATAAAACCGAGAAAAATGCTCGAGAACTTTTAGAGAGAGTTGGAATTCCAGAACAAGCAAATGAGTTTCCAGGGCAACTATCAGGTGGCCCAACAGCAGCGTGTAGCCATCGCGCGAGCACTTGCGATGCAACTGAAGATCATGCTTTTTGTTGAACCGACGTCCGCGCTTAATTCGGAATGGTTAAAGAAGTATTAGATGTAATGAAGACATTTTCTGAATCTGGAATGACAATGCATGTTGTAACTCATGAAACGGGATTTGCTAAACAAGTTGCTGACCCTTGTTCTTTTGGTAATCTGAAGCACGAAAGAACAAAGGTCTTTTTATCACAAATTTTATAGTTGTTAAAAAAAACCGCTGATCACTCAACGGTTTTTTTGATGTGAAAGTAATCAATATATAATAAGGAAGGAACTAGTATTAAATATAGTACGAAAGAATTAATAGCAATAAGAATGCAATAGAGATAACAAGGAATTCAAGAGTAATAATATTTAAAGAAATCTTAAAAGTTATTATGAAAAGTCAGATGAAATAATATCAAGGAATGTACGAGGATATTAAGAATATGGAAGGATTTAATGAGAGATATCATCAAAATTATTGGTGTTGAAAAATATTTTAAAATAGTATTGACGGTGCTAGTTAATCGATGTTATTATATTAAAGCAGTCGTTGATGACGGCAACTTAGAAAAAAGAAATTAAAAAGTTGTTGACATCTAGATTGATAAAATGTTATGATAATATAGTCGCTTCTGAAGCGAACGAGATTGATCTTTGAAAACTGAACGAACAAAAAACGTCAACGTTAATCAAAAAAGCTGATTTATCAGCATTGCACTTTTAGTGCAAAAACGAGCTAATCAAACAACACTTTATTGGAGAGTTTGATCCTGGCTCAGGACGAACGCTGGCGGCGTGCCTAATACATG
>NZ_JAUSUB010000025.1 GCF_030813235.1 Cytobacillus purgationiresistens | reverse complement strand
GCTCGTTTTTGCACTAAAAGTGCGATGCTGATAAATCAGCTTTTTTGAATTAACGTTGACGTTTTTTGTTCGTTCAGTTTTCAAAGATCAATCTCATCGCCTCAGAAGCGACTTTATTATACTAACATTTTGACAACCAATATGTCAACAACTTTTTTAATTTCTTTTTTAAGTTGCCGTCATCAACGACTGCTTTAATATAATAGCACCCTATCTCTTAAACCGTCAACAACTTTTTAATATTTTTTATAAAAAAATTAAACTACCCCTTTATCTCCTGCTTAAGGGTATATTTCATGCATTCTCCAGGAGTAGCAACACGTTTAAACAATGTAAATAAGATACTGTATTTCTCCTTCATTGCACGCTTGACTACTATATCAATTCTTTCATCCTGAAGATCAAAAAGAATTTCATCCATTTCCCTTTTAATCAAATACTCCATTTCTTTTAATTCCTTTTCATTAAGCATAAATCCAATCATGATTGACTCCCTTTCTATTTCAGGTATTTCCTATACTATCCTTACAACCTTCTTTTTATAATCGATAAATTTTATTCATTAAAAGTAAATATAAAGCATAGGTATGAGACAAGGATGCTTTGGACGAGGTGATGATAAAATGAAATTCTTTTACGTATTCCATGCAAAATCGATTAAACAGCTTACATTAATTCTCATAGCTGCCTTTTTTACTGCTTTATTTCTCTTTATGGAAACATCGATCCATATGCCAGTTTTTTCAGCAAAGGATGGCCCTAAAGCCGTTTATAAAGGGGAAAAGGATATCGCGTTGACCTTTAATATTGGATGGGGCGATGAAAAGACTGAGCCCATACTTGATGTACTAAAGAAAGAAAAAATCAAGTCTGCTACATTCTTTTTAGCTGGATCATGGGCTGAGCGCCACCCTGATTTAGTCGCACGGATTGCAAAAGAGGGTTATGAAATCGGCATCCTTGGCTACAATTATGAGGACTACACAGAGCTGGAAGAAGGAAAAATAAGACAGGATTTAGCAAAGGCACAAACCGCTTTTGCAAAGCTGAATCTCAAAGAGATCAAATACGTGCGTCCACCCACAGGACATTTTGATAAGAAAACACTCACTTCCGCAGACAGACTTGGATACACAGTTGTACATTGGAGTCTTGACTCAAAAGATTGGACGAACCCAGGAGCTAAAGCCATTGTCGAGCGAGTTGGCCAAGCTAAAAATGGCGATATCATCCTCCTTCACGCCTCTGATTCCGCCAAGCAAACAGCGAAAGCTTTACCTGAAATCATTAAAAACATTAAAAGTAAAGATTTAAAACTCGTCACAGTATCAGAAATGATGGCCAATGCTGATACATCAACTGAGGAAATTAAATAAATAGGAATCATTATCGAGCGCCTTAGGATAGGTGCTCTTTTTCATTGATAAAAAAAGTTACTGCCAATATAAAAAGCCGCCCATTAGTTGGACGACTTGTTTGCTTGCAAACGTACTCTTTGCGCTGCAGATTCTTTATTAAGCTTTGGTAGGATAAGCAATTGATAAGCATTACACACCAATAAAGGAAATACCATCAGCCATATCCAGCTTTCTTCATTTACCCTTAAGACAGGAACCCATTCGATCGTTGTAGCAACAATCATAAAAAACAGTGCCGGGATAAACGATACTTTATTTGTTGTTTTCACTTTCATAAAAGCTACGATTAAGCCAACAATAAGTATCACTGCTGCTAAACCAAAGTAAGGCAGCATGCTATCCCCTGAATCAGCGAATCCTTTGTATCGGAAATAGACAAGGTCAAATAATACAAAGAGAATTAAGATAACCTGAACACCGTTCCATAATTTATGAGATTTAAAAATCCCTAATCCAAATCGATGGATAGTCAAGTAAGCGAAAAATCCCATTTGACTTATAATACTAAAAATTAACCCAACACCAATAAGCCAAAATAATACAGATAGAATTTCGAGCCATTCAAAATTGACAAAAAGGTGCTCAAACTCGTCCCAACGAACAATAAACCCTACAATACCTGTCGTGATTCCACCGACAAGAAGCGTGGTCAAAAAAAACTTTACCCAAACCCGGCTAGTCAATTTATTTTTCCTCCATAACGTATAATCATTCACTTAATGATTGTACCAACCTCCTATTGAAAAATCTAGGCATTCTGCTTTTTACGCATAATATTGATGTGTTTTCTTCATTATAAAGGTAAGGGATATTTCAAATAGGGGGCTTATAAAGATGAAAAGATGCCTTTTCATTCTGCCGTTCATACTCGTATTCCTATTGGCAGGATGCAGTCAGACCGACAACGGCAACATGGATTATGATCAAACAAAAAAAATGCTTGTGGATATATTGAAAACCGATGAAGGTAAAAAAGCTGTACAGGATCTGCTAGCAGATGAAAAAATAAAGCAGCAGCTCATAATGGATCAAGGAATGGTAACAGAAACCATTGAAACAACCCTTACATCTGAAAAGGGCAGTGAGTTCTGGAGGAAATCCTTTGAAGATCCGAAGTTTGCTGAATCAATGGCCAAAAGCATGAAAGCGGAAAATGAACATCTTTTAAAGGACTTAATGAAGGATCCTGATTATCGTAAAATGATGATTGAAATCATGAAAGACCCCGAGCTTGAAAAAGAAATGACTGATTTATTTAAAAGTCAAGAATACCGGGAGCATCTTCAAACTGTCATTACTGAGACTTTTGAAAGTCCACTCTTTAAAGCTAAACTCCAGGATCTTCTACTAAAAGCTGCTGAAGAAACAAAGTCTAGTCAAGGAAGCAGCGATGGAAAAAAAGAGGAAAAGAGTCAAAGTGGAGGTGGGGGTACATCAGATTCGGGTGAATCAAATGGAGAAGGCGGTGGCTAATCCCACCTTCTTAACAGAAAAAAGAGGACTGCTAGTCCTCTTTTTTTATTTATACAGTTTCAACTACTTTTTTCGCGATATCTGAATAAATTTTTCCAAGATGATGATCTTCTTCATAAACAGATGGAGCAAAATCGTCATCATTCCAATCCGGTTGTTGTAACGGCAGCTGGCCTAATACTTCAGTTCTAAGCTCATCAGCTAATTTCTCTCCGCCACCGCGTCCAAAAACATATTCTTTTTCACCAGTAACTTTACTCTCGAAGTAAGACATATTTTCAATTACACCAACAATTTCATGTTCCGTTCTAAGTGCCATTGCACCTGCACGTGCAGCCACAAATGCAGCTGTTGGATGTGGAGTAGTTACAATAATTTCTTTACAGGATGGCAGCATGGTGTGAACATCCAGCGCAACATCTCCAGTGCCTGGAGGTAAATCTAAAAGTAAGTAGTCAAGTTCTCCCCATTCTACTTCATTGAAAAAGCTATTTAACATCTTCCCAAGCATTGGTCCTCTCCAAATGATTGGTGCATTGTCCTCAACAAAGAAACCCATAGAAATGACCTTAACTCCCAAACGGTCAACAGGAATGATTCTCTCTCCTCTTACAACTGGACGCTTTGTAATTCCCATCATGTCGGGAACACTGAATCCATAAATATCTGCATCAATAAGACCGACTTTTTTCCCTTGTCTTGCTAAAGCAACAGCCAAGTTAACGGATACAGTGGATTTCCCTACGCCACCCTTACCGCTGGCAATCGCGATAAACTTCGTTTTATTATTTGGAGAAAGCAAACCTTTGTCTTCATTCTCAGGAGCAGCTTGTCTAAATTGTGCAAGCACCTCTTCAGGCAGTTCACTAAAACGAATACCAACCGTTTCCGCTCCGACACTTTTAATTCGATTCACTACTTCGGTTTGAAGCTGTAATTGCTCAGCAGTGCCTGTTTTTGCAACAAGTATTTTTACACTGGCATGATTTTTCTCTTCTTTAATCTTAATTTCAGTTATTGCATTTAATTCACCCAGTGTTTTATGTAAAAATGGCTCCTTAATGTCACTTAAAACGTCTATAATTTTTTGCTCTGTTAACATATTAGCACCGCCCTTTGAATTCGTTTCCATTTTAGAATAATATCTAATTTTTATTTTAACATATCTACGAATGTTTCACTATTGCACTGCCTGGATGATTTTTGACAAGCTCATTACCGCTCCACAAAAGGCTTAGTGCTCAAAGCAAAAAAAAGATGCTAAAAATTAGCACCCCGTCAATCCTCGATTTTTATTTCTGCTTCATCCGTATAATATCGCAAAATACCATTAAATATGGCAGCTGCCACTTTGTCTTGATATTCATCCTGCTTCAACAGTTCTTTTTCACTAGGATTCGATAGGAAACCAATTTCAACTAAAGCGCCTGGTTTTTTTGAATTTTCCAATATATACACATTTTTTAATTGCTTTGCCCTACGAGTGGTGTTTTCTAAATTTCTGATCAATTCATCTTGAATGAATTTAGCAGCTCTTGTGTTTTCTATTATATGTGGTGCATAAAATGTTTGCGCACCGCTCCACTTAGATGATGGTATGGCATTCAGGTGAATGCTGACATAAAATTCTGCGTCGGAATGATTAATCATATCAAGCCGTTTCTTTAAATCTTCCACTTTACGGCGACTGTACCCTTTTGTTTCTTCTGGAGCTAAGTCTCGATCATCTTCCCTTGTCATCATGACAAGCGCACCTTGTTCCTGTAAGTAATCCCTTAGCCTTAAGGACACATCCAGCGCGATATCTTTTTCGAGTGTATCTCCTTTGCCCGCCCCTCCATCAGGTCCACCGTGACCAGGATCAAGCAAAATTACTTTTCCCGAAAGTGGTAAGTTCCAAGAATTCCAAGAATCATCATTAGAAAAATCATATTGAAGAATGAAAAATAGCACAAGCAACCCAACTACAAATGCACCTGTTTTCATCTTTTTTCTCATGTATCATCACTCCCCGCTCGTCCTCATTTAAATATATGGGACAAGGCGGAGTTATAGAACGAAATCTTAAGTTTTAATGAAGGCGAAGCTTATGCCTCCGCTGACCGTTGGAAAAACCCTCCGTCCACCAGACATTTACGTATTGCTCACATAAGTAATAAAGGGATTCACTCATCACACCTTCCCCTCCATTACCCCAGTAAAGTAGAAAATTATATAAAGTATCTGCAAAATGGGTTTTTTCCTTTTTACATCTTGCTTGGGCCATTTCCATTGTCTCTCCAGCTGCACCAAATCGGCTATAATGCGCTCCGAGTAAATAAGCTTCAATCGCTACATCATAACATGCCTCTTCTACACCTGGATTCTTTAATAAGCCGATAACAAGTTGGGATGAACCAAAAAAATCTTTAACTTTTTCTTTTAAGTTCTTTATGGAAATTTCTTTTAGGACAGATTTTTCATATTTCATTTGTTTCTCTCTGCGTTTATCTTCGAATGTCGTGATTAGAGTCACTATTTCTCACCTCCTCAGGTTAGTCTTTATCTACATGAGGTGAGAAATGCAAAAAGCAGCGGTAGATTCCGCTGCCAATTTTTCAATCGTTTCTTTATAATTTAATGGGGCACGAGTGTCCCTTCTAATTCTCTTCTGATTTCCTTTGATCGTGCAGCCGCTTGTTGAACTGCCTGTGAAATAGCTCTGCCGCCATTGTTTTCTTGTAATGCCTGAACACCTGAAGCTGTTGTACCATTTGGCGAGGTCACTCTTTCTCTTAAAATCATCGGCGCTTCTTCCTTATCAAGCACCATTTTTGCCGCCCCATAGATCGTTTGTGCCACAATTTTTCTTGCTGCGTCTGCATCTAGCCCTTTTTCAATGCCCACTTTCTCCATTTGCTCCATTAAGTAGTAAAAATACGCAGGACCACTGCCGGCTAAGCCCGTAAAGATATCCATCTGCTCTTCATTAATAACAAACACCTTGCCCATACAAGATAAGATTTCTTTTACATCCTGTAAATGAACATCTTCTGTAAAATTTCCAACTGCTAGTGCAGTTGCAGACTCTTGAATCATGCTTGATGTATTAGGCATCACTCGAATAACTGGCTGATATTCATTCAACCCTGCTTCCATATAATCCGTAGATATACCTGCTAGAACGGAGATAACGACTTGTTCACGCTTAATTTTATCCTTTAAGAAAGCAAGTGCCTCTTCTGCACCATGAGGTTTCATCGCCATAATAAAATAATCAATTTCCTCAAACGGAAGATCCTTTTGCAAAACGGTTTTCACTTGATATCGCTCCTGCAGTTCAGTCAAACGATCTCCATTAAATTTATTCGTTACATAAATACATTCAGCTGGAATTTTATTTGCCTTTATCGTTCCTGCAATCATCGACTCCGCCATGGATCCTGCACCTAAGAAAGCAACTGTCTTATTTTCTAAAATATTGAACACTCCTTTTATTAGATGTGTTTCTTCCGCTCAGTTTCACAACGTAATCTATCTTAACATGATGATATGCATATTCAAGGCGATGAGAGAAAGTCGGCAGGATAAGAGCGAGATAGTGAAGAAAAGCGTTTACATCCAGCAGTAAATCGCCTCATCGCTTCCTCAGGATGATATAAGCCGTGTGAACAGGAAATATCACAAATCGTCTTTAATAAACAAGCCCCCAAATTTCAGATTGGGAGCTTGTAGCTTAATCCACCATTCGACTGGATCGAGATTTATTTGCTGTTTTACGCAACCATGGTGTAAGCGGCTTTTTCAATCCAAGCCCTAGACCTAAGGCAGCCAGGAAAAATAAGAATAAGTAGAAAAAGCTTTTCCATACCACGCCAGGTACGATGCCACCTACTGCTTCCCTAAGAATATTGATTGCATGGGTGAATGGCAAGAAGGGATTAATCGCCTGAAAGAACGGCGGTGCAACTTGAATCGGGAACGTTCCGCCTGCTCCAGAAAGTTGAAGAACCATTAGGATAATCGCAATGGCTTTCCCTATATTGCCGAATACCGAAACAATCGTGTAGACCATTGTCATAAATATGAGAGCAATGGCGATTGTAAAAATGACAAACCATACGGGGTTGGCCGCATAGGCTCCTAATATGAACAAATCACCGAGGCTGACAATTAGCCCTTGTAAAAAGCCCACTACTAAAAATAAAACCAGCCTGCCTAAATATACATGATGTACTTTATAATCCTCACGCATATCTTCGGGATGAACGTCCGTTTTTAACAAGTTGGCTAAAAGCAGCGCGCCAACCCACAAACATAGGGCGGTGTAAAATGGTGTATTAGCCGATCCATAATTAGGGATTGGATATAACTGCTCCTCCACAAGCTTAACGGGTTCTGCAAAAAATGCACTCTCTTTATTAATATCATTTTTTAATAATGAAATAAGCTCTCCTAAATCATTATCTTGTTCAAATGCACGAATGCGATCGGCCGTCTGTTCTACTGTATCCTCTAGACCAGGCAGACTTGTTCCAATAAAATCAGATACCTCAGAAAGCCCTTTTTCCACTTCAGGCAAGTTCTCAGATACTAGACCCGCAATTCGTGAAAACTCTGTCTCGATTCCTGGTAAGTCATTACGAATAAAATTAGCAACTTCATGTATCTTCTCTTCTATGCCTGGCCAATCCTCTTGAATAAATTGACTGACTTGATGAATCGCTTGAATGGCAATAGGAAGATCGGCTTGAACCTTTTCAACTAGTTCGTTTACTCGCGCTTCTATCGCAGGCAAGTCTTGAATGATTGTCTCTAGCTGTTCTTGACCGATATTCGCAATCGATTCTGCATTGATTAGAACTTCTTCTATATTCGGCAGTTCAGATTGAAGCGCCGCTAAATCATTACCAGCTTTTTGCGCTGTTTCCTGCAGATCAGCCATTGCGCGATTAATGCTTTCTCTGCCGCCGCCATTTAAATACGTATTAACCGAAGCTGCCTGACGGCTAACTTCTTGCGCTTGCTGACGAATAGCCGCGATTTGATCTGATGACAAATCACCTGATCCAATATTGGATAAAGCATTATTTAACGTTCCCATCTCTTTCTGCAGCGTGGTTAACTGATTAATGATTGGATTGAGCTCACCATTCGGCAGACTTTCATTGAGATTTGAAAACATAGCTATCGACTCTTCTAATAATTGAATATTAGACTCTAACTGTTTTTGCAATGCAGCGATTGATTTTTTGACCGATTCGTTCACTTGGTCATTTTCAATCTGCTGAAGAATCGTATCGATTGATTCTGCTCCATGTTGTATCATGACAGCATTTTGAATAATCACATCGATAATTGGATTGATCGCTCCTTCATTTTCTGAAAGAAATTGATTTAAATGATTTACGTACTCTTCTGCATCTGAGGCTATTTTATTCGCAGCAGGTAATGCCTCCTGAACACGGACAATGATTGCTTGCGCCTTATGAACACCCTCTAATGCACTTGTTAATTGACCCGAAATATCGCC
This sequence comes from Cytobacillus purgationiresistens, assembly GCF_030813235.1. Taxonomy (GTDB): domain Bacteria; phylum Bacillota; class Bacilli; order Bacillales; family Cytobacillaceae; genus Cytobacillus; species Cytobacillus purgationiresistens. The sequence goes on along the minus strand of NZ_JAUSUB010000025.1, from coordinate 66,076 downwards.
AAACTGCTCACTAGCGGTACTTAAACCATCTGCAGCCTTTTGTATTTCTGGAATCATCTCTTCCAATTCCAGCACTTTACTGCCTAAGTTATTTACTTGTGGCAGCTTGTCTTCTAAAGCTAGGATTTGCTCCGCGCCATTATTTAATTCAGGGAAATGCTGCTCCAATTCAATGACCTTATTTACTGTTTCCTTTATTTCAGGCCAATCCTGATTTAGGCCAACAATCTTATCTCCTAGTTCATTGATTTCCGGGAACCGTTTTTCCAATTCAAAGATGTTATTTTCAACCTTTCGAATGGTTGGCAGCTCTTCTTCAAGTTTTAAACCAATATTATTAAAACCGGTGAACAAGGCTTCAGATGCTTCTGCCAAAAAAGATTCACTAATCTCCGCGACTATGGCTGATGCACCTGCGGAGGTCATCTTCGGCGCGATGGCATTAAGCTTTTCATTTACTTCATATCGCACTTCAGGTGCTTCAGGGTCACCGGAAATTACGCTTGTCAATTGCTCTGAAAAAGCATGATCAATATACACACTTGCGTAATAGTCCCCATCTCGAACCCCTTGCTCCGCTTCTTCCCGATTAACAAAGGTCCAGCCCATCTGATCGTTATCCTTTAGATTATCAACCAGCTCATTACCGATATTCACTTGCTTACCATCGATGTCAGTTCCTGCATCTTCATTCACTACAGCAACTTTAATCTGTCCAGTTTCACTATAAGGGTCCCACGTTGCAGCAATATTAAACCATGCGTATAAAGATGGCAGGAATGCCAGCCCGATAAGCAATAGCGCAACCAGCGGAACTCTCTTTAAATTTCGAAAGTCCTGTTTAACAATGTTAATTATTTGTCTCAAAGTTCCACCCTTCCTCACTCATTTAAAAAAGCGCAAATGTCTTCAGCTTTTTTAATACTTATAAGAATACAACAAGAGAAAGCTGGATGCCATTTTTAAGTGATGTATTTCACAAATTACCATTAAGAAATATTATCCGCTTTTTTCCTCTAAAAATACTACTTATTCATCTTGCGCCCTTTGGAAAATGTTGTGATAAAATAATGATAGATATCCTTTTTTGGAGGTGAGTGAATGAACATAGACGTCAGTAAAATTTTTATTAGCTCCTCCTCTCAAGCAACCCTTCAGCCATTAAGAAGCCGCCTTAAGATTTCATTAGAGGATGCAGGGCATAAACCGATTATGTATGAATATGGTGATTTAGGGTTATACACTGATGACCCTAACCAGGATTGCTTAAACAAAGTAAAAGATAGCGATGTACTAGTATTATTCATTTCTAATAAGTCAGGGAGCTTTAGCCGAAGTAATCCAAATATAACTATTACCTATGCTGAATTTATCACAGCTTTAAGACATGATAAAATCGTCATTCCTATCGTCGAAACACATATACTGCAATTCTATATCAATCATATGAAAGAAGAATTAGAGCGAGCAATCCATAAATACGTTGAACAACATGACCATAACCCCCGATTTACTTATCCTATTGTCAAATCGCTTTTGCAGGAACACAAAGAAGGCGATACTGTGCTTCACAAAAAAATAAATGAAGCGGGTGTCGAAGAGTTCATTTGGGCTTTCGTCCACGATTCCTTTACCATGACAAGATGGACATATAATTATGCGATAGCCGACACGCCCGACCTTTGTACTTTCCTCTTAAAGGTATTAAGCCAAGTGTTAAGAAACAGCATGAAATTCTACCTTCATGAAAAGGAAATTACTCAAAATCTCTTACTGTACGATGAGCTGACCGTCTATCAGGACTCTGTTACAAAATTCATGAAGTGTCTGTCGAATTCTGTACTCAACCTTCCGTTATTCTTCAAAACATTAGCGGAATATTTACCAGGTCAGGCTATTTATGACCCATATAGTGATTATGCCGAACACCCTGTCCCTATTGTGAATATATCTGAATGTAAGGCAATCACATTATATAAAAGAAAAGGTGACCTTCTTTTATTCGTCGATTCCTATGGCACCAAAACCCCGACTGCTCACTTTAACATAAATGATGAAGATTCTTTTGTCTCACAAACATATAATAAAGATATGGAGAATGATGAGCTTCTCTTTTATTCAGAAGACAAGCAAATGATCTACATGACTAAAAAGACAGGAGAATTGGTGCTATCCTTCCATTTCTATTTATCCGAAGGCTGGTCCAGCCGGCGAGTGAATAGCTATGAAGCAGATATAACCAGTGCTATAATGGACAAAAGACAAACATTCGATTTTGCGATGGATTTATTAGGAGGGATGTTAAATGGCTAAAGACAATGCCGTCTATATCGGCTCTACACCCAAGCATCTAACCCGTATAGCAAAAGAAATAGATATGAAAAAACGATCTGAGAACAATCGGCGATTACTCGAGGCACTCGGTTATCACAGCCAGTCTTCATCTGTTGGAAGTTCACCATTTCTCTCAACTCAAAATGTGCGAAAAGCGTAGGGTGCCTGCGCTTTTTTTCTTTATTAGAAAATCGGGTCGCGCTCTTTTTTTGTTCTAATATCAGGATTAGAACATCCTTTCACCGTTTTCCGCTCTTTTTTTTTCAAATATCAGGATTAGAACATCTTTTCACCGTTTTCCGCTCTTTTCTTGTTCTAATTTCAGGATTAGAACATCCTTTCACCGTTTTCCGCTCTTTTCTTGTTCTAATATCAGGATTAGAACATCCTTTCACCGTTTTCCGCTCTTTTCTTGTTCTAATATCAGGATTAGAACATCCTTTCACCGTTTTCCTCTCTTTTCTTGTTCCAATATCAGGATTAGAACATCTTTTCACCGTTTTCCTCTCTTTTTTTGTTCTAATATCAGGATTAGAACATCTTTTCATCGTTTTCCGCTCTTTTCTTGTTCTAATATCAGGATTAGCACACTTCCTGCCCTAACATGTTTGTGTTTTCTCACTCATCTCCTAACAACGAAATTTCGAGGGTATTTTAGCATAAGAGGATTTTCGTATTTCGTGTAGAGTATAATCGGTGAAATATATTAAAGGAAGATGTTAGGTATATAAAGGGTTGGTCTTGTAATTGATTGCTGGTTTATTTGGTGTTATCGCTGTTCGGATATTTATAGAAGGGTCGAACGTATATGGTGCTGAATTTGATGATTTTTTGTATGTAGGAATCCTTGTTCAATTTACTGAAAAATGAACAACAGCTGCAGAGGTAAATAATATATGGACTTACTTACATGAGTTTAAGTATAATTCCACGGCGATTTATTTTTATCGTCTATTCTTAAAATTCGCACCTGAACAATCATCCATAAATGACAACATCCTTCACTTCGCCGCTTTTGTAAACACAAAAAAGACCCCAGGCCAAGATGGCTCGGAATCTCCTGAATTGAAAGATTAGCGTTTTGAGAACTGAGGTGCACGACGAGCGCCTTTAAGACCGTATTTTTTACGTTCTTTCATACGAGCGTCACGAGTTAATAGTCCTGCACTTTTAAGTGTTGGACGGAATTCTGGATCAACTTGTAGTAATGCGCGAGCAATACCGTGGCGGATTGCGCCAGCTTGACCAGTGTATCCACCGCCATTAACATTTACAAGAATGTCATAGCTGCCAATAGTTTCAGTAGCAACAAGCGGTTGTTTTACAACTTCACGTAAAGCTGCAAACGGGATGTATTCTGTAATTTCACGACCATTGATGATGATTTTACCGTCGCCTGGAACTAAACGAACACGTGCAACGGAGCTCTTACGACGACCAGTACCATTATATTGAACCTGTGCCAAGTTAATTACCTCCTCTATTTATGAATTAACCGCGAAGTTCGTAAACTTCTGGTTGTTGTGCTTGGTGCGAATGCTCGCCACCAGCGTATACATGCAATTTCTTGAAGATTTGACGACCAAGAGAATTTTTTGGAAGCATGCCTTTGATAGCAAGTTCTAACATTTTCTCAGGGTAGTTTGTACGCATTTCATTAGCAGTTCTTGTTTTTAAACCGCCTGGGTGCATGCTGTGACGGTAGTAGATTTTGTCAGTTAGCTTCTTACCAGTTAATTCGATTTTAGAAGCATTTAAAATAATAACATGATCACCTGTGTCAACATGTGGTGTAAAAGTTGGTTTATGTTTACCACGTAGAATTGATGCTACTTCACTAGCAAGACGACCTAAAGTTTTGCCTTCAGCATCAACTACGTACCATTTACGTTCGATATTGTTTGAATTCGCCATAAACGTTGTACGCATCAATTTCCCTCCTAAATATATCCATAATAATCATTTTTGGTTTCATATATAATACACAATAAGATTCCGGGGCTTATCGTGGTTTTAATAATAATACCATATGCTATCTTATAACTTTACCAGCCTATTGTCAAGGAGCTGTTACGCCTGGTTTAGTTGTTTTAAGCAGTTTTATCTTATCAAAATGCTTTTACAACGCTCCCTTGTGGTTCTTCAAGTTTTTTCCTAAAAAATAATATAATTTTTCTTTGATTCTTTCTGTGAAAAAAAGCTGCTGGCTAATGGAAATCATTAGACTTTTTAATAGCATTCACTCATAAAAGACTTCCCATAAATATAAGCCCTGTGCAGGTGCTGTTTTTCCAGCGAAAATACGATCCTTTTTCTCTAATATCCCCGGAATGGCATCCGGTGAAAGGTCGCCCGCTCCTATTGCAAGCAGCGTCCCTGTTAGAATCCTCACCATATTATATAAAAAGCCGGTTCCAATAAAGCGAATGGTCAGCATATCCCCGTCCTCGATGAGCTCAATGGACTTCAATTCTCTAACTTTGTCCTCCACTTCCGATCTCGCCGAACAAAAACTTGTAAAATCATGTGTGCCAGTTAAATAAGGAATAGCTGTTTTCATTCGTGTGGTGTCTAAAGGGTAGGGATAATGATAAACATAGTTTCGCTTAAGAGGATCCCTATTAGCTGACCTTAATATGCTATAGCGATATTCCTTCCCCCTTGCATCATAGCGCGCATGGAAGGCATCTGGAACGATTTCAGCATGTGTCAATGCCACATCTGCAGGCAAAAGGGAGTTGAGTGCAACCTCCCATTTATCTGCTGGAATATTAAGCGGAGACTCAAAGTGGATGACCTGGCCTACCGCATGGACTCTAGCGTCCGTTCTGCCTGAGGCGGACACATTTATATCTGTCCCTTTATGCAATTTTTTCAATGCGCGATTGAGCTCTCCTTGGACCGTCCGTTTATTCGGCTGGACTTGATAGCCCGCAAATTGTGTCCCGTCATAGGAAATAATACATTTGAGTTTCATTTTTCATCCCCGCTAAGTTCTTAATACAATAAGTAACACGGTTAAAGCAGCAAGCAGCAAGATCATAAAAGTATCAGCTGCTCCCCAAGAGAGCTGCCTGTATCTGGTTCTTCCTTCTCCGCCTCTATAGCCGCGTGCTTCCATCGCTGTAGCAAGCTCTTCTGCTCTTTTAAATGAACTGACAAAGAGCGGAATCAGAAGAGGAATAACAGCTTTTACACGGTCCTTTACCGGCCCTGAAGAGAAGTCCACTCCTCGTGCAGACTGCGCCTTCATAATTTTATCCGTTTCCTCCATCAGAGTCGGGATAAAGCGAAGGGCGATAGACATCATTAACGCAAGCTCATGGACAGGGAACTTCACTTTCTTGAGTGGGCCTAATAGACTCTCAAGTCCATCCGTAATTGCGATGGGTGTCGTTGTTAATGTCAGGATTGACGTCATTAATATTAGGAGGAAGAAACGCAGGGAAATAAATATCCCCTGTCGCAGCCCTTCTTCATACACCTTGAACCAGCCTAATTCAAATATGACAGGTCCTTCCTTCGTTAGGAACACATGGAGGAAGAATGTAAACAGTATCAATATAAAGACGAGCTTAAGTCCTCCAAATACAAAACGCATCGGAACCTTAGATAATCCGAGCATTAAAAAGGTATAGATAACCAATGCCCCGTAAGTCCATGCATTATTGGCTATAAAAACTATACAAACAAACAGAAAGATAATAATCAGCTTAGAACGGGGATCCATCCGATGAATAACGGAATCTGCTGGTACATAGCGTCCAAAAATCATTTTTTCCATCATCGTGAATCACCCCTCTTCAAGAAAGATGATACTTCTTCTGTCATTTCTTCGATCGTCAGACAGGTTTTAGAGAATTTCCTTTGAAAAGCCTTCTCTAGCCTTTGTTGGAATTTCACCACTTCTGGTACATCCAGTCCCATCTCAATCAATTCCTCCGGGTTGGAGAAAATCTCAATCGGGGTTCCGGTTTTATATACTTGTCCCTTTTGCATAATCACAATTTTATCAGCATAGCGAGAGGCGTCCTCCATACTATGTGTAACCAGAATCGTAGATAGGTTTTTATGCTTATGAAGTGAGTAAAACATATCCATGATTTCTTTCCTGCCACGCGGGTCAAGCCCAGCTGTTGGTTCATCAAGGACAATGACATCGGGATTCATTGCTAATACGCCTGCAATGGCTACCCTGCGCATTTGTCCGCCTGATAAATCAAAGGGTGACTTGCTTAAGATTTCCTCACCTAATCCTACAAGCGAGATGGCTTCTCGTGCTCTTTTCTTCGCTACTTGCTCAGAAACACCGAAATTCATTGGACCAAAGCAAATATCCTTTTCTACCGTTTCCTCAAACAATTGGTGCTCAGGGAACTGAAAAACGATGCCTACTTTTTGTCGAACTTCCTTTAAATTCTTTTGCTTTTTATCTGCTGTAATGACCCTATCCCCTATAACGACCTCTCCACCTGTAGGCTTCAGCAATGCATTTAAATGCTGGAGAACGGTGGATTTCCCAGACCCAGTATGTCCAATAATAGCTAAAAATGTACCTTCAGGAATTTCAATGGATACATCCTTAATTGCTAGACGCTCAAAAGGGGTGTCAACTTGATAACGATATTCTACATTTTTGAGTGAGATGTCCATATGTCTGCCACCAACTCTTCTTCTGATAGATGATATTTTGTCACTGGGATGTCCAAAGCTTTAAGCATTTTACTCATTTTCACCGGGAAGGGAATATCCAAACCAAGTGATACTAACTCCTCATCAAGTTGAAAGATTTCTTCTGGTGTTCCTTGTTTATACAGCTCACCCTTATTCATCACAATGATCCGGTCAGCCTTTGCTGCTTCTTCTAAGTCATGGGTAATAGAAATGACGGTCATTTTATGATCTTTCTTTAAGATCCTAACTGTTTCTAAAACCTCTTCTCTTCCCCGTGGATCAAGCATTGAAGTAGCTTCATCTAATACGATGATATCTGGTCTTAATGCCAGTACGCCTGCAATGGCCACCCTTTGCTTTTGTCCACCTGAAAGATGGTGCGGCTCTTGATCAAGAAATTGTTCCATTTTTACGCTTTCTAGCGCCTGTTGAACCCGCTTAATCATATCATCTCTTGGGATTCCGTGATTTTCTAGACCAAAAGCCACATCATCCTGAACTGTTGTTCCTACAAATTGGTTATCTGGATTTTGGAAAACCATCCCTATCTTATCGCGAATATCCCAAACTGTATCCTCAGATAACGCTAGACTATCGACTGTAATAGACCCTTCTTGAGGAAAATTCAAACCATTTAAAAGCTTTGCCATGGTAGACTTTCCAGACCCATTATGACCAACAATCGCAAGCCATTCTCCTTCGTATATATCAATTGAAACATGACGGAGCGCATAATCGCCTTCTGTGTCATATTTGAAAGAAATATCATCTAACTGTACGAGTGACTTCTTCATGCCTATTCCTCCTCTCAAACTATGCTGTTCTTTCTCATCTCAGCTAATCTCATTTTAAAGCAAGCCCATTAAATTATATAATAAAAAACTCGCCTATTGTATAGGGCGAGCTTAAAAAGTAAAGGAGCTATAAGGTAAATCCAACTGGATAACAAATATGAATAAAACCATCAATTACTCAACAATCTGCTATCTTGTAATCAATTACCCAATCCGCCTCCCAAACAAAAGCTCATCCTTTTGCAGTTTTAACCTATAATTTAAAAAAGCCTGCACCTCTATCCTAAAACAGGCAATCCTGTTTTGACGCTAATAAAAACGGATAGTGGTGCAAAGAGCTAGACGAGACGCTAGTGGTTCTAAAGGAGCGCCCATCGTGACACTCAATACTTGGCTCTGGTTTGGCTTTTAGCAATTGAAGGAAGCAAACCCTGTTACAGAAAGAGGGCAGAGAACAAGTTCGTCAAAAAACTGTCCAGCGCCCTCCTTGTCTGTTTTACAAATCATGAAACTTCCGAAGTTAGGGCATCCTAACGATAAGAAGTTTTTAAATATATTATACTAACTCGATAATTACCATTGGTGCTCCGTCTCCACGACGAGGTCCAAGTTTCATAATACGAGTGTATCCACCTTGGCGTTCTTCATAACGAGAAGCGATATCGCTGAACAACTTTTGAACTGCGTCTTGGTTTGTTTCAGCATTAGCAACCTCATTACGGATGAAAGCAGCAGCTTGACGGCGAGCATGTAGATCTCCGCGTTTGCCAAGTGTAATCATTTTTTCAACTACTGAACGAAGTTCTTTTGCACGAGCTTCAGTTGTTTCAATACGCTCACTGATAATTAAATCTGTTGCTAAATCACGCAACATAGCTTTACGCTGAGCGCTAGTGCGTCCTAACTTTCTGTATCCCATGAAAGTTTCCCTCCTTTGTTGAAGTTATCTCAAGCTTGATTATCCTTTACAAAGACATCAGTCGTCTTTACGTAAACCTAATCCAAGCTCTTCTAATTTATGCTTTACTTCCTCAAGAGACTTTCTACCTAAGTTACGTACTTTCATCATGTCCTCTTCAGTTTTGTTAGCCAATTCCTGAACAGTGTTAATACCAGCACGTTTTAAGCAGTTATATGAACGAACAGATAAATCTAGTTCTTCAATTGTCATCTCAAGTACTTTTTCTTTTTGATCTTCTTCTTTTTCAACCATAATTTCAGCATTTTGTGCTTCGTCAGTTAAACCAACAAAGATATTCAAATGCTCGGTTAAGATTTTCGCTCCAAGTGCAACAGCATCTTGAGGACCTGTACTTCCATCAGTCCAAACATCAAAAGTCAACTTATCAAAGTTGCTTAATTGACCTACACGTGTATTCTCCACTTGATAAGAAACGCGAGATACTGGTGTAAAGATAGAATCAATTGGAATCACACCAATCGGCTGATCCTCTCTTTTGTTTTGGACAGCTCGTGTATAACCACGTCCACGTCTAGCAGTTAGGCGCATGTGTAAATGACCGTTAGAGCCAAGCGTAGCAATATGAAGATCTGGATTCAGAATTTCAACATCACTGTCGTGGGTAACATCCGCTGCTTTAACAACGCCTTCACCTTGTACATCAATTTCTAAAGTCTTTTCTTCATCAGAGTAGATCTTAAGTGCGAGTTTCTTAATGTTTAAAATGATAGATGTTACATCTTCTACGACGCCTTCAATTGTTGAGAACTCATGAAGTACCCCATCAATTTGGATCGAAGTGACAGCGGCACCTGGGAGTGAGGATAATAGGATACGACGTAAGGAGTTACCCAAAGTTGTACCAAAACCACGCTCAAGTGGTTCTACGACGAACTTGCCATATTTAGCATCATCGCTGATCTCAACCGTTTCGATTTTTGGTTTTTCTATTTCGATCATCAAAATATACCCTCCTTCAAAACGTCGAAACCCCGGTTAATGGTTATAACCGAAATTCCCCCATGTATACGTTCCCGTTTTGTGCACAACAACTGGAATAATTAAATCTGTATAAAAACCATAACTTGTATCATAACCCATTATAGACAACGATACAAAAGTCTATACAGAAAAATTATACACGGCGGCGTTTTGGTGGACGACATCCGTTATGTGGTACTGGAGTAACGTCTCTGATAGCAGTAACTTCTAGACCAGCAGCTTGTAGGGCACGAATAGCAGCTTCACGACCTGCACCAGGTCCTTTAACTGTAACTTCTAAAGTTTTCATTCCGTGTTCGATAGAAGTCTTCGCAGCTGTTTCAGCAGCCATTTGCGCAGCGAAAGGAGTAGATTTACGAGAACCTCTAAATCCTAAAGCACCGGCACTTGACCAAGAAAGAGCATTTCCATGAGCATCAGTGATTGTTACAATTGTATTGTTGAATGTTGAACGAATGTGTGCAATACCTGTTTCAATATTCTTTTTCACACGACGTTTACGTGTATTAGTTTTACGAGCCATTTTAAAAACCCTCCTTTACCGATTATTTCTTCTTGTTCGCTACAGTCTTACGAGGACCTTTACGTGTACGAGCATTGTTTTTAGTATTTTGTCCGCGAACTGGTAAACCACGACGATGACGTAGACCGCGATAACTTCCAATTTCCATTAGACGTTTGATGTTAAGTGAAACTTCACGACGAAGGTCACCTTCAACTTTTAGCTTGTCAATTGATTCACGAATTTTGTTTAGTTCGTCTTCTGTAAGATCGCGAACACGTGTGTTTTCAGACACACCAGCTTCTGCTAGAACTTTCTCAGCAGTTGCTTTACCGATACCAAAGATATAAGTTAATGAGATAACTACACGTTTCTCACGTGGAACATCTACACCTGCAATACGTGCCACTATATGCGCACCTCCTTAGATTTAACCTTGTTTTTGTTTATGTTTAGGGTTTTCACAGATAACCATTACTTTTCCACGTCTGCGGATAACTTTGCACTTTTCGCAGATTGGTTTAACTGATGGTCTTACTTTCATTATCCTAACCTCCTTAATAGTACGGAGTGCAATGATTATTTAAAACGATAAGTGATTCTTCCGCGAGTTAAATCATATGGAGATAGCTCAACCGTTACTTTATCTCCAGGTAAAATACGGATGAAGTGCATGCGGATCTTACCAGAAACATGAGCCAGCACTGTATGACCATTTTCTAATTCTACCTTAAACATTGCATTCGGCAAAGTATCTATTACCGTGCCTTCAATTTCAATTACATCATCTTTCGCCATTAAACATTACTCCCTTCTATCTATCATATACGAATCCAATAAAATGCTTTTAAAAGCATGACCATTTCGATAAAGTTTACGGTTGGTTACTCCGAACATGCCAGAACCTACCGATATACATAATCTAATCATTGTTAAGTTACTTACAGAATGATGCCTTTGATAGACATTGATCAAACTGCAAACTCAACAACCTTATAATTATAACACACTGAGGAGTATTTCGTCCTCCTATAATCAAAAGAAATTGATTAAGATACGGAGCTAGATACGAATGGACTCATCTAAAACACTAAATTTTAGTGAGTATTTCATAACCTGTTTCTGTAATCGCTACTGTATGCTCGAAGTGCGCACACATTTTCCCGTCAACTGTTACAACAGTCCAGTTGTCGGTTAACGTATTTACATAGCGGCTCCCTGCATTCACCATCGGTTCAATAGCAAGCACCATACCTGGCTTTAATCGTGGTCCTTTATTCGGGGGACCATAATGTGGAATTTGAGGTTCCTCATGTAAGTCTTGCCCTACCCCATGTCCATCATACTCGCGTACAATGGAAAAGCCATTTGTTTCCGCATATGTTTGTATAGCATGAGAGATGTTCGATAAGCGTTCACCTGGTTTTGCTTCTTTAAGACCAATATATAATGATTGCTCCGTTACATCAAGAAGACGCTTCGTTTCCTCATCAATATCGCCCACTGCATATGTCCAGGCAGAATCACCATGATAACCGTTATATTTAGCGCCAATATCTATACTGATAATATCGCCATCATTTAACACTCTATCACCGGGAATACCATGAACAAGTTCATTATTCACAGAAGCACATATACTTCCAGAAAATCCATTATAACCTTTAAAGGATGGAAATGCATCATGTTTAGCAATAAACTTTTCAGCAATTAAATCCAATTCCTTTGTTGTTATCCCAGGAACAATATGTTTTTCTAGTTCCTGATGAGTCAGTGCAACAATTTTACCAGCCTCACGCATAATATCGATTTCACGCTGAGTTTTGCTTATGATCATTATTGCAAACCTCTAAGCAAGCTATCTAAATCAGTAAAAACTTTACCGATTTCTTGTTGGCCATTAATATTGCGTAAATAGCCTTTCCCTTCATAAAAATCAAGCAACGGTTTCGTTTGCTTAATATTTACATCCAGTCTATTCTTAACTGTTCCTTCGTTATCATCCGCACGTTGGTATAATTCACCGCCGCAGCGATCGCATTCTCCCTCTTTTGCAGGAGGATTGAATACTAGATGATACGTTGCACCACAGTTTTTACAAATCCTGCGGCCAGTCAAACGCTCCATTAATATATCTTGATCCACATCGATGTTGATAACGAAATTGATACTTTTTTCTAAATCAGAAAGAATATTTTCAAGCGCATCAGCCTGAGCAACTGTTCGAGGAAATCCATCAAGCAAGAAACCTTTCTCACAATCCGGTTTACCTAAACGATCACGAACGATGCCTATCGTTACTTCATCTGGAACAAGTTCACCTTTGTCCATAAAGGATTTAGCTTGTAATCCTAGCTCCGTTTCACCTTTGATGGCAGCACGGAACATATCCCCAGTAGAGATATGAGGGATGCCGTATTTTTCAACAATTTGTTCTGCTTGTGTACCTTTGCCGGCACCAGGGAGCCCCATTAATACTAAGTTCAAGTGAATTCCCCCTAATAATGTCAAACGGTTTGAGGGAACATAAGTCCCCTTAAACCCTTCTATTTTATGAAGCCTTTATAATGACGTTTAACAAGTTGTGACTCAAGCTGCTTCATTGTGTCAAGTGCAACACCGACAACAATCAATAAGCTTGTTCCTCCGATTTGAGCGGATTCAGGCAACCCTGCAACGTTTATAAAGAACATCGGCACGATGGCAATCGCTGTAAGGAAGAGTGCACCAACAAATGTTAAACGGTATAGAACACGTGTCAAATATTCCTGAGTGTTTTTCCCTGGTCTAATACCTGGGACATAGCCACCCTGCTTCTTCAGATTCTCAGATAATTGCTCTGGATTCACCTGAATGAAAGCATAGAAATAAGTAAATGCAATAATCAATGCACTATAAATGACCATACCCATTGGCGTTGTATAGTCAAATATTCTTTGGATCATACTCGTTACATCATTTTGCTCAAAGAATCCAGCGATGGTTCTCGGCGTAATGATGAACGAAATGGCAAAAATAACTGGTATAACACCAGCTGCATTTACTTTTAACGGTAAATGCGTATTTTGTACGCCAACTGGAGTTTTACCTGCTGATACACGTTTTGCATATTGAACAGGAATCTTTCTTAACGCCTGTTGGATAAAGATAGTGCCTACAATAATTGCAATGACTGCAATTACGATAAGAACTAAAGTCACAATACGAAGGAATAGTTGATCTCCAGCACCTTCAATTTGCTGCGCATAAATCTGGTTTGCAATGGAAGGAATACCGGCAACGATTCCAGCGAAGATAATGATTGAAATACCATTACCAACACCTTTTTCTGTAATCTGTTCCCCTAGCCACATTAAGAATGCAGTTCCTGCAGTTAAGACTGTAGCGATTAATAGATAAGAGCCGATACCCGGATTTTCAATTAACATGCCACCAGCAAGATTATTAAACCCATAAGACATACCAAGAGCCTGGATAAATCCAAGCACGATAGTAAAGTAGCGCGTAAACTGAGCTAGTTTACGGCGACCTGCCTCACCTTGCTTAGACCATTCCGTAAATTTCGGCACCACATCCATCTGTAATAGCTGGACGATAATGGATGCTGTAATATACGGCATGATACCCATCGCAAGGATTGAGAAGTTAAGAAGCGCACCGCCGCCAAATGTATTTAGAACCCCAAATACACTCATTTCGTCTTGAGCCTGTAACAGCTCTGCATTTACCCCAGGGACTGGAATAAATGTACCGATGCGGAAAATCACTAACATTAAAAGGGTGAAAATAATCTTTTTTCTTATGTCACCCACGCGCATAAAATTGGAGATTGTCTGGAGCATTAGATCACCTCGGCTTTACCGCCGGCAGCTTCGATAGCTTCCTTAGCAGCGGCAGAGAATTTGTGAGCTTTTACTGTAAGCTTTTTCTCTACGTTGCCTTTTGCAAGAATTTTGATTCCTGCTTTTTCGTTACTTACAACACCCGTTTCAATAAGAAGCTCTGGAGAGATTTCCGCTCCATCTTCAAAACGATTAAGTGCATCAAGGTTTACTACCGCAAATTCTTTACGGTGAATATTTGTGAATCCGCGTTTAGGTAAACGTTGGAATAAAGGTGTTTGACCACCTTCAAAACCAAGGCGTACTCCACCGCCTGAACGAGCATTTTGACCTTTATGCCCTTTTCCAGCAGTTTTACCATTACCAGAACCAATACCGCGTCCTTTACGTTTACGTTCTTGACGGGAACCTTCTGCAGGTTTTAATTCATGAAGTTTCATTTTGGCACCTCCTTATTTTGTAGAAGAGTAGGAATTATATTTCTTTTACCGTAACAAGGTGAGCAACTTTAGTGATCATTCCGCGAATAGCGGCATTGTCCTGATGCTCAACTGTTTGGTGCATTTTACGTAATCCAAGAGCTTTAACTGTTTGGCGTTGGTCGTCAGGGCGACCAATCACACTGCGAGTGAGGGTAACTTCTAGTTTATTCGCCATTTGATTTCCCTCCTTATCCTAACAGTTCTTCTACTGATTTACCACGTAGCTTAGCTACGTCCTCAGCACGTTTTAATTGTTGTAGACCGTCCAAAGTAGCACGGACCATGTTAATTGGTGTGTTTGTACCCAATGATTTAGAAAGGATATCGCCAACACCAGCCAACTCTAGAACCGCACGAACAGGTCCACCAGCGATAACTCCAGTACCTTCATATGCAGGTTTCATGAAAATTTCGCCAGCTCCGAAGTTACCGATTACTTGGTGAGGAATTGTAGTTCCAACCATTGGTACTTCGATTAAGTTTTTCTTCGCATCTTCAATTGCTTTGCGGATAGCTTCTGGTACCTCTTGAGCTTTACCTGTTCCAAAGCCAACGTGACCGTTTTTATCTCCAACTACTACAAGAGCAGTGAATCTGAAACGACGTCCACCTTTAACAACTTTAGCTACACGATTTACCGTTACTACGCGCTCTTCAAGTTCAAGTTTGTTTGGATCAATACGACGCATGTTTGTATGTCCCTCCTTTGACTATTAAAATTCTAACCCGTTTTCGCGAGCAGCATCTGCTAATGCTTTTACGCGACCATGATAGAGGTATCCTCCACGGTCAAATACAATTGTTGATAATCCTTTTTCTACGCCACGTTTTGCAATTAATTCACCAATCTTAACTGCTGCATCAGTGTTTCCAGTAGAATCAAGACTAGCATCTTTTTCCATTGTAGAAGCGCTTGCTAGCGTTACTCCATTAACATCGTCAATTAATTGTGCATAAATGTGTTTGTTTGAACGATACACATTTAAACGAGGACGAGCCGCAGTGCCAGAAAGTTTAGATCTTACACGAGCATGTCTTTTCTTACGCACTGCATTTTTGTCAGCCTTCGTAATCATTTCGGTCACTCCTTTCGTTTAGCGATTGCGGCATTACTTACCTGTTTTACCTTCTTTACGACGAACGAATTCTCCTTCATACCTTATACCTTTTCCTTTATAAGGTTCTGGAGGACGAACGTCACGAATGTTAGCAGCTAAAGCTCCTACACGTTCTTTGTTAGTACCTTTTACTATAATTTTAGTATTAGTTGGTACTTCGACTTCGACGCCTTCTTCAGGTTCGATTTCAACAGGATGAGAATAACCAACGTTCAAAACAAGCTTTTTGCCTTGTTTTTGAGCACGGTAACCGACACCGATCAATTCAAGACCTCTTTCGAAGCCTTTAGATACACCCTCAACCATATTAGAAAGCAAAGCGCGAGTTGTTCCGTGTAAAGCACGGTGCTCTTTGCTATCAGTTGGACGAGAAACGTTGATTACGTTATCTTCAACTTTAATTTCCATATCTTTGTTAAATGAACGAGAAAGTTCACCTTTAGGTCCCTTTACTGTCACTACATTGCTATCCATAGTAATTGTAATACCAGCTGGGATTTCAATTGGTTTTTTACCTATACGAGACATTTATTGCACCTCCATTCATTGAGAAACTCTATTACCAAACGTATGCTAATACTTCTCCGCCAACTTGTTTAGCGCGAGCTTCTTTATCTGTAAGAACTCCTTGAGAAGTAGAAACTAGTGCGATTCCAAGGCCGTTAAGTACACGTGGCACCTCATCAGCTTTTGCGTATACACGAAGACCAGGTTTACTAATGCGTTTAAGACCTGTGATTACACGCTCATTGTTTGCACCGTATTTTAAGAAAATGCGAATGATGCCTTGTTTATTATCTTCGATAAACTCAACATCACGTACGAATCCTTCACGTTTAAGGATTTCAGCAACCTCTTTTTTGATATTAGAAGCAGGAACTTCTAATTTTTCGTGACGAACCATGTTCGCATTACGGATGCGAGTAAGCAAATCTGCAATTGGATCTGTCATGACCATTGTTTTTACCTCCTTCCCTAACTATAGGTTTACCAGCTAGCTTTCTTAACGCCAGGAATTTGTCCTTTATATGCTAATTCACGGAAACAAATACGGCATAGCTTAAATTTACGGTATACAGAATGTGGACGGCCGCAACGTTCGCAGCGAGTGTATTCTTGTACTTTGTATTTAGGCGTGCGTTTTTGTTTCGCAATCATTGACTTTTTAGCCACGTTTTCGCCTCCCTTTATTTAACGATTACTTTTGGAATGGCATTCCAAATTGAGTTAAAAGTTCACGAGCTTCTTCATCAGTATTGGCAGTGGTTACGATAACGATATCCATACCACGAACTTTGCTTACTTTATCGTAATCAATTTCAGGGAAGATTAGTTGTTCTTTCACACCAAGTGTATAATTGCCGCGACCATCAAAAGACTTTTTAGAAATACCGCGGAAATCACGCACACGTGGAAGAGATACAGATACTAATTTATCAAAGAATTCGTACATACGCTCTCCACGAAGTGTTACCTTCGCACCGATTGGCATACCTTCACGAAGACGGAAGCCAGCAATTGATTTTTTCGCACGAGTGATCACTGGTTTTTGACCTGTGATTTGTGTTAATTCCTCAACTGCATTATCTAATACTTTTGAGTTTTGAACAGCATCACCGATACCCATGTTAATTACGATTTTATCAAGCTTAGGAACTTGCATTACTGATTTATAGTTAAACTTGCTCACAAGAGCAGGAGTAATTTCTTTTACTTGTTTTTCTTTTAGGCGGTTCATCGATTGTACCTCCCTTCTTCTATGAACTATTTATCTAGAACTTCACCGGATTTTGTTGCTACACGTACTTTCTTGCCATCAACCGTTTGATAGCCTACACGAGTTGGTTCACCTGACTTAGGGTCAACCGGCATAACGTTTGATACATGAACAGGTGCCTCTTGGCTCATGATTCCGCCTTGCGGATTCATTTGGGAAGGCTTAGCGTGTTTCTTAACAATGTTCACGCCTTCAACAAGTACTCTGTCTTGTTTTGGGAACGCAGCAAGAATAACGCCAGTTTTGCCTTTATCCTTACCAGAGATGACCATTACTTTATCACCTTTTTTTACATGCATCTGTGTGCACCTCCTTAAAGGCATATTGTTGTTTTGTTTTATAATACTTCTGGAGCTAATGATACAATTTTCATGAAGTTGTTTTCACGAAGTTCACGTGCAACTGGTCCGAAGATACGTGTTCCACGTGGACCTTTATCATCACGAATAATTACACATGCGTTTTCATCAAAACGGATGTACGTACCGTCTTTACGGCGAACGCCGCTTTTTGTACGTACAACTACTGCTTTTACTACTTCACCTTTTTTAACAACGCCACCTGGTGTTGCTTGTTTCACTGTACATACGATAACATCACCGATGTTAGCAGTTTTGCGGCCTGAACCACCAAGAACTTTAATTGTAAGTACTTCACGAGCACCAGAATTGTCAGCAACTTTTAAACGTGATTCTTGTTGAATCATGTGTGTAACCTCCCTTCGGGATCAAGCATTATTCCGTTCAATTAGATTATAACTGCTTTCTCAACTACTTCTACTAGACGGAAGCGTTTAGTCGCAGATAGTGGACGAGTTTCCATAATACGAACGATATCGCCGATTTTTGCTTCGTTTTGCTCATCATGAGCCTTAAACTTTTTAGAGTACTTAACGCGTTTACCGTATAACGGATGCTTTTTGTAAGTTTCGACTAAAACAGTTACTGTTTTATCCATTTTGTCGGAAACAACGCGCCCTGTGTAAACTTTGCGTTGGTTACGTTCACTCATTGTGCGAACCTCCTCTCAATATCACTTGCTAAAACCAATTTCTCTTTCACGGATTACAGTTTTCATACGAGCAATTGCTTTGCGCACTTCACGGATACGAGCTGTGTTTTCAAGTTGTCCAGTCGCCAATTGAAAGCGAAGGTTGAAAAGCTCTTCCTTTAATGATTTAACTTTTTGTTCAATTTCGGCAGTGGTAAGGTCACGAATTTCATTAGCTTTCATTTGATTCACCACCAATTTCTTGTCGTTTTACAAACTTACATTTTAGTGGAAGTTTGTGTGATGCAAGACGCAATGCTTCACGAGCTGTTTCTTCAGAAACACCTGCGATTTCAAACATGATTTTACCAGGCTTAACAACTGCAACCCATCCTTCAGGAGCACCTTTACCAGAACCCATTCGGACTTCTAGAGGCTTAGCAGTGTAAGGTTTGTGCGGGAATATTTTAATCCAAACTTTACCGCCACGTTTCATGTAACGAGTCATTGCAATACGGGCAGATTCAATTTGACGGTTTGTAATCCAAGAAGCTTCAGTAGCTTGCAGGCCATATTCACCGAATGAAACCTCAGTGCCGCCTTTTGCTTGACCGCGCATTTTCCCACGGTGTACACGACGATATTTAACGCGTTTTGGCATTAACATATTATTTGCCTCCTTCCCCAGTGTTCTTCTTTGTAGGAAGCACCTCTCCACGATAGATCCATACTTTTACGCCTAATTTTCCGTAAGTAGTATCTGCTTCTGCTGTAGCATAATCGATATCAGCACGAAGTGTATGAAGTGGAACTGTTCCTTCGCTATAAGACTCAGAACGAGCAATATCAGCACCGCCAAGACGTCCAGATACCATTGTTTTGATACCTTTCGCACCAGCGCGCATTGCACGTTGAAGTGTTTGTTTTTGAGCACGACGGAATGATACGCGGTTTTCTAATTGACGAGCAATATTTTCCGCAACCAATTTCGCATCGATGTCAGCTTTTTTAATTTCAAGAATATTGATGTGAACACGTTTGCTTGTAAGTGCATTAAGTGACTTACGAAGAGCTTCAACTTCAGTACCACCCTTACCGATAACCATACCTGGTTTAGCAGTGTGGATTGTGATGTTTAGGCGGTTTGCAGCACGCTCGATTTCAACTTTAGAAACAGAAGCATCGCTCAAACGCTTCGCAATGTACTCACGAACTTTAAGGTCTTCGTGTAAAAGATCAGCATAGTCTTTGCCCGCGTACCATTTTGACTCCCAATCACGGATGACTCCGATACGCAAACCGACTGGATTTACTTTTTGACCCACAGCTTATCCCTCCTTCTTTTCTGATAGTACGATTGTAATATGACATGTACGTTTGTTGATTTGGCTTGCACGGCCTTGTGCACGAGGACGGAAACGTTTTAAAGTTGGTCCTTCGTCAACAAATGCTTGAGAAACTACTAAATTATTTACGTCCATTTCGTAGTTATGCTCAGCGTTTGCTAGTGCAGATTTTAAAACCTTATCTACGACTGGAGAAGCAGCTTTTGGAGTTAGATTTAAAATCGCTACCGCTTCACCAACTTGCTTACCTCGAATTAAATCTACGACTAAACGAACTTTACGAGGAGCAATACGAACTGTTCTTGCAACAGCTTTAGCTTGCATTAGAATGCCCTCCTCTCATTAACGTCTTGTTTTCTTATCATCATTGCCATGGCCTTTGTATGCACGAGTTGGAGCAAATTCTCCAAGCTTGTGGCCTACCATGTCTTCGGTAACATATACAGGCACATGTTTACGACCATCGTAAACTGCAACAGTATGTCCGATGAATTGTGGGAAGATCGTAGAACGGCGAGACCAAGTTTTTACCACTTGTTTGCCTTCAGTTTCATTTAACTTTTCGATCTTTGTCATTAAATGTTCGTCAACAAAAGGTCCTTTTTTTAAGCTGCGACCCATGATTGAACCTCCCTTCGTGATCGTTCTACGGCCCGTTTTTGGTACCGTAGCTCAATCCCGTTATTTTTTACGACGACGTACGATAAATTTATCTGAATTGTTGTTTTTCTTACGAGTTTTGAATCCAAGAGTTGGTTTACCCCATGGAGACATTGGAGACTTACGTCCGATTGGAGCTTTACCTTCACCACCACCGTGTGGGTGATCGTTAGGGTTCATTACAGAACCACGAACTGTTGGGCGTTTGCCTAACCAACGTGAACGTCCTGCTTTACCAATGTTAATAAGTTCATGTTGCTCGTTACCAACTTGACCGATAGTAGCGCGGCATGTTGATAGAATCATACGAACTTCACCAGAGTTTAAGCGAACTAATACGTATTTGCCTTCTTTACCAAGCACTTGTGCTGATGTTCCGGCAGAACGTACTAATTGACCACCTTTACCAGGCTTCAATTCGATGTTGTGGATAACTGAACCCACAGGGATGTTGATAAGTGGAAGAGCGTTCCCCACTTTAATATCAGCTTCAGGACCAGACATTACTTCCATGCCCACTTGAATGTTCTTAGGAGCTAGGATGTAACGCTTTTCTCCATCCACATAGTTAATTAATGCAATGTTTGCAGAACGGTTAGGATCATACTCAACTGTAGCAACGCGTCCTGGAATGCCATCTTTGTTACGTTTAAAATCGATGATACGATATTGACGTTTATGACCGCCGCCTTGATGACGAACTGTCAACTTACCTTGGTTGTTACGGCCACCTTTTCTCTTGACAGGAGCAAGTAAGGATTTTTCAGGTTTGCTTGTTGTGATTTCAGCGAAATCAGAAACCGTCATACCGCGACGACCGTTGGAGGTAGGTTTATACTTTTTAATCGCCATTTCGTTTCCCTCCTCTTCTTGTTAAAATATTAAGCTTCAAAAATTTCGATTTCTTGGCTGTCAGCAGTTAATTTAACAATCGCTTTACGACGTTTGTTTGTATAACCACCGAATTTACCCATGCGCTTGAATTTACCTTTATAGTTCATGATGTTAACTTTTTCAACTTTAACACCAAAGATTGCTTCAACAGCGTCTTTGACTTGAGTTTTATTAGCTCTTACATCCACTTCGAACGTATATTTTTTTTCAGCCATGATGTCAGTAGAACGTTCAGTGATAACGGGGCGCTTAATGATATCGCGTGCATCCATTATGCAAGCACCTCCTCTACTTTTTCGACCGCTTGCTTCGTCATGATTAATTTATCATGATTTAAAACGTCCAATACGCTGATTCCATTAGCTGTTACAACTGTTACTCCTGGGATGTTACGAGCAGATAATGCTACGTTTTCATCAAGATTAGCAGTTACGATTAACGCTTTTTTATCAACAGAAAGACCTTTAAGTACACCTTTAAAGTCTTTAGTTTTTGGAGTTTCGAAAGCCAAGTTTTCTAATACTAGAACGTTTTCCTCTAATACTTTAGATGATAACGCAGATTTGATCGCTAAGCGACGAACTTTTTTAGGTAATTTATAACTATAGCTGCGTGGAACAGGACCGAATACAGTTCCGCCTCCGCGCCATTGTGGTGAACGGATAGATCCTTGACGTGCACGGCCTGTGCCTTTTTGGCGCCATGGTTTACGTCCTCCGCCAGCTACTTCAGAACGAATTTTAGTTTTATGAGTTCCTTGACGTAAAGATGCTCTTTGCATAACAACAGCTTCGAACATTACGTGGTTGTTAGGCTCAATACCAAAGATTGTATCATTAAGTTCGATATCCCCAACTTTTGACCCGCTTTGGTTTAACAATGCTACTTTAGGCATTCTTACTTCCTCCTTTCCGACTTAATTAGTTCGCTTTTACCGCACTTTTTACTTTTAAAAGTGCTTTTCTAGAACCAGGTACATTTCCTTTGATCAATAATAGGTTACGCTCTGCGTCAACTTTTACGATTTCAAGGTTTTGTACTGTAATTTGTTCTCCACCCATACGTCCAGGTAATAATTTACCTTTGAATACGCGGTTAGGAGCAACAGGGCCCATTGAACCAGGACGACGGTGGTAACGTGAACCGTGTGCCATTGGTCCGCGAGATTGTCCGTGGCGCTTAATTGCACCTTGGAAACCTTTACCCTTTGAAATTCCTGTTACATCAACAATTTCACCTGCAGCGAAAATATCAACTTTGACTTCTTGACCAACTTTATACTCTGCTAAGTCTGCCCCGCGTAATTCGCGAACGAAGCGCTTAGGAGTAGTATCTGCTTTTGCAGTATGGCCTTTTTCCGGTTTGTTTGAAAGCTTTTCACGTTTGTCTTCAAATCCAAGTTGGATGGATTCGTAGCCATCAGTTTCAACTGACTTCACTTGAAGTACAACGTTCGGAGCCGCCTCAACAACTGTTACCGGGATAAGATCACCGTTTTCAGCAAATACTTGAGTCATACCAATCTTTCTACCTAAGATTCCTTTGGTCATATCAGTCACACCTCCTAGATTGTTTATAATTTATTAATTAAAGTTTAATTTCAATGTCAACACCAGACGGTAAGTCTAAACGCATTAATGAATCGACTGTTTGTGGTGTTGGATTAATAATGTCGATTAAACGTTTATGTGTACGCATTTCGAATTGCTCACGAGAATCTTTATATTTATGCACCGCACGAAGAATTGTGTAAATTGACTTCTCAGTCGGCAATGGAATCGGACCAGATACAGCCGCCCCAGAACGCTTTGCAGTTTCAACAATCTTTTCAGCAGATTGATCAAGGATTCTATGATCATAAGCTTTTAAACGAATACGAATTTTTTGTTTTGCCATTATTTTCCCTCCTTTTCGCCTATTTTATGATAGACATTCTCCGTGAAAATTTCCCACACACTCGCCATGGCAAAGCGGCCGGGTGTGTCAGCAACCTTTCACATCATCGCAAGTCAAAGACCAACATTGTCTATTATACAAAAACCTAGAATGAAATGCAAGTTAATATTGCAAACCTCTCTGTTCTGCACACTTTTACTATTATAACGGCTCAATATCCTCTTTTCAAGTAGTTATATTTCTTTACAGCATTTTCTATTTTTGAAATCAATTCAACGGGTTTGATATGATTTTATTTCGACTTCCTTCTATAATTAATAATATCTATATATCTAAAACAGCTATAATCTCCTTAAATAAAAATTAGAATTTTTAAAATATATATTGACATTAAAGTCATGTTGATGTAAATTTTAGTCAATTAAATATTCTTTCTTATCAAGAGAGGTCGAGGGTATGGCCCTATGACACCTCAGCAACCATCAATGTTCTACATTGAAAAGGTGCTAATTCCTGCAAGTTTATATTTTTAAACTTGAAAGATGAGAAGCGGACAATAATGATTAAGTCTTCTTCTCGAAGGCTTTTTTTGTGTTTTACTGCCATGAAGGTAAATACGTTGTCAGGAGGAAATAACATGTTGAAACATAGTAAGGTATCATTCTATTTTGACCCAGCTCATTTAAACTCCTTGTATAATAGCCATTTATTTGATGGACTGTTCTCCAACAGCTTTGCTCCGTCAGTAAAATTATCTTGGTGTAATATTTATCCAAGCTGTTGTTATGTGGCGGAAATACAATCATCCCCTCAATTGAACACCCTCTATAATGAAACTCCTACTATACCCCTAATGGAGCATTCACATTCGCTATTTAGCATTTTACCTTTCATTCTCCAAAAGCTATCCAATATGAAGAAAACTTGCCTTTCACCATTTGAATATCCGCTTTCTTTTCCAAATAATTCATTTTTTGAAATGGAGGCGGCAAGATGACTCACTTTTATAGCTTTGAAACACGGCTCCTGCATAATAAACATAAATTTGATCCATCAACAGGTGCGGTAAGTGTTCCTATTCAACACGCTACCACCTTTCATCAATCTAATAGCCAGAGGTACGGTAAATACGATTATAGCCGAAGCCTGAATCCTACAAGAGAAACAGTTGAACAAGCCATTGCAGACCTTGAAGAAGGATGCCGCGGATTTGCTTTTTCCTCGGGGATGGCTGCCATTTCTACTGCTTTTCTTCTATTATCTGCAGGCGATCATGTAGTTCTCTCCCAAGATGTCTATGGCGGCACCTATCGCCTTGTGACCGAGGTGTTATCTAGACTGGGGATTGAATACTCATTTGCTGATATGACTAATTTGGAGGCGGTGATTATAGCTACTAAGCATAATACAAGAGTTTTCTATATTGAAACACCGTCTAACCCGCTTCTAAAAGTAACAGATATTAAGGCGATTTCTCATCTTGCAAAAAAGTTAGGGGCATTAACATTTGTGGATAATACGTTTTTAACTCCTGCCAGACAAAAACCGTTATTGCTTGGAGCAGATCTAGTTATCCACAGTGCCACTAAATTTTTATCAGGTCACAGTGATGTCCTTGCTGGATTAGCTGTCGTAAAAAACGAAGAATTAGCAGAAAAACTATATTTTTTACAAAATACGATTGGAGCGGTGCTCGGAGTTCAGGATGCCTGGCTCGTGCTTAGAGGGCTAAAAACTTTATCAGTAAGGATGAAGCAATCAGAGGCTTCTGCAAAAAACATTGCTGCTAGCCTTCAGTCGCATCCACTCATAAAGAAAGTACATTATCCAGGGCTGTCAAATCATCCTCAGTATCATTTGCAAAGACGGCAAGCAAGTGGTCCCGGAGCTGTTCTCTCCTTTGAATTAAAGGATGAAGAGGCTATTCATGCATTCATTTCAAAAGTGAAAATTCCCGTATTTGCTGTTAGCTTAGGTGCTGTAGAATCGATTTTATCCTATCCTGCAAACATGTCCCATGCTTCTCTCCCAGAGAAGGAAAGAGAAAAGCTAGGCATTAATAGACGCCTGCTGCGCCTTTCTGTTGGTCTTGAGGATGTGGATGACCTGATGAATGACTTTTCTTTTGCCTTAGAGAATCGTCATTATCAAATCAACCGACGAGGAGAAGAGCAATGACCTTTTTAAAGAAAATGGAGAACGAGGTATTAATTGCAGATGGCGCTATGGGGACATTGCTTTACTCTTATGGTACAGATAGTTGTTTCGAAGAATTAAACCTATCTGCACCCTCGCAAATTCAAAATATACACCAAGCCTATGTTACAGCAGGTGCAGATCTTATTCAGACAAACACCTATGCTGCAAACTACTTAAAGTTAAAAAGATACGGACTTGAGGAAACAGTCAAAGAAATAAATACAGCCGGTGTAAGAATAGCGAAAGCTGCTGCACAAGCAGACACATACGTACTCGGAACAATTGGCGGCAATCGCGGGATTAATCCTCTCTCCATTCCTATAGAAGAAATTAAGCGCAGCTTTAGAGAGCAGCTCTATTGTCTGCTTTTGGAAGGAGTAGATGGCCTGCTTTTAGAAACCTATTATGACTTAGAAGAACTTGAAGCTGTCTTATCTATCGCTCGTAAAGAAACTGAAATACCTATTATTGCTCAAGTTTCACTCCAGGAATCGGGCATTCTGCAAGATCAGACCTCCGTAAAGGATGCATTCGAGAGATTGGAGAATCATGGAGCAGATATCGTAGGGCTAAACTGCCGGCTGGGACCGCATCATATGCTGGAAACACTTGAACAGGTTCCACTTCCTCAGCATACCTACCTTTCCGCCTATCCAAACGCCAGCTTACCGGCTTATATAGACGGACGAATTCAATATGAGGAAGATGTGGACTATTTTAGAAAGTCCGCCCGCCCTTTTCTACAGCAAGGGATAAGATTACTTGGAGGCTGCTGCGGTACTACCCCTAACCATATTCGTGCATTTGCAGAAGAATTAAAACAAGCAGTGCCTATCGTTTCAAAAACAGTTCGTCACCCAGCCATCAAAGTAAAAGATCATCCGATTATCGTTAATCGCACAGACAAACCACTACAGGAACTTGCAAAACATCAGCGCTCAATTATCGTTGAGCTCGATCCGCCAAGGAAATTAAATACTGCCAAGTTTTTTGAAGGAGCAAAAGCGCTTAAAGAAGCAGGCATTGATGCGCTCACACTCGCAGATAATTCATTGGCTACCCCACGAGTTGCAAATGAGGCTCTTGCGCATCTAGTAAAAACAGATCTAAACTTGCGCCCGCTTGTACATATCGCTTGCCGTGACCGTAATATTATCGGACTGCAATCTCACCTGATGGGTCTTCATACACTAGGGATCCATGATATTCTTGCCGTCACAGGAGATCCAGCAAGAGTCGGGAACTTTCCTGGCGCTTCCTCTGTATTTGACGTGTCATCTTTTGAATTAATAGAAATGATTCAGCAATTTAATAAAGGGCTCTCTCCTACAGGTAATGATTTGGGCCAGAAAACGATCTTTTCCGTTGGAGCTGCTTTTAACCCTCATGTTAAAGCCTTGGAGAAATCAGTCCATCGATTAGAGAAAAAAATAAGATATGGAGCAGACTACTTTATCTCCCAGCCGATATTTTCCGAGGAGCAGCTCTTGAAGATACATGAGGCTACAAAACATTTATCCGCTCCCATTTATATAGGCATCATGCCATTAACAAGCAGCAAAAATGCCGAATACCTGCATCATGAAGTGCCTGGTATTAAAATCGATCAAGTGATAAGGACGCGTATGGCTTCCTATAGTGACAATCCGCAGGCGGCAGAGATTGAAGGGATCGCTATCGCAAAATCCTTAATTGATACAGCGATGGAGTTATTTAACGGCATTTATTTAATCACACCTTTTTTACGCTATCAATTAACAGTCGAGTTAGCATCTTATGTGCACAGCAAAGATCAACAATCCAGGAGGGAAAACCATGTCCAAACCAACACTCACTAAGATTTTAAAGGAAAAAATCCTCATTATGGATGGAGCAATGGGAACGATGCTGCAACAAGCGAATTTAACAGCAGCTGATTTTGGCGGAGAACAATATGAAGGCTGCAATGAGTTCTTAAATATCACAATCCCGGCAACCATCCAATCCATTCACGAGCAATACTTAATAGCCGGCGCAGATATTATAGAAACAAATACATTTGGCGCAACAAAAATCGTACTTGATGAATATGGACTCGGTGAAAAAAGTTATGAAATCAATAAAATAGCAGCAGAAATCGCTAAAAAAGCTGCTGGGAGATTTTCCACAGTCTCCTCCCCTCGATTTGTCGCAGGATCGATGGGGCCAACGACGAAAACACTGAGCGTAACAGGCGGAACATCCTTCAAGGAATTGGCCGACCATTATAAAGAACAAGCAACCGGTTTGATAGACGGCGGCGCTGACTTGCTTCTATTAGAAACCAGTCAAGACCTGCTAAACGTAAAAGCAGGATATGTCGGCATCGAAAGAGCTTTTGACAAGACCGGAATAAAATTACCGTTAATCGTGTCCGGTACCATTGAGCCTATGGGAACCACGCTTGCAGGTCAAAACATTGAATCCTTCTATATATCAGTTGAACATATGAACCCCATTGCCGTAGGTCTTAATTGTGCAACCGGACCGGAATTTATGCAGGAACATATACGTTCGCTTTCTCATATTGCCTCGACTGCCATTAGCTGTTATCCAAATGCAGGTTTACCGGATGAGGAAGGGCATTATCATGAAACGCCACAAACATTAGCTGCAAAGCTGGCTGGTTTTGCCGAACAAGGATGGCTCAATATCGTAGGGGGCTGCTGCGGTACTACACCTGAACATATCTCAGCTATAGCTGAAGCACTTAAAGGGTTTTCACCAAGAATCATATCCAAGCAAGCTCAACATCAAATTTCCGGCATAGAACCGTTAATATACGAACCTTCCCTCAGGCCTATCATGGTCGGGGAACGGACAAATGTGATTGGCTCCCGTAAATTCAAACGGCTCATCAATGAAGGAAAATATGAGGAAGCAGCAGAGGTGGCAAGAGCTCAAGTAAAAGGAGGTGCACATGTCATCGATATTTGCTTAGCGGATCCAGACAGAGATGAGCTGGCAGATATGGAACACTTCCTGATTGAAGCAACTAAAAAAATAAAGGTCCCTCTTGTGATCGATTCAACTGATGATGAGGTCATCGCAAAAGCACTGACCTACTCTCAAGGCAAGGCGATCATTAATTCCATTAATCTAGAGGATGGAGAAGAGAGATTCGCCAATATCGCGCCCCTTATTCATACTTTCGGGGCGGCTGTTGTTGTAGGCACGATAGATGAAGAAGGTATGGGAGTCACCGCTGATCGGAAACTGGAAATCGCTAAACGATCCTACCATTTACTCGTTCATCAATATGGCATGAACCCGCAGGATATTATCTTTGATCCGCTTGTATTTCCTGTCGGCACCGGAGATGAACAATATATTGGTTCAGCAAAAGCCACGGTTGAAGGCATCAAATTAATCAAACAGCACTTCCCTGAAACAAAGACGATATTAGGTATCAGTAATGTGTCATTCGGTCTTCCACCAGTAGGCAGAGAGATACTCAATTCAGTATTTCTATATCATTGCACACAGGCAGGATTAGACTATGCCTTAGTAAATACAGAGAAACTTGAACGATTCCCTTCTATACCTAACAATGAAGTACAACAGGCCGAACGTTTATTATTTGAAACAACTGATAAAGCACTTACTGATTTCACAGCATTTTATCGCGATAAAAAAAAGGAAGCTAAAGTCCCTCGTTCTCACCTCACACTGGAAGAGCGTCTTGCAAGCTATATAATAGAAGGAACAAAGGAAGGCCTCATTGCTGATTTAGAAAATGCACGGATGAAATTCGAGACGCCTTTAGAAATAATTAATGGCCCTTTAATGGATGGCATGAAGGAAGTAGGAAGATTATTTAACGATAATCAGCTCATTGTTGCTGAGGTTTTACAAAGCGCAGAAGTAATGAAGGCAGCTGTAGCCCATTTAGAACCCTTTATGGAAAAAGGAGCTGCAGCAGTAAATAAAGGAAGAGTTCTATTAGCCACGGTTAAAGGAGATGTCCATGATATTGGGAAAAACCTTGTGGATATCATATTATCAAATAATGGCTACCAGATTATTGACTTGGGGATAAAAGTTACATCAGCAGAATTAATTAAAGCCGTGCATTTAGAAAAACCCGATATTATTGGGCTCTCAGGTTTACTTGTAAAGTCTGCACAGCAAATGATGTTAACCGCCCAAGATATGAAACAGGCTGGGATATCTACCCCTATCCTAGTTGGAGGAGCAGCTCTATCTCGTAAATTCACGAATACAAAGATTGCCCAAAATTATGACGGACTAGTCTTGTATGCCAAAGACGCCATGACCGGATTAAGCTTAGCCAATGAAATCCGTATTCCAGACAGCTTTAATCAGCTAGTGCATGAACAATTAGAAAGGAAGCAGCAGGCAGCAGTACTTCAAGAAATAAAGGAGACAGCTGTATTAGTAAAAGAGAAACCGGCTTTAAAAAGTACGATAAAACAGACAGATGTGTTTATTCCACAGGATTTGCAAAGGTATAAGCTGCAAGAAGTTTCTTTTACTCATGTCTACCCTTACATTAACGAACAAATGCTTATGAATCATCTCGGTGTTAAAGGGAGAATTGCACAACTATTAAAAGATGGGAATGAAAAAGCGACTAAAATCAAGAAAGTCATTGATCAATTAATTACACAATGCATACAGAATGACTGGATAAAGCCGTCTGCTGTCTATCAATTTTTTCCGGCCACATCAGTAGAAAATAATATCCATATTTTTAATCCATTACAACAGGACAGATTAATTGCCACTTTCGATTTTCCAAGACAGCAGCAAGAGCCTGGTCTTTGTTTAGCTGATTATTTACGAACAGATGAGAAGGATTATGTAGGATTCTTTGCCGTAACAGCTGGAAAGGGAATAAGAGAAGCAGCAAAAAAACTGAAAGATGAGGGTCGTTTTTTAGAAAGCCATGCCCTGCAGGCCTTGGCATTAGAAACAGCAGAAGGACTAGCTGAATTTATTCACAGACAAATGCGCGATCGTTGGGGTTTTCCAGACTTACCTACAATGACTATGAAGGAACGGTTCTCAGCTAAGTATCAGGGACAAAGATTTTCCTTTGGATATCCGGCCTGTCCCAATCTCGAAGATCAAGCGAAGTTATTTACAATATTAAACCCAGAAGATATCGGTATTCAATTAACAGAAGGCTTCATGATGGAACCGGAAGCGTCAGTCACTGCAATGGTATTTGCTCACCCGGAAGCCAGATATTTTAATGCATAATAAAAAGAAAGGCCTCCATGAACAATGTTCGATGGAGGTTCTTCTTTTTATAAAGGCCCTTTTCTAAAAGATAGTTGTTTTTTCATAGGTTTTGATAAGACAAACCATTGATAAAACAGTTGATGGAGCGGAAGGTGCGGGACAGGTGAGACCCCGCAAGAGCATAGCGACGAGGAGGATCACCGCCCACCCCGCGGAAAGCGAGCACCTAGAGAGGAAATCAACCACTACCTGCGAAAAGCAATAAAGTATACAAAACAGCCATATTAAAACAAAAAAAGCAGACGGCGTCCCGTCTGCTTTTTTTTGAAAGGCGTCCCCTTCAGGTTATTAAAAGTTAATTATTCAACGATAGTAGCAACTACGCCAGCGCCTACAGTACGTCCACCCTCACGGATAGAGAATTTAGTACCTTCTTCGATAGCGATTGGAGCGATAAGCTCAACGTTCATTTCGATGTTGTCTCCAGGCATAACCATTTCAACACCATCAGGAAGATTACAAATACCAGTTACATCAGTTGTACGGAAGTAGAACTGTGGACGGTAGTTTGTGAAGAATGGAGTATGACGTCCACCCTCTTCTTTTGAAAGAACATATACTTCAGCTTTAAATTTTGTATGAGGGTTGATAGTACCTGGCTTAGCAAGTACTTGCCCACGTTGGATATCTTCACGAGCAACACCACGAAGTAGTGCACCGATGTTATCTCCAGCTTCTGCATAATCAAGAAGCTTACGGAACATTTCAACACCTGTTACAGTTGTAGGTTTTGGCTCTTCAGTGAAACCAGTGATGTCAACAACGTCACCGACTTTAACTTGTCCACGCTCTACACGACCTGTAGCAACAGTACCACGACCAGTGATTGAGAATACATCCTCAATTGGCATCATGAATGGTTTTTCAGTATCACGAGTTGGTGTTGGGATATACTCATCAACAGCAGCCATAAGCTCGTTGATTTTTTCTTCCCAAGCAGCATCTCCTTCAAGAGCTCTTAGAGCTGAACCTTTGATTACAGGAATGTCATCACCAGGGAACTCATATTCAGTAAGAAGGTCGCGAACTTCCATTTCTACTAATTCAAGAAGCTCTTCATCGTCTACCATGTCACATTTGTTCATGAATACAACAAGGTAAGGTACACCTACTTGACGAGAAAGAAGGATGTGCTCACGAGTTTGTGGCATTGGGCCATCAGCTGCAGATACAACTAGGATCCCACCATCCATTTGAGCAGCACCAGTGATCATGTTTTTAACATAGTCAGCATGTCCTGGGCAGTCAACGTGTGCATAGTGACGGTTTGTTGTTTCGTACTCAACGTGTGCAGTTGAGATAGTGATTCCACGCTCACGCTCTTCTGGAGCTGCGTCGATTTGGTCATATCCGCGAGCTTCACCGCCGCCTGCTTTCGCAAGTACAGTTGTGATTGCTGCTGTTAAAGTAGTTTTACCATGGTCAACGTGTCCGATAGTTCCGATGTTAACATGGGGTTTTGAACGGTCAAATTTTTCTTTAGCCATTTGAAAAATCCTCCTTTAATTTTAAAAGATTAAGTATTTGATTGGCTTCGGATCGTTAATACTTTCCGAAGCCTTGTTACTTACAATAGTAGTTATACTCGAATAAAAAGGTAAAATCAATTATTCACCTTTATTTTTTTTGATGATTTCTTCTGAAATCGATTTAGGTACTTCTTCATAGTGATCGAAATGCATTGAGAACACTCCGCGTCCTTGTGTGCTAGAACGAAGTGAAGTTGCATATCCGAACATTTCAGAAAGTGGTACCATAGCACGAACAACTTGCGCATTTCCGCGAGCTTCCATACCTTCTACACGACCACGACGTGATGTAATATTACCCATGATATCTCCAAGGTATTCTTCAGGCATGATTACTTCAATTTTCATCACCGGCTCAAGAATGACTGGGCTACATTTAGAAGCAGCGTTTTTAAGTGCCATTGAAGCGGCAATTTTGAACGCCATTTCAGATGAGTCAACATCATGATAAGATCCGTCAAATAGTCTAGCTTTGATATCAACTAACGGATAGCCAGCAAGAACACCTCTATCAAGGGCATCTACTAAACCAGCTTGTACAGCAGGGATGTATTCACGTGGAACAACACCACCAACGATACCGTTAATAAATTCAAAACCTTTTCCTTCTTCGTTTGGAGAGAATTCAATCCAAACGTGTCCGAATTGTCCACGTCCACCAGATTGACGTGCAAATTTACCTTCAACATTTGCTGAAGCACGGAAAGTTTCACGATAGGCAACTTGAGGAGCACCAACGTTAGCTTCCACTTTAAATTCACGACGCATACGGTCAACTAGGATATCAAGGTGAAGCTCACCCATACCTGCGATAATTACCTGGCCAGTTTCTTGGTCAGTATGCGCACGGAAGGTAGGATCTTCTTCTTGGAGTTTTTGAAGAGCAGTTGTCATTTTATCTTGGTCAGCCTTAGATTTAGGCTCGATAGACAATTGAATAACCGGCTCTGGGAATTCCATAGACTCAAGGATAACCAGGTCTTTTTCATCACAAAGTGTATCACCAGTAGTAGTGTCTTTAAGACCTACCGCTGCAGCGATATCTCCAGCGTGAACAACAGAAATCTCTTCACGAGAGTTAGCATGCATTTGAAGGATACGTCCTACGCGCTCACGCTTACCTTTAGTAGAGTTTTGTACATAAGATCCTGAGTTTAATGTACCAGAGTACACACGGAAGAAAGTCAGCTTACCAACATAAGGGTCAGTCATTACTTTAAATGCAAGTGCAGAGAATGGCGCGTCGTCACTTGAAGGACGAGTTACTTCATCTTCTGTATCCGGAATTGTACCTTTAATTGAAGGTACATCTAACGGAGATGGAAGATATGCAATTACTGCATCAAGCATTTTTTGTACACCTTTGTTTTTGAAGGCAGAACCACAGATTACAGGATAGAATTCAACGTTTACAGTACCTTTACGGATTGCAGCTTTAAGCTCATCATTAGAGATCTCTTCTCCGCCAAGGTATTTCTCCATTAAATCTTCATCAAGTTCAGCAACCGCTTCAATTAGTTTTTCACGGTATTCTTCAGCCTGATCCATGTATTCAGCAGGGATTTCACGTTCTTCGATATCAGTACCTAAGTCATTACCGTAGAACGTAGCTTTCATTTCAATAAGATCAATGATGCCTTCGAATTCATCTTCAGCACCGATTGGCAATTGAATAGCAGCTGCATTTGCTTGTAAACGATCATGAATTGTCTTCAATGAATACAAGAAATCCGCACCTAGTTTATCCATTTTGTTTACAAATACCACGCGTGGTACACCGTAAGTTGTTGCTTGACGCCAAACTGTTTCAGTTTGAGGCTCAACACCAGATTGAGCATCCAATACTGCAACAGCTCCATCAAGAACACGAAGTGAACGTTCAACTTCAACCGTGAAGTCTACGTGTCCAGGTGTGTCAATGATGTTGACGCGATGGCCTTTCCATTGAGCAGTGGTAGCAGCGGAAGTGATTGTAATTCCACGCTCTTGCTCTTGTTCCATCCAGTCCATTTGAGAAGCACCTTCGTGAGTTTCTCCAATTTTATGGATACGGCCTGTGTAATAGAGTACACGCTCTGTTGTAGTTGTCTTACCAGCATCAATATGAGCCATGATACCGATATTACGAGTATTATCTAAGGAGAACTCTCTTGCCATTGGGTCTTTCTCCTTCCTAGTATGGGAATGATTTTTATTAGTAAACCGCTAATCTTACCAGCGGTAGTGAGCAAACGCTTTGTTTGCTTCTGCCATTTTGTGCGTATCTTCACGTTTCTTAACTGATGCACCAGTGTTATTAGCTGCATCAAGAATTTCGTTAGCTAAACGCTCTTCCATCGTTTTCTCACCACGAAGACGAGAATAGTTAACTAACCAACGAAGACCTAATGTCGTACGACGATCAGGGCGCACCTCAACTGGTACTTGATAGTTAGCTCCACCTACACGGCGTGCTCTTACTTCAAGTACAGGCATGATGTTTTTAAGCGCTTGATCGAAAACTTCCATTGGCTCTTTTCCAGAACGCTCATTAATGATGTCAAATGCTGAATAAAGGATCGCTTGTGATTTACCTCTCTTACCATCAGTCATCATTTTGTTGATTAGACGGCTAACTAGCTTTGAGTTATAAATCGGATCCGGTAATACGTCTCTTTTTGCTACAGGACCTTTACGTGGCATGTAATATTTCCTCCTTTCAAAAAAGGTTATTTTTTAGTGTTAAATTATTTTTTCGCTGGTTTAGGGCGTTTCGCACCGTATTTAGAACGGCTTTGCATACGATTGTTCACACCAGCAGTATCAAGCGCACCACGAACGATGTGGTAACGTACCCCTGGTAAATCCTTTACACGTCCGCCGCGGATTAATACTACACTGTGTTCTTGCAGGTTATGTCCAATACCAGGAATATAAGCATTGACTTCGATTCCGTTAGTTAAACGAACACGTGCATATTTACGTAATGCTGAGTTCGGTTTCTTTGGAGTCATTGTACCTACACGAGTACATACACCGCGTTTTTGTGGTGATGATACATCAGTTTGTACTTTCTTGAAGCTGTTATAGCCTTTATTTAAAGCTGGAGATTTTGACTTCTCCTCTTTAGTTTTACGAGGCTTGCGCACTAATTGGTTAATAGTTGGCATTTGATTTTTCCTCCCTTCATCTCTTCATGTAAGCCCACACATCCAGGTGGTTCATCTTAAAGCAAAAAACAACGTCCTTGCAGATCTGCATCTACAAAAACAGTTTTTAATTAATTATAGCAACAGCTGCAGCACCAACTTCAATCCCGCAAGCTTTTCCGAGTTTTTTCATCGAATCAACGTACGTAATGGGAACTTCACATTCATCAGCAGCACTTTCAATCATTCTTTTAACCTTAAGGTCGGAATCATTTGCAATGACTACTTCATGTACAATTCCTTGTTTTAGAGCTTTCACTGATTGCTTTGTTCCTACTATAATATCTTTAGCCTGCAATACTTTTTCATAAGACATCGTTACATCCTCCAAAGTATCCAGTTAATAGGAGCACCTTTGCTATAGTAACATCATTCATATTAAGATGTCAACAGACAAAATGTATTTAATATTAAAATCATGAAACACGGCACTTCCTGAAGTCATTCAGCAAGTGCCGCATCACTATTGATTATTCTACAGTAACAGATTCTTCTACTGTTTCATCTTTTGTAAATGGCTCTGCTCTGCGATAACGCTGCATTCCTGTTCCAGCTGGAATAAGCTTACCAATGATAACATTCTCTTTCAAGCCTAGAAGCTCATCACGTTTTCCTTTAATCGCTGCATCTGTAAGAACTCTTGTTGTTTCTTGGAATGATGCTGCAGATAAGAAGGAATCTGTTTCAAGAGATGCTTTAGTAATACCAAGCAAGACTGGACGGCCTGTTGCAGGTAGTTTTCCTGCCAGGAGCGCTTTTTCGTTGGCGTCAGTGAATTGATGGATGTCAAGCAGTGTACCTGGAAGTACATCTGTCTCAGCAGCATCAATGACACGTACTTTACGAAGCATTTGGCGTACCATTACTTCTACGTGCTTATCACCAATTTCAACCCCTTGCATACGGTAAACTTTTTGTACTTCACGTAACAGATATTCTTGAACAGCTGTTACATCTTTTACTTTAATTAATTCTTTCGGGTCAATAGAACCTTCTGTAAGCTCTTGACCACGTTCCACTTCATCATTTATCGCTACCTTCATACGGCCCGTATATGGCGCAGTGTAAGTACGTGACTCCACTTCACCTTGAATAACGATTTCATGCTGGCGGTCGCGTCCTTCGTTAATACCAACGACTGTTCCGGCAATCTCAGAGATAACCGCTTGACCTTTCGGATTACGCGCTTCGAAAATCTCTTGGATACGCGGAAGACCTTGTGTAATATCGTCTCCGGCAACCCCACCTGTATGGAATGTACGCATCGTCAACTGTGTTCCTGGCTCACCAATTGATTGGGCAGCTATGATACCAACTGCTTCACCAACTTCAACTTCTTGACCAGTTGCTAAGTTGCGACCATAACATTTCTTACATACTCCGTGGCGTGTGTTACATGTAAATGCAGAACGAATCCATACTTCTTCAATACCTGAAGCAATAACCTCAGCAGATAAATCTTCAGTAATTAAATCGTTCTCAGCTACAATCACTTCTTTTGTTTCTGGATGTTTAATTAATCTTCTTGCATAGCGCCCAATTAGACGTTCTTCCAGACTTTCAATGATTTCTGTGCCATCCTTCAAGGAAGAAATCAACAATCCGCGGTCTGTTCCACAATCATCATCACGAATAATTACATCTTGTGCAACATCAACAAGTCTACGAGTTAAGTAACCTGAGTCAGCTGTTTTAAGAGCGGTATCGGCAAGACCTTTACGCGCACCATGTGTCGAGATGAAGTATTCGAGTACTGTAAGACCTTCACGGAAACTTGATTTAATCGGTAATTCAATAATACGTCCAGCCGGGTTGGCCATCAGACCACGCATACCAGCTAACTGTGTAAAGTTAGATGCGTTACCACGGGCACCGGAATCACTCATCATGAAGATTGGGTTGGATTTATCTAATGACTTCATCAGCTTGGATTGGATAATATCTTTGGCTGCACTCCAGATAGAGATGACTCTTTCATAGCGCTCATCCTCAGTAATAAGACCACGTCTGAATTGTTTCATGACATTATCCACTTTTTGCTGTGCTTCATGGATGATTTCTTCTTTTTCACCTAATACGACGATGTCAGCTACACCAACTGTAATACCCGCTTTTGTAGAATGTTTGAATCCAAGGTTTTTCATACGGTCAAGCATTTTTGATGTTTCAGTAATTTTGAAACGTTTAAATACTTCCGCAATGATGTTACCAAGAATCTTTTTCTTAAACGGATCAATTAATGGCATTTCACCAATGGTAGCTGGAATATTCGTTCCTTTTTCAACGAAGTATTTCTTAGGTGTCTCTTCTTCAAGATTTTCTTTTGTAGGCTCATTGATGTACGGGAATGTTTCAGGCAAGATTTCATTGAAGACAAGCTTACCAACAGTAGTAATCAATAGTTGTTTGTTTTGCTCTTCTGTAAATGTTTCATTATTTAATGATCCAGCATGTACGGCTACTCTCGTATGCAAATGAACATATCCGTTTTGGTATGCAAGCAATGCTTCGCTTGTGTCGTTGAAGATCATACCTTCGCCTACAGCATTTTCTCTTTCCATCGTTAGGTAATAGTTACCTAAAACCATATCCTGTGATGGTGTAACAACTGGTTTACCATCTTTCGGGTTCAAGATGTTCTGAGCTGCTAACATCAATAGACGCGCTTCAGCTTGTGCTTCAGATGATAGCGGTACATGGACAGCCATTTGGTCACCATCAAAGTCCGCGTTATATGCTGTACATACTAGCGGGTGAAGGCGAATCGCACGACCCTCTACCAATGTAGGCTCGAACGCCTGAATTCCTAATCTATGGAGAGTAGGGGCACGGTTAAGTAAAACTGGATGTTCTTTAATTACACTTTCTAAAACATCCCATACTTCCGGCTGCACTCTTTCAATTTTACGTTTAGCAGATTTGATATTATGAGCCAAACCTTTTTCAACAAGTTCCTTCATAACGAAAGGCTTGAATAACTCAAGTGCCATTTCTTTAGGAAGACCACATTGATACATTTTCAAATTCGGACCAACGACGATAACGGAACGACCTGAATAGTCAACACGCTTACCTAGTAAGTTTTGACGGAAACGTCCTTGTTTACCTTTTAGCATGTGTGACAATGATTTCAATGGACGGTTACCTGGTCCAGTTACAGGGCGACCACGACGGCCATTATCGATTAAAGCATCCACTGCTTCTTGAAGCATACGCTTTTCATTTTGAACGATGATGCTTGGCGCACCAAGATCCAAAAGTCGTTTTAAACGATTGTTACGGTTGATGACACGACGGTAAAGGTCATTCAAATCCGATGTCGCAAAGCGACCACCATCAAGCTGTACCATCGGGCGAAGCTCAGGTGGGATAACCGGTAATACATCAAGAATCATCCAATCAGGCTCATTGCCTGATCCACGGAAAGCTTCTAGAACTTCAAGTCGTTTAATCGCACGCGTACGACGTTGCCCTTGAGCTGTTTTTAATTCTTCTTTTAAAATGTCTACTTCTTTATTTAAATCGATATCAGATAAAAGTTTTTTAATAGATTCCGCACCCATAGATGCTTGGAATTTATTACCGTACTTTTCGCGATATGCACGATATTCTTTTTCAGATAACAGCTGTTTCTTTTCTAACGCTGTATCACCAGATTCTGTTACCACGTAAGAAGCGAAATAAATGACTTCTTCTAAAGCACGAGGTGACATATCCAGAACAAGACCCATACGGCTAGGAATACCTTTGAAATACCAAATATGAGATACAGGTGCAGCTAGCTCAATATGACCCATTCTTTCACGACGTACTTTTGCACGCGTTACTTCAACTCCACATCGGTCACAGACAACACCTTTATAACGTACTCGTTTATACTTCCCACAATGACATTCCCAGTCTTTTGTAGGTCCAAAAATACGTTCACAGAACAAACCGTCTTTTTCTGGCTTTAATGTACGATAGTTAATCGTTTCTGGTTTTTTTACCTCACCATGTGACCATGAGCGAATTTTATCCGGTGAAGCAAGACCTATTTTCATATACTCAAAATTGTTTACATCTAACAAGGGGCCTACCTCCCTTTTGATCTAAAGGTTTCACCCGTTGCTCTCTTGTTCAGCAGTTTGGGTGCCAGTCACATTTATCCAAATCATTGATTTGGAAGGGAGGGCATCACTGCCCTCCTACTTTATATGTTATTCCTTTGTAGCTACTTTTTCTGATTCTGCTTCTTTTGCTTCTGGAGCAATGGTTAAAGACTCCGCTTGTTGAAGATCTTCCTCATCATCCATATCGCGCATTTCTATCTCTTTTTCATCGCCTGATAGAATTTTTACATCCATACCTAAGCTTTGAAGTTCTTTGATCAATACTTTGAATGATTCTGGAACGCCTGGTTCTGGAACATTCTCGCCTTTGACGATTGATTCGTATGTTTTCACACGTCCAACAACATCATCTGATTTAACAGTTAAGATTTCTTGAAGTGTGTATGCTGCACCATAGGCTTCGAGTGCCCAAACCTCCATCTCACCGAAACGTTGTCCACCAAATTGAGCTTTACCGCCCAATGGCTGTTGCGTAACTAGAGAGTATGGTCCTGTAGAACGAGCATGTAACTTATCGTCAACCATGTGAGCAAGTTTGATCATATACATGACTCCAACTGATACACGGTTGTCAAACGGCTCTCCTGAGCGACCATCATAAAGAACAGTCTTAGCATCACGAGCCATGCCAGCTTCTTCAATTGTTTCCCAAACGTCTTCTTCATTTGCTCCATCAAATACTGGTGAAGCGACATGTATGCCCAACGCTCTCGCAGCCATTCCAAGATGCAGTTCAAGCACCTGTCCAATGTTCATACGAGACGGTACGCCCAACGGGTTTAACATGATATCAACTGGTGTGCCATCCGGTAAATAAGGCATATCTTCTTCAGGAAGAATACGAGAAATTACACCTTTGTTACCATGACGTCCAGCCATTTTATCTCCTTCAGAGATTTTACGTTTCTGTACAATGTACACACGTACAAGCTGATTTACACCAGGTGGCAGTTCGTCTCCATCTTCGCGATTGAAGACTTTAACATCAAGAACGATTCCGCCTCCGCCATGAGGAACACGAAGTGAAGTATCACGAACCTCACGCGCCTTCTCACCGAAGATCGCATGAAGAAGTCTTTCTTCAGCTGTTAATTCAGTTACTCCCTTAGGTGTTACTTTACCTACAAGCAAGTCACCATCTTTTACTTCAGCACCTGTGCGGATAATGCCGCGCTCATCTAAATTGCGAAGCGCATCCTCACCAACATTCGGAATATCACGTGTGATTTCCTCAGGTCCTAATTTTGTATCACGGGATTCTGATTCATATTCTTCGATGTGGATGGATGTATATACATCATCTTTAACGAGGCGCTCACTCATGATGATCGCATCCTCGTAGTTATATCCGTCCCATGTCATGAAGGCTACTAGTACGTTACGACCCAATGCCAATTCTCCAAGTTCCATTGAAGGACCGTCAGCCAGGATTTCACCTTTGGTTACACGGTTTCCAACAGCAACGATTGGACGTTGGTTATAGCAAGTACCTTGGTTAGAACGAATAAATTTAAGCATTCTATATTTATCTAGGTCACCTTTTACTTCTTGACCATCTACTTCTTTCACTCTGCGAACCCATACTTCTCTCGCCTCAACATGTTCAACGATACCTTCATGTTTACAAATTACAGCGGCACCTGAGTCTTTACCTGATACATATTCCATACCAGTTCCAACTCTTGGTGCTTCCGGTTGCATTAAAGGAACAGCTTGACGTTGCATGTTCGCTCCCATAAGGGCACGGTTGGAGTCATCATTTTCTAAGAATGGAATACATGCAGTCGCAGCAGATACAACCTGCTTCGGTGATACATCCATGTAATCGACGCGATCACGCATTACAACAGTATTTTCCCCTTTGAAACGAGCAACAACTTCTTCTTCAAGGAATGATCCATCATCATCAAGAAGGACATTCGCTTGTGCGACAACATAGTTATCCTCTTCATCGGCTGTTAAATAGTCGATGCGCGAAGTCACTTTTCCAGTTTCAGGATCAATTCGACGGTATGGCGTTTCAATAAAGCCAAAACGGTTGACCTTCGCAAATGATGAAAGTGAGTTAATCAGCCCGATGTTTGGACCCTCTGGTGTTTCAATCGGACACATACGGCCATAGTGGGAATAGTGAACGTCACGCACTTCAAATCCAGCACGTTCACGTGTTAATCCACCGGGTCCTAATGCAGAAAGACGACGTTTATGAGTCAATTCAGCTAATGGATTTGTTTGATCCATGAACTGTGATAATTGGGAGCTTCCGAAGAACTCTTTAATTGACGCGATAACCGGTCGAATATTAATTAACTGCTGAGGTGTAATGGTGTTTGTATCTTGAATAGACATTCTTTCACGAACAACACGTTCCATTCTTGAAAGTCCGATACGGAATTGGTTTTGCAACAGCTCACCAACAGAACGCAGACGTCTATTACCAAGATGGTCGATATCATCTGTATCGCCCACTCCATGAAGAAGGTCAAAGAAATAACTGATTGAAGCAATGATATCTGAAGGTGCAATGTTTTTCACTGATTCTTCTACATAAGCATTACCGATTACATTGATTTCTTTTTCTCCATCTTCATTCGGCGCATAGATTTTAATAGATTGAAGTTCTACGTCATCATTTACAACCCCACCGATAAGGCTTACGTTTTTAAAACCAACGTTTTTCTCTAGGTTAGGGATGATTCGGTCTAAAGTACGGCGATCAAGCAAAGTGCCTTTTTCAACAATAATTTCTCCAGTTTCAGGATCAACTAAGTTTTCCGCAATTCTTTGACCAAATAGTCTATTTTTAATATGAAGCTTTTTGTTAATCTTATAGCGTCCTACATTAGCTAAATCATAACGTTTCGGGTCAAAGAACCTTGAAACTAATAAACTTTTAGCATTTTCAACTGTAGGAGGCTCGCCCGGACGCAATCGCTCATAAATCTCAAGTAAAGCTTTATCAGTACCTTCAGTATTATCTTTTTCAAGCGTATTCCGAATGTACTCATTATCTCCAATCAAATCGATGATCTCTTGATCAGAGCCGAACCCAAGTGCACGCAAAAGAACCGTAACGGGCAGTTTCCGAGTACGATCTATTCTAACGTATACGACGTCTTTGGCATCTGTTTCATATTCCAGCCAAGCGCCGCGGTTCGGAATGACGGTAGCGGTGAAGCCTTTTTTGCCGTTTTTATCAAGTTTGCCGCTATAGTATACGCTCGGAGAACGCACTAGCTGCGAAACAATAACACGCTCCGCTCCGTTAATCACGAAGGTACCTGTTTCTGTCATAAGCGGGAAGTCACCCATAAAGACATCCTGGTCTTTGACTTCGCCTGTCTCTTTGTTTACAAGACGCACTTTCACACGCAACGGTGCAGAATATGTAACATCTCGTTCTTTTGTTTCCTCAACTGAATATTTTGGCTCGCCAAGGCTGTAATCAATAAATTCAAGCGACAAATTACCAGTAAAGTCTTCAATCGGAGAAATATCATGAAACATTTCTCTTAAACCCTCATCAAGAAACCATTGATAAGAAGAGGTTTGGATTTCGATTAGATTTGGTAATTCTAAAACTTCACTGATTCGTGCGTAACTTCTACGTTGGCGGTGTCGTCCATACTGAACTAGTTGACCTGTCAACTGATTCACCCCTCAAATCAAGCGTTATTATTTTGAAAAGCTGAAAACGTTCCTTCTCAAGTTATCTAAATAGACCGTCCATTACACTGCGGATTCCCGCCCGCAACTAAGTGAAGCCCTTACGAGAGAGGATTGACGTTAGAGCTAGACATATCGTAAATTCAAGCTGTGCTTCATTCACCCCATACATATAAAAAGCCTTTTTCTTGGGATTAGCCACGGCGTCAGAGTAAATCTAACCCTCGGAATTTCACACACTCAATCAGACAAAAAGAAAAAGGGTTTTTACGTCAAAAACCACATTTCCGCATTACGACTATTCTTTTATTATTTTTCCCAACACATCCAATTTTATACAAATGGAATAAAATTAGTTTATATTGGGAGTATAATATGTTGGCATTTTACAATACTAACATAGCGAAAAAGTCAAGTCAATCTTTTTTTCCT
This sequence comes from Cytobacillus purgationiresistens, assembly GCF_030813235.1. GTDB lineage: Bacteria > Bacillota > Bacilli > Bacillales > Cytobacillaceae > Cytobacillus > Cytobacillus purgationiresistens. The sequence continues at coordinate 22,392 of NZ_JAUSUB010000025.1, read as the reverse complement.
TTTAAAATAAAATACCCTTTTTTCTTCACAACTGTCTCTACTTCACTGAATAATTGCTCTAGTTTTTCTATGGCAGATGGTGCTCCTTGCTTCTTTTGAATCACAACCCACAGCTCTCCGCCTTTAATTAAACAATCATAGCTTTGTTCAAAAATTTCGTGTACTGTTTTCTTTCCTGCCCTAATAGGCGGGTTCGTTAGAATAGCTGCAAATTTATTCCCTTTTACACCTTCAAGCTTGTCACTTTCATAGATCCGCACATTTTTTATCGCATTTAATTCTGCATTTTCTTTTGCAAGTCCTAAGGCACGCGTGTTCACATCCACCATATGAATAGTCCGATCCTCCATTATAGAGGCCATCGAAAGGCCAATAGGTCCGTATCCACAGCCCACATCCAGAAGATCACCTTGAGATTCAGGAATTTCAAATGTTTCAATTAAAAGCTTTGAGCCATAATCTACATCGCCTTTTGAAAATACACCATTATCGGTTTTAAAACGAAATGAACGGTTTCTGAGCGTAAAGCTCCAAGTCTTTGGGTTGCTTTCAACTTTTTGTGTTTGGGAGTAATAGTGTTCAGACATGTTTTTCACCTCCGTTTAGGAAAGATTGATAATGAAGAATGTACGAGGGCTTTCTTTTAAGCATAGCCAAAACAATTGCATATTAGTAAGAAAAGCGCGGGGCGCCTTGGTCATCTCCTCACAAACGTAGAAGGGCTTGTTCTTTCGATAAAGGATACACGGTGTGCGTGAGCGAACCGATGTTGACTTATCTTAGTGAGGATGCCTGAAGTTTGATAGGCGATAAAACGCTTGCGCTAGACATTATTCTAATTGAAGAATTTATACTTTCTTATCTTTCAAAAAAAAGCCCGCTTTAAAAAGCGGGCTTTTTTTATCATATATTACTTAACTTCTACGCCAGCTCCAACTTCTTCAAGTTTAGCTTTAAGTTCTTCAGCTTCGTCTTTAGAGATGCCTTCTTTAATAGCTTTTGGAGTGTTATCAACAACTTCTTTCGCTTCTTTAAGTCCAAGACCTGTGATTTCACGAACAGCTTTGATAACTTTGATTTTTTGATCTCCTGCAGAAGTAAGGATTACATCAAATTCAGTTTTTTCAGCTGCAGCGTCTCCACCAGCAGCTCCACCCATAACAGCTACAGGAGCTGCAGCAGTTACTCCGAATTCTTCTTCGATTGCTTTTACTAAGTCGTTAAGTTCTAAAACAGTCATACTTTTAACTGCTTCAATGATTTGTTCTTTAGTCATGATAATATTTCCTCCTTAAATTTTGTTAGGTTCTATTAGTTTGACGCTAAAGTTAACTTACGCGCCTTGTTCTTCTTTTTGATCTGCAACAGCTTTTGTTGCAAGAGCAAGATTGCGAATTGGTGCTTGAAGTACGCTGAGTAGCATAGAAAGAAGACCTTCGCGAGATGGAAGTTCAGCAAGAGCTTTCACTTCTTCTACAGTTGCGATGTTTCCTTCGATGACACCTGCTTTAATTTCAAGTGCTTCGTGCTTTTTAGCAAAATCGTTAAGGATTTTAGCTGGAGCTACGACGTCCTCTGTGCTGAATGCAATTGCATTTGGACCAGTTAGGAATTCACTTAAACCTGCAAGTTCAGCAGATTCAGCTGCACGGCGAGTCATAGAGTTTTTATATACTTTGAATTCAATACCTGCTTCACGTAATTGTTTACGAAGTTCTGTAACTTCAGAAACAGTTAGTCCACGGTAATCAACAACTACTGTTGATAGACTCGCTTTGAATTTGCCAGTAATTTCTTCTACGATTTGCTGCTTTTGTTCGATAACGCTGCTCATCTTTACACCTCCTATAGATTTCTGCATTCATACCGCTTTAGGCCAGATAAGTGCAAAAATGACACTTCTCAACAAAAAACCTCCACGTCTGTCATAGACATGGAGGAAGTATACAATAGCTTGTAAAAGCATATAAATCTATCGTATGACCTCGGCAGGGAATTAAGCTAAGTTAGCACCTGCTGTCTACGGTACAAATGGTTATTTTATTTTCACAACAAAATACATTTTACTTAATGTATTTTGTATTGTCAATGTTTTTCAAAATGCTTACTCATCCAATTAATGGATATGAGAGCGATTATTTTGTAGCTGCTGATGATGAGTCGACTTTTACGCCAGGTCCCATTGTAGTTGTTACAGAAACATTCTTCATGTAAGTTCCTTTTGCAGCTGCAGGTTTTGCTTTCATCATTGTATCGAAAATAGTGTTGAAGTTTTCAACAAGTTTTTCGTCTTCAAATGATACTTTACCGATTGGAACGTGGATGTTACCAGCTTTTTCAACACGGTATTCAACTTTACCTGCTTTAATTTCATTCACAGCTTTTTCAACATCGAAAGTAACTGTTCCTGTTTTAGGGTTTGGCATTAAACCTTTAGGTCCTAAAACGCGACCAAGTTTACCAACTTCACCCATCATGTCAGGTGTAGCAACGATTACATCGAAATCGAACCAGCCTTGAGTGATTTTAGTGATGTATTCTGAATCACCTACGAAGTCAGCTCCAGCAGCTTCAGCTTCTTTTGCTTTTTCGCCTTTAGCGAATACAAGAACACGTTGAGTTTTACCAGTACCATTCGGTAGTACAACTGCACCACGAATTTGTTGGTCTGCTTTCTTAGGATCTACGCCTAAACGGAATGCTACTTCAACAGTTGCATCAAATTTAGCAAAGTTTGTTTTCTTTGCAAGAGCAATTGCTTCTGCAACTGGGTAAGCTTTTGTGCTGTCTACAAGTTTAGCAGCCTCTATATACTTCTTACCTTTTTTAGCCATTTTAATTTCCTCCTTGAATGTGGTTTTAGCGGAATAACCTCCCACGCTGAAAGGCCGACGTCTAATACACAACCCCGACAGAGAGCAGATTAGCCTAAAGCTAATCGATGACCTCGTGCCGCTAAGACGTCGGAGCCGAACAGCATAAAGGTTGCGAGTGAACCAAATTCAGCATCGCAACCCCCATGAAACAACATAACTCTCTGCATAGCATTAGTCTTCGATAACAATACCCATGCTGCGTGCAGTACCTTCAACCATACGCATAGCAGCTTCGACGCTTGCTGCGTTTAGATCAGGCATTTTTGTTTCAGCAATCTCGCGTACCTTGTCACGCTTGACTGTTGCTACTTTATTACGGTTTGGTTCACCAGAACCAGACTCAATTCCAGCTGCTTTTTTAAGTAAAACTGCAGCGGGTGGAGTTTTCGTAATAAATGTAAATGAACGGTCTTCAAAAACCGTAATTTCAACAGGAATGATTAAGCCAGCTTGTTCAGCTGTGCGCGCATTAAATTCCTTACAGAATCCCATGATATTAACACCGGCTTGACCTAGTGCAGGACCAACTGGTGGTGCTGGGTTCGCTTTACCTGCAGGGATTTGCAATTTAACAAGTTTGATTACTTTTTTAGCCACGAGACACACCTCCTTAAAGTCCGTGATGTGGTAATAGGGAAATATCCCTCCCACTCAACTTATATTCTTTATATAAAGATAAAGAACGATATCAAATGTCCGGTCTCTTGTCTGAGACATACTGACCTATGAAATATTATCACTTTTCAAAGATGATTTCAAGTTTTTTTCAAAAATATAGGAGGGACACCCATCATCTATACGTTTCTTCCAACCTTACATCTTATAAAGTAGTGAAAATCGTTATATTTTTTCTATTTGAGAAAAATCAAGTTCAACAGGCGTATCTCTTCCAAACATATTGACTAGCACTTTGATTTTCGCTTTATCTTTGTCAATTTCTTCAATCGATCCAGTAAAGTTCGCAAATGGTCCTTCGTTTACCTGTACTGTCTCACCGATTTCAAAATCAACATCCATGCGCCTTTCTTCCACACCCATGCGCTTAAGGATTACATCGACTTCCTCAGGTAATAATGGGGTTGGCTTAGAGCCTGAACCAGCTGAACCTACGAAACCTGTCACACCTGGCGTATTTCGTACAACATACCACGAGTCATCTGTCATCACAATTTCCACTAACACATAACCAGGGAATACTTTACGCTTTACGATTTTCTTTTTACCATTTTTAATATCTGTTTCTTCCTCTTCAGGTACAATCACTCGAAAGATCTTATCCTGCATCGCCATAGATTCAACACGCTTCTCTAGGTTTGCCTTAACTTTATTTTCATAACCAGAGTACGTATGAACAACATACCAATTTTTTTCCATTCAAAGGGGACTTATTCGTCCTTCCCTCCCTGTAATCATTTATTATTTAATAAGACTTTAAAAAGTCTAGCTTCATCATTAGGGGCTCAATGTTTTAAGCTTCTCACTCCTAATTACGCGGCTTCCACTTTTTTTACCAAATGAAAAAACCCGTTTCCGGGCTTCGCAAATGTTTCCTGTGTTATTCTCCATTATACCATGGAAACTCAGGGGTTATTCAAGAATAAAACGAATCAATTCAGAAATACCTAGATCAATGACCATGAAGAACAGCGTAAAGAAGAGTACAACAACTAAAACAGTAATTGTATACTTCGTTAACTCTTTACGAGTCGGCCAGCTGACCTTTTTCATTTCTCGTCCAACTTCACGGAAAAAATTCACGATGCGTCGCATTTCGTAACCCCCAACTTCAAGAGATATATCCTTCAACAGAAAGCACCTTTAAACTAGAACTCATCCCCCCGAATGATATCCTCAAGGACTTTTCTGAGATCAGAAAAAATAAATCTATATAAATATTATTTTGTTTCACGATGGATCGTATGTGCACTGCATGTGCTGCAAAACTTTTTCAATTCTAGTCTTTCAGATTCTTTATTACTTGTAGTTGAGTAGTTTCTAGAACCGCATTCAACACAAGCTAAAGCTATTTTCTTCGGCATTTATCTACACCTACCATGTCTACTTTTATGCCATTAAAACTCTAACATGGACAATTGTCGATGTCAATAACTGCAAAAAACAACAACACTTCACTATAAAAGTGAAACGTTCATGATGCGTGGAAGCTGGGACGAAAAAATAATATAAATAGAATGGCGTTTAACCATTCGTACATTATAAAGAAAATTCCCGCACTTCCAAATATCTTTCTAGCTTTCTCTTTACTCTCTGCAGTGCATTATCGATTGACTTCACATGACGGTTTAACTCTTCTGAAATTTCTTGATAGGACTGACCGTCTAAATAAAGAGCCAACACTTTTCTTTCGAGATCACTTAAAAGCTCTGACATCTTCACTTCAATGTGATCAAATTCTTCCTGATTGATAATAAGCTCTTCAGGATCCATAACCTTCGCACCGGAAATGATATCCATTAATGTCCGATCCGATTCTTCATCATAGATGGGCTTGTCCAATGAAACATAGGAGTTCAACGGAATATGCTTTTGCCTTGTTGCTGTTTTGATTGCAGTGATAATTTGTCTTGTAATACACAGCTCAGCAAATGCCTTAAAAGAGGATAGCTTGTCCTCCTTGTAATCACGAATGGCTTTATACAAACCAATCATGCCTTCCTGTACAATATCTTCCTTATCAGCACCAATTAGAAAATATGATCTTGCCTTGGCTCGCACAAAATTTCGATACTTATGAATCAAATAATCTAGCGCTTCACTTTCGCCTTTATGGACTAATTCAATCAATTCCTCATCTTCTAGCTGAAAGAATATTGCGTGATTTTCAGCCGTTGTCTTGAAGTCAGTACTCACTAGGATCCCCCCGACCGTACAAGCATGGATAGCAATATTATACAGTAGTCGTTTTTCCAGCGTCAACTGCCCGATTACTTCTCACGACGCCATTTTTCGAAAATTTCCGCTACTTCTGCACTTAATGGGATTTTTGACACTGGTTTATTTTCCTGTGTTTTTTTTACCTTTTTGCCTATTTGATTGTCAACATGGTTCATTTCAATTAATAATTCCCGTGCTGATTTTCTTAATGCACCCTGTCCAAATATAACACGCTGTTCAGTAAAATCAGAGGTTGCCACATGAATTTGCGTCCTAATATCGCTTAAATCAATCGCCAGCTTTTCAATCCGCTCATCCGCTGTTTCATTTGTACGGGTAAAAATAACCTCAACATTGTAATTCTTAATTTTTCGTTCAGTTCCTTTTACAAAGTGTGCATCAAAAACAACAATGACTCGATAGCCGGAATACCCTTGGTATTCCGCCATCTTTTCTATGAGTCGATCTCTTGCAGCTTCTAAGTCTGTATTTTTCAATTCCCGTAGTTCCGGCCAGGCACCGATAATGTTATATCCATCGACAAGAAGGATATCCATTTCTATCCCTCAATCGGAGAACGTTTTCGGTAAACCTCGTACATAAGAAGAGCTGCCGCAACAGATGCATTGAGAGAGGTTACTTTGCCTGCCATTGGCAAGCTAATGAGGAAATCACACTTATCTCTAATAAGACGCCCCATGCCTTTTCCCTCACTTCCAATGACTAGCCCAATCGGCATTGTACCATCAAGCTGGCGGAAGTCTTGCTTACCACTGGCATCTGTACCTGCAATCCAGACACCTCTCTCTTTTAATTCATCAATTGTTCTAGCCATATTCGTTACGCGCGCTACTGGAATATACTCAATTGCCCCTGTAGATGCCTTTGCAACGGTTGCAGTCAGCCCTACCGCACGACGTTTAGGAATAATAATGCCATGTGCACCTGATGCATCCGCTGTTCGCATGATTGAACCTAGATTATGCGGGTCTTCAATTTCATCCAGCAGCAAAAAGAAAGGCGCTTCATTTCTCTTTTCTGCAAGGGCGAATAAATCATCCACCTCCGCATATTGATAGGCAGCTACTTGTGCTGCAACACCTTGATGATTACCGATCTCCATCTGGTCCAGCTTTTTCTTAGGTACAAACTGTACAAGAACGCCTGCGCTTTTTGCGAGTCCAATCACCTGTTGCATTTGCCCTCCTTGCGAGCCCTCAGCAATCAGGATTTTATTAATATCCCTCTCCGATTTCAACGCTTCAATCACCGGGTTTTTGCCAATAATAAAGTCATGACTCATTTTTCATTTCCCCCTTTCTTCCTTCGATCCATTCAAATGCTTGTACAACGATTTCTTCCAGTCTTTCCAGTCTGTCTGATAAGTATAGATAACCGATTAAAGCTTCGAAGGCAGTGCTATAACGATATGTTTGCACATCGGTGTTTTTTGGGACCGTTCCAGATTTTGCATTTCTGCCTCTTCTGACTACAGCCCTTTCTTCTTCAGATAAATTGTCTCCATCCAGCATGGCATGTATGACCTTTGCCTGCGCTTTGGCAGAAACATAGCGAGTCGCCTCTTTATGGAGCAAATTCGGACGCACACTGCCCTTTTGTATCAATTCATGCCGAACATAATTTTCAAAAACAGCATCGCCCATATAGGCAAGGGCGAGACTGTTTAATTGTTTGGGATCAATTTTTTTATTATAGTGAAGCATTCCATTAGCCTCTTTTCCATCTCGTGCCTTGTGCTGTATCTTCCAAGATGATATCCATCTCTTTCAGCCTATCACGAATTTGGTCAGCCAGTTGGAAATTCCGGTCTTTACGGGCTTGAATTCTTTGCTCTAGAAGCGCTTCAATTTCTTCATCCAATAACTCGCCATCCGCTCCATCAAGCGTTAAGCCAAGGATATCAAAGAAGCTTTCAAATTGCTTAATAAAGGCATCAATTACAACAACAGCTGTATTCTTTTCCATTAAATAATAATTGGCTACTTTAGAGAGCTCAAATAGTACAGAAATGGCATTCGCTGTATTAAAATCATCATCCATTTCATCGATGAACTGTTGCTCAAGCTTAATGATTTTGTCTAGCCATTCTTGATTATTATCTGTTAAATTTGCACTTGCCTCTTTACGGTGCTGCAAGTTTTCATAGGATGCTTTAATCCTTTCCAAGCCAGCACGTGTATTTTCAAGCAATTCTTCGCTATAGTTTATCGGGTTACGATAGTGTACAGAAAGCATAAAGAATCTCAATACTTTAGGGTCATGATTCTTAATAATGTCATGAACAAGCACAAAGTTTCCGAGCGATTTGGACATCTTCTCATTATCAATATTGATATAGCCATTATGCATCCAATAGCGAGCAAAGGTTTTTCCTGTTAAAGCTTCAGATTGAGCAATCTCATTTTCATGATGCGGGAAGGAAAGGTCCTGTCCGCCTGCGTGAATATCAATCGTTTCGCCTAAATACTTCTTCGCCATTGCTGAGCACTCGATATGCCATCCAGGTCGTCCTTCTCCCCATGGGCTATCCCACTTAATTTCGCCTTCTTTTGCTGTTTTCCACAATACAAAATCAAGCGCATCCTGCTTCTTCTCGCCGATAGCGATACGCGTCCCGATTTTTAATTCATCAATCGATTGATGTGAAAGCTTGCCATATCCTTCAAATTTACGTGTATGATAATACACATCACCTTCAGATTCATAGGCATATCCTTTATCAATCAATGTCTGGATAAACTCAATAATAATATCCATATTACCTGTTACTCTTGGGTGGACATCCGCTCGTTTGCAGCCAAGTGCAGACACATCTTCAAAATAGGCATCAATAAATCTTTCCGCTATTTCCGGTACTTCTTCACCTAGTTCTTTAGCCGTGCGTATTAATTTATCATCCACATCTGTGAAATTTGACACGTAATTCACATCGTAGCCGCGATACTCAAGATATCTTCTCACTGTGTCAAATACGATAGGAGGACGAGCATTCCCTATATGAATATAGTTATAAACAGTCGGTCCACACACATACATTTTTACTTTCCCTTCTTCAAGGGGAATAAACGGTTCTTTCTTTCTCGAAAGCGTATTATATAACTGAATCGCCATTAAATTTGGCCCCTTTCATTCCTCATCTGTTCTACTTCAACCTTCATTGCTTTCAGCTCTTTTTCAAGCTCCTTGAATCGATCGGCTATTGGATCAGGCAAGTCTGTATGGTTTAAATCCTTCGCTACCTTTACCCCATCCCTGATTTTCACTTTCCCAGGAATGCCAACTACTGTTGAGTTAGGTGGTACATCATGAAGGACAACTGATCCTGCTCCTACTTTAGAGTTTTCCCCAATTGTAATCGAACCAAGCACCTTAGCCCCAGTTGCAATCAAGGCATTATCCTTAATCGTTGGATGCCGCTTTCCTTTTTCTTTACCCGTTCCGCCTAATGTCACACCCTGGTACACAGTGACATTATCGCCGATCTCGCAAGTCTCTCCAATCACCACGCCCATTCCATGATCAATGAAAAAGCGCCGTCCGATTTTTGCACCGGGATGGATTTCAATACCTGTAAAGAATCGGCTGATTTGAGAAGTAGCCCGCGCCAGGAAAAAGAACTTATTTTTATATAATGCATGCGCGATTCGATGTGCCCAAATCGAGTGCAATCCCGAGTAGGTTAAAACGACTTCGAACATGCTTCTAGCTGCAGGATCTTGTTCGAATACAACATCAATATCTTCCTTCATTCTCTTAAACATACCAATCTCCCCTCCTTTATTGCTGCTTTTCATTTTCCCCCTATAATATTTTCTGGGAAATGGAATGACAGTACCTCACTGACAGCAGGACTATCTACTTAAGGATAATTAGAATAAATCAGTGAGAATCACATACACTTTTCGTTATTTCCGACAAAAATACTCCCCTTTAAAAACCAAAAAGCGCCTCTGTCATTTACGACAGAGACGCTGAAATAAGCGCGGTTCCACTCTGTTTAGACTTTTTTCATAAAAAGCCTCAACTTTAACCTTATAACGGAAGGACAACCGCCTGATTTCTACTTCTACCTGCGCTCTAGTTCATGCACAGATTGGTTCGAAACAGGGCTCAGAGGGGCATTTCAGATGACGAGAGGCTTAAACCACTTTCAGCCGGTGATGGTTTTCTCTAAGAAGCTTCATACATCCTACTTTTCCTCATCAACACTTTAACTATAAAGCGAGGTGGATTAACTATAAAGCGGAAGGGCCTTGTTCAGCCCCGACAAACTTAAGATGAATCAGACTGGAGGTTGTTCTTTAACCTCTAGACTGATTTAGCTTATGACCTCGAGGGGCTAGGCACTGCAGCTGGATTAACTATAAAGCGAAGGTGGCTCGCTCATTGGCCTTGAGCCGCTGATATCCAGACCTTTTTTAAACTTGAAGATATTATACTTTTTAAATTTATAAAAAGATACTATTTACTATATTATATTTTCCCCAATATGTTAACCTAAAATACTTAATAACCTGCTTTTCACTTTCTCTTGACCTAAAAGCTCAATCGCTTGCGGAAGATCTGGGCCATGTGTTTGCCCTGTTGTCGCAGAGCGGATTGGCATAAATAATTTTTTCCCTTTATGTCCAGTGGCTTTTTGCACAGATTTCATTGCCGCTTTGATTGCATCGGCTTTAAACTCCTCTAGTTGCTCAAGCTCTTTTAGGAAGGCTGCTAGCACTTCAGGCACTTGTTCTTCAGCAAGGACTTCCTTTGCTTCTTCTTCCAAAGTCAATTCCTCTGTGAAGAAAAGCTCTGATAAGCCGACAATTTCCGCACCGAAGCTCATTTTCTCTTGGAGTAAAGCAACTAATTTTTTCACCCATTCCACTTTTTCTGCAGATAAGTTTTCCTCAACCTTCCCCGCCTTCACGAGATGAGGAAGTGACACTTCTGCAAGCTTATCTACATCAAGCTTCTTCATATATTGATTATTCATATAAGCGAGCTTTTGTTTGTCAAATAATGCTGGAGATTTTGAAAGACGAGAAGCGTCAAAAATCTCAATAATTTCTTCTTTAGAGAAGATTTCTTCTTCACCACTCGGAGACCATCCCAGCAATGTAATGAAGTTAAATAATGCTTCAGGTAAGTACCCAAGTTCCTCATATTGTTCAATAAATTGAATGATGGATTCATCACGTTTGCTTAATTTTTTTCGGCTTTCGTTTACAATTAATGTCATATGGCCAAACTGTGGCGCTTCCCAGCCTAACGCTTCATAGATCATTAGCTGCTTAGGAGTATTGGAGATATGGTCATCCCCTCTTAACACATGAGAAATCTTCATTAAATAATCATCAACTGCAACCGCAAAGTTATAAGTCGGTGTACCATCCTTCTTAACAATTACATGATCACCTATGCCGTCGGATTCAAAAGAAACTTCCCCTTTGACGATGTCATTGAATGAATAAACCTTTCCTGTCGGCACAAGAAAACGAATGCTTGGCTCTCTGCCTTCTGCTTCAAGAGCAGCGCGCTCATCTGCTGACAAGCGGCGGCATTTCCCAGAATAAGCTGGTGTTTCCCCTTTTGCCATTTGCTCCTCGCGCTCTGCTTCAAGCTCTTCTTCAGTGCAATAGCATTTATAAGCTTTTCCATTATCGAGCAGTTCTTGATAGTAAGTTTGGTAAATTTCATTGCGCTCTGATTGACGGTATGGCCCGTAGTTGCCTTCTTTATCAACGCTCTCATCCCAATCAATTCCAAGCCATTGCAAATAACGAAGCTGACTTTCTTCTCCACCTTCAATATTACGTTTTTTATCCGTATCCTCGATTCGAATAATAAACTTTCCGCCTTGGCTGCGAGCAAATAAATAATTAAATAAAGCCGTTCGGGCATTCCCGATATGTAAATGTCCTGTTGGGCTTGGTGCATAACGCACACGAACATCGTTTGACATGTTTTTTGCCTCCTCCAAACCGGTTTTCAATATATTAATCACGTATAATTAAAAATCATTTCGTACGATCGCAACTGCAATCAGTCGCAACCTTTATTTTATCACTCAGCATGTTGTTGTCAAAGCGGATTTATAATCAGCTGTCTTTTCTTTTTAAGAGCAAGGTCACTTGAGAAGCAATACCTTCTCCCCTGCCTGTGAATCCAAGCATCTCTGTAGTTGTCGCTTTCACGTTGATATTCTCTGCGTCCGTTTCAAGAAGCGATGCAATCCTCGCTCTCATTGGTTCAATATGCGGAGCCATTTTTGGTTTTTGCGCAATTATTGTGCAATCTGCATTAACAAGCTCATAGCCTTTATCCTTCACTAACTGCCATACATGTGTTAACAGCTTAGCGGAGTCAGCATCTTTAAATTCAGCATCCGTGTCAGGGAAGTGCTTGCCTATATCTCCTTCACCAATTGCACCTAAACATGCATCCGCAACTGTATGTAATAGCACATCGGCATCTGAATGCCCTAGCAGCCCCTTTTCATACGGAATATGAATGCCGCCAATAATAAGGGGGCGACCTTCTGTTAATTGATGAACATCAAATCCTTGCCCAATACGAAACATACCATCTTCTCCTTTTTATCTAAATAAGGCAATAGCCATATATTATTTACATTCTACCATCATAGCTGATTTTTGCGTTTTTTGATAATCGCTTCAGCAAAGTATAAATCCTCTGGTGTTGTCAGTTTAATATTGTCGTAATGGCCTTCAACTATGGTCACATCAGCTTGAAGACGTTCAACAAGACTTGCATCATCCGTTCCTATAAAAGCATCCTCTTCTGCCCTGCGGTGCGCCTCACGCAGAAGCGGCAAGCGAAATGCTTGTGGCGTTTGCACCGCCCACAAGCTGGAGCGTTCAATCGTTTCGGTGACGATTCCATCTCTTGCTTTTTTAACTGTATCCTTTACAGGCACAGCAAGAATTGCACTAGCACCGTTCTCAGCTGCTGCAACAAGAGCTCCTATTTGATCTCTGTCCAAAAACGGACGCGCACCATCGTGGACAAGAACAACACCCTCGCCTGAGAGCTGCTTTACGGCATTGTATACACTTTGCTGTCTTTCCTTGCCGCCATGGATCAATCCAGCGACTTTTGTCAGACGATGTTCCTTCATAAGATCTGTTAATCCAGCCTCATCAAGAGGGTTGATCGCCAGATAAATACCTCCACAACTTGGATCGTTTTCAAAAACCTGCAAGGTATGAACAAGAACCGGAATTCCTTTAAGCGGCAGCAGCAGCTTGTTCTTCCCCGCTCCCATTCTTTTCCCCTGGCCAGCTGCAGGAATAATGACTCTATATGGATTATGCATCAATATTCTCCCTTAATCAGAATAAAAAGCGGAAAGAAAGAGGCTTATCCTGTAAGCTCTTTCCCTCTGCTCTTGTATTTTGTATCTTATAAAGCTTTCTCTAATAGTTTGGGTTTAGCAAATATCATCCGTCCAGCAGAAGTTTGCAGCACACTGGTAACAATCACATCAATATGCTTGCCAATATAGTTGCGGCCTTCTTCTACAACGATCATCGTCCCGTCATCTAAATAAGCAATGCCTTGATTCTGTTCCTTACCATCTTTAATCACTTGAACCTTCATTTCTTCCCCAGGAAGCACAACAGGCTTCACCGCATTCGCCAAGTCATTAATATTAAGAACAGCCACCTTTTGCAGCTCACATACTTTATTTAGATTGAAGTCGTTTGTGACTACGACCCCATTTGTAATCTTAGCCAATTTAACTAATTTGCTGTCAACCTCTTGAATCTCTTCAAAGTTTCCTTCATAAATCTCCACTTTCATTGAAAGCTCTTTTTGAATGCGATTCAATATATCTAAACCTCTTCGACCTCTATTCCGCTTTAAAACATCGGATGAATCAGCAATATGCTGAAGTTCCTCTAAAACGAAACGAGGAATGACAATGGTTCCTTCTAAAAATCCGGTTTGACATATATCTGCGACTCGTCCATCAATAATGACACTTGTATCTAATATTTTTAACGTGTGTGCCTCTGGCTCAGTCTCTTCCTCAGTGGTCTTTTTCTTTTTACTAGTAAATAGGGTTAATAATTCATCACGCTTCTTAAATCCTATTTGGAATCCTAAATAACCAAATAAGAGAGTTAATACGATCGGTGCAACCGTATTCAAAAACTCTATTGTGTTTAGGGCGTATCCCAATAAAAACGCTACAACAAGACCAAATATCAGCCCTAGACTACCAAAAATAATATCGGTAATCGGCACTTTTACGATAGACTCCTCTGTCCATTTTATAAAATTGACTACGTGATCTACCGCCCAAAACGCTAAAAGATAAAAAATAATGGCACCTAGAATGGCGGATATATAAGGATTATTTACCAGAGGAATGCTGTCCAATTTCATCAATAATAATAATTCTGGAATTAAAAAAATCCCGATCGTTACTCCTGTAATAAGGAAGCATGCCTGCACAATTCGTTTTAACATTCCTTCACCTCCTTCTACTCATTATTAACAAATTCTCAAAATTGAAACGTCAATGTTAAGAGAATTTTATCTTTATGCTAAAAGTTATACTAATAAACTAAATAAAGAGGGATTTTTTCTATAAATGTTAACTTAAGCCTAGCATCGTTTACGATAGGATGTCAAATAATAAACTAACCATTTTAGCATATTGAATCCATTAGTTCAATGGGTATTACAAATGTCTATCTGCAAAAAACTGCTCCTGGATAAGCCTCAAGCCCTCATTAATTTTTCTTGCTCTCACTTCTCCTATTCCTTCAACTTCATCTAATTCCTCAATTGACGCCACTGCGATATATCTTAGCTCTTGGAATCGCTCCACTAAATTCTCAATAATAATCGGTGGAAGCCTCGGTACTTTATGCAGCACTCGATAACCTCTTGGGAAGATAAATTCCTCCGTATGAATATAGCCATGATACCCAAGCAGCTTCATAATGAATGAATCCTCCAGCATCTCACCTTTAGACAGCTCTTCCAGCCTTACTAGTGCCGCCTTTGAAGAAAGCTCTTTAGAATGGGAATAGTCCATGATAATGAGTTCCGCTTCTCGTTCCATTTCTACCAGCAGCTCATTCATTTGCAACCTGATAAGCCTTCCTTCCGTCCCAAGTTCACTCAAATAAGTCAATAATTCATTTTTAATCTTCAAGACCATTTCAATGTTATGCATCACATTGAGCACATCATTATAGGTCACTTGCTCTTCAAACTCCAGAATGCCTAAGTTTGAAATACCTTGCTCTAATACAACTTTATATTTTTCTAACGTTTGAACGGCCACATTCGCCTTTGTTAAAATGACTCCAATATCCTTTAAAGCATATCGAGAAGAGCCCTTATAGAGTGTAATAACATTTCTTCGTTGTGAGACAGCAATTACCAGGGCTCCTGTTTGTTTCGCAACACGCTCAGCTGTCCTGTGACGCATGCCTGTTTCTGATGAAGGGATGCCGGAGTCTGGCGCAAGCTGGCCATTTGCGATTAAAATCTTATTTCCCTCTTGATTTAAAATGATTGCTCCGTCCATTTTTGCAAGTTCATATAAATAGCTTGGAGAAAATGGACAATTAATTTGAAAGCCGCCATCCACAATGCTCGCAATCTGTTCTTTTGAACAAAGGACAATTAAGCCGCCTGTATTCGCACGCAGAACATTATCTATCCCTGCACGCAAAGGAGTCCCAGGAGCCATAAACCTTAAAATTTCACTTATTGTAATATCACTTTGCTTCTTAGATTCCATCATTTACCTCCTATTGCAGCTTTCAAGGCTTCACTAACTGAATGAACACCTAATAATTCTACTCCATCCGGACCTTTCCATCCGCTAAGATTATTAGCTGGGAGTATAATTCGCTCAAACCCAAGCTTTGCAGCCTCCTGTACACGCTGTTCAACCCTAGAGACGCGCCTCACCTCGCCAGTCAAGCCCACTTCACCAATAATACAATCCGTCGCACGCGTCGGTTTATCACGGAAGCTTGAAGCGATACTTACAGCAATGGCTAAATCAATCGCAGGCTCGTCCAATTTCACACCGCCGGCAACTTTTAGATAAGCATCCTGGTTTTGCAAAAGCATTCCAACCCGTTTTTCAAGTACAGCCATCAGCAAGGGTACTCGGTTATGGTCAATACCCGTCGCCATTCTTCGCGGATTGCCAAAACTGGTTGGAGAGATTAAAGCTTGTATTTCTACAAGTACCGGCCTTGTTCCTTCCATCGAAGCAACAACCGTTGAACCTGCTGCCCCTTGGGATCTTTCCTCAAGGAAGATCTCAGAAGGATTGGCCACCTCTTCAAGCCCCAGCTCTTTCATTTCAAAAATACCCATTTCATTGGTTGAGCCAAAACGGTTTTTCACTGCTCTTAGAATTCGATAAGTATGATGACGCTCTCCTTCAAAATATAAAACCGTATCAACCATATGCTCCAATATCCGAGGACCCGCAATAGAGCCTTCCTTGGTCACATGTCCAACAATAAAAATCGCGATTCCTTTTGTCTTACCAATTCTCATGAGCTCAGCAGTACACTCACGGACTTGAGAAACACTTCCTGGCGCTGAAGTGACATCAGGATGAAAGATGGTTTGAATCGAATCCACGATGACAAAGCTTGGATTGAGACTATCAATCGTGCGGCTTATTTCCTCAAGGCTTGTCTCTGAATAAACAAGCAGCTGATCAGAAGAAATCGAAAGCCGATCAGCTCGCATCTTTGTCTGTTTAATAGATTCCTCCCCGGAAATATAAAGGACGGAGTGATTTTGATTCGCTAACTGTGAAGAAACCTGTAGCAGCAAGGTTGACTTCCCAATTCCCGGATCTCCCCCAATCAAAACGAGCGACCCTCTCACTACTCCGCCACCTAGCACGCGATTAAGTTCTTTCATTTCTGTATAAATTCTTGGCTCGCTTACGGTCTCAATGGCATTAATAGCCGTTGCTTTTGACATCACTGCCGTTCCTTGCGAATGTGCAAATGCACCTCGTCTTGTATTTGCAGGCTTCTCTACTTCCTCTACCATTTTGTTCCATATTCCACAACCTGGACATTTACCCATCCATTTTGCAGACTCATACCCGCATTCTTGACATATAAATTTCGTTTTTCTTTTTGCCATCATTATCTCCTTTACCAAACAAACGATTCTTGCATAATCTATTTATTCCAACTATAACAAGGGATTGACTCTGATTCAAAGATTAACTAATAAATGGGAAGAATAGTTATATTTAACGACCCTTATAAAAAAGCATGTGGCGCCTTGTTCATCTCCGTACAAACGCAGAAGGGCTTCGACCGAGATAAAAGAAACAAGGTGAGCGAGTGATTGATTCGATGTTGACTTATCACAGGGAGGAGGCCTGAAGTTTGATAGGCGCCGGAGCTAGACGTTTTTCTAGCTTAAAAAATTTTAACTTTCTTATTTAAAGGCAAAGAAGGTACACGCCATTCTTAAAAGCGTGTACCTTCTTTGTTGAAAATTTATATTCTTTCCTTATTTTTGTAATGGTGCAGCTTCATTTTCTTCTACCTTTTTAACAACGAATTCTCCATCTTCAACATCGATTACGACACTTTGACCTGTTAACACGGTTCCTCTTAACAGCTCTTCTGATAATCGATCCTCGATGTGTTTTTGGATGGCTCTGCGCAATGGTCTTGCCCCATATTCAGGATCATAACCTTCTTCAGAAATTTTAATTTTAGCCGCATCCGTTAATTCCAGCGCAATATCTTGTTCCTTCAAACGCTTTGTTAAAGAATCAGACATTAAAGTAACAATCTCCTGAAGTTGTTTTCTTTCAAGTGCATGGAACACAATCGTTTCATCGATTCTGTTAAGGAATTCAGGACGGAAAGCTTTCTTAAGCTCTTCCATCACCTTACCCTTCATATCTTTGTAATTATGTTCATCGTCTTGAACGTTAAATCCAACATATTTATCCCGCTTAAGTGCCTCAGCACCTACATTGGATGTCATAATTAATACAGTATTGCGGAAATCTACCGTTCTTCCTTTAGAATCAGTGAGACGCCCATCTTCTAACACTTGAAGAAGAATATTAAACACATCTGGATGTGCTTTCTCGATTTCATCTAATAATACAACTGAATATGGCTTTCTTCGTACCTTTTCAGTCAATTGTCCACCTTCATCATAACCTACGTATCCTGGAGGTGAGCCAACAAGGCGAGAAGTTGAATGCTTCTCCATATACTCAGACATATCTATCCGAATCATCGCATCCTCATCACCGAACATCGCTTCAGCAAGCGCCCTCGCCAATTCGGTTTTACCTACCCCTGTAGGCCCAAGGAAGACGAATGAACCGATTGGGCGTTTGGGATCCTTCAAGCCTGCACGAGCTCGACGTACTGCTTTAGAAATTGCTTTAACCGCTTCTTCCTGACCTATGACTCTAGAGTGAAGGATTTCTTCAAGGTTTAACAGCTTTTCTGTTTCTGTTTGCGCCAATTTAGATACTGGAATACCAGTCCAGCTCGATACTACATTCGCAATATCTTCAACTGTCACTTCACTGTTTTCTTTTCCTTGTTTTTCTTTCCAAGTCTTTTTCGTTTCTTCAAGCTGCTCACGCAACCGCTGCTCTGTATCTCTCAATGAAGCTGCCTTTTCAAACTCCTGGCTTTGGACAGCTGCATCCTTTTCTTTGCGGACATCTTCAAGCTTTACTTCAAGCTCTTTTAAATTCGGCGGTGTTGTATAGGAACGAAGCCTTACTTTTGAACCAGCCTCATCAATTAAATCAATCGCTTTATCCGGCAGGAAACGATCAGAAATATAACGATCTGATAATTTAACTGCTGCTTCAATGGATGCATCAGTTATTGTTACACGATGATGCGCTTCATATCTATCTCTTAATCCTTTAAGAATTTGCACAGATTCATCTGCTGTTGGCTCATCAACAGTAATAGGCTGGAAACGTCTCTCTAACGCCGCATCCTTTTCAATATATTTGCGATACTCATCTAAAGTTGTCGCACCAATACATTGAAGCTCGCCGCGGGCAAGAGATGGCTTAAGAATATTAGATGCATCAATTGCGCCTTCTGCACCACCTGCACCTATTAAGGTATGAAGCTCATCAATGAATAGAATAATATTTCCTGCTTGGCGAATTTCGTCCATCACCTTTTTCAAACGATCTTCAAATTCACCGCGATATTTCGTACCTGCAACAACCGTACCCATATCGAGTGTCATAACTCTCTTATCTCTTAGCGTTTCAGGTACTTCATTATTGATAATTTGTTGGGCTAATCCCTCTGCAATTGCTGTTTTACCAACACCAGGCTCACCAATAAGCACTGGATTGTTTTTTGTTCTGCGGCTCAGCACCTCTATTACACGTTGGATTTCCTTGCTTCGCCCAATCACCGGATCTAAGCTGCCTTCACGGGCAATTGCCGTTAAATCACGTGCTAGCCCATCTAAGGTAGGTGTATTGGCATTTGCAGATGATCCGCCTTGGTGTCCACTGGATTCATTGCTTCCTAATAGCTGCAATACCTGTTGACGTGCTTTATTTAAACTTACTCCCAGATTATTTAATACTCTTGCTGCAACGCCTTCACCTTCGCGGATAAGCCCCAGCAAGATGTGTTCAGTACCAACATAAGAATGACCGAGTTTTCTTGCTTCATCCATTGAAAGCTCAATGACTTTCTTTGCTCTTGGTGTATAATTAGGCGTTTGAGAAGCTTCTTGCCCTCTGCCAATTAAGTTTTCCACTTCAGTTTGAATTTTTTCAGAGCCTAGACCCAGAGCATAGAGTGCTTTGGCAGCGATGCCTTCCCCTTCGCTTACTAAACCTAATAAAATATGTTCTGTTCCTATATTACTATGGCCTAATCGAATCGCTTCCTCTTGGGCTAATGCTAACACCTTTTGTGCTCTCTCAGTAAATCGTCCGAACATCATATTTCATCATCCTCCCAACTCTTTATCTTCCATTTTTAATCTTTCCCTTATTAATGAAGCCCTGCGGATATCACGTTCAAATGGACGCAACGGACCTCCTGCATATTGCTGTAAAAAGCCAGGCTGTGTTAAAACCATTAATTCATTTAATATATTTTTAGAAATGCCCTGTATATAGTTCATATCAATACCAAGGCGAACATCTGACAAGCATCGTGCCGCTTCCTTTGTTTCAATCACTCGGCTATTGGAAAGGGTGCCGTAAGAGCGAAAGACTCTATCTTCTAATTGTATGTTTGAAGTCTTCTCTAATGCTTCTCTGGCTGATCTTTCCTGTGAAATTAATTGACTGACCACGCTCTTTAAATCCTCTGCAATATCCTCTTCTGATTTTCCAAGTGTGATTTGGTTAGAAACTTGAAAGATGTTACCTAATGCTTCGCTGCCTTCACCGAAAATCCCTCTAACGACTAAGCCTAGTTGATTAATAGCTGGAATGATTCGATTCATTTGCTGTGTCATGATCAAAGCAGGTAAATGCATCATAACAGATGCACGAAGACCAGTGCCAACATTCGTCGGACAGCTTGTTAAATATCCAATTTTCTCATCAAATGCATAATCGATTTCCTCTTCTAACCAATCATCTATTTCATATGCAACATCGAGCGCTTCTGATAATTGAAAACCAGGAAATAGGCATTGTATCCTAATATGATCTTCTTCATTTATCATAATACTCACTTCTTCATTTTCCGTAAGCAGACAAGCTCCATAATTTGCATTTTCAACTAGATGTGGGCTGATTAAATGCTTTTCCATCAGCACCCTTTTTTGCAAAGGCTGAAGTTCATCCATTAATAAAAGCTCTAAATCGCCAAACTTATCAAATGAGGACTTGCTCATTCGGTCTTCGATATTTTGAATGACTGATTTTGCTTCCTCATTTGAAAAGATTGTTGGGAAATTCACTTGTTTAATATTGCGAGCAAGCCTTATCCTTGAACTCAAAACAATGTCTGAGTCAGGCCCTTCTGAACTCATCCAGGAGCTTACCGCTTGATTCATAAACTTCTCCAATGACAAGCTTACTCCCCTCCCTCATCATGACCATTCATTTCTTTTTCAAGCTTTCTTATCTCATCTCTTGTCTCAGCTGCTTTTTCAAATTCTTCTTTTAAAATGAGTTCTTTTAATTCATTCTTCAATTCGTCTATTTTCTTGCGCAAATGAATACTTCCCCCGATTCTGGCAGGAACTTTCCCATTATGCGTCCAGTTACCGCTATGAAGTCTTTTGACAATCGGTTTTAACTGATCGCTAAAAGCATCATAACAGTGGGCACAACCAAATTTGCCGACTTTCGCAAATTGCTGAAAGGTCATTGAACACTGTTCACATTGCAATACTTTTTCCTGTTCCAAAGGCGCTTTGCTTGCTCCTTGAAAGGCGGGTTCCATATTAAACAGCCCTGTTAATAAATTGTTTATGGAAAAACCAGATCCGCTGCTCAACATAAACATATCGCCATGTTCCTGTGCACATTTTTCACACAAGTGAAACTCAGCCTTCTCGCCATTCATAATTTTTGTAAAATGGAGTGTAGCAGGTCTCTGATTACACTCTTGGCATATCATGTCATTCACCTCTCCAGGTTTGCTTTCTTTATTTATATTTTAATGTCGTTAGCATTGCCTTGAGCATTCTGGCACGAAGTTCATCTCTATATGGCAGTTCTATATAGAGGACAGAGCGATCAATCACACTAAGCATGATTTTTGCTTCTCTTTTTGTGATAATTTCTTCTTCAACTAAGCGAATAATGACGTTCCCTGCACTATTTTGAGAGATACGGCTTTGTATAATCGTGATTAACTGATTAATAAGATCCGCATGATCATAGGCTTGCACCTTCATAATGCGAATATATCCGCCCCCGCCTCGCTTACTTTCAACTACATATCCTTTTTCAATCGTGAACCGAGTATTGATTACATAATTAATTTGGGAAGGAACACATTGAAATTTGTCAGCAATTTCACTTCTCTTAATTTCAACGATTTCCCGATCACTCATCTCTAATACCTGTTTAAGATAATTTTCAATGATATCTGTTATGTTTTTCACCCGGCCTCCCCCTATCTGACTTTGACTATATTTGACGTAAATTATACAGTAATTATGTATCAAGTTGCAACGAAGTAGCTTTATAATTTTTCCCTTATAATTCACATCTCAAACGTATGATTTTGAAGTCTTCGTATTTTATTTGCCGATGTTTAATTGATTTTCTAGAGGGTTGCTTGAATTCATATATACTATGATTGTGTTTATAATAAGTTCATTAATTGAATGAACCCGGAGATGAAAGAAGTTAATGGAAGAGTTGGCAACAGATTTTATAAGAGATATTTGCTTTATATATACAGGGTTGTTTTTCCACACTCCTCTTATCATTATCATCCTTCGAATTCTTATTCAAAACAAAAAGAGTACCTATACAGGTACTCTCATGATCATTTGCCCGGCAACGTCCTACTCTCACAAGGGGACAGCCCCTAACTACCATCGGCGCTGAGAAGCTTAACTTCCGTGTTCGGTATGGGAACGGGTGTGA
>NZ_JAUSUB010000024.1 GCF_030813235.1 Cytobacillus purgationiresistens | reverse complement strand
AAAACGATGAAAATATGTTCTAATCCGATGATTAGAACAAGAAAAAGGAGAAAAACGATGAAAATATGTTCTAATCCGATGATTAGAACAAGAAAGAGGAGGAAATCGATGAAAATATGTTCTAATCCGATGATTAGAACAAGAAAAAGGAGAAAATCGATGAAAATATGTTCTAATCCGATTATTAGAACAAGAAAGAGGAGGAAAACGATGAAAATATGTTCTAATCCGATGATTAGAACAAGAAAAAGGAGAAAAACGATGAAAATATGTTCTAATCCGATGATTAGAACAAGAAAAAGGAGAAAATCGATGAAATTACGTTCTAATCCGATGATTAGAACAAGAAAGATGAGGAAATCAATGAAAATATGTTCTAATCCGATGATTAGAACAAGAAAGAGGAGGAAAACGTCGAAAATAAGTTCTAATCCGATGATTAGAACAAGAAAAAGGAGAAAATCGATGAAAATAAGTTCTAATCCGATGATTAGAACAAAAAAGAGGAGGAAAACGATGAAAAAATGTTCTAATCCGATGATTAAAACAAGAAAAAGGTGAAAACCGTTGGAATTATGTTCTAATAGAACTTACGAGAAATGATAGGCAAAGGGTTTAATAGCTGTACCTCTCGGTTAAAAAAAGATTGAATGAAAGGGCTACTTATTAAAGGTTAGGAAATAAATAGATCATTCAATCCAGTTTTAAACCGATATTCAATATCTTTGTATAAACAGAGAAAGGGAATTTTTATATGAGGAGAAAGGGATTTCTAACGATATAAAAATTAGTTTATTGAAGAATCCAATCTTTTATCAACAGAACGAATATACGAGACATAAGTACTCATTTCCTTATGTGTAATCCGGTTCGATTTTAACACGTGTTCGATAAAGGAAATTTGATTAATAATTAATTTTAGTAATAAATTGTCATCATATTCGAATTTATGCTTAAGGTGCTTTAAATATAATAAGTCTCGGACGATGAGGAATCTTTCTTTAGAATCTAACAATTTAAACACCCCCAATCAATCATGCATTCACTTAAATACCTACCCGTTTTTAAAAGATAAAAACAAAAATAAAGAAAGCGTTTTAAGTTTAAGCATCAATCATTGGTGCTTGATTGGGAATATTAACTATTTAGTTAAATGTGAATCCGTCTTAAAGGTATTTTCTGTGGAGTGCAAGAAGTAATGGAGAAAACAAAAAGGGAGGATGTATATGGGGGAGAATTGTATTTCAAAAGATGGTTAGTATCGATGGATTTTTTGAGGGAGAAAACGGGGAGTTAGATTGGCATGTTGCAGACAAAGAATATAAAAAATTTGCTGTTGAGATACTTAGAGGAGCAGATGCTTTATTATTTGGTAAAGTCACATACGAACATATGGAAGAATATTGGAACAGCCCGTCTGCATTAAAAGAAGACCCTGTCATAGCTGAATGAATGCTCTGCCCAAGTATGTTTGTTCAAATAGTTTAAAAAGCTGCGGATGGAAACACAGCTGATAAGTGGAGATATCGAACAAGGAATTAAGGTGCTGAAGGGATATTATCAGGGAGATATCGTCCTGTTAGGCAGTTCCAAACTAGCTAGCAGTTTAGCGGTGAGGGTCTAACTGATGAATATTTGATTATCGTTAATCCAGTGATGGTAGGTAAAGGAAATCCTTTTTTATCTGGAATAAAAAATCAGCTGAAGTTGAAATTAATGAAAACAGAGCAATTTCGGTCCGGTAATATTTTACTTTGTTATCAACAGTTATAAGATAAAGAATAAAAGTGAAACCTCTTTCTACACTTTGAAAGAAAGAGGTAAATATGATTAATCAACTGTAATTTCGTGTTTTTTAGCCCTTGGTTTTTGAGATGTTCCTTTCTTAATAAGAAGAGGAACGAAAGCGAACAAAATTAAAAGAAGACCGCAGCCGACAAAAACGGTTTGAATGTTTGTGAGCTGGATGATCACTGCTCCAAGTAAAGGGGAAACAAATACGGAAGCACTCACCAATGTTTGGAATATTCCGGCAACTGTGCTTACATCTTTTTGATGAGGGATTGTCTGAATGACATAATTTGAGATAATGAGCGAAATTCCACCTCCGATTCCACTAAGAAAGCCGTACATAATGCAAAGCACAATTGAAAATCCAGGCTGGAGGAAACCAAGTCCAGCAAAACCGATGCCAATAAAGGTGAGCGCGCTGCAAACCCATAGTCCGATATGTTTAAAAGCAGTAAATCGGTTTAAGACATACATGGTCGTAATGGAACCCGCTCCTACAGCAGCTATGACCCATGTGACTAATTCTGGTTTGTTCGATGCAAGTTCACGGAATAAAATGGGGAATTGTGCATCAACGAGCTGGATGACAATCATTCCTAACATGGTTAATGAGACTGTCATTAATAAAATGGGGTTTCTTAAAACACTCCCCCAGCCTACTCTCCATTGCTCAAAAAAGGTGAGCTGTTTTTCTTGATTTCCATGATTCGTATGTTTTCCTTTCCCGATATTCACCTGCTTTTGCAAGGAGAAGAGAATACAGGCAGAGATAAAAAAAGCAGAAGCGTTGATGAGTAATAAATTTTTTGCCGGGATGAGAGCGATAAGGGCGCCTCCGGCAAGCGGGGCAAGGATTTTTGCCGCCTGGTTGATTCCGCCATTCAAAGTAATAGCCTGAATTCGCATTTTTTCAGGCACCATCTCGCGAATAAGGCTTTGTTGAGCCGGGTAATGGACTACATTGACCGAAGAGCGTATGGCGAGAATGATTAAAGCTATGATGGGCGAAGGTGCAATGAAAAGCATAAGAGTAAATAGAACAGTAAGACAATCGGCAACTGCCATAAGCTTTAGCTTATTGATTCGATCGACAAGAACACCTGCAAATTGAGAGAACAATGCCTGAGGCGCCCCATATGCAACTGGTATTAAAGCAAGCATATAAGGCTCCACTTTCCACATGTAACCAAAGATTATCATTAATGCGATCATATCAAACCATTGACCGATGACTGAAATACTATATGATGAAAATAACTTCCGATAGCCAGGTACGTCCCAAATTTTTCTTGGTTCTTCATTTTGTTTAGATGTAGATTCATGGAATTGATCCAGGGTGCCAGTAGCCTTCAGCATCTCTTGAATCCTTTGTTTAGCAATTTCTAATGCATATGGATGATCCATCAGGCACCCCTTTCTATAGAGTCAATTCTCCGATATTATCTAATTCTGGTTCTCTCTGGTTACTTGACACGTTAATAATACTACCCTTAGCTGTCTTTACAAGTTTTTGTACAATAGCTTTCATTTCACTACTTGAAACATGAATATTCCCAATTAACTCGATAGCAGATATTTTTTCAAAGAAGTTTTTATTAACATCTCCTTCGATTGAGAGTAACCCTTCGACAATTAGGGTCGTTTCTTGCTCGAGCAATGATAAGTCATTTTGATTCCAAGTTTCCTCGTCCACGTATCGTAAAATTTGTGAGTATACATAAACTTCTGTTTCAAAGTTACTTAAGGCTTCATAGACCAAATCTTCAATGTTTTCATGACAAACAATATATGATGTAGATTCGATGGAAGTAAATGCCTTGCTAAACATTTCTCTTGAAACATTTTTATTAAGAATAATTGGTTGCTCTGCATATATTGGTTGACCACGAAAGCGGCGAATAGAATGGCCATCAATAAACAGCTTAGTCTTCAGTAATTTAAACCCGGCAGGTATGGTAGTGATTTTGCCATTAACTAATCCTTTTGTAGAAAATATAGATACTTGATTTTCATAGATTACAGCCATGCCATTGACATCGAGACGATTGATTTTCTGATTAAAAAGATCCGTATCAAGGTTTTCATCCAAATAGAGCTTTCCATTGATAATGAAATTCTCATCTCCTGATAAGGATTGGAGGAAGTTATTATCAATGTTCACCTTTCCGATTTTAGGGATAGGTTCTTTACCTTCGTAGGTAAGGATGGATCCAGTTGTTTCTTTAAAGATTGTTTGTACAGCTCCCTTTAAATGTGAAGGTGTATAAGCGACTCCGTTAATAATGAATTCGCATTCAGAATCGTTTAATAATTCAAGAGATACATCATTATGAACGATGACGACTCCGTTTACAAACATACGAGTAGGTTCGGTAACTGCCTTTAAATAAGAATTGTCAAGAATGAACATTCCGCTATTTAATCGATATTCACTTTCAATAAGAGAGGATTTACCGATATTCCCAATATGCAATTTTGTTAGCAGAGAGGCTGTCTTGGGAGAATATAGCAGTAGCCCTACATTTTCGATATGCACGATATCCTTAATACTTTCCTCTGTGGCATTGATTAAATTTAAAACCCCGATATTTCCAATTTTTTGTCCCATATTTATTCCTCCTCAAAATATTTTCTCAGTGTTTTTATCGCTTGAGCTAGCTGATACCTGACAGTTGAAGCTGGAATCTCTAGCTTTTCGGCTATTTCATTACTTGATAAGCCAATCCAATAACGCTTAAAAATGATATCACTTTGATTCCGAGGTAAATTTTTTAGTATATCTACCATTTCAAACGAAGTAATTTTTCCAAAAGGCAGGGCTGTCTCAAATGCTTCATCATAATCGGTTTCCCTCTTATTCTTCCGGCGTTGATCTATCAAATTATTTTTCATTACCCGATAAAACCAGGCTTTTTGTTTGTATCGTGGCCAATCGATCAAATCCTTTTGCAATAAAGCCTTCTCCAATGCATCTTGAATTAGATCGTTTCCTTCCTGCTCATGATTTGCAATCGAGTAGGCAAAGCGTCGCAGGTCTTCTTTTAAACTCTCGTATACAGCATGCAATGGTATCACCTAATTTCATACATCAATTTGTTCTATATTACCAGATTCATATAGATAACGGATAAGTAAAGCGAAGTGTTGGGGGGAATTTAAATTTTTAAAATTATTTTTTAAAATTGTTTAGGAAAATATATGTTGACGATGATAATCATTATCAATTACAATGACGATGGAAGCAAAATCATCCTAATTACCCAATATTTTAATAAGGAGGGAGAAAGGGGAAAGAGATTATTTTTTTTAAATAACATTGAGAATGATAATCATTTATATTATAAAAGGCTTATCTATTAGGATGTTAGTAAGTTTTTTTATTTCAGTATAATTGAGAATGATAATCATTTATGAATGAGAGGGATAAAGACAGTTGAAAAAGCAGACTTATTTACATTCAGGATTCATTTTTATTTTGGCCCTTCTTTTCTTTGCTGTTTCTTCAGTTCTACCTGCTTCTGCACAAATTGCAGATGGAACATACAGCGTCTCGTATTCGGTTGTTAAACCGGATAGTGGATCCGCATCAATGGCAGATGGCTACTTTGCTAAACCCGCGACAGTGAAAGTAAAGGGAGGCAAGCTGCAAGTAAAACTGAATACAACGAGCAGCATGATTAAGGAGTTTCAGGTGGAATCAGGCGGGAGCTTGAAAGATGTAGCTGTACTTGCGACTAATGGGGAACAAAAAACAGTTCAATTCACTGTAGATTCCATTTCAAGCCCTGTTAATGCAAAAATCCATGTCATTGCAGATGCATCTTATGATCATTGGTATTCCATTCGACTTGCGTTTAATGAAGGCAGCATGAGTGCGATTCAATTAGATGAACCTGCTAAAGAAAGCGGGTCAGCAACTACAGGAGAAACTGGCGGATCCGAAAATAAACAAACAGCAACGAATGGCAGCAGCAATGCAGGGCAGGTTGATAATCCAGAAACTGGCGATTCAACAGCAATGTACGCGCTTATTGCAGTGCTTTGCGGCTCTAGCTTGATATTATTCAGAAAAATTCAAGTTAAAAGGGGATAACAATGAAAAGAATATTAAAAGCATTAGTAGCTGTGTTTGTGTTTATGCTTTGCTTTATCCAATATATCGGCCCATCCAGTGTGCAAGCAGCAGATGTCCTTGCAAATGGAAAGTATTCGATTTCTTATGATGTGATGTATGATGGTTCGCCTGCACCGCCAGCATGGGGGAATTATTTCTCTAAGCCGGCAAGCTTAGATGTAAAGGATGGAAAACATACAATCACGCTTACGCTCGGTGCAAGCCATGTAATAACTAAATTTCAAACTGAAGTAAGTGGAAGCTATCAAGATGTAAGGGTCATCAGCGAAGATCCAGCTAATCAAACGAGATTAATAAGCTTCGAGATTGTTGGCTTAACAAGTCCAACAAATACACAGATGGTAATGTCTTATGGCATGACACATCAGCTTCAGCTGGAGTTTGATCAAAATTCACTTAAAGTAATCGAGTTGGAACAACCAGAACTGCCTGAACAACCAGAGCCGGAGCAGCCAGGAACAGAGCAACCAGAGCCGGAGCAGCCAGGAACAGAGCAGCCAGAGCCGGAGCAGCCAGGAACAGAGCAGCCAGAACCG
This sequence comes from Cytobacillus purgationiresistens, assembly GCF_030813235.1. Classification (GTDB taxonomy): domain Bacteria; phylum Bacillota; class Bacilli; order Bacillales; family Cytobacillaceae; genus Cytobacillus; species Cytobacillus purgationiresistens. The sequence continues at coordinate 68,249 of NZ_JAUSUB010000024.1, read as the reverse complement.
GAGCAGCCAGGAACAGAGCAGCCAGAGCCGGAGCAACCAGGAACAGAGCAGCCAGAAATTGCTGACGGGGAATACACCATCTACTATGATATTTTGTATGAAGGTCAACCTGCACAGGCAAGCTGGGTGAACTACTTCACAAAACCTGCTAAATTATTCATTCAAAACGGAAAACCATCTGTTGTTCTATCTGTAGGAGCCAGTCAAGTAATTACAAGCTTCCAGACGGAACTAAATGGCAAATATGCCGATGCAAAAGTAATCAAAGAAGATGCAGCAACTCAAACAAAAGAATATCAATTTGATATCTCAGGGTTTACTGATAAAACGAATGCAAAAATGGTGATGTCATATGGTGGCGTACATACGATTCAATTAGCATTCGATAAAGGATCAATAAAAGCTGTAACGGATACTAAACCAGATCCTAAGCCAGAAACTCCTGGAGAAACGAAACCAGATACTGAAAAGCCCGATAAAACTGAAGGTCTGGCAGATGGAGAATATAGCCTTCCGCTATCTGTATTAAGTGTAGACTCCGACACAGAATCGGCTTTTAGCAAATATTTTGCAAAAGAAGGAATGTTAAAGGTTGCAAATGGCAAGCAGCAGCTTTTCATTACGCAGGTCACAGGGTTAACTACTCTTGGGAGAGTCTCCATGGAGGTAGATGGTGCAGAAACTGCTCTAACAGAAGTCAGCCGTAATGAAGCAGAAGGCACAAGAGTTTTGAAAGTAGAGATTGCTGGTATCCAAAAAACATTCCTAGCCTCGATTGAAGCAATTGGTGCTCCACACCTTTATCCCGTTCGATTTGTATTTGATCTGTCGGATTTAGATATAGATATTGATGGAGACGAAGATGGTGGAACAGCACCAATTACTCCACCTGCTGATAATGGAAATGGAAATGGAACAGATGATAAAGACAAACAGTCATTCGAACGTGATGCTGATAAAAATGGCGCTACTGACAAAAAAGGTTCATCCGTCCTAAATGCAAAAACCAGCGATGGGTTGAACTATCTGCAAGTAAGCATGTACGGACTTATCTTATTGCTATCCGGATGGTATCTTGTAAGACGCTATCAAGCAAGAGGATTAGAAATGTAAAATAAAGGTTGTGCAATTTTGGGGAAGATCGCCGTTCATACGCAGGTATGAATGGCATCGCCCATTGTTGGAGGAATTTATGTCGATTATTAGAGTGGCTTTAATTTTTGTTTTAATTTTAATATTAGGCGGCTGTAGTGGAAACAGTGGGCAGACTGTTGTTCCAGAAAAAGATGGGGTAGCTACGAATGAGAAAGAAGAGGATAAAAGAGTTATTGCTACAACCTTAGCAATAACTGAAATTCTTGATCAACTGGAAGTGTCATTGATTGGAGTTCCAACTACAGGATTTGAAATACCGAAAAGATATAAGGACGCTATAGAAGTAGGCAACCCCATGCAGCCTGATATGGAGGTGATCAGCACATTAGGAGCTGATAAAGTCTTATCAGTAACAACCCTCGAATATGATTTGAAGGACAGTTTTAAGGTTGCTGGTGTTGATGCTGAATTCCTGAATTTGCAGGGTGTGGATGACATGGTAAATACGATTAATGAATTAGGAGAAGAGTTTGGCCGTGAAAAACAAGCAACCGAACTATCGGGAAGGATAGATAAGAAGATAAAAGAGATAGAACAGCAGACATCAAACTATGAATCTCCCAAGGTGTTAATTTTATTAGGAATACCGGGAAGTTATCTTGTGGCAACCGAACATTCCTATGTTGGCAACCTAGTTGAAACAGCTGGCGGAACTAATGCGATATCGGGGCAAGCAGAGGAATACATTTCGGCTAATACTGAATACTTGCATGAAGCGGATGCAGATATTATTTTGCGCTTATCTCATGGATTGCCAGATGAAGTGGCAAAAATGTTCAATGAGGAATTTAAAACGAATGATATATGGAAGCATTTTAAAGCAGTCAAGACCGAGCGCGTATATGATTTGCAAGAGCCTCGATTTGCCACAACTGCTAACCTTCATGTCATTGATGCGTTGGATGAGCTGACAAAGCTCTTATATGAGAAATAGAAGGAAGAGGCATATGAATAAAAAAATCTTGTATTTTCTAATCGTCATTGTCCTTCTTTTGGCAATGGCTGGATATTCAGCCGTCACAGGCAGTGTATCGGTTTCATTTAAAGAATTGATTATGGACCTATTAGATGGAGGGAACGAAAAGGCTGCAGCGATTATAGATTTCCGGTTTCCAAGGATTATCGTTGCGATGTTTGCTGGCGCCGCATTATCAGTAGCTGGTGTTTTATTTCAAGCGGTGATGCGTAACCCACTAGCAGATGCAGGAGTGATAGGTATTTCAGCAGGTGCAAGCTTCTTTTCGCTTTTTGGGATGCTGTTTTTACCAGGGCTGTATATTAGCGGACCATTTTTTGCATTTATAGGAGGAAGTGTTGCTTGTTTGCTCGTTTATTGGCTGTCTTGGAAGTCGGGACTTAACCCGCTTCGCATTATTTTGACAGGGATTGCTGTTAGTGCGATGTTTACCGGCCTAAGAGAAGCGATGCTAATGATTTGCAGCTATTTTAATGTGATGGTTGGCGCTTCTAATGCATCAAATCTATTAATGAAAACTTGGAATGACGTAGAGGTCTTGACGATTTATGGCTTAATTGGCATTATCCTTGCGTGTATTTCGAGTTCCTGGTGCAATGTTCTCTCATTGCAGGATAAAAAGGCAAAAAATTTGGGAATGAACGTATCAGCTGCAAGAATATCGATTTCAGCTATTGCTGTTCTGCTTGCAGCTGTAGCAACTGCAGTCGCAGGTGTGATTGTATTTGTGGGGCTGTTGGTCCCGCATATAGCGAGGCAGCTCATAGGCTCAGATCACCGAATCTTAATTCCGTTTTCTGCTCTTGCAGGTGCATTATTAATTCTTACTGCAGACACGCTGGGCCGTACCTTAATCTCGCCTTTGGAGATTCCGGCATCAACCATCATGGCTGTAATTGGCGGTCCGTTTTTAATATTCCTATTAAGAAAGAGTGATAGAGTTCATGGAATTTGATTCTATAAACTTTTCATATAATAAATATTCTCAGTTATTGAAAGAAAATACCGGAAGGATTCCAAAAGGGAAAATTTCAACAATTATTGGACCGAATGGCTGCGGCAAATCTACACTTCTTTCTTTGCTCTCCAGAAGCAATCAAGCGGAATCTGGACAGATTATAATGAATGGCAAAGACATATTTGCCTATAAACCTAAAGAATTTGCCAAAAAGGTAGCCATGGTTTACCAACAAAATGAAGGACCGGCCGATCTGACTGTGGAACAATTAATCTCATTTGGCAGGCTTCCGTATAAGAAGGCTTTTAAAAATAAATCAAATGAAGATGAAGAGGCAGTTGATTGGGCGATTTCGTTAACTAATCTAGATGATAAACGCACTCACAAGCTGGAACAGCTTTCAGGCGGCGAACGTCAGAGAGTTTGGATAGCGATGTCGCTTGCCCAAAAGAGCGAAATGCTATTTTTAGATGAACCAACGACATTCCTTGACATTTATTATCAAATTGAATTGCTCGAGCTGGTCAGAGATCTGAATATGCAGCATCATTTGACGATTGTGATGGTCCTGCATGATATCAACCAGGCTCTGCGTTATAGTGATCAGTTGATTGTTATGAAGGCAGGCGAGATCGTTGCAGCCGGCGCGCCAGCTGAGATTGTTACTGAAGATATGATTAAGGATATTTATGGGGTAGATGTGGCCATGCAAAAGCATATCCAAACCGGGCTTTACCTTGTTCCTTTAGGAATATAACGGATGTACAAGAAAAAGGCTGCTGTCATTTTTCAAAGGCTGGTTACACTAGCTGCACTCATCGCCTTTATTTATGCAGGGAGTAAATTAACTATCATACTATACGGATATTATGATAATTGGAGAAATTTAAGTGAAGTGCAGGATATCTATAATGAGGTGCTTCAGGAAGAGGACGAAATAGAAGCAGGGAGAATTCGCCAGCAGTTTGATCCACTATTGAAGTTAAATGAAGATATTGTCGGCTGGATTACAGTAGAAGATACAAGAATTGACTATCCAATCCTACAAGCGGACAACAATAGTTATTATTTGACGAGAAATTATAAAAGAAATGAAACGCGTGCTGGCAGCATTTTTATGGACTATCGAAATGAAGTGGAAGCAGAAGCAAATAAGAATATTATCCTTTACGGTCATCGCATGAAAGACGGTTCGATGTTTGGCCAGCTAAAAAAATATTTAAATGAATCTTTTTTTTATGAGCATCGGAATATCTACTATGACACCTTGTATGCAGGCTATGACTTGGAAGTGTTTTCAGTTTATCAAACAACAACAGACTTTTATTATATCGAAACGAATTTTCCGACAGATCAATCCTTTGGAGGGTTTATTGAGAGTTTGCAGGATAAATCTCTGCACAAAGCAGATGTAAATATTACCGAGGGTGATCGAATAGTGACTTTATCCACATGTGATTATTCACTTGACTCAAATGAAGGAAGATTAGTCGTTCATGCAAAGCTTGTGAAAAGAGGTGAAGCATCTTGAATATAAAAAAAATCAAAATGGGATTGTCGATTGCCGGTCTCATCCTTTTTTTAGCAGGCTGCGGGTCAAATGCAAATACAAAAGCAGGGGGCCAGGGTGAGAGTGAGGGAGCAATAGTTATACAGGATTTTGCTGGAAGAGAGGTTTCTCTAGAGAAAGCGCCTGAAAAGATTGTTGCTCTTGGCAATGGTGATGTTGATATCATTTATGCTCTGAAGGGAGAGGTAGTAGGGCGGCCAACCTCAGCTCCTTCTGTAAGAGAGTCAGAGAATGCCGAGCAGGTCGGTTCAACTCATGAAATCAATTTGGAAAAAATAGCTGTACTCCAGCCCGATATTATTCTGGCTAATAGCGCTATGAATCTCAAAGATGTTCCTGCGCTCGAGTCATTAGGTGCAAAGGTTGCTTTAACAGAAGCGAATTCGATTGCAGATATAAAAAAACAGATTGTGCTATACGGTGAGATGCTGCAAAAGGGTGAAATGGCTGACCAAGTGATTAAGGAACTGGAGAGTAAGCTGGAAAAGTTTAAATCTTCCGATGCTATACAGCCTAGAGTTCTTTTAGTTTATGGAGCACCAGGAACATATATGGCGGCACTTCCTAATTCATTAAGCGGAGACATTCTAACCCAGGCAGGAGGTAGGAATATCGCAGAGGATTATCCAGCACTGGACAAATTCCCTCAGTATGCTCAAATCAATACGGAAAGAGTTGTAGAAGCTAATCCCGATTATGTATTGCTAATGACACATGGCAATGAAGAAGAAGTAAAAAAAGGGTTTATTAATGAGATGAAGCAAAATGCTGCCTGGAACTCAATTAACGCAGTTAAAGACGGCAACATAGAAGTGCTGCCGGCAGATCTTTTTGGGACCAATCCAGGAACTAAAGTCGCAGATGCCGTTATGTACTTAGGAGAAAAACTACATTTGGAGTGAAGTGAAAATGGAGAAGGAAAGAAGCAGAAAGAGATGGCTTGTCATATGGATAACTGCAGGTCTGCTCATCCTCTCAGTATATACAGGTCTATCCTTCGGAGCCGCTTCAGTCTCCCTTAGTGAAATAATCGACACTTTCTTAAATAAGGGCACAGCGGTGCATCAAACCATCATTATGGATCTTAGGCTACCGCGGGTCATCATAGGCCTGCTTGTCGGCGCCTGTCTAGCTGCATCCGGATCATTGCTTCAAGGAGTAATGAAAAATCCACTCGCAGACCCTGGCATTATTGGCGTTTCAGCGGGTGGAGGACTTGCAGCAATTGTAACGGTGTTAATTTTCCCGCAATTTGGTTATTTGTTGCCGCCAGCAGCTTTTGCTGGAGCCTTTATTACAACTCTAATCATTTATAGCTTAGCTTGGGAAAAGGGCGCTTCGCCAGTAAAGATTATTTTGGCTGGCGTAGCCATGAATGCTCTGCTAGGTGCTTTAATGAATGGCGTAATGGTGCTTTACAGCGATAGAGTTCAATCCGTTTTATCCTGGTTATCGGGTGGATTAAATGGGAGAAGCTGGTATCACCTCGAGTTTATGCTTCCTTACGCACTCATCGGTTTGGTTCTATGCTTTTTCGCCATTCGACCGGCCAACATCATACTTCTCGGTGAAGATTCAGCAAGGCTTCTTGGTCAAAATGTCGAACTCAGCAGGCTTCTGCTCATATTGCTGGCCTCATTTCTAGCGGGAACAGCAGTGAGCGTCGGCGGATTAATCGGTTTTGTCGGATTAGTTGTGCCTCATATGATTCGTTTATTAATTGGAGAGGACTATCGCTATCTTCTGCCGTTATCCATGCTCGGCGGAGGTGCTTTAGTGGTATTTGCTGATACAGCCGCCAGAACTTTATTTGATCCAATTGAATTGCCAGTTGGAATTTTACTAGCGTGCATAGGCGCCCCTTTCTTCTTATATCTTTTGAGAAAGAGGAGGTTGGCTTAATGAGCAAGATTGAAACGAGAAACCTGTCATATACTCAAGGCAATTTTACTATTAAGGATTTATCCATTGCCTTCCCAGAAGGGCAGATTACGGGAATTGTCGGCCCGAATGGATCTGGAAAATCCACGTTGCTAAAGCTGGTTTCACGCTTGCTTCATAAGGAGTCTGGTGAAATCATACTCAATGATAAAGACATAGCTTCATATAAAAGAAAAGAATTAGCAAAGCAGCTGGCGATGCTGCTGCAATTAAAGGAGGCGATGCCAAATTTCACAGTGAAGGAATTGGTCGCTTATGGGCGGATACCATACAAGAAGACAATGAGCGGTAAAAGCAATCATGAGGATGAAATCATCGATTGGGCAATTGATGTCACCGGGTTAACTCATTTATCGGCACGGCTCGTTTACTCTCTATCGGGAGGTGAGCAGCAACGAGTCCGAATTGCCATGGCGCTGGCGCAAAAAACAGATGTCCTTTTACTTGATGAACCAACGACCTATTTAGATATAGGCCATCAAATGGAGCTAATGGGGCTGTTAAAAAAAATCAATCATGATTATGGAATCACTATTATTATGGTGCTTCACGAACTCCAATATGCTGCAGCCTATTGCCACAATATGATTGTTATGAAAAATGGGGATGTTTATTTATCAGGTTCCCCTCAAGATTTATTAACTGCAAGCCTTTTGCGGGATGTATATAAGGTAGAGGCAAAAATAATATTTGATGGAGATTATCCATTAATAATACCAAATCAAATTTAGGGGGAAATTTAATGTATATTGTTACTAATACCGTTCATTTAAAACCGGGAAATGCAGATATGTTTATCGAAAGGTTTAATCGGATTGGCAAAGTGGAAACGATGGAAGGCTTTGTAGGCTTAGAAGTTATGCTTACGGAAAACACGAAGGATTATGAAGAAGTGACAATTGTGACAAGATGGGAAGACCCTACTGGGTTCAAAGGCTGGATGAAGAGCAATGAATTTAAAGATGCACATGCTCATAGAGGCGGAGTTCCTGACTTTATCATCAAAAATAAAACCACTTTTTATCAAGTGAAAATCCGCAGAAAACCGTTGAGTGCAGAGAGTGTTGCCGGAAGCTGAAGTATTGAAAACTATAAATAGAATGAAGCTAATTGGAACATAGGATCATTGGATTCTATGTTTTTTTGACGATAAAAGTGAATCCTTATCGTTTTTTCGTATAGGACATTCAAATATTCTATACAATAACCTTAGGGGGAGATCCAATTGCTATAAACCACATAAAGGGTATAAGCCTCATCTCAAGTTTGATGGTACTATCCGGAATTATTCTTATGTTTTCAAGTGTATCTTTGGTACATCACTTGGGCAGTACTGGCTAAGCAGACAATTAGATGGAAGCGATGGGAAACAATATATGATGATTGCCGATGCCTATATTGGCAGCTTTTCAATTTGGGAGCGGGCTTATTATTAGCAGTAACATTCTATTTTCTACCTTAATTTTAGGAATTAAGGAAGATTAACAATGATCTTGTAGAACGGGAAGCATCATAGGAGTAAGGAGGAAATATATATATGAAAAAATTCATCGTATTTGCTGCTTCATTCAGCTGTGTTTTTATAGGCATCGAAATTTTAACGGGACTTCTACTCACAAGCTTTTATACACCCGATCTTGGTTCATCGTTGGACGCAGCAAACATTCAAGAGCAAGTAGTTATTGGTAGCACTCATTATCTACCCCCGCTGACAATTGGTTTAGCTGCATTAGGAATTGCATTTGCAGCATTTAGATTACTTAATAAAAGGTTGATTTAATTTTCATATGAGTACATAGGAATCATGAAAGCTTGAATTCTGTTAATACTTAAATAATTGATATCTATCAACAACATAAACATGCCTATGTTAAACTAAACTTTTCGTTTCATAATTCCACAAGAGTCAGGTGAATTGATTGGATATTAAGCATTTATTGTATTTTATTGAAGTGGCAAAAGTGAATAGTTTTTCTCGTGCAGCTGATAATTTGTTTATTACGCAGCCAACAATCAGTAAAATGATTAAAAATCTTGAGGATGAATTAGGTGCTGCATTGTTTGATAGGTCAAGAAAGCAGCTCGTTCTTACTGATGCAGGAAAAATCATTTTGGAGCAGGCAAAATTAATTGATAAAGCCTTTCATAATTTGGAAGAGGAAATGGATAGTCTGTTGGGATTAAAGAAAGGCCATATCCGCATAGGGCTGCCGCCAATATTTGATGCTCACTTTTTTCTTGAGATTATTAGCCGATTCCATAAGAAATATCCTGGGATCACCTTTCAATTAGTCGAGGATGGCTCGAAAAAGATTGAAGACCTCGTGGCAAATAATCAATTGGATGTAGGAGTCATCGTTCTTCCAACGAAAAACGAACTGTTCGATCATTATTCTTTTATAGAAGAAGACATAAGGCTTATTCTATCTGTATCCCACCCATTGGCTAAACGTGAAGAGGTTGATCTGGCGGAATTGGCAGAGGAGTCATTCATTTTATTCAATAGTGACTTTGTATTGAATGACCGAATTATACATGCGTGTAAAAATGTCGGCTTTCATCCAAAAGTGATATCAGAAAGCTCGCAAAGGTCATTTATAGAAGATATGGTCTCTTGGAAGCTGGGGATCGCATTCATGCCAGAGAGCATTTGCAAAAATCTGCACGGAAATATAAAGTCTGTTAAAGTGATTAATCCTACAATCAGATGGGAGCTTGGGATGATATGGGGCAAGGATCAATATCTGTCTCTAGCAGCAAAAGAATGGATTAAGTTTACTAAAGAAAAACTGAAAAAATGACAGAATCTGGCGGTTTAATTAGTCTAACCGTATTTTTTGTGTACTTTATATGTATAAGAGGAATACATGAAAACCGTTACATAGATAAAAGCTATCCTATAGATGAAATATAACCATTTTACTTAATGAGTACTGCATCGTACAATTTTTCTATAGAAGAATTCCTCCTTTTATACAACTCTATAGGAGGCAAATCAGTCCAAACATAGAGTGAGGATTCAGCTAGCCTTAGGTGGGGAAACCTCCCCGCTTATTGGTGCATGAAAGGATGTAGTAATGGAAACAAAAAAAGCGAGAGAAAGCCGCGTTGTCAATACTTCACAAGTATTGATTGCCGATTTAAATAACTATAATACACTTTTTGGTGGCGTATTAATGAAGAAACTGGACGATGCAGCAGCGTTATCTGCACGCAGGCACTCCAGAGTTAAAGAATGTGTGACAGCCTCTACGGATTCAATTGATTTCTTGCACCCTATTCACCAGACAGATTCTGTCTGTGTGGAATCGTTTGTAAATTATACGGGGACCACTTCAATGGAGATCTTTTGCAAAGTGATCGCAGAAGATATTATCACTGGTGAACGCAGAGTTGCCGCCACAGCCTTTTTAACCTTCGTTGCTCTTGACGAAAATAAAAAACCAGTCCCAGTACCAGCTGTTATTGCAGAAACAGAAGAAGAAAAATTCCTTTATCAGACTGGCAAAGAAAGAGCGGAGATCCGGAAGATGAGAAGGAAACAAAGCAAAAAGCTGGCTGAGTATATTTCATTGGATAAACCTTGGGATCACTAAGGAGGATAAGGATGATTGCTTTATCAAGTATAGATGAACTGCAAGACGCACAAATCGAGATAGAAAAAATGAAAAAAGACTATCCAGTCCTTTTTGAGAAACTATTAGAAGTGATTTATCTTACACGTGCGCTGCAATATAAGTATCAGTATATGGGCCACTTAATAATGGATGAATACCCTGGCGAAGCAGCACCGAAATTTGCGTACGATTCTGTTCAGCGGATTTATAAAAGTGAAATGCAAAAACTGAAAGCCAATCACGATTTCAGAGTTTTAAAACAAGTGATGGTCAAATTCAGCAATCTTAACTACTCCAAAATTTTTCTGTTAGCGATTGGTCAGAAGCCAGAGTCCTTAGTTGGTTCCTCATATATTAAGTAACAAAAATCATACAATAATGCCCCGATTCTATTAATAGAACGGGTTTTTTATGTTTTTTTTTAAAAGCTAACGTGCTTAAAGTTCATTTCATATAAAAGACAACATATATTGAGTTGGCGGCCTAATAAGAAGGAGTGGATGCAATGGATAAAAACAAGCTAAATGCTTCTCAACTGATAAAAAGTATTCCCCGAGATAAGATTCCCGAGCCTATCAGAGAACAAGATCAAGCTGGAGCTACTGATTCGGGACCAAGGGATGTTCTGCGAGATATTGAAAATCCAGATATGCTTGTTCCGCCAACCACGGATGCCGGTACGATTCCGAATTTAACCTTTTCATTTTCTGATACAAGTATGGTGCTAAAGAATGGCGGATGGTCAAGGCAAATCACTGTTAGGGAGCTGCCTGTTGCAGTCACACTAGCAGGAGTCAATATGAGGCTGACTCCAGGGGGAGTGAGGGAGCTCCATTGGCATAAAGAAGTAGAATGGGCATACATGCTTTTGGGAAAAGCGAGGATTACAGCCGTTGATGAAAATGGGAAAAATTTCGTTGCAGATGTGGAGCAAGGAGATTTATGGTATTTTCCGCCGGGCATCCCCCATTCGATCCAAGGGTTAGACGAAGGCTGTGAGTTTCTTCTCGTATTCGATAATGGAGGCTTTTCTGACCTTGATACATTTTCTCTTTCTGATTGGTTTGCACATACACCGCAGGAAGTATTGGCTGCGAATTTTGGTGTAGGTGAAGAAGCCTTTGCCAAAATTCCAAGGGAACAGAAATATATTTATCAATCACAAGTTCCAAAATCTATTAAGGAAGATGAGCCATCCAGTCCATTTGGCACAAGAAGGTTTGCTCATTCATTGCTAGGGCAAGAATCACTTAAATCGCCTGGTGGCTCCGTGCGTATTGCTGATTCTAGAAACTTTCCCGTCTCCAAATTGATATCTGCAGCCTTAGTTGAAGTACTTCCTGGTGCAATGAGGGAAATGCATTGGCACCCGAATAATGATGAGTGGCAATATTTTTTAACTGGCCAAGGAAGAATGACTGCTTTTGCAGCGGATGGAACTGCGCGCACCTTTAATGTAAAAGCGGGAGATGTAGGATATATACCATTCTGCAACGGCCATTATATTCAAAATACTGGAGATACAACGTTATGGTTCTTAGAAATCTTTAAAGCCCCAATTTATGAAGATGTTTCGCTTACTCAATGGCTAGCTCTCACTCCTAAAGAATTGGTAGAAAGCAACTTAAACGTAGGGGAAGAAGTGATGTCAGCGCTTAGAAAGAAAAAATGGGAAATTGTAAAGTTTCCAGGAGGGGAGTATAGATGAACGGGGCAATTTCCTTATGGAATTGTCTTTTTTTTATGGTTTTAAAATGACTTGGGAATCTAAGCATTTCAAAAAATAAATAGGAGTGATAGTATATTACATATATCTGATAATAAAAAAAATTAAAACAAAGGGGGGCGCATCAGTGAAAGTTACGCTCTTTGCTACTTGTTTAGTAGACATGTTTAATAGTAACGCTGGAAAGGCGACTGTCGAATTGTTAGAGAAACTTGGCTGTGAGGTGGATTTCCCGGAATCTCAGGTTTGTTGTGGGCAGCCATCTTATAATAGCGGTTATGTGAAGGAATCCAAGGAAGCGATGAAGCGAATGATTACAACATTTAGCGACTCAGAATATGTCATTTGCCCTTCTGGATCTTGCGCTTATATGTTTCATGAATATGAGCATGTTTTTCAAGGGGACGCTGTGTGGGAACCGAAAGCAAAAGCGCTTGCAGAAAGGACGTATGAGCTGACTGAATTTATAGTCAATGTCTTAGGGGTTGAGGATGTTGGCGCTCGTCTTGAGGCAAAAGCAACTTTCCACACTTCCTGTCATATGACGAGATTATTAGGCGTAAAGGAAGCGCCAATGAAATTGTTGAGTCATGTGAAAGGTTTGGAGTTTAGTGAATTACCAAATAAAAGTCAATGCTGCGGATTTGGCGGTACCTTCTCTGTCAAAATGGGGAAAATCTCAGAGCAAATGGTAGATGAAAAAGTTCATCATGTAAATGAAACAGAGTCGGAGATTTTAATAGGAGCAGATGCTGGATGCTTAATGAATATTGGCGGAAGAATTGAGCGAGTCGGCGCACCTGTAAAAGTGATGCATATTGCGGAGGTATTGAACAGTCGCTAAAAACTAATAAGAGGTGAGCAAAGCATGCCGATGAAGATAGGTACGGATAAATTTAATGAAAGAGTAGACTCGGGATTAAATAATACTTTTATGCGGAGTGCGGTTTCAGGTGCACAAGACCGCTTAGAAATTCGCAGACAGGATGCTGCAGAAGAGCTCGGTAATTGGGAGGAGTGGAGATCGTTAGGTGAGGAGATACGCCAGCATGTTCTAGCTAATCTAGATTATTACCTCCATCAATTAAGTGAAAATGTGTCTAAAAGAGGTGGACATGTATTTTTTGCCGAAACGGCTGAAGAAGCTAATCAATATATCATTGATGTCATGAAGAAGAAAAATGCAAAAAAGGTTGTGAAATCTAAGTCAATGGTAACAGAAGAAATTGACTTGAATAAAAACCTTGAAGGCATTGGCTGCGAGGTGATCGAAACCGATCTGGGAGAATACATCCTGCAGGTAGATGATCATGATTTGCCATCTCATATCGTTGCACCAGCTCTTCATAAAAATAAAGAACAAGTGAAGGACGTCTTTACAAGGAAATTAGGATATCAAGGGACAGAGGACCCTGAAGAGCTAACGAAGCATGCGAGAAAAATGCTGAGAAATGACTATTTAACGGCAGATGTAGGAATCACTGGCTGTAACTTTGCTGTGGCAGAAACTGGCTCAATCTGTCTTGTGACAAATGAAGGAAATGCAGATCTTTCAACAGCCCTGCCAAAAACGCAAATTACAGTTATGGGCATGGAGCGGCTCGTACCATCATTTGAAGAAATGGAAGTACTGGTCAGCATGCTATCGAGAAGTGCAGTTGGACAAAAACTTCCCAGTTATGTGACAGTTTTAAGCGGACCAAAAGAGGAAGAGGCGGTTGATGGGCCAGAAGAATTTCACCTTGTAGTTGTTGACAATGGCCGCTCAAAGATTCTTGGAAGTGAGTTCCAGTCAATTCTGCAGTGTATTCGTTGTGCAGCATGTGTGAATGTTTGTCCAGTCTATCGCCATGTCGGAGGGCATTCATATGGATCGATTTACTCTGGACCCGTTGGAGCAGTTCTTTCACCACTTTTAGGGGGCTATGATGATTATAAAGAGCTTCCATACGCCTCGACCTTATGCGGTGCTTGTACCGAAGTTTGCCCGGTGAAAATTCCTTTACATGAATTGCTTCATAAACATAGGCAAGTCATTGTTGAAAAAGAAGGGAAAGCGCCTATCTCAGAAAAGTTAGCCATGAAGGCATTTGGCTTAGGCGCAGCATCCCCTTCTCTCTATAAAGTGGGATCGAAAGTTGCTTCAGCAGCGATCAGTCCATTTACAGATGGTAATCGTATCTCAAAAGGTGTAGGTCCCCTAAAAGCATGGACCGAGATCCGGGAATTCCCAGCACCGCAGAAGGAAAGATTCCGTGATTGGTTTAAAAACCGTCCGAAAGGGGAAGAAAATCATGACAGGAACGATACACAATAGAGAGGCTTTTCTTAATAAGATTGCTGGTCGGCTTGGCCGAGATCAACCATTAACAGAGGTTGACAAACCAAACTGGAGCTATCATCCTCAGGATAAAGTGTTGAAGGACGCCAGCAAGGATGAGCTGTTGGATGTATTAAAAAAACAATGTATTCTAATCCATACTGACTTAATTGTTACTACAAAGCAGGGTTTATTGGAAACATTGCAAACTCGCGTATCAGAATATGGCGGGGGGCCAATTGTTGCTTGGCGAGATGTGCGCTTTACTGAATATGGAGTAGCAAATTTATTTAAAGAATGGTCTGGCCAAGGAATGGAGTTCCATGAATGGGATGCCTCTAGGGAGCATGAAAACATTCCATATGCTGAACAAGCAAATATTGGCTTAACCATTAGTGATATTACTTTGGCAGAATCAGGAACTGCAGTCCTATTTAGCAGTAAAGACAAAGGAAGAACAGTCAGCTTCTTGCCAATGAAATCGATCATTCTTATAGCTAAAAGTTCGATTGTCCCGCGGATGACCCAAGCTGCAAGGTTGATAAGAAAAAAGACAATCGAAGAAGGCAAGCTTGCTTCATGCATTAATTTTATAACTGGACCGAGTAATTCTGCCGATATAGAAATGAACTTAGTCGTCGGTGTTCACGGACCAATCAATGCCACTTATATAGTCATAGAGGATTTATAATTTCTCTGGTGTCATACTTCTTTTAAGGAGTATGACTTTTTGAAATAAATAAAAATTCGCACAATAAGTTTTATTATTTTATTATGATATACTAATACGGTAGAAATTTTATATGATAAGGAGTAATCGCTATGCTGAAAGATCTATTTATTGGTCTATCCAAAAATCAGTTTCTCAATACAGCTGCAAAAAAATACGGCCTAAAATTAGGTGCTCAAAGTGTTGTTGCAGGGACGAATATTGCTGAAGCGATTAATAGCATTAAAGAGCTTAATGCTCATGGTATCTCTTGCACTGTCGACAATCTTGGAGAATTCGTAATGAAGAAAGAAGATGCGACAGCAGCAAAAGAACAAATTCTTGAAGTAGTTGAAGCTATTCATGAGAGTAAAGTAGATGCCCATATTTCTTTAAAACCTTCACAGCTTGGGCTCGACATCGATTACTCCTTTTGCTTGGATAATTTAAAAGAAATTGTAGCTAAAGCATATGGTTATGGTATCTTCATTAATTTCGATATGGAAGATCATGATCGCCTTCAGCCTTCTTTCGACTTATTGGACGAGCTATCTAAAGAGTATGACAACATTGGTACAGTTATTCAAGCCTATTTCTACAGAGCGGCTGAAGACATCGAGCAGTACAAAAACTATCGTCTTCGCATTGTAAAAGGTGCTTATAAAGAACCAGCAGATGTTGCCTATACATCCAAAGAGGAAATCGATAAGAACTATATCAAACTGATTGAACATCATTTGTTGAATGGTAAGTTCACATCCATTGCTACACATGACCATAACGTAATTAATCATGTGAAACGTTTTGTGAAAAAACATGAAATTTCAAATGATAAGTTTGAGTTCCAAATGCTTTATGGTTTCCGCAAAGAAATGCAGCTGGAGTTAGCTAAAGAAGGATATAACTTCTGTACGTATATTCCATTTGGCGACGACTGGTATGGTTACTACATGCGCCGTCTTGCAGAAAGACCGCAAAACTTAAACTTAGTTGCTAAACAAGTATTTAATAAAAAGACAAACACAGTACTTGGCGTTGCTGCCGGTGCGTTCCTTTTAGGCAGATTGTCTAAAAAAAATAAAGAGCAATAAACAGGAGGGAACCTATAATTATAGGTTCCTTTTTTGTTTGCGGACGTTTTTCATTGCCGTGAAACTCATTTTGGCTTTAAAAAAGAAGTATCGCTGATAAAATCGGATTATCGCTGATAAATTTAAAAAATCGCTGATATAGCTTCAGTTGGAAAAATAGTAAGCGATTTTAACGAAAAAAGTAGCGGACAATTTATAGAAGATAGCGAGTTTTTAGCTGTAAAAGAAAAATCGCCGATAAAATCGGATTATCGCTGATAAAATCGAAAAAATCGCTGATAAAAAGGGATTATCGCCGATAAATTTAAAAAATAGCTGATATAGCTTCAGTTGGAAAAATAGTAAGCAATTTTAACGAAAAAAGTAGCGGACAATTTATAGAAGATAGCGAGTTTTTAGCTGTAAAAGAAAAATCGCCGATAAAATCGGATTATCGCTGATAAAATCGAAAAAATCGCTGATAAAAAGGGATTATCGCTGATAAATTGAAAAAATCGCTGATATAGTTCCAGTTGGAAAAATAATAAGCAATTTTAACGAAAAAAGGATCGGACAACATATAGAAGATAGCGAGTTTTTAGCTGTAAAAGAAAAATCGCCGATAATATCGGATTATCGCTGATAATATCGAAAAAGTCGCTGATAAAAAGGGATTATCGCCGATAAATTCAAAAAATCGCTGATATAGCTTCAGTTGGAAAAATAGTAAGCGATTTTAACGAAAAAAGTAGCGGACAACATATAGAAGATAGCGAGTTTTTAGCTGTAAAAGAAAAATCGCCGATAAAATCGCATTATCGCTGATAAAATCGAAAAAGTCGCCGATAAAAAGGGATTATCGCCGATAAATTCAAAAAATCGCTGATATAGTTCCAGTTGGAAAAATAGTAAGGGATTTTAACGAAAAAAGGATATCGGACAACATATAGAAGATAGCAAGTTTTTAGCTGTAAAAGAAAAATCGCTGATAAAAAGGAATTATCGCTGATAAAACGAAAAAGTTGCTGATAAAATCGGATTATCGCTGATAATATCGAAAAAGTCGCTGAATCAATTTTAACCATCGACCCCAAAAATGACCGCAACTAAAAAGGGACCTAAATAGTAGGTCCCTTTTACTGTTACAGAAGTTTTGCTATATCTTCTTCTATTTTGCTAGGTTCAGTTGTTGGCGCATATCGATCCACAACATTACCATGCTGATCGATGAGGAATTTAGTGAAATTCCATTTAATGTTTTTTGATAATACGCCCTTCTTTTCATCCTTTAGAAATGCAAATAGGGGATCAGCGTTATCGCCATTCACATCGATTTTTGCAAACATCGGAAATGACACGCCATAGTTGACTTGGCAAAATTCAGTAGTTTCATCGATATTTTCAAATTCTTGATTATTGAATTGGCTGCAAGGAAAACCGAGGATTTCTAAGCCTTGATCCTCATACTTATCATAAAGCTCCTGTAATCCCTTGAATTGAGGGGTCAATCCACATTTGCTGGCTGCATTGACAATGAGAAGAGGCTTTCCCTCATAATCCTTTAAAGCTTTTATCTCACCATTCGTTTTTTTGACTTCAAAATCAAATACTGTGGCCAAAGCAAGATACCTCCTTCAATATGATTTGTTGCTTGTACTATATTCTACTGCACATGAATTAAAAAGAATAATATTTACTCTCGTTTTGATTCAATAGAGATTCAGTTAATTCTTTTCTGACTTGGGTGATGTGCTTTTCCATGAGTATTTTAGCAGCCTTACTTTCTCCAGAAGCAATGGCCAAATAAATCTCTCTATGTTCATAAAATGTTTCTTGCAGCCTGGTAGAATCGGCAAATCGGTTGTTGCGGGTAGCTTTAATTGTTTCTCTCATATGATTTGTCAGGCTTTCGATGAGCTGAATAAAAATAGAATGATGAGAGGCTTGAACAATGCTTAAATGAAAAATTAAATCACCATGAAGTCCATTTTCATCATTTTCTGATTGCTCCATCATCAACAATGCATCACGGATTCTGGCGAGATCTTGGGAGGTAGCTCTTGCAGAGGCGAGCCCTGCACACTCAACTTCTAGAACCCGTCTTAAATCAAGCATTTCATAAATATTTGTTTTATCTGCCTGAGAGACAGCTGAAGTCATTTTTTCTGTTGGGTGTAATTGGTCCAATGATTTAATATAAGTGCCGCTTCCTTGTTTTATCTCAAGAATTCCTTTTATCTCTAGCTTTCTAAGAGCTTCTCTAACAGAGGTCCTGCTTGAATTAAATTGGATGGCCAATTCTCTTTCAGGAGGTAAGCGATCCCCAATACAAAGGTTTTCTGAGAGTATATATTGATTAATTTGTTCAGCAATAACTTTGTAAATCTTCTTCTTAGGCGGTTCCATTATTTAAGGTCACTCCTTCTGATTCATCATACAGAAACTGTTAAAACTATTCAATTTTAAAAATTTTAAATATTGATTTTTTCTGATTATTTAGTACAATTAGTACATGTTAGACCAATTTTTAAAAAATTTAAATAATTGGTCCAGGCTCTGATGATTTCAGCTGCGGTGGCTAGCCCCACGAGGTCATGGAATGAAAGGTAAAGAACAACCTTCCCTTCCTACGCGTCTTAAGCTTGTCGGGGCTGAGCAAGCCACCTCCGCATTTCAGATTGTCCAGCTGCAGGGCCTAGCCCCTCGAGATCATAAGTCACGTAAGAATTGAAGATAAAGATCAACCATCATTTCTTACGCGCCTTATGCTTGTCGGGGCTGAGCAAGGCCCTTCCGCATTTCAGTTAAGGGAGAGAATATTATGAAGACAGCTCATGAGAATGAAGCAGCAAAAGAAGAATTAGTAAGCGCTTTACTTAGTTTTTTGCCGAGGGAACAAGTAACGACGAATCAGACCATTTTAGAGCAGCATAGTAAGGATGAATCTTACCATACTGCAAGTTTACCTGATTTAGTGGTCTTTCCAACTTCAGCAGATGAAGTAAGCGACGTTATGAGACTTGCACAAAAATATCAAGTGCCAGTTGTTCCATTTGGAGTTGGTTCAAGTTTGGAAGGACATACAATTCCATATGAGCATGGGATTACGATAGATTTTTCGTTAATGAATAAAGTTTTGGAAGTAAGAGAAGATAATTTTCTTGTGAAGGTTCAACCTGGTGTGACACGGTCGCAATTAAATAAAGAACTGAAGAAATATGGCTTGTTTTTCCCAGTTGATCCTGGGGCAGATGCAACCCTTGGAGGAATGGCGGCAACAAATGCAAGTGGGACAACATCTGTGAAATACGGCGTGATGCGCGATCAAGTCCGTGATTTAGAGGTAGTGCTTGCTGATGGAGAAATCATACATACAGGAAGCCTAGCTGCTAAATCATCCTCCGGCTACCATCTGAACGGGCTATTTATCGGCTCAGAAGGTACATTAGGCTGCTTTACCGAGTTAACCTTGAGGGTTTATGGTATTCCTGAATTTACAATGGCTGGTCGAGCGACCTTCAAAACAGTGGATGACGCGGTAGGCGCGGTTGTTAGTATCTTGCAGGCAGGCATTCCGATTGCGCGTGTAGAGCTTGTAGACGAGGAGTCTATCCATCAGGTAAATTTATTCAGCGAAACATCGTATAAGGAACAGCCTACACTTTTCTTAGAGTTTCATGGGAATGAGGCTGGTTTAACTCAGGATGTAGAATTTATGAAAGTAATTGTGGCGGATCACAACTGTGATGGCATCGAGTTTGAAACGGATACTGCTGCACGCAACCAATTATGGGATGCTCGTCACAACTTAGCCTATGCATATGTTCATGGCTATCCTGGTAGAAAACTAATGGTAACGGATGTTTGTGTTCCTATTTCTGAACTCGCTGGGGCAATCAGTCATTCAAGAGAAGGATTGCAAGCACTTAACCTTACTGGAGGCATTACCGGCCATGTCGGCGATGGGAATTTCCACGCTCTCATTATGCTGGATTTAGATAACCCTGAAGAAATTAAGTCTGCAGAGAAGTTCAATGAAATGATCGTTATGTATGCTTTGGAAAGAGGGGGCACTTGTACTGGCGAGCATGGTGTTGGCATTGGGAAACAAAAGTACCAAGAAAAAGAGCATGGCAAAGCCTTAAGGGTGATGGAAAAAATAAAATCAGTCCTTGACCCAAACAATATCTTAAATCCCAACAAAATTATTAAAACCAAAGGACAGGGTGAATCTCAATGAAAATACTTGAAGCCATTAGCAATATTGCGGGCAAATATTTCGCTGTTTGGGTAATATTAGCAGCCGTTATTGCTTTCTTAGTTCCTGAAGCATTCTTAATGTTTGGCGGCTATATAACAATCTTACTCGGCGTTGTCATGTTTGGAATGGGATTAACCCTTAAGGCAGTCGACTTTAAAATCATTTTAACAAACCCAATGCCAGTAATTATTGGACTAATAGCTCAATATACCATCATGCCTTTAACTGCATTTGCCATTGCTTATTTATTGCAATTACCAGCAGCGCTTGCTGCAGGTCTGGTACTTCTCGGATCAGTACCGGGCGGGACTGCCTCGAATGTCATGGTTTATTTAGCGAAAGGGAATGTAGCACTCTCTATTGCAATGACTTCAGTATCAACATTAGTTGCACCGATAGCCACACCACTTATTTTATTAGGGTTGGCAGGTCAATGGATGCCAGTTGATCCAATATCAATGTTCCTATCGATTTTTCAGGTAATTATCGTTCCAATTGTTCTAGGTTTAATCGTGAAAAAATTACTTCCAACTACCGTAGAAAAAAGCTTAAATGTAATCCCGCTTATATCAGTAGCCGCGATTATTATTATTGTAACTGCAGTTGTTGCAGGAAATGCTGGTAAAATCGCCACTGCAGGACTAATCGTATTTCTAGCAGTTATTCTTCATAATGCGGCAGGACTGTTCTTAGGGTATATTGCTGCGGTTGCACTTAAGCTAGATGAAGGAACAAGAAGAGCGATATCAATTGAAGTTGGTATGCAAAACTCAGGTTTAGGTGTTGCGTTAGCAACTGCCCACTTTGGTCCAGTAGCTGCAATCCCGAGTGCACTAGGAGCTGTTTGGCATAATATCTCTGGTCCAATCTTAGCTACCTATTGGGCTAAGAGACCGGTAAAGGATCAGTCAACTGCAAAAGTGGATGTACCAGTTGGAGATAGTAAACAAGTGTAAGAAAAACAAGCTAATATAAATGACACAATCCCCTTTAGGTAAACTGAGGACAGGGAAACTTGTACTCAAAAGTTTACTTGGAGGGTTTTTTTGTAGCTAAATTGGTAAGTTAACGTAAATTTAAGAAATAGGGATAGGGAGAATATGTTACCGAATTTGTGACTTCTATTAATTTTGTTGAAATTCTTCGTAATTTCATGAGAGTAATAATTAGATTTTAAAGCTGAAAAAGGTGAAGCTAGATATAAATTATTTCGTATGAAAGCATAGTAGATTATACAATATACATCCTGATTTATAAAAATAATCAGATAATTGAATTGACAACTTTTTCCTAATGTGAATTTATTGTAAAGGAGAGGGAAATATGTCATCACAAAAGTCATATATGATTATTGAAGACCTCCAACAATTAAAAGCAGTGAGTGATCCATTTAGAACCAAAATAATATCTCTATTACTTGAACAATCTTATACGGGACAAAATCTTTCAGAAATATTAGAAGTGCCAAGATCAAAAGTGCATTATGCTTTCGAATTAGAAAAGCATCAGTTTGTGGAAATCATAAGAACGGAAGAAAAAGGAGGTGTTCTTCAAAAGTATTATAAAGCAACAGCTAAAGGCTACATACCAAGTGAGAAAATATTGCCTTATATTGATGATGTAGGTAACTACTACAAAGAATTAATCACGTGCACGAATTAGGGCATTGACTGCACCAGAAGAAGCATTTGATTTTGCAGGATCTAAGCAGGAAGGACTGCCATTAATATCGATGCAGCTAGAAACGAGGGCTACTGAAGAACAATTTATTGAATGACTTAGAAAATACAGGGAGTTAATAGATGAATTCAAAGGTATGGAAGATAAAGTCGGAAACTTCTATTACCTTACAACTCTAGGCTTTCAAATCGATGACCCTTATTTTGAGGAAAATAAGAAAAGCGAACCGAATAAGGAGGATTAATATGTCCCAGGACGCTAAGATAGTAGCTGAAGATCCTTCCGCTGCTCCATCATGATTTGCAAATAAAGACTTTTTATTACTATGGATTGCTGGCATTGTTTCAGGATTATCTTTTTCTATCTATCTTATGACTGAGACATGGAATGTCATCAATGAACTCAATCAGCGATCTTGGTTGGGAGTATGCCGATAAGCTTAATAGAGTGAAAATCATGTTTTATTCTCTTTTAACCAGAGGAGTACTGCTCGATCGGGATGGGAATCGTTTTCTATATTGGGCAACTGAACATTTCTACAGTGTTGGTGTTTGCCACAATCTTTGGGATAATAGATGAAACCAATCGATGCTGCCTAATATCCTATCTAAGGAGCAGTTATTAAGGGGAAATTCAATTCTTCAAACGACAAATCAAACAGTGTTCATTGCAGGTCCAATCATCGGTGCACTATTAATTGAAACGGTCTCCTATCAATTCATTTTCCCCATTGTTGCTCTTTGCTTAATCATTACAAGTATCGTGATAAATGCAATTAAATATGAGAAAAACGCTGTTGCAATGAAAAGCCAGTCACCTTATCAAGATTTCTTGGAAGGAGTTCAATATGTTAAAAAGACAACACTCATTTTTACTTTGATGTGTAAGTATGACATTGAATTTTTTTATTGCGGGTCCAGGGAGTATGGCAATTCCGCTCATTGCTAACGATGTGCTGCAAGGTACTGGCTTTCACGTTAGTGTATTAGAAATTGCCATAACTGTTGGAATGATCGGAGGCGCCATTTTAATTGGTTTTTTTAATCCAAAGCGGAAAAGGGGCTTCATTGTATTGGGACAACTATGTTTTTTAGGTGTTACGATGGTTCTGCTGAGTATGGTTACAACTTTATGGCAAGGCGTCATAGCTTTCGCATTAATTGGTTTTTGAATTACTGCTGGGGACATCCCAATAAAAACGATGATACAAGAAAAAACTAATCCGCAAAAGATGGGTAGAGTTTTTGGGTTAATGTCGACAGCTTCCAGTGGTTTAATTCCGTTATCTTATGGGATTACTTCGATAGCCATAACTTTTCATATTACCATATCTCAAATACTGTTAGTTAGCGGTTCAATCGTCATTTGCTTCTTTATCATTTTCTTGCTCTCAGCTAAAAAACTCCGCTCGATTAATTAAAATATGAAAAGCCATCATCATATAGTTTAACAGGAATAACACTGGCATAATTAGAAGGATTAGTAATCCCAAATGAAAAAACTTAAGAGAAATAGAGTTTTGAATTTTTAGGAATGTTAGGGAGTGTATGTAAGAAGTGATGAGAGTAGTCTTGGAAATGATCCGATTCCTGATTGTTTTTGCCTTTATTGGTGGAATAGGTTGGGCCTCTTAGAAAATTTTTATACCATTAATGAAGCAACTGTTACTTTTTCTTGGCTTGGTTCAATAGCAATTCTGTTACTATTCTTTGTCTATTATAGAAATAAACTTCATTATATAAGCAAGGGCAGAAATAAACTTCCGAAAAAGCCACCTTTGCTCTCACTGATGCTAGTAATCTTACCGTATATTTTAGAATAATAATCGCATTAATTATCCAACGAATTTCATTTTAAAAAAAATAATAAAATAGAGGGGTGTTAATAATTGAGCACAATTTTTACAACAGAAAGACTATTAATTAGGAATATTGAGAAGAAGGATTGGATAAGCATTTATGAGTATACCTCTAATCCAGAGGTAATGAAGTATATGTCCACTGGCGTATTAAATGAAGATGAAACAATCAATATAGTGATGGAAAATATAGGCGATAAAGCTGAGAAATTCGCTATCGTCCTTAAAGAAAATAATCGCTTAATTGGCCATATTGAATTTTTTCAATACTTCGGAAGTCATACTTATGAAATTGGCTGGGTATTAAATCCCGACTATATTAATAAAGGTCTTGCTACTGAGGCGGCTAGAGGATTTTTAGAATATGGATTTAATGTATTAAAATTGCATAGAATTGTTGCAACCTGCCAGCCAGAAAATATACCATCTTATCGAGTTATGGAGAAAATAGGCATGAGGAGAGAAGGCTATTTTAAAAAGTGCATACCTCATGGGGATATCTGGTGGGATGAATATTATTATGCTGTGTTAAGAGAAGAGTATCTGAATTAATTAATGATGTACACTATTTTTAAAAACCGATAAAACAAAGAAATTGATGATCCTTGCATTTAAAAGCAGAAATCATGCATTTGAGATGAGAAAAGCCCAGATTCTGATCTAAAAAAGCGGAAATCATCTATTTGAGATGAGAAAAATCCAGATTCTCATCTTAAAAAGCAGAGATCATGCATTTGAGATGAGAAAAGCCCAGATTCTAATCTAAAAAAGCGAAAATCACCTATTTGAGATGAGAAAAGCCCAGATTCAAATCTGAAAAAGCGGAAATCATCTATTTGAGATGAGAAAAATCCAGATTCTGATCTAAAAAAGCGGAAATCATCTATTTGAGATGAGAAAAGCCCAGATTCTGATCTAAAAAAGCGGAAATCATCTATTTGAGATGAGAAAAATCCAGATTCTCATCTAAAAAAGCAGAGATCATGCATTTGAGATGAGAAAAGCCCAGATTCTAATCTGAAAAAGCGGAAATCATCTATTTGAGATGAGAAAAATCCAGATTCTAATCTAAAAAAGCGGAAATCATCTATTTGAGATGAGAAAAGCCCAGATTCTAATCTAAAAAAGCGGAAATCATCTATTTGAGATGAGAAAAATCCAGATTCTCATCTAAAAAAGCAGAAATCATGCATTTGAGATGAGAAAAGCCCAGATTCTCATCTAAAAAAAGCGAAAATCACCTATTTTAGATGAGAAAAATCCAGATTCTCATCTAAAAAAGCGAAAATCATCTATTTGAGATGAGAAAAGCCCAGATTCTAATCTGAAAAAGCGGAAATCATCTATTTGAGATGAGAATCTAAAAAAGCAGAAATCATGCATTTGAGATGAGAAAAGCCCAGATTCTAATCTGAAAAAACGGAAATCATCTATTTGAGATGAGAAAAATCCAGATTCTCATCTAAAAAAGCGGAAATCATCTATTTGAGATGAGAAAAGCCCAGATTCTGATCTAAAAAAGCGGAAATCATCTATTTGAGATGAGAAAAATCCAGATTCTCATCTAAAAAAGCAGAGATCATGCATTTGAGATGAGAAAAGCCCAGATTCTAATCTTAAAAAGCGGAAATCATCTATTTGAGATGAGAAAAATCCAGATTCTCATCTAAAAAAGCGAAAATCACCTATTTGAGATGAGAATAGTCCAGAATCTAATCTGAAAAAGCGAAAATCACCTATTTGAGATAAGAAAAGCCGAGATACAAATAAAAAGTCTTCAAACTGATGTTTTAGCATAGAACAGCAAGTAGGGGGAAAATACGTTTTTTTATGCATAGAAAAGCAGAGCTCACATACAATCGTGATTTCAAAATTAAGAAAGCAAAAAATGCCAGATTCTAAGCATAGCAAGAATCTGGCATTTTTTGCTTTCTTTAAATAGGAAGTAATTTACATTAATACCATTTTTTTACGCACTATTCATCAAATTTACAAATTCTTTACGAAACATTAATAGAGTCTTTACTAAGCATGTTTATTCTTTATATTAGACAGAATAAGAAAAAGAGAGGTTGCCAATAGATTATCTTGGAGGTTTAAATATGGGGTTTTTTAGAAAAACAACGATAGGATTATTGGTGCTATCATTAGCTGCCGTTTTAACTGCATGTGGGAATAATAATGAGAATGGAAAAGATTCTTCAAACGGCAGCGGTGGTACGATATCGATTTCGGGATCCACATCAGTTGGACCTTTAGCTGAAAAAATAGCAGACAAATATAAAGAAAAAAATGAGAATGTTAACATAGAAGTCAATCAAATTGGTTCTTCTGCCGGTATAACAAATGCTACAAGCGGTGTGTCAGAGATCGGCATGTCATCACGTGACTTGAAAGAAGAAGAAAAGGTTGGATTGAATGAGACCATCGTTGCTTATGATGGAATTGTAGTGGTCACTCATCCGACTAATAATGTGAAAGACTTGACGATGGAGCAAGTGAAACAAATTTTTACTGGAGAGGTTACGAACTGGAAACAACTCGGGGGAGATGACATGGAAATTGTCGTTGTATCCCGGGAGGATGGATCAGGTTCACGAGATGCATTCCAAGAAATTGTGGGCTATACATCAGGTGAGTTAATTAGAAACTCTATTGTTGCAAGCGGAAACGGAAATATTAAAACTACTGTTGCTACCAATAAGCATGCAGTAGGCTTTATCTCCTTTGAATATATTGATGATACGATTTCAACTTTAAAGATTAACGGAGTGGAAGCTACAGCAGAAAATGTTCTGCAGCAGAAATATAGTCTATCACGACCATTCTTGTTTGTTCACAAAGAAGAGAATCTTTCACAAGCAGGACAGCAATTCATTGATTATATTTTAAGTCCAGACGGACAAGCTATTGTATCAGAGGCAGGAGCTATACCAGTTAATTAATTATTGATGTAATATCTGAAGCGTTAATCATGAACAACAAATGTAAAAGCGATCTTGGAGGTATGCAACATGCCAAGCCCATTGAGTGAAAAACAAATCGTAGATATTGGGAAATCAAATAAACGAAAATATATATTGGAAAAGTTTTCAGCAAGACTATTTCTATTTTGTGCGCTTCTTTCAGTCATTAGCTTATTGTTAATCATTGGATTTGTATTTTATAAAGGCGCACATCCATTTATAGCCGAGGGTTATAGCTTTATTGATTTCATTTTTGGAATGGATTGGGTACCAAGTGAAGGTAAATTTGGTATTTTCCCAATGATTGTGGCATCGATCTTTGCCACGTTTGGGGCGTTAATCATTGGCGTGCCAATCGGTTTATTTACAGCTATTTTCTTAGCGGAAATTGCACCAAAAACGATTGCTAAACTCATTTCACCAGCCGTGCAATTGTTGGCAGGTATCCCTTCTGTTTTATATGGTGTATTCGGACTTGCGATAATTGTCCCTTTTCTGCAAAATAATTTAGGTTTAGCAAAAGGTCAGAGTTTATTAGCTGTCATTATTGTTCTGGCCATTATGATGCTACCAACCATTGTTACGGTAGCTGAAACAGCTATCCGTGCAGTTCCAAAAACGTATCGTGAAGGATCATTGGCATTAGGTGCTTCTCAAATCGGAACCATCTTTAAAGTAGTTGTACCTGCAGCAAAATCAGGCATTATGGCAGCGATTGTTCTAGGGTTGGGTCGAGCAATCGGAGAAACAATGGCAGTCATATTAGTTGCTGGAAACAGCCTGATTTTACCTACAAGCTTAACAGACAGTGTTCGTCCATTAACAACAAATATTGCTTTAGAAATGGGATATGCATTCGGAACGCATCAAGAAATGCTGTTTGCAACCGGTATTGTACTATTCTCCTTTATCTTATTGTTGAATTTTGTATTAGCGAAAATTGGATCGAAGGGTGGGAAATAAGTTGAGAAGGTTTAAAGATAATTTGTTACGTGGACTTCTTTGGTTTTCTGCTTTCTTAACAGTTGCCGTTCTCGTTATTATTGTTGGATATATATTTTACAAGGGATTCAGATTAATTAACTTCGACTTTATTTTTGGAGATTACTCACCAGTAGGCCATGGCGGTATTTGGCCGATGATTGTAACTACTATTTATACCATCGTGATTTCCTTGTTAATAGCAACGCCAATCGGGATTTTGTCGGCAGTGTACTTGCAAGAGTACGCAAAACAAGGGCGATTGGTAAGAATGA
The DNA here is from genome assembly GCF_030813235.1 of Cytobacillus purgationiresistens. Taxonomy (GTDB): domain Bacteria; phylum Bacillota; class Bacilli; order Bacillales; family Cytobacillaceae; genus Cytobacillus; species Cytobacillus purgationiresistens. The sequence goes on along the minus strand of NZ_JAUSUB010000024.1, from coordinate 40,186 downwards.
TCAGATTTGCTACGGAGAGTTTAACAGGAATTCCATCTATTATATATGGATTATTTGGAGCTGTATTCTTCGTGACAACCTTGAAATTAGGAATGTCTATCATTGCTGCTTCATTAACATTAACCATTATCGTATTGCCTGTAATCATTCGAACAACAGAAGAAGCATTAAAAACAGTCCCTCCTGCCTATCGTGAAGGATCCCTTGCTTTGGGAACTACTAAGCTGCAAACTTTATATAAAGTGATTTTACCAAGTGCGATGCCAGGAATTCTATCAGGAATCATTCTATCAATGGGAAGAATTGTTGGTGAATCGGCGGCGATTTTTTTAACAGCTGGAACGGTAGCAGCAATGCCAGATAGTATCTTCTCATCGGCAAGAACATTAACAGTTCATTCTTATTTGGTTACACAGGAGTCCGGTGACATTGAACTTGCAGCTGCAGTTGGAATCGTATTAATTGTTATCATCCTGGTTCTGAACCTTTCAGCGACCTTTATATCTAAAAAGTTGAATAAGGCTGACTACTAAATGAGGTGTAATGAATGAATACAACAGTGATGGGGAGTAATAAAGAAGTAAGGAAAGGAAAATTGTCACAAATGAATGATCAATCAGCGGATAAAGCGAAGATTAGCGTAAACGATCTTGATTTGTTCTATGGAGAAAAACAGGCACTTTACAGAGTATCTTTAGATATACAGGAAAAAGAAGTAACAGCCTTAATTGGACCCTCTGGCTGTGGTAAATCAACTTTCTTAAGAACGTTAAATCGCATGAATGATTTGATCGATGGTGTGAAGATTAGCGGAGAAATTGAAATAGATAATGAAAATATATATCAATCGAGTGATGTGATAAAACTACGGACTAAGGTTGGAATGGTTTTTCAAAAGCCGAATTTATTCCCAATGAGTATTTTTGATAATGTGGCATACGGTCCTCGCATGCAAGGAATCAAAAATAAGAAAGAATTAAATAAAATTGTGGAAGAAAGTTTGCGCGGCGCTGCAATTTGGGACGAAGTGAAAGACCGTCTTAAAACCTCCGCACTTGGATTATCCGGCGGTCAGCAGCAACGCGTGTGTATTGCACGTGCAATTGCTATGAAGCCAGCTGTGATTTTAATGGATGAACCAACTTCGGCTTTGGACCCAATATCGACATTAAAGGTAGAAGAATTGATTGCAAACATGAAAAAAGATTATACGATTGTTATCGTTACCCATAATATGCAACAAGCAGCACGCATATCTGACAAAACTGCTTTTTTCTTAAATGGTGAAGTAATTGAATATGATGAAACAAGCAACATCTTTTCCATGCCAAAGGATCAAAGAACGGAAGATTACGTAACTGGCCGATTCGGTTAAACGGGAGAGGTGATAAAAATGGTGGTTCGTGAAAACTTTGAGAATAATTTGCAAGAATTGCAAGATAAAATGGTGGAAATGGGTGAGCTAACTGTTTCTTCCTTAGAAAAAGCATTTACAGCTTTAAAAACTCAAGATGTCGAACTGGCTTTAAAAGTGATTGAGGAAGATACAGCAATTGACATTATTGAAACAGAAATCAATCAATTTGCAATTTGGCTAATGGCTAAAGAGCAGCCAGTTGCAAGAGATTTACGCATTATGATTGGCGCTTTAAAAATTTCTTCGGATATTGAACGTATCGCTGATTTTGGAGTAAACATTGCAAAAGCAACGATAAAAATAGGGGTTGCCAATACGTTGCTGGATCTAACCAAACTTGAGCAAATGAAAGATGTATCGATTGATATGTTCCATAAAGCAGTGAAATCATTCTTTGAAGAAAATATCATGCTTGCTAAAGAAGTCGGCGATTTGGATGATCTAGTTGACAACTATTATGATGAGACCTACAAAAGTATCACTGGCTACTTACGTGAACACCCAGAAGAAACAAACCAATTAGCACAATTATTATTCGTCAATCGTTATTTGGAACGAACAGCAGATCATATAACCAATATCGCCGAAAGTGCAGCCTATTTAATCAAAGGCCGCAAATATGATTTGAATCATTAATCCTAAATGTTACAGTATGTGTTCGGTCAAGTACAGGCCGGTTTTGTAAAATAAAAAAATAAATAATCACACTACCAGGGGTATCAATTTGATACTCTTTTTTTTCATACTGTTAATAAGACCCGGTAACCAATTAATTAAGCTGCTGTATTTCATCAGCTTTTTTATAAATAAAACGGACAAGTGTAGTGATAGCAGAAAAACTTATCATTTTAGGAATAACAATTAAAGGAGATTGCCAAGTTTCTAGAGAATACAATCAAAAATCATATATAAGGTGGGAGCTAGGATGGCGAAATTGATTTACCATGTTGCGGTTTCATTAGACAACTTTATTGCAGATCAAGGGATGATGGATGGAGATATTCAAAACTCTCTGTTTTTATTTGAGGGTGAACATGTACCAGAATTTTTATGAGTTTGGATTTAAGTTGGGTGCGAAGCCAGGTGAACCTGGCTATAAAGGAATAAAACATTATATCTTTTCAAATTCCATGCAATTTGTATCGAACGATGAAGTAGTACTCATTCAAGAAGATACTTTAGGGTTTATTGAGGATCTCAAAAAGCAAGAGGAAGGTAAAATTTGGCTATGTGGCGGCGGAGAATTAGCAGGTTCGTTGCTTGAAAATAAACTCATTGATCAGCTAGTTCTGAAGGTTAATCCCATTCTAGTCGGAGAAGGTATCTCTCTATTCGGTAGCAGGAAACCTAGCCTTAATCTAGGATTAGTGGACTCTAAGCAATACTCTAACGGTGTAATTAAATCTACATACGATATTCACTATTAAATATTTCCATCTAATTAATCCAGCAATACTTTAATTACTGGAAACAAAAGAGCCTCCTACTATATTTTGTAGAGAGGCCCGGAAGATAATATTTAGATAATTATTGCACGACAGCAATAATTCCTTGTTCATCATCAAGTACAAGCTCGATGCCGGCATATGGGTCACGATTTAGGAATTCCTCTAGCCATAATCTAATTGCTTCAATGATGTTAGCCATAATCAAGATTTGTTGACGTCCATGTACATGTGCTTCAGCAGAGAAACCATATTCATCATCATACATAAGTTCTATTTCTACTTCTTCAAGCTTCACTTGTTTTTTGCGTGAAGTAGAAATGCATAATGCATTAATAATATCCTGTTCTGGAATAATTAATTTCTCCATGGGTTCGTTTCCTCTTTTTTCTTCTTATCCTTTAACATCGTAAATACTTTACGGATAATCATGAATAAGAAAACAATCGCTAAAACGTTTATCATTAATCCAAGGATTGAACCAAGCATCCCCATATTGGCGAATAAGCCTCCGAATAATAGTCCAGCAAGTCCTCCAAGCATTAAGCCTTTCATTAACCCGCCTGACATAAACCCGCCTTTATTATTCGCTTGCTGGGTATTATTAGCTTTATTATTTTGTGTGTTTTGGTTTTTTTGGACATTGTTTTGGTTATTTGAATTGGTGCTTTTATTCAAATTAATCCCTTTTTTACCTGACTTATAACCCTTTGCTTCAACAGTAGTTGTTTGGTCTTGGAAAACCACATTTCCTAATGGTGAAAAAACAAGTGTTGCCATCAGCATTGCTGCTAAAATCTTTTTCATATTCTATTTTCCCCCTATATCATTCTACTATTATTATAGCAAAATAGCAGGTGGAAAGTGAAATGATAATAGGAATAAAAAGATCATTCATTAAATGGTTTTTTGATTTAATTTAGTTTGTGAGGAAAAATAAGGATATTATTAATCTATAATATCGGATTATTATCAATAAAATAAACGGATTATAAAAAAAGATTTTTTCTACACAAGCTAGGTCTAATATATAGAAAAATGAAAGAGGGGGAGTCTCCTTGGATTTACTCAATCTCATTAAAAAAGCTAAAAAAGGAGATGATGAGGCTTTTTATCAGCTTATGCAGATGCATAAAGGTGCTTCCAAAGTGGGGCGCCTTTTTATTTACATCTTACATTTATTTTAGTTGATTACCCCGTTACCACACTTCATTGACAGGTGTTTACTCATCATATATAATTTTGCGGATATAAAAAATATTCTGAAAGGTTGTTGGCTTATGGGTGAAAATGCACACACAGTTGAGTATGCCAGAGAGTTGGATCAGTCAGATGAACTGGGCAAATATCGTCAAGAGTTTTATATAAAAGAAGATACTGTTTATTTGGATGGGAATTCGTTAGGTCTTCTCTCAAAAAGAGCAGAAGCCTCAGTAAAAGCCATCATGGATTCTTGGAAAACACTTGCGATCGACGGATGGACTGAAGGAGAGCATCCGTGGTTCTATTTAGCCGAATCACTTGGGAAGCAAATGGCCTCTTTAGTAGGCGCTGAGGAAGAAGAAGTGATTGTCAGCAGTTCGACAACAACTAATCTCCATCAATTATTAGCCACGTTTTACCAGCCTGCAGACAAGAAAACAAAGATTTTAGCAGATGAATTAAATTTCCCTTCTGACATCTATGCGATGAAAAGTCAGCTAGCCGTTAAGGGTTTTGGTCCTGATGATCATTTTGTTCGGGTGAAAAGTGAAGATGGACATTTTCTAAAAGAAGAGGATATTATTGCAGCGATGACTGAAGATATCGCTTTGATTATCCTGCCAAGTGTATTATATCGGAGCGGTCAAGTACTGGATATGGAGATGCTCACAATAGAAGCGCATCGGCGAAATATTCTAATCGGCTTTGATCTTTGTCACTCAATTGGTTCCCTCCCTCATGATTTAAGCAAATGGGATGTTGATTTTGCCTTCTGGTGTAGTTATAAACATTTAAATGGAGGACCCGGTGCAACTGGTGGATTGTATGTCAATAAACGTCATTTAGGCACTACACCTGGTCTTGCTGGATGGTTTGGTTCGCATAAGGGAAGACAGTTCGATATGAGTCATGAGATGGTGCCTGCAGAAAATGCTGGCGCATACCAAATCGGTACACCTCATATTTTAAGTATGGCGCCTTTAATTGGTGCACTTTCAATGTTTACTGAGGCGGGAATTGATCCTATTCGATCAAAATCCTTGAGATTAACCACCTATTTCATGGATTTGATTAATCATGAGCTGCATCCTTTTGGCTTTGTGATTAGAAATCCCTTAGCAGTAAGTCAGCGTGGGGGTCATGTGTTTTTAGAGCATCCCGAGGCCGCTAGGATTTGCAAGGCATTAAAATCAGAGGGAATCATTCCTGATTTTCGTTCTCCAAACGGGATTAGATTGGCACCAGTCGCACTCTATAATACATTTGAAGATATATGGCATACTGTGCAAATTTTGAAAAAAATAATGGAAGAAAAGAAATATAAGCAATTTGAAAATAAGCGGGGAGTAGTGGCTTAGAGGATGAAGAATAACAAATGGATTGATATATCACAGCCCTTAACAAATGAAATTAGTCATTGGCCAGGAGATACCGCTTTTACCTATGTCACTTCATTTACAAAAGAACAAACAGGCTCAGTAAATATTGGCAGGATCACTACAAGTTTACATACAGGCACTCATGTGGATGCTCCTTATCATTTTGACGATCTAGGAGAAAAAATTTTGGATCTTGATATTGCTGTTTTTATTGGCCGAGCGAGATTGATAGACGTATCATCTTATGAGCGAATCAATCAATCGGTATTAAGTCAATTTGATTTAACAGGAGTAACAAGGCTTCTTTTAAAAACGGCGATTCCTAATAAGCCCGATTTATTCCCCGAGAAAATTGTACATCTAGAAGCAGATATTGCTCCATTCCTTAAAGACAGAGGGGTAAGGTTAATTGGTGTAGATGTTCCTTCTGTTGATTCACTTGATAGTAAAGAAATGGAGGCTCATCATGCTCTATATCATTCTGGCGTTCACATTCTAGAAAATATAATGGTTGATTATGTGGAGCCAGGAGATTATGAATTAATCGCCCTTCCTCTGCCACTTAAAAATGCGGATGGCAGTCCAGTAAGGGCAGTGATAAGGCGATTAACTGAGGAGGGTTTGCATGACTAATGAAAAACAAAGCAAGGATGCTGCTGCTTTTGAAAAAAATATCCATACTGATTTTACAAATAATATGACGTATGGAGAATACTTGCAGTTAGATCAGATTTTATCCGCCCAAAAAAGACTCTCTGGTCATCATGATGAAATGCTATTTATTATTATTCATCAAGTCACAGAATTATGGATGAAGCTTATTCTCCATGAAATTAATGCAGCGATCGTTTCAATAAAAACTGATGATATGGCCGCTGCGCAAAAAAGATTGGCGCGTGTTTCTAAAACCCAATCACAAATCATTCAAGCATGGGATGTGCTATCGACAATGACCCCGAGTGAGTATATGGAATTCCGTGAGTCATTAGGGCAGGCATCTGGATTCCAATCCTATCAATATAGAATGATAGAATTTGCCTTAGGCTATAAGACGCCACATGTATTAAAGATTTATCAAAAAGATGAAAAGCTGCAAAAAACATTGAGGGATGCTTACGAAACACCAAGTCTTTATGATGTAGCAATTCATGCACTGTCCAGGGCAGGAATAGGTATAGACCCTGAAGTATTAAATAGGGATGTTACACAAGCTTATCATCAAAATGATTCCGTTCTCCATGCATGGATGAAGGTATACAAAAACCCTGATGCATATTGGGAATTATATGAGCTGGCAGAAAAGTTGGTTGATATCGAGGACTGGCTGCAGCAATGGCGTTTCCGCCATATGAAAACAGTTGAAAGAATCATCGGGTTTAAATCGGGCACTGGCGGCTCTTCGGGAGTAGGATACTTAAAAAAGGTCCTTGATCAACAATTTTTCCCTGAGCTTTGGGCCATTCGAACAAAGCTCTAAATATTTGTTAAGAGGATAAAATACCCAGGATAAAATACCCTATTTTTCTTGAAAATAGGGTATTTTATCCTTTGTTTTGTTTATTCCTATTTTAATATACATATGATCACACCAGAAAATGCTTATAAGACTAATGTTTGATGTTGGTTTTCTTTTATAGCTTTATACTGGTTCTTTTAGACTGAATAATCGACAGCCATCGATTAACTAGTGTATAATTCTGAATATTTAGGTATTTACTCTCTTGTCTATTATTCCTAATACTTATATAATAGTCTAAAGTGTTCTTATTAAAGAACAAAGAGGTAGATAGGGAGGGGGAATTATTAAGAAATTTATAGGCTTAATAGGAAATCTATTATTTGTCGTTTTATTGGTACTTGGTCTAGTTTCAATCTATTCTATTTTGCAGGGTGGACAAGAACCCGGTGATCCTCCGGCAGTATTTGGATTTATGCCCATGTCTGTTTTAACTGGGAGCATGGAGCCTGTCATTAATGCAGGGGATTTAGTTGTAGTGAAGACTGTAGATATAGGGAGCATCCAAGAAAATGATATTGTTACATACAAGAAGGGCGGTACATTAGTTACTCATAGGGTAGTAGATTTAGTAGATCAGAATGGACAAGTCCTTCTCCAAACAAAAGGAGATGCCAATAATATTGAGGATCAGGGCTTGGTTTCTGGTACTCAAATCGTTGGCTCACTAGCTTTTAATATTCCAAAAGGAGGATATGTTTCCAATTTTATAAGTAGTCCGATTGGAATAATTATCATTGGTATGATTCTTGTGCTACTCCTTTTTATGAATATATTTAAAGATAAATATCTGAGAAATGAGAAAACAAAAGGAATTTCTAAAAAGGGGTAAATAAAAATTACTATTGATCAGCGGATCGAGGGGGAAGAAATGTTGAAGAAAAAGCTTACACTAGGTTCACTTGCTATGGTATTAATTGCAGTTGCAGTTTTTGGAACAGTAGCCTATTTTTCTAAGAGCTTTACAAGCACAGGGAATACTGCTCAAGCAGCAAAGTTTAATGTGGATACAGTCAATGCACAAGGGCAAACGATTGGTGATGGACAGTTTGCTTTAGGTGGAAAGCTGCAGCCGGGTATGGATCCGGTTGAAGTATATCAATTCCAAATTAAGAAAAACGACACGGAAGTACCTTTAGAATATAATGTAGATTTAATTCCGTCCGGGGATTTATTCCCATCTGATGGAAGCTCTCCGATTAAATTGAAAATGGAACGTAAGGTTGCGGGTGCATGGGAAGAAGTAAATCATGGAACTGCATTTAGACCAGAGTCAGATAGTGAGGATTTTAGAATCTTTGCTAGTTGGCCTCACGGGAATAATGATATCGCCTTCCAAGGTAAAACAGGAAATATTAAATTGGAAGTGATTGCAACACAGGTAGATGAAGAAGAAAAAGGTCCGTTTTACACTGGAAAAGTGACATTTAAAGCAACGCCTAATGGATCTGCGAAATCAACGACAAATAAGGGAGTAGTATTCAATAAAAATGCAGACGGACTTAAAGTAATTGATGTGACAATGGGAGATGGGAACGGTGATTTTGAAAGGACTGTCGGTAACTTTAAAATTACTGAAAGTGTCTCAGGCGGAGAAACATGGTACCGAGTAGTCACTGCAAGTGAATACTATGCTAGTGATAAAACAGTATGGAGATTGACCGAGGATAGAGTAGATACGTCAAAGAAAGGCACTATCCATTTCAATAAAGGAAATAATACGTATTTAACCATAGAATCAGAAGCTTTATATAACTGGTTCGTAAAAAAGTAAAGTGATATTAAAAAGCTAACGAAGGAAATTCGATTATTTCCTTGTGTTAGCTTTTTTAATGGGATTTTTAATCATGTCACCGCGTTAAACCAAGTATATAGATGAGGATACTATATTTTTTTCTTGACACAATAATTATAGCCTTGTATTGTATGGATAGTTGGAGAATAAAGAAAATTCACAATAAATAGGAGGAGTTATGGGAATATATCAGTTTGATCACCTAGTCCACTTCGTTAAAGACCCTTTACAGACGATGAAAGTATTGAAAGATATTGGGCTTCATGCTGTTGAAGGAGGCAGACATGAAAGCTATGGTACTTATAATTCTTTAAGCTACTTTGATTTAAGTTATATAGAAATTATTGGTGTATTCAATCAAGAATTAGTCGAAGAGGCTGCTGGGATTGAATATAGTTTAAGAGAAAGTTTTGTGCATAACAATTATTCCGAGGGGTTAACGAGGGTTGCCATTAGGACAGAAGATATAGAAGCTGATGCAAAGCGTTTTCGGGACCTTGGCCTAGAAGTCAATGGTCCTTTACCATTGAGCAGAAAAAGACCTGACGGCAAATTAATTACATGGAGACTCCTGTATATAGGGTCGAAGGATCATGACTTGGAGATGCCATTTTTTATTCAATGGGATGATGAGGATGAAGTGCGAAAAGAAGAATTGATTGATCAATCGGTTATTGCTGGGCATGGCAGAGGTGACCTCGAATTATCATCAATCGGCTTTACCGTTCATGATGTTGAAGAAACGATTAAAAAATGGTGTAACTGCTTCAATTTAGAGGCGAGCGACATTTTTGTGGATAAAGAGCTAAATGCCAAAGGGCAAGCTTTGCTGCTGGATGGTGGCAATTTAGTATTTTACTCCCCGTTAGGTGAAGGAACGGTAAAGACTTTATTGGACGAACGTGGAGAGATCCCATTTATTGCTGATTTTTCAGGATCAGCAGAAAAAGAAGTCATTAATGTTTTTGGGGCGCTATATCGTTTTAAATAAACAGAGATTTAATATAGGGGGGATTTAATCATGAAAAACGCAAGAAATAAATTAGTTTTAGCTATTATCCTGCTTCTTTCTTTTGTAGTATTAGCTGCCTGCGGATCCAATGGTTCTGATGAGGCAACATCTAAAGAAAGCAAGAAGGTTATTAAGATTGGGTATCAAAAAGGGAACACACTTAATATCCTAAAGGAAAATAAATTTTTGGAAGAAGCGTTAGAGAAAGACGGGTACACGATTGAATGGAAGATGTTTGTTCATGGCGGTGCGCTATTAGAAGGACTATATTCTGGAGCAATTGATTTTGGTCATGCAGCTGATGGGTCAGCTATTTTTGCGCAAGCTTCCGGCAAGCCATTAGTGTATGTTGGAGCAGATGCGCCAAATCCAGAAGGTGTTGGGTTAATGGTTTTAAAAGATTCAGGCATTACCTCTATAGAGGAGCTAAAAGGGAAAAAAGTTGGGGTTTTAAAAGGTGGGAATCACCATTATTTAGCTCTCTTAGCTTTGGATTCCGTAGGTTTAACTGCAGATGATGTGCAATGGGTATACCCTGAGGATGCAGCTCAAGGAAGAGCGATTTTTGAAACAAAGCAAGTGGATGCATTGGCTTCATATGATCCTTTTTTTGCAAGCATTGAGACAGAATTAGAAGTGGTTACATTAACTGAAGGGGAAGATTATGATTACCCGAATCGCACTTTCTATTTTGCTACACCGGATTTTTATGAAAATGAACCTGAACTAGTTGATCAAATGCTAGAAACAATCGATCAATCCGATCAATGGGCAAATGAGAATAAAGCAGATGTAGCAGGACTAATTTCCAAAGCGCTAGGCATTGATGAATCAGTCATTAACAAGCAAGTAGAGCGCCGTACATTTGGTGCATCAAATATTACTCAGGAAATGATTGATGCTCAGCAGCGTCAAGCAGATAAGTATTTTGAAATAAACTTAATTCCGGCTGAATTGGATGTATCGAAGGATATGCCTGTTAAATAGACTATTTTATTAAAAAAGGAAATGATGAAATGAAAAAAACGTGGTTCAAGCGGTTTCAGCCGTGGATTATCCCGATTATTATTTTAATCGTATGGCAAGTGGTAGCATCGTTAGAGATAGTGACACCATCATTATTCCCTTCACCAATTAGTGTGTTAATGAGCGGGTGGACACTTATTGCCAGTGGAGAATTATTTACACATGTGTGGGCAAGTCTATCACGTGCAGTTATCGGTATGTTAATTGGCGGATTGATTGGCTTTGCACTCGGCATAATGAATGGACTTTCCAATACATCATATCGTCTATTAGACACGACGATCCAAATGATCAGGAATATTCCACATTTAGCTTTGCTGCCTCTTGTGATTGTTTGGCTCGGTATCGATGAAAGTGCGAAGATTTTCCTCGTTGTTCTTGGAGTATTATTCCCAATTTACGTGAATACCTTTCATGGCATCCGGACGGTTGATCCAGGATTAGTTGAAATGGGGAAAATGTATAAATTAAAGGGTTGGAAGCTATTTAAAGAGATTCTTTTGCCTGGTGCACTCCCTTCGATTTTTGTAGGGGTAAGATATGCCCTAGGTGTCATGTGGCTTACACTTATTGTGGCTGAAACGATACCGACAGAGCAGGGAATAGGCTACCTGGCTACAAATGCCCGTGAGTTCATGCAGACAGATATAATTATACTAAGCATTATTATCTATGCACTGCTTGGGAAATTGGCTGATGTCATTGCCCTTTTTGGAGAGAACCGTGCATTGAAGTGGAATGCAAGTTACAATAAGCAGCAATAATACGGGAGGTGAGAGTATGGGCAGCAATAGAGTCAAGAATGAACAGGCTATACAAATAGATATTAAGAGCGGGAGTAAATCATTTGGTGATAAACAAGTACTGCAAAATATTAGTTTAACTATTGAAAGAGGACAATTCGTTGCGATTATAGGCAAGAGCGGAAGTGGTAAAAGCACGTTATTGCGCCTCGTAGCAGATTTGGAAACATTAACAGCTGGAGAGTTATTATTTAACAATGTTCCATCCAAAGAATCTGATGCTAATATGACGATGATGTATCAGGACTCAAGACTGTTGCCTTGGAAAAAGGTAATTGATAATGTTGGCTTAGGGCTTGATGGGCAATGGCAGGGCAAGGCAGAGAAAGTTTTAGACTCTGTTGGTCTCCTATCCTTTAAGGATGAATGGCCATCGACATTGTCTGGTGGACAAAAGCAGCGGGTGGCGCTTGCAAGGGCCCTTATTCATGAACCTTCCTTACTGATGCTTGATGAACCATTGAGTGCCTTAGACGCTTTTACTAGATTAGAAATGCAAAATCTAATAGAAGAAATCTGGGAAGGTCTAGGATTTACAGCGCTGCTAGTAACCCATGATGTGCGTGAAGCAATCAGGCTGGCAGATAGAATTATCTTAATCGAAGACGGTCATATTGCCGTGGACATCCGAGTTCAGGCCCCAAGACCACGCCACTTTTCAGAGCATAATTTGGCACTATTGGAGGAGCAGGTACTTGATCGCATTATGTTTGGGGAAAAACCGGAAAAACTGAAGAAAGTATAGCTTTACCCAGACTGTAAAAGGCTGCATTTAACTCTTAAATGCAGTTTTTTTTGTTGAATCTGCAGGCTGCAATGATTTTAAACCTTTAGCTTTAGGAAACGTAAGCGTGAAAAAAAGTTAAACTAGTGCTGGAACCGACCCTAAATCGATGAACAAACCACTAGTTGGCTTAATTAATATTCCGACCCACCCCGATACCAACACCCACAGCAAACACCCTCCCATCCTAATCCACAAACAAGTTAAATCCAAATTCTTTGAGTCCTTTATTTTCCCAGTTGTTTCAAGTATGCTAAACAAAGAATACTTGAGACAGGAGGATCATCATGAAACAAATCTACAGTGATGTGCTACAATTTCGCGGATCACATTATGACTTTGGAGTCCTGCAGGGAAAGCGTTTGAAGGATTCGCTCTCTGTCAAAAATCGTGAAGATCAATGGAAAGTAAGAAAGCCAAGATTTCAAATAGATGCTGAAGAAGCGAAGGCAGCCATTAACAGGTTTGCCCCTGGTGTGTGGGAAGAGCTGATGGGACTGCAAGAAGCGTTGGAATGGCCAATTCAAAGAGTGTTACAGGAGTTTGGCGGATATCGTGTGAATTATAGGAAGTCTGGTTGTTCGATTTTAATTGGAGAACATTACTTAATTCGAAATTATGACTATCACCCGAAAACATATGAAGGCCGCTATACGCTATTTCAACCTACTGATATGGGATATGCCATTATTGGTCCAAGTCAGCGGGTGACTGGAAGAATGGATGGAATGAATGAGAAGGGGCTAAGCTTAGGTTATAATTTTATGAATCGCAAAAATCCTGGTGATGGATTTATTTGCTGTATGATTGGCAGGCTTATTCTTGAATCTTGTGCTGATGCAAAGGAAGCGATTGCGATGCTTAAGGAGATTCCTCATCGTCATTCTTTTACTTATGTTGTTTATGATAAAACGGGGAAAAGCTGTGCAATTGAAACATCTCCGCGAGGCATTGTTGAAAGGGAGACTTTAGCCTGCACGAATCATTTTGAGAAGATGATAGAGGAAAATCGGCGTGAGTTGACTGATTCAAAAAGAAGATTAAATATAATAGAAGAAAACCGGAAACATCTATTAGGAGCAGGTGATGCTTTTCGCTTAATGAATGATACCGATAAAGGGGTATTTTCTGACTTGTACGGGAGCTGGGCAGGGACAATCCATACGGCCGCATATTTTCCTAGGGACATGAAGGCGTGGATGGCACTTGGTGGAGACAGGGAGCCGGTTGAAATTGACTTCGGACACTGGTTGAACGGTGAAGACCTGATGCTGGATCGGATATCAGGAGAGGTAGATACAACCATCCCATTTTTACATATGGATGAAGGGGCTAATTGGTTTCGAAAATAATGGAAAATTAAGAGATTATTAGAAATATTCTGGTATGATATAAAATACAGGTGGATAGTGGGAGGTGAGAATGGATGCTAAATTGCCAGCGATGTGGGAACGAATGGAACTGGACAACGACATATAAAAAGATGTTCACATTTAAAACAAAAATGGAATGCCCTTATTGCCATGAACCCCAGTACATGTCTAAGGAAACGCGTCAATGTATAGGGATCATTAGTACGCTGATTCCTTTTGTCATTTTTCTTCCATTGATCACATTCGGAGTTCCTGTCGCCAATATTATTTTGATTGAACTCATTACTTTTATTATAGTAATGGCGTATCTGCCATCATTTTATAAATTAAGTAATGAAGATGAGCCACTATGGTAATGAAAAAAGGTCACTAGGTTCATAAAAGAACCTAGTGACCTTTGATAGTTTTATTTAAACTTCTCTTCGCATCGCTTTTAGGACATCCACTTTTGTTGCTCGTTTAGCAGGACGCAGTCCGGAAAATATTGTTACTGCTAAACAGATGACCACACTGATAACGGTTAACGACCACGGGATATAGGATAGCATTAATCCTTCTGGAGGCGCTTCTTCGAATACTGAGTTCACAATCATTGGGAGTGCCAAGTTCACTAAGTAACTAATACCATATGCAACGATGGTTCCGAACGCTGCTCCCAGTAATCCGATATAGCTGCTTTCCAGTAAAAAGATATTCTTTATCGTTTTCGGATTGGCCCCGATTGCTTTCATAATGCCGATGTCCGGTGCTCGTTCTGTTACAGCCATTGTCATTGTATTATAAATACCGATAGAGGCGATAATCAGTGCGATTGTCCCAATAAAGATTAAACCAATTTTCATAATGAGAAACACTGCATTAATTTGTTTCATTTCACTTACTACTGAGTAGATTTGATAATTGCTATCTTCCAGTTTCTCTGATATGGCTGTAATGTCTTGAACATTGTTGCCATAAACTCTGACATAGTCGTATGTTTTATTCCCATTCTTTGTTACTTCTCCACCGTCATACATTTCTTGTGCTCCACCTCTTACACCTGTGAAGCTCTCAACCTTATCTAATACTGACTCGGAAATAAATACATTTGTATCAATCATCCATTCGCGTGATGGCTGCTTGGCGATTCCGACGATTGTGAGCGGGAGGGTTTCGGTGGTTTCTTCCCCTTTATCTATTTTCAAAACTTCCATATCTATCGTTTTTCCAAGTAGATCGCCTTCATAGGCATATTCTTTCTTGACTGATCCGTCATCATTATAAGGGTTATCTTCCCCTTTTGTTTCTTTCATCAAGTGTTTAGAAAAATGGTAGCCTACAATAATCTCATTTTCCTTTTCAGGTAATTTACCTTTAGATAGCTGAAAATCCGCCTTCAACTCTGATGGGAAATGTGCCACGATTGACTCTGCAGAAAGGGAATAGTCATCTGTTTTAAACAAAGGCATTTGCTGAAGTGCTTGTCTTCTAGTGACTGCTTTAACAGCATCAATCTTTTCTAAATACGCAACATCTTCATCGTCAAGGCCTTTGTATACTCCGTCACTGTCCTGCTTATTATATATTTCTACTTGAGTAACTAATTGGTTTTCCATCATATCTTGAATAATCGATTTATGAAGTCCGAACCCTACTGAGGCAAGAACGATAAGGAAGGCACAGCCAATTGAGGTTGCCAAAATCGTCATAAATAGCCTTGATTTATTTTTCTTCATATTTTGTTTTACAAATCTAAATTGGTCTTTAAAAGTCATTGTTTTACACCTTCTAATACCTTTCCATCAGCGATTTCAATTATTCGATTTCCAATTTGCGCCACTTGATCATCGTGGGTAATGATTAAGAATGTAATTCCTAGATCTTTATTCAGTTCTTTAATGAATTGAAGTAAATCTTTTTCAGTGTCACTATCTAAACTGCCCGTTGGTTCATCTGCTAATATAAGCGGAGGGTTTAATACAAGCGCCCTGGCGATACTTACTCTTTGTTGCTGCCCGCCAGATAATTCACTTGGATAATGGTCTTTATATTCATTAAGTCCGACTCGTTTTAACGTATCCATGGTTTGTTTTGCGCGCGCTGCTTCACCCATTCCTTGGAAAATGAGAGGGAGCTCGACATTCTGATAAGCTGTCATACTTGGGATGAGCTGAAAGTTTTGGAATATAAATCCGACATTTTTTAGGCGGAAATCCGCAAATTTACTTTCATTTAACACACTAGTTAACGTATCGTTTATCCAGACCTCGCCATCTGTCGGTTTAATAAAGCCGCTAATGATATTAAGCAAGGTTGACTTTCCTGAACCACTTCGTCCAACGATAGTAACGATTTCCCCTTTAGTAATAGAGAAAGATACATTCTTTAATACCGGAATAATATTTTTACTCCCTTTTTTCCCAATTTCAAAGGAGTGACTAACGTCTTTTATTTCTATCAACTTAAATGACCACCTTTTTTGAAATAATATTTATACTAATCTATTAGACGAAGGGAGTATGAGAAACCACTACACATAATTTGATATTTTTTTTTCATGCTTGTAGTATGTTTAAAAATGGATCTTTTCTAAAGATTGTTGTTTTTTCATAGGTTTTGATATGTCAAACCATTGAAAAAAAGTTGATTGGAGCGGATGTGCGAGACTCCTGCGGGAGCAGCGGGACAGATGGGACCCCGCAGGAGTGAAGCGGACGAGGATGTTCAACGCCCGCCCCGCAGAAAGCGAGCACTCTGGAGTGGAAATCAATCAACCGCAATCGTGAAAGCAACAAAGTATACGAAAACAGACTTAAAAAAAGAAGGCAAACGGTGTAATAGGCAGATTTTGTTCATCATTTTGCAAAATGTCTAAACAAGAAAAAAATCATATATATGATACACTTTAGGTAAGATAAATATAGAAAATTGGGGTGTACATAGTGAAAACGGTATTAGTGATTGGTGCCGGTGTGACCGGGTTATCTGCCATGTATGAGCTACAAAAATGGAAAACTGAAAATCGTTCCGATATCAAGCTTATTTTGGCTGAAGGCTCCGCACAATTAGGAGGCAAGATTCGTACAGTTGAAGAAGAAGGCTTTATTATGGAAACAGGTGCCGATTCAATCGTTACGCGAAAAGCAATTTCAATGAAATTTCTTCAAGAGCTTGGCCTGGAGGGTGAGATTATTTATAACTCTGCAGGTCGTTCATACATTTTTACAGATGGGGAATTAAAGGGAATTCCGTTTGATTCGGTATTTGGCATTCCAACTAGTATCGAATCGTTAGCCAGCAGTCCACTTGTATCTGCTGAAGGCAAGGTGGAGGCACTTAAGGATTTGTATACAAAAAGTGATCGCTTCACAAAAAATGATTCAATTGGTGAGTTTTTAGAGTTTTATTTCGGAAAAGAGCTTGTTGAAAAGCAAATTGCACCTGTTTTATCAGGAGTTTATTCAGGAAAGTTAAGCGATTTAACCATCTCCTCCACATTGCCGAGTGTCTTTGAGTATAAAGAAGAGTATGGTAGTATCATTAGCGGATTTGCAGCAAATAAAGAAAAGTATCAAAGCAGTGGAGATAAAAAATTTCTATCATTTAAAAATGGATTAAGCACATTAATCCATGCCTATGAGCAGAAATTAACGAATGTTGAAATTTTAAAAAATAGTCAGGTGAAAGAGCTCGAAAAAATAGGTGACAGCTATCGCGTTCTTTTCCGAAATGGGGAAACCGTCATCACGGATCATGTGATTTTAAGCATTCCACATGGAGAAGCAGTGAAGCTTTTCGATGATGATGGGATAACCGAGGTGTTCTCGGACTTCAATAATAGCTCGTTAATAAGTGTTTATATTGGCTTTAAAGTACCTGATGAAGTTCTACCTGCAGATGGAACCGGCTATATCACTGCAAATAATAACGAACTGTCATGTAATGCATGTACATGGACGAGCCGTAAGTGGGAGCATACATCGAAATCACGAAATCTTTTAGTGAGGCTTTTTTATAAGAGCAGTCATCCCTCATTTGAAGAAGTGAAACATATGAATGATGAAGACCTTTTAAAGGTTGCGATGCAGGATATTACGAAAAGCCTAGGTATTACAGCGGAACCTGTTACGAGTGAGGTAACAAAATGGACCAACCAAATGCCGACATATATGATTAATCATCCGCAGACAATTGAAAGAATGGAAACGGTTTTAAAAAACAATTATCCAAGAGTGTTTGTGGCAGGGAGTTCATATTATGGCTCAGGCATCCCTGATTGTATTGAAAATGGAGAAGTGACGGCGAAAAAAATCATTGACCAATTATAAAATAGATAGAAAATCCCATGGAGGCCCATAAATCTTCGCCTACATGGGATATATTCAACTTTAGGAAAATGCATGATGGATTATCCTTAATTACTTACTATTTGTTTCAAGCGGCAATTCAGGGTTTGCAGCCCACTCTGTTAATGATCCGTCATAGACTGCTACATCTTTCTTTCCTAGCTTGTGTAACACAAGCGCGTTCCAAGTAGCAGCAATTCCACTTCCACAATAAGTTATGACCTGCTTATCGTCTGAGAATACTCGAGCTGGTTCCAAGTTCTGTTTTAACTGACTATCTTCCAGGAGCTTGCTTTTACTAAGGTCTAAATGTGACGCAATAAAGATATTCACACTGCTTGGTATATGGCCTCTTCTTCCATAAGTGTTCGTTTCGCCGGCATAGTCCTGTGGTGAAAGACTATCAATAATAACTTTGCTATCATCGGAAATCGCAGCTCTCACATCTGCAGCCGTTGCAAGCAGCTCTTGTCTGCGACTGTAATCGAACGTGGCTTCTTGATAGGTGTCTTGTTTATCTGAGACAGGTTTGCCGTCTGCAGCCCACTTTTTAAGACCGCCCTCTAAAACAGCGACATTGTCATAGCCTTCAAATCTTAACTGCCACCAAAGTCTGGAAGCCCAGCTGGATGGTCCAGTCCCTTGATCATAGACAACTACGTAGGTCTCCTCGTCGCCTATACCAAGTTGGCCGATTTTTTTGGCAAAGTAGTCATGAGAAGGAATCGTGAAAGCATGCTTGCCATTCGGGTCGGATAACTCCTGGTAAAGATCTGCATAAACCGCACCTGGGATATGGCCTTTATCATATGTTTCTTTCCCTGACCAAATTTTATAATAGCCTTCACCATTGTCAGGACGCTGTAAAAACGTAGTTGCATCAAGCAGGCGAAGTCTAGGATCATTCAATCTTTCTTCCAGCCAGTCTGTATCCACAATTAAAGGTAGAGAACTCATTAATAACGCCTCCTTTTGATATTAAGCTAAATATATAATAAAACTCATTGAAATACTAAGGATTGAGCTTGTTCCAATATAGTCTGTTGAAAAGAGGAAATGGACAATTTAGAGGGAATTAAATAATGTGATATCCAACCTGACAAAAGTGAGCATAGAAAGACAGGATTGTTCAAATAAAAGACGATAAGATGAATGCAAGGAGTGACAATTATGGCTTGGTTACAATTTATCCAAACAGCAATTGATTATATGGAGGAACATTTATTGGAAGACTTAGACATCGAGGAAGTTGCTAAACAGGCTGGTTCTTCATCCTATCATTTTCAAAGAACCTTTGCGCTGCTGACAGATTGTTCTGTTAGCGAGTACTTAAGAAGGAGAAGGCTGTCGCTTGCAGCCAAGGAATTGTCTGAGACAAATGAGAGGATTATTGATATTGCTTATAAATACGGCTATGACACTCCCGAGGCCTTCTCAAAGGCTTTTCGAAGGCAGCATGATATGACGCCTACAGAAGCAAGAAAGTTTAGGGGAAGGCAGCAATTTTTTGAACGCCTGGTGATTCAGGTGACATTGAAAGGGGCAGAACCTGTGAAATTTAATGTGGTTGAAAAGGGTAAATTTAACGTAATCGGTATGAAGCGGAACTATTCATTGGAAAACGGTGAGAATCTACTTGAAATACCCAAGCTTTGGAATGAAGTGAATTCTAATGGTACCATCGACAAATTATGCCGATTTAATAATGGGCATATAAAGGGTGTCTTAGGAGTATGTGTGGACCAGGGTCCAGACTTGCAGGAAGGAAAGATTGACTATTGGATAGCAGTAGAAACGACTGACGGCAGAGGAGGGGAGTTCCAAACATTAGAAATTCCTGCATCTAAATGGGTCGTATTTGAAGTGAAGGGGCCGATGCCGGAAGCAATGCAAACAACATGGAAGAAAATCTTTTCTGAATGGTTTCCGACAAGCGGCTATGAACATGCTGGTACACCGGAGATGGAAGTGTATCCTGAGGATGGCTCTGATACAAGCGAATTTTATTCAGAGATTTGGATTCCAGTGAAATAGGTATAAATGTAACGAGGACTGCTCCACTTTAGTCCTCGTCTTTTTAAAGGAAAGGTGTCCGTGAAAAACTCCTATCCAAATGGAAGGAGTTTTTTTCTTTAGGCACTTGTCGTTGAAGCTTCGTTATTTTCTTCAGAAACAAACTGATCCCTTCCGGCTCCAATTCCTGCAAAAGTAAATATGATTGCCGCCACAATTAGCAGTGCAAGCGGAATGGTCCAGCTGTGAAAAAGGTCGTAGAGAAGACCGATTAAGAAAGGACCAGCTGCTGCCAGCAAATAGCCAAAAGACTGTGCCATTCCTGATAAGTCAGCGGCCTGTTTAGCATTAATTGCTCGAAGACTGATCAAAGTGAGTGAATGACTAATCGCAGCGCCTAATGCCAGACCAACTAGAATGATGCTGATGATGATAAAAGAAAGGCTGGAGCTGAAGAATACGCCAGTCAAGCCGGCAATCATTAAAGTCCCAATCCCAAGTGCAATTCCTTTTTGATGAGAGAGCCTCGTTGCGATGATAGGTATAATGAAACTCGTAGGAAGTCCTGCATATTGCATTAAAGTTAGCATCCATCCAGCCGTTTCAAGCTTAAGACCTCGACTAGTGAGAATTTCTGGAAGCCAGGCGCAGAAACTGAAAAAGATCAATGATTGTAAACCCATAAATAAAGTAATCTGCCAGGCAAGTGGAGAACCCCATAAAGACGAAATGGAGGTTTGGATTGTTGCTTTCTTTTGCGTCCGTGATTTTCTTTTTACATGTGGCAGCCACAGAAAAATAGCTAATAAAGTTAGGACTGCCCACATGCTTAGAGCTGACTGCCAATCCAAAGCAATGTTCACTAAGGAAATGCTAAGACCGGGTGCAAGCCCTGCACAGATTCCCATTGATAAAGTATAAACTCCAGTCATCAGTCCAACTTTCAGTGGATACTTTTCTTTCACTATACTAGGTAACAGAACATTACAGATAGCAATGCCCAGCCCGATGAAAATCGTTCCGCTAAATAAAAAAATGAGAATGCCGGAAGAGCGCAGCATAATACCAGAACCTAGAATCATTAACCCAATCAGCACAGCCATCTCACTGCCAAGTTTATTTGCTATTTTAGGAGCGAAAGGAGATATAATTGCAAAGGCAATTAAAGGTAGAGTGGTCAATAAACCCGCTGTTCCATTGGATAATCCAATATCCTCCTTAATAGAACTGATTAATGGACCTATAGAAGTGATAGCTGGTCTTAGATTAAAGGCTACAACGATGATTCCAAGGATGAATAGACTGTTCTTCATCTTGTCTTGTGTGGGGTTCATGGGATTTCAGCTCCTATACGATATGCTATTGTGAGATAACGTGAATATTATAAAGAATATTCTAACTTTTGTATAGGGCTTTTTCACTTTATTACTTGAAATCGTTAAATTAAGATCTATCTTTTTTTACATAGCCATTAGAGGACGAAGCCATTGCTCTGAAGAGTTGTGTATGCATACTGCCTTGAACAATTTGTTCGAGAAAGAAAGAACTAATCATCTTTTGATATTCTTCATCATCAAACATTTTTTTGTTTTGCAGCTCCATTTCAGCTAAACCTTCATAAGTGGTAAGAAGGGTATACGTATGATCTTGTCCGGAGATAGGGGTGAGCAATTCAACTTTATGGTTGAAATGTTCATGGCGAAAGTCTGCCATCTTATGAAGATTTTCCAATGCTTCCTTAAATTGATCTTGTTTAATTTCAAAGGTTTGATATACATAAATAGCCATCACTTTACCTCCAAAGGATATGATTTCATTTTTTTATTTTTATCTATTTGGATAAGATTATTCTTTGAAAAATAGGGTAAATAAAAAAAGCACCTGAATAAAAGGTGCTTAAACGTTTATTTTTTGAATACCTTATCGACAATTTCATTTACTGACATATCGCTATCTACTTCAAAAGTACCTGGGCGGAGGTCATTTTCAAGCTTTCTTTTCTCAACTGCATTGAAGAAATCCATTGCTTTGTTGATGATTTTAGCGCTTTCAAGTGCTTTTCCGACGTCAATACTTGTCATACCAGATGTAACTGTAAGCATTGTGCGGTAAACAATTTCTCCATCAGCTTCCTTATTTTTCTCAGCTTTTTTTGCTTCGTCTTTTAGCTTTGTATTTTCATTCTTGATGTTTTCGGCTTCAGTAAGACTATCGTTTATTTCTTTCCATTCATCATCAGTGTGAATGATGAAACCCGCTGATTGAAGAGATGTTTTCATATCTTCTTCATTCATGCTTGTACCAGCTTTGGCTGTTTCTACCGGTTCTTCTGCGGGTGCTTTTTCAGCAGCTTCTGTGTTTTTCGATTCATTTGGCTCAAGGAAGTAAGTAATCCCTAGAATAACAGCTGCAACGATTAATCCGCCTGCAAAGCTGCGCATTGTTTTTTCACTCATTGGGCTACTTTGCTCCTTTCAACCTTGTGTTTCCCATATGGAGCTAGAAGTCTTTCAGCTTCTTGGACAGCGATTTTCTTCTTAGAAGCAATGCTCTCATAGGAGTAGCCTCGTCTGTACAGATCAATGATCTCACGAAGCAACATCCTATGATCAGAAGTGTGAGAAGAAACTCCGGATTCATTTGCTGTAATTTCAGCATCTATCTCCATGCGTTTGATTTGCTGTTGTAACTGATGAATTTCATCCATTAAGGAAAAAGAAACTTGGTCAATATGTAGCTCCTGCTGTGAGGTCGTTTGCTTTGCCTTAACAAATGATAAAATGAGCAATACGACAGCTAAACCAAGTAAA
Organism: Cytobacillus purgationiresistens; assembly: GCF_030813235.1. Lineage (GTDB taxonomy): Bacteria > Bacillota > Bacilli > Bacillales > Cytobacillaceae > Cytobacillus > Cytobacillus purgationiresistens. Next base: position 17,285 of record NZ_JAUSUB010000024.1, on the reverse strand, counting down.
ATGGCTAAGACCCATTCCATCGATAAATCCTCCCTTATATGAAACTATTTTCCTGTGATTTTTTAATTATACCTTCCTTTGGAAAGGAATTCGATTAATTTTAACAAAATCCCACAAAAGTCATGTTTTTGTGACAAAAATAGGAGAAAGTTGACAGTCTCCAATACAAGTATAAGTGAAAAGAAATATATTTCAAGTAAACCGCTTTATCGCTGTGATTTTTGCTTGCTATCCTTTTTTTTTAGTAATGGCTAATGATTGTATAGAATATAATCATTGAATCCTGAAACCATACAGTATAAAATGCAAAATAAAAAAGAAAAAGGGGTAAGCAATGAACTTGGTAATTAATGCTCAAAAGGAACGCTATAAAGAAAGGCAAAAAAATAGAGGAAGACTCCTCATTAAATGCCATGATCAAAGAGGTATTGTAGCGGCAGTATCTAAGTATCTTTTTCAATATGAAGCGAACATCATTGAATCCAGTCAGTACTCCACTAATCCAGAAGGGGGAAGCTTCTTCATACGGATTGAATTTGAATGTCCCAACCTGGAAGAGAAAGCTGCAGGAATGAAAAGCAATTTCCAAGCGATTGCAGATGAATTTGTGATGGAGTGGAGATTGCAACTAGTAAGTGAATTAAAGAAAACGGCAATCTTTGTTTCTAAAGAACTTCATTGCCTAAGAGAAATTTTAGTTGAATGGCAAGATGGAGATATGATGATGGAGATTCCGCTTGTGATAAGCAATCATGAGACAGCGAGAGAGATGGTGGAATCGCTTAATATCCCTTTCTATCATATTCCGGCTACGAAGGATAACCGTTTAGAAGCAGAACAGCAGCAGTTGAAGCTTCTGGATGAGTATGATATTGATTTGATTATATTAGCAAGATATATGCAAATTTTAACTCCTGCATTTGTAGCTGCCCACCCGTATAAAATCATTAATATCCATCATTCCTTTCTGCCAGCTTTTGTTGGTGCCAGGCCATATGACCGCGCATATGATCGCGGAGTGAAAATCATTGGGGCGACCTCGCATTATGTCACGAACGAGCTTGATGAAGGACCAATTATTGAACAGGATATTAAAAGAGTCGATCATAGAGATCATGTAGAAGATTTAAAAAGAACGGGCCGTTCAATCGAAAGAAGTGTGCTTGCCAGAGCGGTTAAGTGGCATGTTGAAGATCGGATTATCGTTCATGGAAATAAAACAGTTGTTTTCTAAAATAAAAAAATAAGTCATTCCTCCTGCCTCTAGATTATTCTAGAGGTTATTTTTTATGGTTAAAACTATATCAATAAAGCAATGAAAGCGCTTGTACTAAAGCAGTAAAATAGTCCTTTTCATGTGCACCAGTCGGAGTTCAAGCGCACTCTTGGCAAGCGACAGCTTCTTATGGCTCCACTATTGGTTATAAAGGCATGCATCTGGCTGCAAAATCTATGGCTTTATCACTTTATGATTTACTGGAAAATAAAGATATTGTCCAAAAAGCAAGAGCGGAATTTATAAAGCAAACAGAGGGTAAACTATATGAATGCGGTATACTAGAAGACTTATTGCCTCCGAATGCAACTCCGGTTAGTCAGCTAGTGAATATGTAGAACTGAAGTGGAGGTTTTTGCTATTGAAAAAATAGGTTGACCATTTGGTGAGAAGGAAAATGATTAAGAAGAGTTAAGAGCGGGTTCTGCCCCATCTAAATGGAAAATAGGAGGAGTAAGGGAAGTAAAACAGAAATACTGCCCAACCTCAAACAAAAAATAGCAGAGGATGGGGAAGTGAAATCGAAATACTGCCCTATTCATTCAAAAACCAAAGATGTCAGTGACATAACAAATATCAACAATCTAAACGACTTAGTTTAACAGTCGTTTTTCTTTTTCCATAAGCTTTTATTCGAGTATCTCTTTATATTTACTCTGATAATGTGAAAGCGCAAGTAGTGGAAAAAGATATCGATAGCTATGATAATGAAAGTATATGGTGCCAGCTAGCCCTTGGCCAGCTGGGTAATCCTCGCTCCAATCATTCTGATTTAAAGAACGCAGAAGAAAGCGTACAGCGTCCTGCATCTTTTTATCGGGTTTATCCGAGACAGCAATGAGGGCATCGAGTGCCCAAGCGGTGTGAGTGAGCGTGCTAACAGTAAGCGGAACATAGGTCTTCTTTTTATCACTATAACAAGATTCTCCCCATCCGCCGTCATTGTTTTGGATAGATTTCAGCCATTTTACAGCTTTTCGTATGGAAGAATCATTTTTAGAAACACCTGATGCTGATAAGCCTGTCACCGCTGCCCATGTCCCGTAAATATAACAAATTCCCCAGCGTCCATACCAAGATCCATTCTTTTCTTGATTCTTATTTAGCCATTCAATTCCACGTGTGAGTGAGCGGTCATCCTTTGACAGGTCTGTATATTTACCAAGAAACTCTATTGCTCTGCCGGTTAAATCAGCACAGCTTGGATCGGTAAGAATAAACTCGCTATCCTGTATGGGCATCATTGCTAAAAGCTTACTATTCGTATTTTTCTCAAATGCTGGCCATCCGCCGTCTTCATTTTGCATCGAAATGATCCACCTTACCCCTTTATTCCATGATTGACTTACTTTATTGTCTACATGAACTTCACGGGTGATGGCCCTTAAAGAAGCGGTTGAATCGTCAATATCCGGTTGGAAGGTGTTTACATTTGAAAATCCCCATCCTCCAGGTTTTGCAGTCTTATTGTGAATTACCCAATCTCCATATTTACTATGCTGCCGTTCCAGGAGATAGGATGTTGCTTTTTTTATCATTGGGTCTGAAGGTTTAACACCAGCCTCTTGTAAAGCATAACTAATTAAAGCGGTATTCCAAACTGTAGGAGTTGTAAATTGCATATGGGTATGACCCTTAATTTTTGTTTGCATGGAATATAATCCTTTAACTGCATTTTGAATAAGTGGATCATTTTTGGGATGTCCAAGTGAAAGTAAAGAAAAAATCATTAAGAAGGTGGAGCTGAAATAACCGAAAAGGCTACCATCGGGCTCAATGCGATTAACCATATATTGCTTTGCTCTACTCATTGCCAGCAAATGCAGTTCCTTTGGCAAGCCAATTAATTTTTTGACGCCCTCTTGTATGACAGAATGCAATGTACGCCATTCATGGGAGCGGGACCAGCTAAAAAAAGGATCTTCCCTAGTCGTGTATAAATCAGATAAATCAGGACTATTTTCGGTTTTTATTCCAAATTTTTTATTGCCGACAATCATCAAAGGAACAAGGTTTGCTCTTCCGTAAACAGATATACTATAGAAATTAACGGGAAGTACAAGAGGGAGGATGACGAGTTCAATGGGCAGCGGGAAGAAGGATGGCCACTTATGCTGTCCTGTTACTGAAAGGATTACTTTTGTGAGGAAATGGGTTTCTTCTATCCCTCCATTTGCTAAGATAAAACGTTTTGCTTTTTTAAGACGTTCGTCTTTTTTACTTATATAGCCTGAATAGAGAAGTGCGAAATATGCTTCTACCGTTGCAGAAAGATTTCCATTGTGTTCATCCTTAAATAGTTTCCATGCACCATTTGCTTCTTGCTTGCTTAAAATCCTCTCCATTAAGTCTTTAATTAAGACTTCATCATTAATTTCTAATGTTCTTAATAAAATAATCATATACGCATCTGGGGATATACTAAATTCAAAAGGATAATCCCAAGAACCATACTGTGATTGATCATCCCGTAGTTGGTCTATCAGTTGATTGATTCCATCATTTATCTTCATATAATTATCACTCTTTCACGTAAGAATTCTTTTTACATTCCTATTCATTGGACAAATTCATCATTCGCGAAGGAGGTAATTGTTATCTTTTTTCTGAAAAAATGGTTCCATCATTCGCAGCTTTCCCCCCAGCTTAAAGCGCTAAAAAAAGAACTGCGTAGAAATGATAAAGGTGTTTCGATGAAAGATACACTTTTATTAGAAGAGGAAAAAATCATCTCATTAATTAAAGAAAAGACGGCTTCTCTCAATGTAAATAATATCACTCGAACAAAAGCATATCTTGATTTTTACATAAAACACCCTACAATACATTGGTCATTTCTAGCTCATATGGTATCAAGGAATGCTGGATGGAATATGACGGATTTAAAAGGAGAGTTATTAAGAAGAATGTTATCAGAGAAAGAGCAAGAAGCTTTTTTTAGTTTTATGGAAAGAGCGAACTGGCTTATCTTTCAAGATGCATTTCCGCAACTTTTATTGTATGAGGAAAGTTTGCGCAAAGGAAAACCATTATACCATCTGCTACACTCCTTAAAGGTTTCTACTTTCATGGAAACTATATGGAATCAGTTGTGGGAAAGGCATGATCCCTATATATTAACCACAGCACTCATTGTCAATGAACAAAATTATATAGAAGATAGAGTAGTCAATAACCCGTATTATCAAAAACAGGTGATTCACACGATGGAGTTTAAGCTACAAGATTTTTTTTCGTTTAATCATATTCTTTTTCCATATACCAAAAGCGGTATCGTTCATTTTACCGGACAAACAGTCCATTTATTTGATGAGTTAAATGAGCGCATTCTATTGGGGAAAAGGCTGTACACTCTGTTGTTTCAGAATGCTTCCTGGCTAAGGCAAGTAGTTCATTGGGCAGTAAACAATGAGCATACAGGATCCCGAAAAGATTATTGGCCACATATTTTCAGCCAGTTATATGAAAATAATCCTAGCCTTCCTTATCAATTAAAGCTTTCAAACGGTAAATTAAGGACAGGAGCAAGCAAATTTTATAGCCCAGTACTGCAATATGCATGGAATAATCGGATGCATGTCGCTTCAGAAGATGGTGACTGGTATGGTGAACCGACTGTAATTGATTATCTCTTGGATGATAAGAAGAAAGTGGATGGAGAAATCAAAAAAGAATATTGCCATTCACTTGAAAAGTTGGAGTTGGCTGTCGTTGCAAAAAGTATGCTTTTATTGGAATAAATGATATATAAATGGGAGTAATTTGATGAATACAAAAAATAAAACTACTGAATAATTATTCGGTAGTTTTTCGTACTTATCCCTGTATTTTCAAGTGTTAAGCAAATAGACTGCTTTAAAGCGCTTGCAATTTATTTAATTTTTTAAAATTATGATAAAATATTAAATAATCTTTCAATTTGATAATTTTGGTGATATTATAGTGAAATACTAATTAGAGAAAATAAGGAAGTGAAGCAAGTGTCGCAGTTATTAGCATTAGTTATTTTAGTAGGAATTTTGTTTATAGGAGACGTAGTAGCTGTTCGTACAAAGGCATGGGTTCCATCTATCTTTATTTGTGCAGTCCTGTTTCTGCTAGGATATTGGACATTCTTCCCGAGTGATATTGTCGAGATAGCAGGTGTACCTCCAGCGGTTGCAACAATGCTTATGTATTTGCTTATTACCAATATGGGAACACTGCTATCTATTCAAGAGCTAAAAAATCAGTGGAAGACTGTGTTAATTGCTTTATCCGGTATCCTGGGCATCATTGTTGTTTTATTCGGAATTGGTACCTTCTTATTTGGATTTGAAACGATTGTGGTCGCCATTCCGCCACTAGTAGGAGGAATCGTTTCCGCTTTAATTATGTCTGAGGCAGCGCAAAACGCTGGGCTGATATCTTTATCCGTGTTTGCTATCGTCATTTATGTCATGCAAGGCTTTGCGGGATACCCCTTAACATCGATTGTGTTAAAAAAAGAAGGGAAAAACTTACTTAAGAAATATCGCAATGGAGAGCTTGCTGTAAAGCGTGCGGACAAAGAAACGGCAGCGTCAGCAGAGCAGCCAGAATTGAAGCTGTTTAGAAGATTACCAGAAAAGTATAATACTGATTTCTTTAAGTTTTTTAGATTATCACTAGTTGCTTATTTAGCCTATTTAGTGTCAGTGCTTCTCGCTCCGGTTGTCTCAGTCAGTCCATTTGTTCTTTGCTTATTATTTGGTGTGATTGCTACAAGTGCTGGCTTTTTGGAAAAGCAAGTTTTACAAAAAGCAAATGGATTTGGATTTGCTATTATGGCGCTCATGTTATTCATATTTGATGGTCTTAAACAGGCTACACCGGGAATGATGATGGAAATTCTTTACCCCCTTATAGCATGTATCGTCCTGGCAGTTATCGGCATGTATTTGTTCTCATTCTTCATGGGGAAGTTGTTGAAAGTGAGTAAAGAGATGGCCTTCGCTGTTTCATTGACAGCGTTATATGGGTTTCCAGCAGACTATATTATTACCAATGAGGTCATTAAAGCTTTAACAGAAGATGAAAAAGAAAGAGAAGTGCTGACAAGTCACATGCTTCCTCCTATGCTGGTGGGTGGATTTGTAACAGTAACCATTGTTTCGGTTATTCTAGCTGGGATATTCGTCGGTTTCTTATAAAATATAGGAGAGTGATAGTCGTGGATGAATTACAAAGAAAGATAGAAGATCATATTAAAGCGTTAAGTCAGTTCACAGCAACACCTGACGAAGGTACCACTCGCCTGACGTACAGCAAGGAAGATTTACAGGCCCGTGCTTATATTAAAGAAGTAATGAAGTCTTATGGCCTTGTCGTACGTGAGGATGGTTTTGGTAATATATTTGGAAAGCTGGAAGGAGAGTTAGAAGGACCAAGTGTCCTAATCGGCTCTCACTTTGACTCTGTCCCTCATGGAGGAGATTATGATGGACCAGCAGGTGTGATTGCAGGGCTTGAAGTCGCTGGATTATTTTTCGAGAAAAATATAAAACCGGAATATCCACTCGAAGTGATTGCATTAATTGAAGAAGAGGGCTCAAGATTCGGTGGAGGATTAATGGGTTCTCGGGGTATGACAGGGAAATTAAGCGAGGAAGATTTTGCCCGCTTAAAAGATAAAGGAGGAATCACAACAGTAGAGGCAATGAAAGCTATCGGACTGAATCCCGCACTTTCTAAGCAGAGAGATCCGCAGTCGATCAAAGCCTTTCTAGAGCTTCATATTGAGCAAGGTCCTATTCTAGAAGAAAAAGAGATTAAGATTGGCATTGTCGAATCGATTGTAGGATTGACGCAATTGGAAGTAACGGTTGAAGGTAAAGCCGGTCACGCAGGAACAACTCCAATGGACGCAAGGTCTGATGCACTCATCGCAGCAGCAGAAGCGATCACACAATTACCGAAGTTAGCGATTGTAGAAGGCTCAGGTACTGTGATAACGGTTGGGCAATTGAATGTTTTTCCGAACGGTTCGAATGTCATTCCTAATAAAGTAGTCTTTACTATCGACATTCGTTCAACTGTTGAGGATAAAATGATCAATGTGATGGAAAAGGCGAAGGAAATCATTCTTTCTGCAAACAAAACAGGGGTTAAAACATCGATAGAGCAGCAATTGTATATGGAACCTAAATATTTAAATGAAGAAGTACGCTCAATTTTAAAAGAAGAGAGCACAGACCTTGGCATACAGCATACCTCCATACATAGCGGTGCTGGTCATGATGCAATGGTTTTTGCTGATGTTACAGCAGCGGGGATGATCTTCATTCCAAGTAAGGATGGACTGAGTCATTGTCCTGAAGAATGGTCGGATGCAAAGGATATTGCAACTGCAGTGAGAATTCTATTTGAAACGGCAAAAAAATTAACGGGGGCGAAAGTGAGTCATGGTTAATAGACAAATAAAAGAAAAAATCATTCGCTTAAGTGGTGAATTAACAGCATTGCGCAGAAAGTTTCATAGTGAACCAGAGCTATCTTGGGAAGAATTCAAGACAACTGCATTTGTATGTCAGTACTTAGATGAATTGGGCATTTCATATAAAAAGACCGAGCCTACAGGTGTTATTGCCGAGATAAAAGGTGGAAAACCTGGAAAGACCGTCGCGTTAAGAGGGGATATGGATGCCTTATCTGTTGAAGAGTTAAACAAAGATTTGCCGTATGCTTCTAAAGAAGAAGGGAAAATGCATGCTTGCGGCCACGATGCTCATACAGCGATGCTTCTTATTGCTGCTAAAGCTTTAAATGACATCAAGGGTGATTTACCGGGAAATGTGAGACTAATATTTCAACCTGCCGAAGAAGTTGGAAGAGGTGCAAAGGCAATGGTTGAGCAAGGTGCGATGACAGGGGTGGATAATGTTTTTGGCATTCATATTTGGTCACAGATGCCGACCGATAAAGTTGCCTGTACACCGGGCCCTCAATTTGCTTCCGCAGACATTTTTAATATTCACTTCAAAGGTCAAGGGGGACATGGAGCGATGCCGCAAGATTGTATCGATGCTGCAGTGATCGCCTCTTCTTTTGTAATGAATGTTCAGTCAATCGTATCAAGAACCATTGATCCTCAAGCTTGCGCGGTAGTGACAGTTGGGAGAATGGATGTTGGAACTAGATTTAATATCATCGCTGAAAATGCCAAGATTGAAGGAACTGTTCGTTGTTTCGATCCTGCGGTGCAAGATCATGTTGAAACACAGATTTCCCATTATGCCAAGCAGGTCGCAGCTACTTATGGCGGAACAGCAGAGGTTGAATACATCAGAGGGACCCAGGCCGTAATCAACGGAGAATTCAGCGCTAAACTTGTACAACAAGTCGCAGTGGAAAGCTTTGGAGAAGAAGTGTTATACGATGAAAAGCCAACAATGGGCGGAGAGGATTTTAGCTTCTTTTTAGATGAAGCACCTGGCAGCTTTGCATTAGTAGGCAGCGGTAATCCTGAAAAGAACACAGAATGGGCTCATCACCACGGCAAATTTAACATTGATGAAGCTGCGCTTGTAACAGGAGCAGAACTTTATGCACAATATGCTTGGGCTTACTTACATGAAGAGAACTAAATAGAAGGTAAAGCCGAGATCCTAGAGGATCTCGGCTTTTTCTATAATAATTGCTTAGATACAATTGCGCGTTTTCGTTTAAGCAACTGTAAGTCTATATACAATTGGCAGCGCGTATTAAAGTCATCAAAATTGATGTTCGTCAGTTGAGTGATTTTCTTTAAACGGTATTTCAAGGTGTTGTCATGAACGAAAAGGTCCTCTGCAGTGGGTTTTATTTTACAATTATTCATTAAATAATGTTCAAGTGTGCCCAAATAATTGGTTTGATCGGATTGATCCTTTTTAAATAATATCAGTATATCCTCATTTGTATAATTCGTTTCTTTATTATGCTGTTCGATCGTTTCTAGATAACGTAATGTTTTTAAATTTTTATATTCTATCGGCAATGATTTCTCTTTATTAAAAAACATAGAAGTTCTAATTACTTCCAATGCTTCCGTGTAGCTTTGTCTCACTTTATAAATAGATGAATATTCATTTCCAATTCCAACAAGAATCGAATATTTGTCATATTGAGCGATAGTGGACTTGGCTAACTCAATTGCGCTGCTTGCCAGACTGTCCTCTTCAGAAGAATGGCTCGCTAATAGGATAATAATTTCTAGATTATTAAAGAAAATATAAGTAGAGTGAGTCATATTATTTGCCAAGAGTCTGATTGAATTGGTTACTTCTTCAAAACTGGATTCGTCGCCTTCCTCAATTTTAAAGACATTCACTATAAAAGTTTTAGGCAGCGTCACTTTTGCGCTTGCTGCTTCAATCTTTAATTGATGTTTGGAATGGAATGCATTTTCAATTACCTTTTCATAAAAGTAATGATCCTCCTCGTTTTTCCCTTCCTTAAAAAGTTTCTGTTGATTAAGGAGAAAAGCAATATGAGAGGATGCATCTTGAAGGTATTTGAGCTCCCTTTCTTTTAGACGGGGAGTCGTTTCCTGAATCCAAATATAACCGAATACCTCATTTTGATAAACAGCACTAACGACCACTCGTTTATTTAAATGAATGTCTTTCATTGCTTTTATTCGAAAAGGTTTTTTAAAATGACTTAATTGATCAATAATACCTTCATCCATAAACCTTTCATGTATAGAAACAGGCCATTGCTTATTAAAGATAGTCTGTTTATTAACCTCATCATAGTCCTCAGTATAATATGAGCTGTAAGCAAGTAATGAAAAATGGGCGTCTTCGATGACGACGGGCTTCTTTAATTGAATACTCACTATTTCTGCGATTTCTTCTATATTTGTTGAGCCTTCAATTCTTTCTATTTGATAATCCAAAAGACACCCTCCTGTATTCCTGAAAAACTTTCGCACCTTTTATTATACAAAAAAAAAGCCAGACAGTGAATGTCCGGCTCTCATGTGTATATTGCCAATATTATTTAAGTGCTTTCTCATACTTATCGAAATCTTCTTCAACTGCTTTTGAAGGTTTTTTAGTCATTAAGCTAACTGCAACGATAGCAATTAAACTTACTGCGAAACCTGGAATGATTTCGTATAATGTATCAGATAAACCGACAGCTGACCAGATGATAACAGTTGCAGCCCCAGAAATCATTCCTGCAAGCGCACCCCAGCTAGTCATGCGTTTCCAGTATAAGCTTAGAATAATCAGTGGTCCAAATGCAGAACCAAATCCTGCCCATGCATACCCTACAAGGCTAAGGATGGTGGCATTCTTTTCCCAAGATAATGCTAGCGCAATTATAGAAACGACTAGTACGGCTGTTCTTCCGATGAAAACTAATTCTTTATCTGATGCTGATCTGCGGAAGAATGTTTTATAAATATCTTCAGTTAAAGAGCTTGAAGTCACAAGTAGCTGCGAAGATACAGTACTCATAATAGCAGCTAAAATAGCAGCGATAATAAATCCAGTAATAAGTGGATGGAATAAAATTTCCCCTAATACGATAAAGACAGTTTCAGGATCGTCTAATACATGGTTCGTATTTGCAAAAAATGCGATTCCCACAAACCCAATAAACATTGCGCCAACGATACAGAAAATCATCCATGCCATGCCGATAACAGTAGCTTTTTTAATTTGTTTTACCGAGCTAATTGCCATGAAGCGAACAATGATATGAGGCTGACCAAAGTAACCGAGACCCCAAGCTAGTAAAGAGATAATTCCCAATATAGTGGTTCCACGGAAGATGTCAAGGTAAGCAGGATTAATCGAACGTGCAGTATCAACTGCATCACCTAGTCCTCCGACATGGAATAAAGTAACGATTGGAACGAGAACAAGCGCGATAACCATGATTAACCCTTGAACTAAATCCGTTAAACTTACAGCAAGGAAACCGCCAAATAGGGTATAAGCGATTGTGACACCAGCGACAATTAATAATCCTGTTGTATAGTTCATACCGAATATGCTTTCAAATAATACCCCGCCTGAAACCATCCCCGAAGAAACATAAAAAGTGAAGAAAATCAGAATAACAAGGCCAGAAACCATGCGGAGAACTCGTGATTTATCGTCAAATCTGTTCTCAAGGTAGCCTGGAATGGTGATGGAGTCGTTAGCGATCTCTGTATATGTACGAAGCCTTGGTGCCACATACACCCAGTTTAATAAGGCACCAACTGTTAAACCAATAGCAATCCATGATGCGCTTAAGCCCGTAGCATACATGGCTCCTGGAAGCCCCATTACCAGCCAGCCGCTCATGTCGGAAGCCCCTGCACTCAAAGCTGTAACTGTTGGTCCAAGTGTCCTTCCTCCTAGCATATAATCAGAAAGATTTGATGTTCGTTTGTAAGAATAATATCCAATCCATAGCATACCTAGCATATAGATCGTTAGTGAGATAATAATACCAGTATTCATATTGTTTCTCCCTTCAAATTAATTAAGTGTCCGTTAAATATAAGTCAGTTCGGAACGCCTTTAGGTGGGAATAGTTAAAATTATAGAAAAACTCGGGTTATCTGCAATTCTAGGTTCCACCAATTATGTAATTTTATTTATACCAATTAGACATATATTTTCTACTGAGTATACGCTAGTTAAAATATAGTATACGCAATGAAAAAATCAATTATATCAATTATATCAATACACCTAACCGACACTTTATTAATAATAAAGTGTTATTGAAGTTATATCAATATATTTTTAAAACAATTATCAGCTTGTTTTTTTGTCGTTAATGGACAAAGGAAGGTTTTTTTTTACAGTTAGAATGTGTAAGAGAATAGATTGTATTATTAAATATTATTATTTACTTTGCGATATATTTGTATTTTAATAGTAATATAGTTTTGAAAATTTGAATATTTCCAACAGGGGGCTAGGCAATGAAAGGTATGTTTAAGAAATTAGTAGGAGTAACAGCGTTTTCAAGTTTACTTTTTTTATCCGCATGTGGTGGAAACAGTGAGCAGGCTGGTGGAGATAGCGAAGGCGCAAGCGATGGAAAGGTGAAAGCAGATGTAGGAGTAGTTTCTTTCATTACTGGCTCTGGCGCTGCCTATGGAGAAGCGATTAAGGGAGGCCTCGAGCTGGCTAAAGAAGAAATTAATGAAAAAGGCGATGTTGAGCTTAACCTTATTTTTGAAGATTCCGCTGGTAAGCAGGATCAAGCTTTAACTGCTGCGCAAAAACTAATTAATTCAGATAATGTTACTGCTATTATTGGACCAACGCTAAGTACAGAAATGAATGTAGTAGGTCCTGAAGCAGACTTGAGCGGTGTACCGATTATTGGAACATCGACAACCGCTGAAGGAATTCCGCAAATTGGGGATTATGTTTTCCGAAATTCAATTCCAGAAGCATTAGCTATTCCAGCTTCTATGGAAAAAGCAATAGAGAAATATGACGCGAAAAAAGTAGCGTTGATTTATGGGAACGATGATGTATTTACAAAATCAGGATTCGATACGATGAAAGCAACTGCTGAAAAAATGGGATTAGAAATCTTAACTACTGAAACATTTCAAAAAGGCCAATCAGATTATAATGCGCAACTGACTAAAATCAAAAGTTATAAACCAGATTTGATTCTAGCTTCAGCTTTATATAATGAAGGTGCTGTAATCATGGATCAGGCTAGAAAGATGGGCATTGATGTACCGTTTGTAGGAGGAAATGGATTTAACTCTCCTGAAGTAATTAAAATTGCTGGTGATTCTTCAGATGGACTAATCGTAGCTACTCCATGGTATGGAGAAAAGGAAGATCCTAAAGTACAAGGATTTGTCAAAAAATTCAAAGAAAAGTACGGCAATGATCCAGACCAATTTGCTGCACAGGCTTATGACGCACTTTATATTTTAGCTGATGCAATTAAAAATGCTGGTGAGGCAGATCGTGATAAAGTTCGTGATGCATTAGCAGAAACAAAAGATTTTGAGGGTATTTTAGGAAACTTCTCTTTCGATGAAGAGGGAGATGTAATAATGGATCCAACAGTATTAGTTATAGAAGATGGGGAATTTGTAGTTTTTGAATAAAAATCGTGATGAAATCATGTTAGAAGGTGAGACACCGTGCTTATAGAACAGTTAATTAACGGTATTACCCTGGGCAGCATTTATGCAATTGTTGCTCTAGGTTTTACTCTTGTATTCGGCGTATTAGGCATCATTAATATGGCACATGGGGAAATCTTTATGTTTGGCGCCTTTATCGGTGTCATGATTACATCCAGTCTAAAAGCCCCCCTCTGGGTGGCTTTCGCTGGGGCAATTGTAATTACAGCAATTATGGGATACATGCTTGAGAGATTTGCATTACGACCTTTAAGACATAAACAAGGCGTGTCTCATTTAGCGCCGCTCATTAGTACGATTGGTGTTTCCATTTTGCTGGAGAATTTATCCCATCATTTATTTGGGGCTGGAAATCACCCATTCCGTGCTAGCTTTGCAGAAATTAATTTTCAAATTGGATCGATAACCGTGTACCTCGTTCAAATTGTCATTTTTGTTATTTCGATTATATTGATGCTTACACTTTCATTTTGGCTTGGTAAAACGAAGGCTGGTAAAGCTTTACGTGCGACAGCAGAAAACCTGGAAACAGCAAGCCTACTCGGAGTGGACACGAAGAGAACGATTACTATGACAGTCATTATAGCTTCTGCAATGGGAGGCATCGCTGGTATTCTCGTAGGAATGGCTTTCAACTCAGTCACTCCGCAAATGGGTCTTTCAATGGGGTTAAAGGGACTGGCAATTATTATTCTAGGTGGAATGGGCAGTGTAAGAGGAGCGATGGCAGGAGGACTTATTTTAGGTTTAGCAGAAACCTTCATCGTTGTGTACGGAGATTCGGGCTATCGTGATGCAATTGCATTCTTAGCAATCATCATTATTCTCCTCATTAGGCCACAAGGATTATTTGGCCAGAAAATTTCAACGTAAGAAGGTGAAACAATGATTGCAGAACTTATTAATCCATATTACTTACAAGTCGCATCCTTTATGTTAATCAATATTATTCTTGGTATTAGTGTTTACATTACACTTTCCACTGGTCAGCTTTCCTTAGCAAACGCTGGATTTATGGGAATCGGTGCTTACACTTCTGCGCTATTAACGATTCATTTTGAACTTCCAATCGTAGTCGGTATCATTGCTGGTGCACTAGTTGCTGCAATTTGTGGAATTTTAATCGGAATTCCGACGCTGCGGCTGCAAGGGGTATACTTGGCCATAGTTACCCTAGGGTTTGGAGAAGTCATTCGGGTGGTCTTTGTCAACTGGGAAACGTTAACGAATGGATCTGTCGGTATTTCGGGAATTCCCCATATTGGCCGGGAAATTTTAAGCACTTTGCAAGGTTTTGGGTTCAATCCATCCATGCTGGGGCTGCAGAATAATCAATTTATCTTTTTATCAATATTTACCCTCCTTTTGCTTGTTACAATCTTTATTATCTGGTTCTTCAGAAGACAGCATTCTTCTCGTGTGGGACGAGCTTTTGCTGCAATAAAGCTGGATGAAAAGGCTGCAGAGTCAATGGGAATCAATATTACCTATTATAAAGTATTAGCTTTTGCTCAAGGAGCTTTAGTTGCAGGTTTTGCTGGCGCCATGTATGCACATATCCTTGCTTATATCAGCCCAGCTGATTTTGCCTATCACCGTGCTGTTGAAATTTTGATATTTGTGGTATTCGGAGGCAGTGAGGTCATTTGGGGACCAGTATTCGGTGCATTTTTCCTTACTTTGATGCCTGAGGTCCTAAGGTTTATAAGTGAGTATAGATACATGATTTACGGTCTGATCATTATAATCATGATGGCTGTACGTCCGCAAGGTTTAATTGATGTAAATATGCTGAATTGGTTCAAAAGGAAGCGTGTGAAAGGGGGGCATAAACATGGTGCTGGAAATCAAAAAGGTATGTAAAAATTTTGGCGGTCTCAGCGCCTTGACAGATGTGACCTTTTCCATCAATCAAGGAGAAATTTTCGGATTGATAGGGCCGAATGGTGCTGGAAAAACAACCATGTTTAATTTAATCACATCCATGTTTATTCCAACCTCTGGTGAAATTTTATTTAATAATGAGAATATTAACGGATTGAAGTCTCATGTCATCACTGAAAAAGGAATCTGCCGGACATTCCAAAATATCCGGCTTTTTCCGCAAATGACAGCTGCAGAAAATGTTATGGTTGGAGAACACTGCCGCAGTAATGCCGGGGTTTTGAGAAGTGTTTTTCGCACAAAGTCCCAGCGTCAGGAAGAAACCAAGATAAGAGAAACAGCTGAAGAGCTCCTGGAATTTGTTGGGCTTTCTGATTATAGTGAAGTCGTTTCAGAAAACCTTGCCTATGGCCAGCAAAGAAGGCTCGAAATTGCCAGGGCATTGGCTAGCAGGCCGGAACTACTATTACTGGATGAGCCAGCAGCTGGAATGAATGAAACCGAGACAAGTGATTTATTTGATTTAATTAAGAAAATCCAAAGTAAAGACATTACAGTACTGTTAATCGAGCATGATATGCCGCTTGTCATGAAGCTTTGCGATCGGATTGCCGTACTGAACTTTGGGAAAAAGATTGCAGAAGGTACACCAGAAGAAATTCAAAATCATCCGGATGTAATCGAGGCCTACCTCGGGAAGGAGGAGGATGAGCTTTATGCTTAAAGTAAGTGGTATCGACGCCTATTATGGCAAGATTCAAGTCTTGAAAAATGTGTCATTGCAAGTTGAAGAAGGCAGCATCGTAACCATATTAGGTGCGAATGGCGCAGGAAAAACAACAACGATGAAGTCAGTATCTGGACTATTGAAGCCCCAAAAAGGGAAAATAGAGTTCCTTGGTGAAGATGTTACAGGGCTTCGGCCCGACCAACTCCTTCGAAAAGGGATTGCTCTTGTTCCTGAAGGGCGACAGATACTAGCAGGAATGACGGTGCTCGAGAATTTGGAGATGGGTGCTTATCACCGCAAGGATAACGAAGTCGAAAAAGATCTTAACAAAATGATGGAGCGATTTCCAATCTTGAAAGAGCGTGAAAAACAGCTTGGAGGCACGCTATCTGGCGGTCAGCAGCAAATGTTAGCAATCGCCAGAGCCATAATGAGCAAACCAAAGCTTCTCCTATTAGATGAGCCTTCAATGGGGCTTGCACCACTCATCGTATCCGATATTTTTAAAATCATTAAAGAGATTAATGGGTCAGGTACGACCGTATTGCTGGTCGAGCAAAATGCTAGGCAGGCGTTAAGGATATCCGATTCCGGATTTGTCCTAGAAACAGGAAAGATAGTAGCAGAGGGCAAGGCGAATGAGCTCCTGAATGATTCACGAATTATGGAAGCTTATTTAGGAAAGAAATCCAGTTGAATTGGCTGAATAGAGGCTGTCCAGAAAGTCGAATGATCGTGACTTTTTGGGCGGCCTCTTTGTTTTGCACAGGTTAGAGCGGGTTATTTATGAGTTAGGTCAGAAAAAAAAGGGATTTGGCAAGATTAATTGGGATTAGGCCAGAAAAAGTAAAATTTGGACAAAATTATCTATGAATTAAATTTAATTACTAGTTGTCCAAACTAGTGCCCGAATAGAGAAGAAAAGCCAGAAAGGGTTAACTAGTTGACCAAACTAGTTCCCGAATGGAGAAGGAAAGCCAGAAAGGGTTAACTAGTTGACCAAACTAGTGCCCTAATGGAGAAGGAAAGCCAGAAAGGGTTAACTAGTTGACCAAACTAGTGCCCGGATGGAGAAGAAAAGCCAGAAAGGGTTAACTAGTTGACCAAACTAGTGCCCGGATGAAGAAGAAAAGCCAGAAAGGGTTAACTAGATGTCCAAACTAGTGCCCGAATGGAGAAGGAAAGCCAGAAAGGGTTAACTAGTTGACCAAACTAGTGCCCGGATGGAGAAGAAAAGCCAGAAAGGGTTAACTAGTTGACCAAAC
>NZ_JAUSUB010000023.1 GCF_030813235.1 Cytobacillus purgationiresistens | reverse complement strand
TCCAGTTGCGGTGGCTAGGGGCTCGAGGTCTTAAGTCGTGATACCCAAAAAGGCAAAGACCGCCTTTCTGGTTATCCCGTCTAAAGCTTGTCGCCTCTGGGCAAGCCACCTCCACATTTGAGTAAAGGAGTGGGTGTATGGCTTCGTTGTCAGAATTTCATTTGCTTTCTGTGCTTGCGCAGGAAATGAATATGAGGAAAGCAGCAGAGAGGTTGTTTGTGTCACAGCCTGCTCTGTCACAGCGGCTGCAAAATATTGAGAAAGATTGGGGATGCAAGCTTTTTGTCCGATCACAAAAGGGGCTATCATTAACTCCTGCCGGTGAAATTGTTATCCAATTTGTAAACGAAGTGATCACTGGTGAAGAAAAGGTGAAAGAGTCGATACAAGCCTTGGACTCGGAGGTATATGGCACATTAAAAATTGCTGTTGCCTCAATTGTAGGACAAAATTGGCTTCCCCAGGTTTTAAAAAAGTTTGTTACAAGGTATCCCCAAGCTAAAATTTCCCTTATAACAGGATGGAGTAGTGAAATATTAAAGTCACTCTATGATGATCAAGTACATATCGGTATTATTCGCGGAACGCCGGATTGGAAAGGGGTAAAGGTGCCTCTTTTCAAGGATAGCTTATATCTAGTTGACACTGAGATTGAAAAACCGGAACAGATTCTAGAAACTGACCGTCCGTTTATTCAATTTAAGAGTGATTCTAATTATTATCAGGAGATCCAAGATTGGTGGCTTAGAAAATTTAAAACACCTCCGAAAAGAACAATAGTTGTTGATCAAATTGAAACATGTAAGCAAATGACATTCAACGGCATTGGTTATGCAATTTTGCCTGCTATTACATTAAATGGAATGGAGGAAAATATCTTCAAGATTCCCCTTCTAGATGAAGATGACCTTCCTATAAAAAGAGATACATGGCTGTTAGGATATGAGTCTGCATTTCAATTGAAGCAAGTACAAGCTTTTGTTGAACTAATAAAGGAACACATTGAAGAAGAAAGGCAAAAATGAAATTACTTGTCTTCAATGCTTTTGTTTGTTAAATTAATGCTAGTTATACATAAAAACTTATCGTATAGGAGGAAAACACATGAAAATGATGGATGCAAATGAAATTATCTCTTTTATTCAAAATAGCGAAAAATCAACACCAGTTAAGGTTTATATAAAGGGTGATGTGTCTAATATTGATTTTGGAGCTTCAGCACAAACTTTTTTAAATGAAAATAGTGGGGTGGTATTTGGTGAATGGGCAGAAATCAGCAATGCCATTGAAACGAATAAAGACAAGATTGAAGATTATGTAGTTGAGAATGACAGAAGAAATTCTGCGATTCCTCTTCTTGATATGAAGAATATTAAAGCACGAATTGAGCCAGGTGCTATTATCCGGGACCAAGTTGAAATTGGTGATAATGCTGTTATTATGATGGGCGCTTCTATTAATATTGGCTCCGTTATAGGAGAAGGCACAATGATTGATATGAACGTTGTTTTAGGTGGACGTGCCACAGTTGGTAAAAACTGTCACATTGGTGCTGGTTCGGTATTAGCAGGAGTGATCGAGCCACCTTCTGCTAAGCCTGTCGTTGTGGAAGATGATGTTGTAATCGGCGCGAATGCAGTCGTATTAGAAGGTGTAACAGTTGGTAAAGGTGCAGTCGTGGCTGCGGGTGCTATTGTAATCGAAGATGTTCCTCCATACACTGTTGTAGCAGGTACACCAGCTAAAGTAATCAAAGAAATTGATGAAAAAACAAAATCAAAAACTGAGATTAAGCAGGAACTTCGCCAGCTTTAAGAAGGTATGTGCGGCCGTTCTAACTTAATTAAAGAAAGGAAGCGTGGATGCATGAATCCGCGCTTCTTATTCTTATTGGGGGGAAATAGTCATTATGTCATCTGTCAACCAATTTATCAGTATTCGCAGAGATCTTCATCAAATTCCAGAACTCGGTTTCAAGGAATTTAAGACACAACAATACCTTTTGGATTATTTAAGCTCGCTTTCACAAGAGCGATTAGAGATAAAAACTTGGAAAACAGGGATTTTTGTCAAAATTAAAGGTAATAACCCTACGAAAATGATTGGCTACCGTACAGATATGGATGGACTTCCAATAACTGAAGAAACTGAGTTGCCATTCTCTTCTGAACATAAGGAAAGCATGCATGCATGTGGTCATGATCTCCATATGGCGATTGCACTCGGAGTGTTGACTTATTTTGTGGAACAGCCGATAAACGATGATTTGTTGTTTATTTTTCAGCCTGCTGAAGAGGGACCAGGTGGAGCAGAACCAATGCTACAAACTGAAGTAATGACTCAATGGAAACCTGATATAATCATCGCACTGCATATTGCACCCGAATATCCAGTTGGTACTATCGCTGTAAAAGAAGGTTTATTATTCGCAAATACTTCTGAACTCTTTATTGACCTGAAAGGTAAGGGAGGCCATGCAGCATATCCTCATAAAACCAATGATATGGTTGTAGCCGCCTCATCATTGGTTGGTCAGCTACAATCAGTCATTTCCCGAAATGTTGATCCGCTTGATAGTGCGGTTATTACCATTGGTAAGATCACAGGAGGGACAGTCCAAAATATAATCGCTGAAAAAGCGAGGCTGGAAGGGACAATTAGAACCCTTTCTCCAGAATCAATGAAAAAAGTAAAAAGCAGGATTGAAGCAATTGTTCAAGGATTGGAAATAGCTTATGAATGTGAAGCTGAGATTGACTATGGATGTATGTATCACCAAGTTTATAATGATAAAACCTTAACTGAAGAATTTATGGAATTTACTCGTGCCAAATCATCGGTTGAAGTGATTGAGTGTAAAGAGGCAATGACTGGTGAAGATTTTGGTTATATGTTAAAAGAAATTCCTGGTTTTATGTTTTGGTTGGGCGTGGATTCAGATTATGGTCTTCATCATGCCAAGCTAACACCAAAAGAGGGTGCAATTGAATCAGCGATTTCATTAATTACCGACTATTTACAATATAAAGGGAAATGAAATAAAGGTTCACTGATGTTCAATCATTTTAATTCTCGGTTATTTTTTGTTAAACTTTAATTTGAAGGTAGAAAAAGGAATTAATTAGAATAACTACTTATTTAAATTGATTATAAATTAACTTGACTAATTCTTGGTAAAACGTTATAATTATTATCGATGAATAAGTTACAAATGAGAATATCCAGATATACTTCTCGTTTAATACACATGTGGAGGGATTTTTACAATGGCAGAACGTATGGTAGGTAAACAAGCACCAAGATTTGAAATGGATGCTGTAATGGTAAACAAAGAATTTGGTAAAGTAAGCTTAGAAGAAAACATGAAAAACGACAAGTGGACAGTACTTTTCTTCTATCCAATGGATTTCACTTTCGTATGCCCAACTGAAATTACAGCAATGTCAGATCGTTATGACGAATTCGAAGATCTTGATGCAGAAGTAATCGGTGTATCTACAGATACAATCCACACTCACTTAGCTTGGATCAATACAGATCGTAAAGAAAACGGTCTTGGAGATTTAAAATACCCGTTAGCGGCAGATACTAATCATGTAGTAGCACGTGACTATGGCGTTCTTATCGAAGAAGAAGGTGTAGCACTTCGCGGACTTTACATCATCAGCCCAGAAGGCGAATTAATGTACTCAGTAGTTAACCATAACAATATCGGCCGTGACGTTGATGAAACATTACGTGTTCTTCAAGCACTTCAAACTGGTGGACTTTGCCCAGCAAACTGGAAGCCAGGTCAAAAAACGCTATAAGAGATGAAATCTTATAATCCCAAGGCACTGGGGTAATATAAGAATAAAACCGAGTATGTCCATTTCAAATGGACAGGCTTGGCTTATGGAGTGAACTTTTAGAAAAGGCCTAACTGATGTTAGGTCTTTTCTGTCAATTAAATGTTTAAATTGGAAGGGGAATGAACATGAAATTACGTGCACCTATGCCAGAACTTACTGGAGCAACAGAATGGCTAAATGGAGAAGTAACAAAAGAACAACTTATTGGCGAAAAGCCAACCTTAATTCATTTTTGGTCAGTAAGCTGTCATCTTTGTAAAGAAGCTATGCCTCAGGTAAATGAGTTTAGAGACGATTATAAAGATCAATTAAATGTAATCGCAGTTCATATGCCTCGTTCAGAAGATGACTTGGATTTAGATCAAATCAAAGCGGTGGCTGCAGAGCATGATATTACTCAGCCGATTTATGTTGATAGCGAGCATAAACTAAATGAAGCATTTGAAAACCAGTACGTACCTGCCTACTATGTTTTCGATAAAGACGGTGTTCTACGTCATTTCCAAGCTGGTGGAAGCGGTATGAAGATGCTTGCAAAGCGTGTAAACAGAGTGCTGGACGAAATGAATAAAGCTGAATAATGCTTTTCTTAAGAGGTGTACCAAAGAAAAATTTGGTCACCTTTTTTTATGGAAAGGTTCTTTTCTAAAAGATTGTTGTTTTCATCGGTTTTGATAAGTCAAACCATTGTGAAAAAAAGTTAATTGGAACGGGTGTGCGAGACTCCTGCGGGAGCATAGCGACGAGGAGACTCACCGCCCGCCCGCGGAAAGCGAGCATCTGGAGAGGAAATCAACCACTACCTGCGAAAAGCAACAAAGTATATGAAAACAGCCTATGGAAAAAACCTTGTTTTTCCATTTTGTGAATGTTAAGCAGAATAGCGAACAAGAGGTTTAAGTGGAAACATACCTCGATTTACTCATTTAAAGTAAAGGAAATGCGATTATTTAATCCAAGTAATATAACATCAAAATTAAACACTTCACAAATGAGAACCTCAAAAGCATCCATATTGAAAAATATGAAGAAATAGTAAAAAACTTTAAAAAAGGCTGGATATTTATTTCGCCAGCCGTTATATTTAATATTGCATCCTGAATTTTTTGAAGATTTTAACGAATACAAGGGGGATGATTTTTTGGATACTTTTAAGAAGTTAAAAGAGTATTATTGGCCTTATAAAAGTTATTTTCTCTGGTCGATCGGATTTTTAATTATTGTTACAGCTATTACGGTTGTTTATCCGATTTTCCTGCAAATAACGATAGATGAGGTTGTGTTAAAGAGTCAGTACAATTGGATACCGTACTTGTCACTGGGCTTTATTGGGATCATGCTAATCAAAGGGTTGGCAACCTATGTCCATCAGTATACTGGAGATCTATTTGGTATCTCATCAGTATATAAATTAAGAAATACATTATATGAAAAGCTGCAATTTTTACCCTTTCGATACTATGATAATGCGAAAACCGGCGACTTAATGTCGCGTCTAACTGCTGATGTTGAAGGATTCCGCTTCTTCCTTTCATTTGGGTTTTCAGAGTTGATCCGGTTTTTCCTTCTCATTATTATTAGCTTTACAGTTATGATGTATTATTCGATTCCATTAACAATAGTCACTTTAATTTCTTTGCCTTTTTTAGCTGTCGCTACCTTTAAATTTGATAAGGCAGTTCATCCGGCTTTTCGTAACATAAGAAAATCCTTTGGAAAACTTAATACTAAAGTCCAGGAAAATATCAGTGGGATTCATACTGTGAAATCTCTCTCTAGAGAAGAATTTGAGGTTAATAAATTTAATGATTCAAATGGCGACTATAAAAATAAATATTTGTTCACTTCAAAAATCTGGGCTAAGTATTTTCCGTTAATGGAGTTTATCGGGAATTTAAGTATTGTATTTTTATTAGCTTATGGAGGGTATCTTGTCATTAATGATCAACTGAAGCTGGGTGAACTTGTCGCTTTTTATAGTTTGCTAGGATACATAATGTGGCCAATCATGAATCTTGGATTTACGATTAATTTGTTTTCGCAATCAAAGGCTTCTGGAGAAAGACTGCTGGAAATATTGGAGGCGGATAATGAGATTATGGATAAAGATAAACCGATAGAAGCTTCACGGCTTCAAGGAAAGGTTTCTTTTAGGCAAGTGGATTTAAAGTATTCTAAAGATGATCAAGATGCATTATATAATATTTCATTCGAAGCAAAGAAGGGGAATGTGATTGGCTTAATTGGACCGACTGGTGCTGGAAAAACAAGTCTTACACAACTGTTATCAAGATTTTATGAACCAACTAGCGGAGAGGTTTTTATTGATGATCAGAATGTTCGTGATTATTCCCTGAAAACCTTAAGAAGCAATATTGGCTTTGTTCTTCAAGAATCCTTTTTATTCTCTTCTTCTATTAAGGCAAATATCTCCTTTGGAAGACCAAACGCTGAGATGGATGACATTATTGATGCTGCAAAAAGGGCTCAAGCGCATGAATTCATCATGGAGTTGCCTGAGGGTTATGACACGATGCTGGGTGAAAGAGGCATGGGACTATCAGGCGGTCAAAAACAGAGGATTGCGATTGCACGAGCGATATGTATTAATCCTAGTATTTTGATATTGGATGATGCAACGAGTGCGGTGGATATGGAAACTGAATTTCAAATTCAGCGGGCGCTAAAGGAAGTGATGAAGGGGCGTACAACCTTTATCATTGCACATCGAATCTCATCCTTGAAATATGCAGACGAAATCCTTGTAATAGAAAATGGCTATATTGCTGAAAGAGGAAGCCATGAACAGTTGGTGCAAAACAATGGCCCATATCAGCGCATTTACGAAATACAGTTTCAGGATAGGGATAAGGTGTTGGAAACTTATACAGGTTAGGGGGTGAGAGTGTGGCGAAAAAGGTTAAACAGCAAATCGTTAACAATCGATTTCAATATTCAACAGATGAAATAATAGAAAAGCCATTTAATTGGAAGCAGATGCTGCGATTATTTAGTTATATGAAGCCATACGGTAAGGACTTACTTCCACTATCTATAATCATGGTATTAATAAATACGGGAATTAGATTAATCATTCCAATGCTAATTGGGGTATATACGCTTGATAAAGCATTAGTGGATAAGGATGGAAATCTGCTCGCCTTATTAGTAGGAGTGATTGCTGCACTTTATGTATGCTCATATATTGCCAACTATTTTCGAATCAAGTGGATGAATACGTTAGGACAAAGTGTTATTTATGATATTAGAAAGCATTTATTTACTCATGTACAAACCTTATCACATAAATTTTTTGATCAGCGTTCAGCTGGCTCAATTCTTGTAAGGATAATGAATGATATTAATTCTTTGCAAGAATTGTTCACGAATGGTGTCATTAATTTACTGATGGATATCATCCTTCTTATCGGAATATTCGTTATTTTATTCATCATGT
The DNA here is from genome assembly GCF_030813235.1 of Cytobacillus purgationiresistens. Taxonomy (GTDB): domain Bacteria; phylum Bacillota; class Bacilli; order Bacillales; family Cytobacillaceae; genus Cytobacillus; species Cytobacillus purgationiresistens. The sequence continues at coordinate 68,217 of NZ_JAUSUB010000023.1, read as the reverse complement.
CACCAGAACTGACATTAGCAATCATGATTCTTTTACCAATTATGTTCTTTATCTCAACCTCTTTAAGAAGAAATATACGACGGTCATGGCAAACGGTTAGACTGAAGCAGTCTAAACTCAATTCTCATTTAAATGAAAGTATTCAAGGGATACGCATTACACAATCATTTCATCAAGAAAAAGAAAATATGCAATACTTTGATGGAGTGAATACTGAAACTTTTGAAAGCTGGCGTGTTGCCTCACAGAAGAATGCGATGTTTAGGCCAATCGTGGAAATGACAAACGCAGTGGGGACTGCCGTATTAATTTGGTACGGTGCTCACTTGATTCAAACTGACACCATATCGATTGGTGTATTTGTATCTTTCGCTTTTTACTTAGGGATGTTTTGGGAGCCAATTTCCCGTCTAGGAATGGTCTATAATCAGTTGTTAATAGGAATGGCCTCTTCTGAGAGAATATTTGAGTATCTAGATGAAAAGCCGATTGTTTCAGAGAGAAAGCAGGCTATAGCTTTAGAAGATATCCAGGGGCATATCGAATTCGAAGATGTTCAATTCTCCTATAACGGAAAGAGAACAGCTTTAAATGGTATAAATCTTGCAATGAAGGCTGGCGAAACGATTGCTCTAGTTGGTCATACTGGGTCAGGAAAGACGACAATTGCTAATCTCATCAGTCGTTTCTATGATCCAACAGGAGGATCTGTAAAGATTGATGGACAGGATTTAAAAAACGTTACATTAGCAAGCCTTCGTAAGCAAATCAGCATTGTTTTGCAAGATACTTTTATTTTTTCAGGAACGATCAGCGATAATATCAGATTTGGGAATCCCGCTGCTACAATGGAAGAAGTGAAAGCTTCGGCTAAAGCTGTAGGAGCGCATGCCTTTATTGAAAATTTACCCAATGGCTATGACACTGAAGTAGAAGAAAGAGGGAATATACTTTCAGTAGGTGAAAGACAGTTGGTTTCGTTTGCAAGAGCGCTGCTAGCAAATCCAAAAATATTAATATTAGATGAAGCGACAGCCAGTATTGATACAGAAACAGAAATGAAGATTCAAACAGCGTTAAAAACACTGTTAAAGGGGCGCACATCCATTATTATTGCTCATCGTTTGTCGACAATTCGAGATGCCGATCATATCTTTGTCCTAGATCATGGTCAAATTAAAGAGCAAGGAAATCATGATGAGTTAATGAATAATAAAGGGGAATATTATCATTTAGTGAAGGCTCAATTTAATATGCTTGATGTTGTTTAGGTTTTATTATGCCATTCATTCCGAAGAATAGAATGGCTTTTTTTGTTTTGAAAAAGTGGTCTTATAAATATTATTTGCTGGTTCAGCATGCTGTGGTAGAATAGGTTCAACAACAATCAATCAACACCGGAGGGAACAGGATGAAGAAGGAGTTCGCAGTCATTGGACTTGGCCGATTTGGCGGCAGCATATGCAGAGAGCTGGCTGAACAAGGAATGGAAGTAATGGCAATTGATACTGACGAAATTCGTGTGAATGAATTCGCACTCATTGCATCACATGCAGTAGTTGGTGATACAACGGATGAATCTGTAGTCAAAAGTCTTGGCATTCGCAACTTTGATCATGTCATAGTAGCAATTGGTGACAATATACAAGCAAGTATTCTCACCACTCTTATATTAAAGGAGCTGGGGGTAAACAAAGTCACAGTGAAGGCACAAAATGATTATCATGAAAAAGTATTGAAAAAAATCGGCGCTGATGTTGTCGTACACCCTGAAAGAGATATGGGAAGAAGAATAGCCCATAAGCTTGTTTCCAATAATGTGCTCGATTATTTAGAGCTCTCAGACGAGCATAGCATCGTTGAAATTGTTGCAAATGAAAGGCTGGGGGGTCACTCCATTATTGATCTCGATGTCCGCGCAAAATATGGAATTAATATTGTAGCGATAAAAAGGCGGGATGAAATTATCGTTTCTCCACAGGCAAACGAAGCAATAAAGTATAATGATGTATTAATTGTCATTGGGGCAGATAATGATATCAATAGATTTGAGAAAAAAATGCTGGCATAAACAATAATGAAGCTGATTTAAACAACGTCATTGTTCATAATGATAGTTTTCCCCATACCATGGTCATTAAAGGCTGTGGTATTTTCTTTTTTGTTGATTTAAGGAGGGGAGGTTATGGTGAAAAATTTAACAATACATTAAGCAAGAAATTGTGCCGAGATTGATTAGATTAAGCAATGGGGAACCCAACAATAAAAATTAAGTGCCCAAATCGATTAGATGCTCCCATCGAAAAGGGGCTCCACCGAAGAGTTAGGTGCCCGGATCAATTAGATGCTCATCAAAAAGGGACTCCATCGAAGAGTTAAGTGCCAAGATCGATTAGATGGACATCAAAAAGGGAAGGCATCGAAGAGTAGAAGGACATCAAAAAGGGATCAACCCAAAAGTTAGGTGCGAAACCGGTTAGATGGACATGAAAAAGGGAATCAAACCAAGAGGTAGGTGCCAAAGCTGATTAGATAGTCAGCAAAAAGGGACACCGCCGAAGAGTTTGGTGCCCAATCCCATTAGATAGTCATCAAATAAAAGAATCAAAAGAGGTCCATCTCAGATTAACTACAAAGTAGGTCATGAAAGGCTGAAAAAACAAAAAATCGCAGCAGATTTCTATTACCTTTAGAAACGCAAGCTACAAGATTAAATCTAAAGCAGAAAGACCCAGAGGTGCAACACCCCTGGGTCTTTCTATATTATGCATATTGCTTTTTTTTAAACTTCCATAATAATCGGAAGGATCATTGGGCGACGCTTTGTTTTTTCGTAAAGGAAAGGAGCAAGTGTATCAGTGATTTCATTTTTGATCTCTGACCATTGTGTGGTCTTGCGTTCCATTACTTTGTTTAGATGTTTAGAGATAAGAGATTGAGCATCGTTAATTAAGTCTCCTGATTCTCTCATGTATACAAATCCTCTTGAGATGAGGTCTGGACCTGCAGAGATCTTAAAGTCCTTCATGTTGATGCTTACAACAACTACCACAAGGCCTTCTTCGGAAAGGATACGGCGATCTCTTAATACGATGTTGCCTATGTCACCAATACCGCTGCCATCAATATATACAGAACCAGAAGGTATCTTACCTGCTACTTGAGCTGTTTGGTCACTTAATGCCAATACATCACCATTGTCCATAATGAAGCAGTTTTCTTTATCAACACCACAATCGACAGCTAGTTGTGAATGCATTTTTTGCATTCTGTACTCACCGTGAATTGGCATGAAGAATTTCGGCTTGATTAGTCGCAGCATTAATTTCTGCTCTTCTTGGCCGCCATGACCTGAAGTATGAATATCATTTAATTTACCATAAATGACATCTGCTCCAGCACGTGATAGACGATCAATTGTTCTGCTTACGCTAATTGTATTACCTGGAATCGGTGATGATGAGAAGACAACCGTATCTCCAGGGATGATTTGTATTTGTCGATGAGTACCATTAGCTATGCGTGATAATGCTGCCATTGGTTCCCCTTGGCTGCCTGTACAAAGAATCGTTACTTGGTTTGCAGGTAAACGATTAATTTGCTGTGCGTCAATAAACGTATCTTTAGGCGCTGTAATATAGCCAAGTTCTAGTCCGATATTGATTGCTGCTTCCATACTTCTACCGAACACTGCTACTTTTCTGCCATAAGTGACGGCAGCTTCCGTCACTTGTTGTAAACGATGGATATTGGAAGCGAATGTAGCGAAAATGATACGTCCGTCTACTTTGCGGAAGACATCATGAATACTGTCGCCAACGCGGCGCTCGGACATTGTGAATTCTGGAATCTCACTATTTGTACTGTCAGATAATAGACATAGCACGCCTTCTTTTCCAATCTCAGCCATTTTTGTTAAGTTTGCAGGCTCGCCGACAGGTGTGAAATCGAATTTGAAATCTCCTGTGTGAACAATTTGACCAGGAGGTGTTTTCACAACAATCCCATAAGAATCTGGAATACTATGTGTTGTTCTAAAGAAAGTGACAGATGTTTTTCTAAACTTGATCACGTCATCTTCTTTTATTTCATGCATTTTTGTTGTTCTTAATAATCCGTGCTCTTCCAATTTGTTTCGAAGCAGGCCAAGAGCGAGCTTTCCGCCATAAATCGGAATGTTGACTGATTTCAATAAGTAAGGAATTCCGCCGATATGATCTTCATGTCCGTGCGTAATGAAGAGTCCTTTAATCTTATCTTCGTTTTTAACTAAGTAAGTATAATCAGGGATAACATAATCAATTCCAAGCAGCTCATCTTCAGGAAATTTAATTCCCGCATCAATTAATATAATTTCATCCTGAAATTGCACTGCATAAGTGTTTTTACCAATTTCTCCAAGACCGCCAAGAGCGAACACAGCGGTTTGGTCATTTTTTACAAATTTCATAAATTATTCAATCTCCAATACTTTATAATCTTCATTTTGCTTTTCATACTCTAAGAATTCTCCATCCACTGCTGTGACGAACTCAATGTTAAATGGACGCGTTTTTAACTTGGTGCGAACTTCTCTTTCGGTTTTCCCTTCAATAAATACGGTTTTTGTTTTTTCGCGAACGGGAACTTCCTTTGCTGACTCTTGATAGTAAACTTTAAATATCATGTTTAATCTCTCCTTAATCCGAAATCTTTTTTCTAATATATAAAATAATAACATGTTTGACATGTATTTTCTTATCTCATTAATAATGTAGGCAGCAAAATGCTCTAAGACCATTACTCACTCATGTAATTCATCATCATATTGGTAATGATGGCATCTGCGTTTATTTTAGTATATGTAAAAATAGTGTATTGTATATAAATTTACAATAATGAAGGAGCCCTTCGCAAGTTTGAAGGGCTCAAAGTTCATTTAAGCAATCGTTTTTTCACTTTACGATATATAAATTAGCAACAAATCGAAGTTAGTCGCCAATTTTGAAATCAAGTATTAATGTATCGTTATCACTAGGCTTGTCACTTGGCAAGCTTTCTTTTAACAGCATTTCATCCACTGTTACAAAAGGATTTTTCATTCACTTCTTTAACATTATCGTCAATTCCTTATCTTCTATTGTAAACGATAGTTGTCCATTGTAAAGCTCCCAAAGCTGTGTTTTAGAAAAAATTGTTATAATACGGCTTTTTCTACACTTGTTTTATGATACAGCCTTAAGATAAAAAATCGAATATTAGAGGGATTCGTTGACATTTTAATCTCTCTTTAAGAGAATATAACTGCCAGGAGTGAAGAGAGTCAACTTGCTTTTTCATATAAAATGGAATAGTTGTTGCTACTCAAGATGAATAATTAGTGAGAGATTGAGGTGTTTTTGATGAAAATTGTCTTTTTTGATATAGATGGGACATTGTTAAATCAGGATAATGAAATACCTGACTTAACAAAAGCAGCAATAAAAAACCTGCAAGAGAATGGTGTATATGTAGCTATTGCAACAGGAAGAGCTCCATTTATGTTCGAACACATTAGAGAAGAGCTGGGGATTGATTCATATGTCAGTTTTAATGGACAATATGTCGTATTTGAGAATGAAGTCATTTATAAAAATCCTCTCAAAGCTGAAAAGCTTGAAAGTTTAATGATGCACGCTCATGAAAATCAGCATCCCTTAGTTTTTTTGAACGAAAAAACAATGAAATCCTCTGTGGACCATCATGAATATATTGAAGAAAGCTTAAAAAGCTTGGGATTCCCGCATCCAGATGAAAATGCAAGTTTTTATATAGGAAGGGATATCTTCCAAGCATTAGTATTTTGTGAAGGCCATCAAGAAGATGTTTACCTGAAAAGTTATGACGACTTTCACTTCATTCGGTGGCATCAATACTCAACTGATGTTTTGCCTGCAGGCGGTTCAAAAGCGGAAGGAATTAAACAATTGATTGTAAGACTGGGGCTGGATTTTCAAGATGTATATGCCTTTGGAGATGGTTTGAATGATATAGAAATGCTCAAATCATGTGGAACAGGTGTTGCAATGGGCAATGCCTCTGAAGTGGTAAAAGCAGCTGCAGATATGATTACAGACCATGTGGATGAGGATGGAATCTGGAAAGGTCTTAAACAGTTGACGCTTATATAATATGTTTGTATTGAGCTTAAAAGAAGAACGGACATTGTTTGAGATATCTTTAATTAAAAGCGTCTAGAATTACCCTATTACTTCAATTGAAACCCCCTCCAAAAATTTGAAGGGGGTAGGTTTTTTTCATACTTTTACTTCTGTATCAAGCATTTAACGAGTCAATTTAATTCTCTGTTTTGATTCAATTAATGAAATGCATTAACGATAATTTCAACTTATCTTTCATAATGCATATTATCTATCAATTGCAATAGCATTTTCAATTGGATCATATGGAGACTCATGGTTAATGTGATCATAAAACATCACACCGTTTAGATGATCGATTTCGTGTTGGAAAACGATTGCTGGTAACCCTTTGAGTCTTAGTTTAATTTCAGTGTGATCAATATCATATCCTTTGACTGTGATGCGTGCATATCTTGGAACAAATCCCTCTATCGCTTCATCAACGGATAAACAGCCTTCTCCGGAGGTTAAATAGGATTTTTCCACTGAGTGGCTAATGATTTTGGGGTTATATAATGCATGGCTATATAAGTCTCCTTTTTCATCTGTCACATGTACGGCAATCATCCGTTTTGAAACATTTATTTGTGGAGCTGCAAGACCAATGCCGCCGCGCAAACCATATTCAGCTGCAATTTCTGGATTCTGACTGTTTTTAACATATTGCATCAAACTAATTAATATTTCTTTATCCTCTTTACAAGCAGGCAGATGTACCTCTTGGGCAACTTCCCTTAATACGGGGTGGCCATCACGAATGATATCATTCATAGTAATCATTCTAATCACTCCTGTAGCATTATATGTATACATGAATTAAGTCTAACAGACAAATAATAAAATGTTAATATCTCAAATGGACATGTATTTTTCTTTTATAGAGGAAGGGTGCAGATGAGGATGCACCCTGTTGATTTTTAGAAACTCCAGCAAGAACAACCTACAATGATTAGAAGAATGAATAGTACTATAATTAATGCAAAGCCTCTGCCAGCTCCGCCTCCACAACCACATCCGCCGTAACCGCCATAACCGCCATATCCGCCATAACCATACATAAAGGTTAACCTCCCTATAAATGATTGAATCCTCGTCTTTTTTTATTTGACGATTACTATAGCCTATGAGGAAGTAAATTCAATGGTGTAGGCCTCTGCCTAAGACATAAATGAAATTACAATGGAATATACTGAATAAAAAAGGACAAGCATGGATACTTCTTACTCAATTAATTGTCAAACGAAGAAAGTATCGATATAGTAGAAGTGATATGCGACAAAAAATGAGAAAATATTCTATATTTAGACAGAATATAAGTGTCATTCAACCCAAGAGAACCGTGTGGGTGGAATTGTGAGGGGGATATCATTGTGTTTATGAAAAGAAAATCGCTTGTGATACTGCTTTTAATAGGAAGTCTGCTGCTTTCTGGCTGTTTAAATAATCAAAGCCCAGAGGAAAAAATGTTTGAGGCGTTGGAGAAGGTCGTGTCTGCAGAAAAGGTGTTTAAGGAACAGCAAAATCCGCTAGTTGAGCTTGAGCAGCAAGAAAAAAAATTATATGATCAAATCATATCCTTAAGTATGAAGGAGTTTGAAGAGATTACTAAGTTATCTGATGAAGCATTAGATATAGTTGACCAGAGAAAAAATCATATGGATAAAGAGAATGAAAGCATTGAACAATCCAAAGCTGAATTTGATAAGACGAAAGAAATCATCGAAGAAATTGATGCTGCTTCCTTAAAAGGAACGGCAAATGAGCTTTATGACATCATGATGGATAGGTATGATATTCATGATGAGTTATACGGAAATTATATTGCAGCTATCGAATATGATCGAGAGCTTTACGAATTATTTAAGCAAGAAGATGTGACGATTGAAGAGCTGGAAAATCAAATATCAAAGATAAATGATTCATATGAAAAAGTGCTGAAAGACAACGAACAATTTAATGAAAAAACTGAAAAATATAATGAAGTGAAATTGAGCTTTTATAAAGATGCAGGCTTAGAAGTGAAAGAAAATAAAGAGTGAAAATCAGCTGAAAAGCTGATTTTTTGCATTTTAAGGCCAATACTTTTACTATAGGTAGCCATTGCTGAAGTTGATCAGAAAAAACGACAAGAGAGAATGGTCAACTAAACGATGCAGCGGTTTAGTGAGGTTTTAAAGCTATTTTGAGAAAATTATCTTTATTATAACAGAGGTGGAAACTTTCGTTTTTTATAGTACAGTTTGTTGGTTTTATTAATACAGAACTTTATTTTTTATTATTCGCTTTATTTTGTCATAAAGACATTAAACAAGTAATGCAGAGGTTGACGAAAGCGTTATCTTTCGTTTAAAATGAATTGGAATGAGGTAAGTGTACTATTGTTATGAAAAAAATAACTGGTACAGAAATTTAAAAATAGGGTAGAATAAATAAAGACGTTTTTTTTGGTGAAAATTGTGGAAAACTAATCAAAAGTATGTTGTTTAACAACGTCAGTCTGACAGATGGAGCATCTGGATGTGAACAATTGATTTACGTTCTAAATGCAGCGCTGTTTTGGACAGCCCAAGATGCGTTTTGCTCACGTTTTTTATAAGACGTTTTTAAAATAAGAAAGGGTGACTTAAATGGCTTCAAAAACGAAGAAAGCTCAAATTGATGCTAAGAAACAACTCGAAAAAGTTGAAGAACAGTTTCAAATGCTACAAATTTTAAACGAAGAGGGAAAAGTTGTTAACGAATCAGCGATGCCTGACTTAAGTGATGAGCAGCTACAAGAGTTAATGCACCGTATGGTATACACTAGAATTCTTGATCAGAGATCTATATCTTTAAACAGACAAGGTCGTCTAGGATTCTATGCGCCAACAGCAGGACAAGAAGCTTCACAACTCGCATCGCAATTTGCTCTAGAAAAAGAAGATTTTATTCTTCCGGGATATCGTGATGTGCCTCAAATCATTTGGCATGGCCTGCCTCTATCGCAAGCTTTCTTATGGTCTCGCGGTCATTATGAAGGAGGAAATATTCCTGAAGGCGTAAATGTCATTGCACCACAAATCATTATTGGTGCTCAATATATTCAAACAGCTGGTGTTGCGCTTGGGATGAAGAAGCGCGGTGAAAAGGCTGTCGCAGTTACTTATACAGGTGACGGTGGAGCGTCTCAGGGTGATTTCTATGAAGGAATTAACTTTGCAGGTGCATTCAAAGCTCCTGCGATCTTTATCGTACAAAATAACCGCTTTGCTATTTCAACTCCTGTTGAAAAGCAATCGGCTGCCAAAACAATTGCGCAAAAAGCAGTTGCAGCTGGTATTCCAGGTGTACAAGTAGATGGAATGGATCCACTTGCTGTCTACGCTGCTGTGAATGAAGCTCGTGAACGCGCGCTAAATGGTGAAGGTCCTACACTAATTGAAACGCTTACTTACCGCTACGGACCGCATACAATGGCTGGGGATGACCCGACTCGCTACCGTACATCTGATCAGGATAATGAATGGGAAAAGAAAGATCCTTTAGTTCGTTTCCGTAAATTCCTTGAAGATAAAAAATTATGGAATGAAGATAGGGAAAATGAAGTAATAGAAAAAGCAAAAGAAGATATCAAAGTGGCAATTAAAGAAGCAGATGATACACCGAAACAAAAGGTAACTGATTTAATGTCTATTATGTATGAAGAAATGCCTTACAACTTGAAAGAACAATATGAAATATATAAGGAAAAGGAGTCGAAGTAAGCCATGGCGCAAATGACAATGATTCAAGCAATTACTGATGCACTGCGTACAGAATTGCGCAATGATCCGAATGTTTTAGTATTCGGTGAAGATGTGGGCGTAAATGGCGGGGTATTCCGTGCTACTGAAGGCCTACAAAAAGAGTTCGGTGAAGAACGTGTATTTGATACACCCTTGGCAGAATCAGGAATCGGTGGATTGGCTGTTGGTCTAGGTTTACAAGGTTTTCGCCCTGTACCAGAAATTCAATTTTTCGGTTTCGTTTATGAAGTAATGGATTCTATTTCTGGCCAACTGGCACGCATGCGCTATCGTTCAGGTGGACGATATAGTGCACCAGTTACTATTCGCTCACCATTTGGCGGAGGGGTTCATACGCCGGAAATGCACGCTGATAGTTTAGAAGGTTTAATGGCACAGCAACCTGGGTTAAAGGTAGTTATACCATCAACTCCTTATGACGCGAAAGGTTTATTAATCTCAAGCATACGTGATAATGATCCAGTTATTTACTTAGAACATATGAAATTATATCGTTCATTCCGTCAAGAAGTACCTGAAGAAGAATATACAATTCCTCTTGGTAAAGCTGAAGTGAAGCGAGAAGGATCTGATGTGACAATCATTACGTACGGCGCTATGGTTCATGAATCAATAAAAGCTGCAGAGGAACTTGAAAAAGAAGGTCACTCAGCTGAGGTTATCGACCTGCGTACAATCAGCCCGATCGATATCGAAACAATCATTGCTTCCGTTGAAAAGACAAGCCGTGCAATTGTGGTTCAAGAAGCGCAAAAACAAGCAGGAATCGCTGCAAATGTTGTAGCGGAAATTAATGATCGTGCAATCTTAAGCTTGGAAGCACCGGTCTTGCGTGTAACCGCGCCAGACACTGTGTTTGCATTCCCTCAAGCTGAGACAGTTTGGCTTCCAAACTATAAAGATATTATTGAAACTGCGAAAAAAGTGCTTAATTTTTAAATAATGTGAAAAAGGGGGCTTGGCCCCCTACTTTGCATCATTATTATGATACAATAGGATGGTGAATTCAATTGGCATTCCAATTTAGATTGCCTGATATCGGTGAAGGTATCCATGAAGGTGAAATCGTCAAGTGGTTTGTAAAAGCTGGCGATGAAGTTCAAGAAGATGATGTACTTTGTGAAGTTCAAAATGATAAAGCAGTTGTTGAGATTCCCTCTCCTGTAAAAGGGAAGGTAGAAGATATTCTTGTCGATGAAGGGACCGTTGCAACTGTAGGACAGGTCCTCATTACTTTTGATGCCCCTGGCTATGAAGATTTAAAATTCAAGGGCGATCATGAGGATGAAAAGCCAGAAAATGAAGAAAAAACTGAAGCACAAGTGCAAGCGACTGGTGAAGCTGGACAAGATCTGAAAAAAGATGAAGCGCCTGTCCAGGATGATGAGAAAAAAGGAAAAGTAATTTCTCAGCCGGAAACAGATTCAAATCAACGCATCATCGCTATGCCTTCGGTCAGAAAGTATGCGAGAGACAAGGGCATAGATATCCGTCAAGTTAATGGAAGCGGGAAAAACGGACGCATCCAGAAAGATGATATTAATCTGTTCCTTGATGGCGGCACTGAAACGGTGGAGGCTTCTGCACAACAACAAGATCAAGAAACTTCTAAGCAAAGTGACGCAAAAGAAACTGCACCTGCTGCTCAAAAGATTCCAGAAGGTCAATATCCGGAAACTCGTGAGAAAATGAGTGGTATCCGTAAAGCGATTGCCAAAGCGATGGTTCATTCTAAGCAGACGGCACCGCATGTTACTTTAATGGATGAAGTGGATGTAACAAAATTAGTTGCTCATCGTAAGAAATTCAAAGAAATTGCAGCAGAAAAAGGAATTAAGCTTACATTCCTTCCTTATGTGGTTAAGGCACTTACAAGTGCACTTCGTGAATATCCGGTTTTAAATACATCACTTGATGATGAAGCGGGAGAAATTGTTCACAAGCACTACTATAATATCGGCATTGCAGCTGACACTGATAAAGGGTTGCTTGTACCGGTAATTAAGGATGCTGACAGAAAATCTACTTTTGCAATATCGGATGAAATCAATGAACTTGCAACAAAAGCTCGTGACGGTAAACTTGGCTCTGATGAAATGAAGGGTGCATCATGCACGATAACCAATATCGGTTCCGCAGGCGGTCAATGGTTTACTCCAGTAATTAACCACCCTGAGGTTGCCATTCTAGGTATTGGACGAATTGCTGAAAAAGCGATTGTAAAAGATGGAGAAATAATCGCAGCACCAGTATTAGCATTATCTTTAAGCTTTGACCACAGAATGATTGATGGCGCAACAGCTCAGAATGCTCTCAATCACATCAAGCGTTTACTGAACGACCCAGAATTATTGCTAATGGAGGCGTAAGAAATGGTAGTTGGAGATTTCCCTATTGAAACAGATACGATAGTTATTGGTTCAGGTCCTGGAGGATACGTTGCAGCAATTCGTGCAGCTCAGTTAGGACAGAAAGTTACAATTGTAGAAAAAGCAGAAATAGGCGGAGTTTGTCTAAATGTAGGATGTATTCCTTCAAAAGCAATCATTTCAGCTGGACATCGTTACGAAACTGCGAAAGATTCCGAGAATATTGGAATTAAAGCGGAAAATGTTACAGTTGATTTTTCAAAAGTCCAAGAATTTAAAGCTGGCGTTGTAAAAAAACTAGTCGGTGGTGTGCAAGGTTTATTAAAAGGAAATAAAGTGGAAGTTGTAAAAGGTGAAGCTTATTTCGTTGATGGAAACACATTGCGCGTAATGGATGAAAACTCAGCTCAAACTTATACATTTAAAAATGCAATCATTGCAACTGGTTCAAGACCGATTGAACTTCCTGCATTTAAATATTCTAAGCGCGTTCTTAATTCGACAGGTGCATTAGAATTAGAAGAAATTCCAGAGAAAATCGCTGTTATCGGCGGCGGTGTAATTGGAATTGAATTAGGCGGAGCTTATGCAAGCTTTGGTACACAAGTGACGATTTTAGAAGGAGCGGATGATATTCTTGTTGGCTTCGAAAAACAAATGACGACACTTGTTAAAAAGAACCTAAAGAAAAAAGGCGCAGAGATCATCACAAAAGCAAAAGCTAAAGGTGTGGAAGAGACTGACAAAGGTGTGAAAGTAACGTATGAAGCAAAAGGTGAGGAAAAATCACTTGATGCAGATTATGTATTTGTAATGGTTGGCCGTCGTCCAAACACGGATGAGCTAGGACTTGAACAAGTGGGTATTAAGATGTCTGACAGAGGTGTGATTGAAATTGATAAACAATGCCGTACAAGCGTAAGCAATATATTCGCTATTGGTGATATCGTTTCAGGACCTCAACTTGCACATAAAGCATCATACGAAGGTAAGATTGCTGCAGAGGTAATCTCAGGGCATTCTTCAGAGATTGACTACTTAGGTATTCCTGCTGTTGTATTTTCTAATCCAGAACTTGCAACAGTTGGCTATAGTGAAGCTCAGGCAAAAGAAGAAGGCCTGGAGTATACGGCTGCTAAGTTCCCATTCGCAGCGAATGGTCGTGCACTTGCTTTAGATAGCACTGATGGTTATGTTAAGCTGATTACACGTAAAGAAGACGGCCTTGTAATTGGCGCTCAAATTGCTGGGACCAATGCATCCGACATGATTGCTGAATTAGGATTAGCGATTGAAGCAGGAATGACTGCAGAAGATTTAGCTATGACAATTCATGCTCATCCTACATTAGGTGAAATTACGATGGAAGCAGCTGAGGTTGCATTAGGAACACCTATTCATATTGTAAAATAAAATAGTTTATAAGGACCTCTCTTTTAATTAAAGAGAGGTCTTTTTACTTGCATTTAATCTAAAGTTTGAAGTTACTATATGAAGGAAAGCAATGAATTGTGGAGAATAGTATACGGCTTGAAATAAGTTGGCCTAAACCTATGTTAAAATAAAAATAAGATAGCTGCTTACTACATATATTACAAGTACCAGATTGGTTTTTAAATCTAAGGATTTGGGAATAGGTAAGTATATAATAGGCGGTGGAAAGATGAAGCTGTATACAGTGATGCTCATTCAGCTCATAATATGGAGCTGTTACACATTGATTGAATGGCTTTCCAAATATGATCAGCTCATTTATAAGGTAATTATGTTTCTTATCTTTTTTTATATGGCAATAAATATTGGAAATTATTTGATGAAATCAAAGCGAAAAACACTTTTAGCAACATGTATGAGCCTTAGCTTATACGGCTCAATTCATCTGGTTATGGCTATTCTGACGAACTAGTGAGGATTATCGCAGAATGAATGGATCATAACTTGAAGTGAATTAAAATCATGCTGTTCATTCCTTCACTTTCCACGATGCTTATTTTTTCATTCTTATTATTGAACTCTTAAAAGGGAAGTGCGAAATGATTAAATCCTATGGAATCATACTACTATCAGTATTCTTGCTTTTGGGATGTAATAGTACGTCAACAAAGGAGAAGACGGATGCTTCTCCTGTAATATCTACCCCAAAGGAGGAAAAGCCTGAGGAAGTAGAGGATGATTCATCAGATGCCGAGAAAAAAGAGATGGAAGATGTTATCAATGAAAGAGTTGAGCCTCAATACGAGGTTAATGAGGCAACATGGAAACTGGAGCCTCTCGGTGAGGCGAATGAAAAAATCGTATTATTAACGATTGATGATGCTCCAGATCAACATGCAATAGAGATGGCCCAGACTTTAAATAATCTTGCAGTTAAAGCAATTTTCTTTGTAAATGGTCACTTTTTAGATTCAAAAAAAGGAGAAGATGCTTTAAAGAAAATACATGAGATGGGTTTTGCAATTGGAAATCATACCTATCACCATGAAAATTTAAAGGAAATTTCTGTGGAAGAGCAAAAGGAAGAGATCAATCGTCTGAATGACCGTATAGAGGAGATAATTGGTGAAAGGCCAAAATTTTTTAGAGCGCCTTTTGGTGCCAATACGGATGAGAGTCTTCAAATTGTAAAGGATGCCGGGATGACAGCGATGAATTGGACCTATGGATATGATTGGGAAAAAGAATATCAAACAAAAGATGCGCTTGCTAATATCATGATTGAATCGCCTTTCTTAAGCAATGGCTCTATTTTGCTCATGCATGATCGAACATGGACGAATGAAGCGCTCGAGACAATTGTGAATGGGCTAATAGAAAAAGGATATGAGATCGCTGATCCTGCATTAATTAAGACTCCATAATAAATAAGGTAAACAAAAAAGAAGGGGAGCCTTATTCTGGCTTCTCTTCTTCCGTCTTTTTAGGCTTTCCAGTAATAAATCTCGCAACGATGGAATAAAATGAGAAAAATAATAGGAAGAAACATGTAAACGTTAAGAGCATAGGGATCCATTTAATTGTAGTGCTTTCATCTAGCGGAGATTCAAATTCAATGATTGCTGGATAAGAAAATGGACTTTCCGGTACCTTTAACGATTGTTCTGCAAATGGGAATGGTCCGCCAAATACAAGTGATTGTTCCAATTCCTCAGGTTTATCTTCAATATAAGCATTAAAGATAAACGGGGAAACGACCGTAAAAGCAAGCGCAATCAAACTAATGATAATGACACGGTTTTTCATTTATTGACACCTCTTAGTTGAAAATCTGATAATAATGGTTTAGTAACTGAGATACGAGAGTGAACTAAAAAGTGTACATTTGTTTGCCCTTTATTGTACTCATTTATTTTCTGGGATAAAAATACATAATACGCCCATTAAATAAATGCAATTCACCTTTTAATTTCTTTGCGAGAAATCTACAAAATTCGTTAGCTTTCCCTTTATCACCGAAAGTAGATGTTTCCGGTAATGTTACCTGAATATACATTTGAATTCTTTCGGTTCCATTGTCTTCATGAACGATTTCTTTGTCGATTCCAAGCATAATAAGATTATACTGTTCTGTATCAGATTGAAGATAGAACCATTTGTTTTCAGATGCAGGGTGTTCTTTAATACTGTAGGGAAATGCAGCCTCATTATAAGACCAGTTTAGTTGGGTGCCAGTCTTTGAAGTAATTTCTTTAAAATACTGAAAATAATCTTTAATCATTTCAATTGTAATATGTTCGGTTTCTGATGATGGCACAAGTTTAATGTAAGCAGTAGCTGTCAAAACCTATCCCTCCATTTTGATATATAGGAATCCTCCATTTATTCTAGCATTAGATAAATTGCGCTGACAATGATAACTCTTAAAAAAAAATAAAAAGCTTGAAAAAAAGTGCAGAATAAATTATAATAATATTCAAAATATTAAAATAAAAAGGAGGAGCGATATGGAGTTTTTCCAAAAGCTCTATGATGAGCATGAAAATGTCAATGTTCGTTTTGTAGGTTTTACGACGGATTTAACACGGTATGATTTTGGTATTATCTATACAAGTCTCTTCTTTGCAAAACCCCTCGTTGTATGTATGCAAACCGGCCGCTCTACACTCCTCGACCCTAAGGATCTCGATGACACCGAATATTTACAGAAGGTTTTTAAAATGGATAATAATGAACAAACCGCAGAATTGATTGAGTTTTTTAAAGAGACCATCCCTCAATCACATTTTGAAACAGAGTATGAGTAATTTTTGCAGGCCGATAAGGTCTATTTTTTATTATATATGACATACTAATTCGCTTTTTTTGTTAATAATGACGAAATTAAATATAAAATGTTATACAAATGGGCTTGAAGAATGATAAATGTTATATTATTATTTAAATAGATGTTATCGCTTACAAAAAATTAAAAAAATAAAGGAGATTGAAAAATGGGAACGATTGTATGCCAAACTTGTAATTCAACAATTGACTATTTTGAAGATGAAAAAGTCTCCGTCCTTTATGCTAAATGTGGATGCGCATGTGAACAACTAAAAAAAGAAGAATGATAATATAGCAGAATGGTAATATAAACAAAGCCTTCCGAATTCGGAAGGCTTTGCTTTTGCTACTTAATGGCTCTATGCTCTTTGATGACCCGCAGGTATTTAAAATCGTAGTCTTCAGGACCTTGTACGGGAAGGCCTGCGTCCATATTCGTTTTGATATATTGTAAATTTTCCTTCGTAATAATTTCTCCAGGAATAAAAATTGGAATACCAGGAGGATATACCATAATAAATTCAGCAATGATCCGACCTTCGGATTCTGCAAATGGTATAAGTTCTGTATCAGCATAAAATGCATCACGAGGTGAAAGAGCAAGAACTGGAATGTTAGGCAATAGGACTTGAGCCTCCACCTTTGCTGCTTTTCCGTGACGTTCAGCTGAAAGTTGTTTTAATGCATCAACAAGGATATCAGCCTCTTTTTTTGAGTCACCAGGTGTAATGATACACAAAATATTATATAAATCGGACATTTCTACTTCAATTTGATAATGATCCCTTAACCAAACTTCTACTTCAAAGCCGGTAATTCCTAGATCCTTAACAGAAATAATTAGTTTCGTGGGATCATAATCAAAGGTTGCCCTCGTTCCTAATACTTCTTCGCCGACGCAGTATATGTGTTCGATTTCATTCAATTGGTTTCTGATACTATTCGCCAAATCAATTGTTTCATCCAAAAGCACTTTACCTTCAGTAGCTAATCGTTTTCGTGCAACATCAAGTGAAGCAAGCAGTATATAGGATGTCGATGTCGTTGTCAGCATGCTGAGAATGGATTGAACTCTTTTTTGAGAAACAAGACTTCCTTTTAAGTTTAAAATGGAGCTTTGAGTCATAGACCCGCCAAGTTTATGCACGCTCGTTGCAGCTAAGTCTGCTCCTGCCTGCATGGCTGACATTGGTAGGGTGTCATGAAAATGAATATGAACCCCATGGGCTTCATCAACTAACACAGGCACATTATAGGAATGTGCAATTTCTACAATCTGTTTTAAATCAGCAGAGATGCCGAAATAAGTTGGATTAATAACAAGCAATCCCTTTGCATCAGGATGCTGCTCAAGTGCTTTAGAAACAGCGTCAGTGCTCATACCATGTGAGATCCCAAGTTCCTTATCGACTACAGGGTGAATAAAGATGGGTGTTGCACCTGAAAAAATGATGGCTGACATGACAGATTTATGAACATTTCTTGGAACGATAATTTTTTCACCAGGTCCGCAAACAGCCATGACCATCGCCATAATTGCTCCGCTTGTACCTTGTACAGAAAAGAATGTATGATCTGCACCAAAAGCTTCGGCAGCTAAATCTTGGGCTTCTTTAATCATTCCCTTTGGCTGGTGAAGATCATCGAGTGGACCTATATTAATTAAATCAATGGATAATGCGTTATCTCCAATAAAGTCCCTAAACTCAGGGTCAATACCTTTTCCTTGTTTGTGTCCGGGAATATGGAATTGTACTGGGTTTTGTTTAGCGTGTGCGAGTAAACCGCTGAATAATGGTGTTGCAGACTGAGACAATGTATTTCCACACCTCTTTAAATTCTAATTTTCAAAGAAACATATGAATTATAGCATTATTCATCGCTTATGCATAGAAAGTTTGCAGTTTATGCAAGAAATAAATAAAAAAAACATAAAGTGTTCATAATTTAAACAGGAAAATAGAAGATGGATATCGAAGAAAGTATAGTGTATGGAATGGAGGCAGATATGAATGGAATGGAAAACTAAAATTACTGAGTTACTTAATATTGAGTATCCAATTATTCAAGGCGGTTTAGCACATTTAGCATACTCGGAATTAGCTGCGGCCGTTTCGAATGCAGGTGGCCTCGGTCAAATAACTGCGATGTCGTTAAATCAGCCTGAAGAACTACGTGAAGAAATCCGCAAAGTGAAAACGCTTACTGATAAACCATTTGGAGTGAACTTTGCCATTGGCCAGCATGGTCGTCCTTTTTCAGATTTCTTGGATGTGGCGATTGAAGAGAAAGTTCCAGTGGTTACCATGACCGGAGGAAACCCAGAACCCTTTTTTAAACAACTTGAAGGCGTTGAAATGAAGAAACTTGTGCTCGTTGCTGCGAAAAGGCAAGCGATAAAAGCTGAAAAACTTGGAGCAGACGCTGTTATGGTTGTAGGACAAGAAGGTGGAGGCCACCTCGGCAGAGATGATGTTGGAACACTTGTATTAATCCCGCAAGTGGTAGATGCCGTTTCCATACCAGTAGTGGCTTCTGGAGGAATTGGGGACAGCAGGGGCCTGATGGCAGCTCTCAGCCTGGGTGCGGAAGGCATTGAAATGGGAACAAGGTTTATAGCTACTAAAGAATGTGTCCATGCGAGTGATGTCTATAAAAATAGGTTGGTGGAAGGATCGGAAACCGATACAGCCATAATAAAAAGATCCATTGGGGCACCAGCAAGGGTCATTGCAAATACTTGGACCAATCAAATTCTCGAAATTGAGAAAGATAATGGCGGGTACGTGCGCTTAAAAGATTTTATTAGTGGTGAAGCAAATAAAAAGTACATATACGATGGCAAAGACGATGAGGGCTTTGGGTGGGCAGGCCAAGTAATGGGGCTGATAAAGGATATACCTTCAGTGGATGAACTCATGAAAAGAATGATCAATGAAGCTGAAGAAATCCGCAGAAGATGGTCATAATAAAGGTATTGCAGTCTCCTTTTTTCTGAAGTAGAATCAGCAAGTAAGACTTTTTGAGGTGATAAGCAGAATGGAATACCAATACCCTTTAGATCAGGATTGGTCGACAGATGAGATTATTGATGCGATTGACTTTTTTCAAACAGTCGAGAAGGCATATGAAAAAGGAATAGAACGTGAGCAATTCATGGTGTCCTATAGACGCTTTAAAGAAATTGTTCCCGGTAAATCGCAGGAAAGAAATATTTGCAAAGAGTTTGAGGAGCTTAGCGGTTATTCGCCGTATAAAACCATTAAGACCGTGAAAGATGCTGAACCTGGGCAGCTAATCAAAATGAAATAAAGAGTGGGCCCCTGAACCAACCAGGAGGCCCTTTTTTATGTTTAAGCAAGTTTATAAAGGGGTAATAATTTTTTAAATACAGCTTCTGTTTGAGCGATAAATTCGTCAGCAGCCATGTGAACGGCTTCATCCCTCGGGATGTTGATACCACAAAGAATTTCAGCCTTTTTAACATTTTGCAAACGGCTAAACATGTTTTGCAAGTCTTTTTTAGATAAATCACCATGTGGAGTAGATGCTGGTTTTGTGTGATCCAGAGACCACATATAATCTTTTGGCGTATCATTGTATATACGGTCAATGTCCGCTTCTAATCTTCCACCTAGTTCAACCTTATTCGGTGCTTCATAAATCACTGCAAACCAAATGAATAAATGTGTTTCCCATAGCCCTATTTGGAAGTGTGGCAGCATTTTATACCCTCTGGAATTACTAGCAAAAGCGACCCAAGTATCACTAGGGGGATTTTTAGTACGACGAGCATGTTTTGCAACATGTGGATGCATTTCGTCACCGGTTTCTACAGAAAGAAAGGGTGCAAACATCCCGCCAAGCTCTTCTAATTTGGGTCTGATCGTTGTTTTTAAAGTATCCATTCTTTCATCTAGACCTTCTATGGTAAATACATTAAAATCTTCATTGTTAAATCCAGTAAAAGACATGATAAAACCTCCTCTATCTATGTAGGTTATTGTAGCATAATGTCGCAGTATCAATCACCTTATTAGCCGAAATAAGCTGTTAAAGACCTATGGCATAAAAAATTGTTAATACTTGAATAAGGCTTATATGGCTAATTGAGGCAAAACACCATTCTTTATGGGTAAACGTACAAATTTGTTGCATCAAGGATTGCTTCCTCATACTATAATTAAAATAGTCAGAAAATTAATACATTTTGAGAAAAGGGGTGTACTGTCTATGAAACAACTTATGAATTCTTTGAAGAAGGCTGGCTTAGAAAAAGAAAGAACTGCTGTTTTAAGATTGGAAATGGACTACGAATTGGCAACATTGTTTGAAGCGATGACTATTAATAATGAAGATGCAGTTAAAACTACAAAGCAAAAGTTAGAAAGAATCAGACAGGAACTTCTCAAATTAAAAGCACTATAACCGCATCATCAGCAATGTTTTTTTTAAAAATCGAGCTCTCTGAATGTAAAAAAATGGAGAAACGAACTCAGTTTTCATTATGCTGAGTTCGTTTTTTATTTTCTTTTGGTTATATTGTAAGTATGAAAGCTTGAAGATTTTTTGATTTTTAGTTAAGCTAATGGTAATTTATACCGCTGAGAATGAAGTGGAGGGCTCTGCATGACAAACTGGACGGAAATGGATACATATGCAAAGAAATGGATAAAACAAGCTGGGGACCTAATCAAGAAATCCTTCAGTGGTTCACTGACCATACAAACAAAATCCAACGCAAATGACTTAGTAACTGATATTGATAAAGGAACTGAACAATTTTTTATAAAAAAAATACATGAGAAATATCCTGATCATCGGATTCTTGGAGAAGAGGGATATGGAGATACGCTGAAAGATTTAAAGGGGATTGTATGGATTATTGATCCTATTGATGGAACAATGAATTTCATCCATCAAAAGAGAAACTTTGCAATTTCAATTGGTATTTATGAAGATGGGGTTGGGAAAATAGGATTGATCTATGATGTTGTTCATGATGAGTTATATCATGCAATGAAAGGTGAAGGGGCTTATTTGAACAACGATAAACTGCCAGATTTAGCACCTGGTCAAGTTTCAGAGGCGATTATCGGAATCAATGCTACTTGGGTAACAGAAAATAAACGAATCGATCCATCCTTATTGGCGCCTTTAATTAAAGCGGCAAGAGGAACAAGATCTTACGGTTCAGCTGCGATTGAAATGGCTTATGTAGCGTCAGGAAGACTTGATGCATACATTAGCCTGAGATTGGCCCCATGGGACTATGGAGCCGGGATCATCCTTATTGAAGAACTTGGAGGTGTCACCTCAACACTAAAAGGGGAATCCATAAGCATCGAAAGTCAAACCTCCGTCTTTGTAGGAAAGCCTGGAGTTCATGAAGAAATCTTACAAACATATTTAAAAGGCGGAAATTGGTAGAACGAGTAAAAATGAATTAAAAAAGCTGAGTCATCATTGACTTCAGCTTTTTTGAGTTTGCTTTGTTCATGTTTGGATACGTATCTGCACGTAGATCATTAGTTCAACTGGAATTAAAGCTATAAGGCGAGCTTAATTTTTCCCCGTCGAGGCTTGTCGGGGCTAAGCAGTCGCCTCCGCATTCCTTTATAACTTTCCATCTTCTCGCATTTTCTTTTTTGTTTTGAAGCCGAGGCCCATGACGATAAAGATGGCGATGATGCAGATAAAAATTCCTAAGATGCTTCGTTCACCGATTGCAATCCCTATGCTTCCGATACATACTGTAGCAGCGATTGCAAATCCTAAAAAAGGCCATTTAATATTTTTCATTGTAGGAATTTACCTCCTAATGATTAATCATTTAGTGAATAAAAGTTGCATTTTTTCATGTATGAAGACAAGTTATTTTGTCTATAAATAATATTTTACACAAAAAGCTTTTAGTTTTCTATAATAATTATGGTATAATGTTTCAGTTATAATAAATATGAGATTAAAAAACAAGCTATAAAAAATTAAGGTAAAATAATCTGATTGTACATCTGAACATCATAACACTATGATGAGCGGATTCACTTATAAATCAGCTAGGAGGAAATTTTTTTGAAACATAGAGATGATATTCGTAATATAGCAATTATTGCCCACGTTGACCATGGTAAAACAACGTTGGTGGATCAATTGTTAAAGCAGTCAGGAACATTCCGTATTAATGAGCATGTAGAAGAAAGAGCAATGGATTCTAATGACATTGAAAGAGAGCGCGGAATTACAATCTTAGCAAAAAATACTGCTATTCAATATAAAGATACAAGAATCAATATTCTTGATACTCCAGGGCATGCGGACTTCGGTGGTGAAGTTGAACGAATCATGAAAATGGTTGATGGTGTTCTTTTAGTTGTTGATGCATATGAAGGCTGTATGCCTCAAACTCGCTTTGTATTGAAAAAAGCATTGGAACAAAATTTAACTCCAATCGTAGTTGTAAATAAAATCGACCGTGACTTTGCAAGACCTGAAGAAGTTATTGATGAAGTAATCGACTTATTTATTGAACTTGATGCGTCTGAAGATCAATTAGACTTCCCTGTGATTTACGCATCAGCGATTAATGGTACTGCAAGCACAGATCCTGCTAAGCAAGATGAAAACATGCAGTCTCTTTATGAAACGGTTGTAGAAAATATTCCAACACCAATTGATAACCGTGAAGAGCCTCTTCAATTCCAAGTGGCACTGCTTGATTACAATGACTACGTAGGAAGAATTGGAATTGGCCGTGTTTTCCGTGGAACGATGAAGGTTGGGCAACAAGTAGCATTGATGAAGCTTGATGGATCAGTGAAACAATTCCGTGTAACGAAAATGTTCGGTTTCTTTGGCTTGAAGCGTTTGGAAATTCAAGAAGCGCATGCAGGCGATTTAATTGCTGTATCTGGAATGGAAGACATTAACGTAGGTGAAACAGTTTGTCCTGTTGAACACCAAGATGCACTTCCTGTACTAAGAATTGACGAGCCTACACTACAAATGACTTTCCAAGTAAATAATAGTCCATTTGCTGGTAAAGAGGGTAAGTTTATTACTTCAAGAAAAATTGAAGAAAGATTACGTGCTCAGTTACAAACAGACGTAAGTCTTCGTGTAGAAAACACAGATTCCCCAGATGCTTGGGTAGTATCCGGTCGCGGTGAACTGCATCTTTCTATCTTAATTGAAAACATGAGACGTGAGGGCTATGAGCTTCAAGTATCAAAACCTGAAGTTATCATTCGAGTGATTGATGGTGTACGTTCAGAACCAGTAGAACGTGTTCAAATCGATGTGCCTGAAGAACATACAGGTTCAATTATGGAATCAATTGGTGCTCGTAAAGGCGAAATGCTTGACATGGTTAATAACGGTAACGGTCAAGTGCGTTTATTATTCAATGTACCTGCTCGTGGTCTCATTGGATATACAACTGAATTCCTTACTTTAACTCGCGGGTATGGTATTATTAACCATACTTTTGATAGCTATAAACCAATGATGCAAGGTCAAGTTGGCGGAAGACGTCAAGGAGTTCTTGTTTCTATGGAAGGCGGAAAAGGTTCAACTTATGGTATCATGCAAGTAGAAGATCGCGGAACGATTTTTGTTGAGCCGGGAATTGAAATTTACGAAGGTATGATTGTTGGAGAACATACACGTGAAAATGACCTTGCAGTTAATATTACAAAGGTAAAACATGCAACAAATGTACGTTCAGCAACAAAAGATCAAACAACTACGATTAAAAAACCAAGAATCATGACTTTAGAAGAGGCACTTGAATATTTAAACGATGATGAATTATGTGAGATCACTCCAGAATCCATCCGTCTTCGTAAAAAAATCCTTGACAAAAACGAACGTGAAAAAAGCGCTAAAAAAATGAAACAAACTAATCTTTAAAAAGAAAAGCGGAAGCGTCTCGATCAGCCCTGATATGCTTAAGGCGCATTGGAAACGAAGATGTACTTTCATTCAATTCCAGTGTGGCTTTAAGACCTCGAGGGACCAGGTCATGAAGCTGGACAAAAAGAATAGCGAGTTGGGTTTCGTAGGAGAGACAAGCTTAAGACATGACAAGCGAAAAGAAGTGGTTTTCCTTTTTTGGGATTGTTATGGATTAAGACTCGAGCTCCTAGACACCGCAGCTAGCAATCGAAGAAATGTAAGGCATATCAACAGTTGCGCACGTAAGTAGTGTTACATTGTGTGGCATTACTTGCGCTGCTACATAATGAATGGCTTAATTTTTACTTGTTTTTCATTTCCATGAGGTTATGGCTTCGAGCTCTTAGCCATGATAGCTAGACAAACTAAAGGAGGAATGAACTAAAATGGTGGAAGATCGTCTTTCCTTTTTCGCCGCTTTATTCAAGGTTCACGAAAATCCTGAGATAGGAATGTGGCTCCTTTATATAACAATTGTGTTATTGACAATTGTTGTATTTAAACTAGGTTTTGCAAAAAAGCTTCCGATTTTAAAAGCTGTAGTTATTTACACTTTTCTAATTTTAGGTTGTACGCTCCTCACATTCCTTGGAGTTTTCTTGCCAATTGCCGAAGGTCTTGTCGTTGCGGCTGTGATTCTAATTATTTATAAAATCCGCCTTCATCAAGAAAAAAAGCATCAGCGCGCTAGTGCGGAATGAAACGGAGATGCTTTCTTAAATGAAGTCATTGCAGGATGCGTTATATAATTGGCTGACAATTAAAATTGTGAGTGATGCTCGTAAAGAGGATCAATCCGCATTAGAAACCGAAGAAATGTTCCATTCAATTCTAATGGACGAGCATGGCTTAACAGATCTTCAAATTGAAAAAGATGATGAAATGTACTATCTGCATTACAATTATCAGAACGCTTCGAGATCTACTCGCTTTCCTAGGGAGCTTATAGAAGTAATGCTTAAGCAAATGCAAGCTGAACCAGAAAAGTATATCAACTATCCTGTGGATGAATAAATGAAAACAGCTAATAGAAAAGCCTTCTCGGGTGAGAGAGGGCTTTTTCTTGTTGTGATAGCCAATATTAACGGGGGATGCTGCAGTCCAATCCAATTGCTTGATTCCAGGCATCTCAAGAATTGGATGGAAAGAACCCCTCGGGAATGAGATGAGTGTATTAAATAATTCTTCAAAGAAATCGATTCACAAATAGCCTCGCATTTTCATCAAACAACCCCCCATTTTCTTTGAATACTTATATAAAGAATGGTATCAATGGCGAAATAATAAACGAGATCATTGCGGCCAGGATCATGCAGATGCTTGCGATGGCTCCTGCACCTGTGCTAAATTCTAATGCTTTAGCTGTGCCAGCTCCATGAGCACTTATGCCTAATAATACCCCTTTTGCAATATCGCTCTTTAAATGAAACTGGATGATGATAACCGGACCAAGTACCATTCCGATGATTCCTGTAAGAATGACGAAGACGGCTGTAATTGTTGGCACACCGCCGATGATTGAAGCAATATTCATCGCAATCGGTGTGGTGATTGAATAGGGAATAATGCTCGCAGAAAGGGAATGATCCAGTTTTAATAATTTGCTTAAAAATGACGAGATGAGAATCGCAAGAATCGATCCAATGAGCACACAAAATCCAATTTCCTTAAAGAACTTTTTTAAACTAGGATAGTATTTATAGAGAGGGATGGCTAAAGCGACCGTGGCCGGCTGCAGTAATGCTGTAATCCATTTCGAGCCTTCTTCATAGGTGCTATAGGGAATATTGAATATAATAAGAACTAAAATAAGCACTATAGGAGCTAGTACGAGAGGAGAATAATATACTTTTCCTCGTTTTTTGTAAACCCATTTAGCAGCAAAATAGATGCTAATTGTGAGACTTAAGCACAGTATCATGAGCATGTGTTTCTATTTTCTCCTTTCTAGATGTCAATTTTTCAGCAACTAATCCGGTGCAAACCATAACGATGCTTGAGCTAATGATCAGGACGGCCAATATTTTTAACCCATTGCCAATGATTAGTTGTTTATATTGTAAAATACCTACAGCTGCAGGAATGAAAAATAGCAATAGCTCAGCAACAAGCCAATTGCCCCCAGTTTCAATCCATTTTAAAGAAATGATTTTGAATTTTAATAATAAAAATAAAATAACCAAGCCTAAAATACTCCCAGGAATACTCCAGTTTAACCATGAGGTTATACCATTTATTGCATAAGTGAAAATGCAAAGACAAGCAACTTGTAGGACTCCTACTCCTATTCTCTTCAACTATTTCACCTTCTACTTAAAATCTAATTTTAAAGATAATTGTACATTCAATTTTCCTATAGGTAAAATGAATATTAGTTATAGGTATTATGCCAAAAAGTAATAAAGTGGGTGTGGAAGATGGATGTGCAGCATTTAAAATACTTTGTCGCTGTTGCGATTGAGGGAAGCTTTACTAAGGCAGCACAAAAGCTATATGTTACTCAGCCGACCATCAGTAAAATGGTGAAAAACATTGAAGAAGAATTAGGTGTAGTATTATTTGAACGCACCGGAAAAGTAGCGAAATTAACTGATGTAGGGGAAGTGATACTGGCGCAAGCGCAAAACATTATCCATTCTTTTGATCATTTAACTTCGGAGATTAATGATTTGAGTGACTTAAAAACCGGGATGATAAAAATTGGATTACCGCCGATGGTAGGCGCGAGCTTTTTTCCACAGGTGATTCGTGACTTTTATATGAAATATCCGAGAATCAAAATTCAATTAGTTGAAGATGGAGCAAAAATAGTAGAACATGATATAGCGAATGGGCTCTTGGACTTAGGTGTGGTTGTGTTGCCTACTAATCATGATTTATTCCATGTCTATCCCTTTGCTTCAGAACACTTGCAGCTTTTAATACATGTTAGTAATCCGTTAAGCCAAAAGGATTCTGTGGGGCTGTCAAAGCTTGCTGGTGAATCATTTATTCTATTTCAAAAGGGATTCACGTTACATGATAGAATTGTCATGGAATGTGTAAAGGCTGGATTTCAACCGAATGTTGTTTATGAGAGTTCGCAATGGGACTTTATTAGCGGGATGGTTTCAGCTAACTTAGGGATAGCGTTATTGCCTGAGAGCATTTGTAAACAAATCATGCACCCAAGCATTAAAGTCATGAACCTAATTCAACCATCCATTCCTTGGGAGCTGGGGATTATATGGAGGAAAAATCGTTATTTATCATTTGCAGCAAAAGAATGGATTACCTTCACTCAATCATTTATGAACAAAGAAGAGAGGAACAAATGAACCATAACTGAAAAAATCCTGAAAGGGTCACAGTCAGATGACCCCTTCAGGATTTTTACCATTCTTCTTCTTTTACTTTACTGCGGAATAGTTTGAAATTGCCTGTTGCAGCTCTTTCGTTGGTTCTTTCTGTAATTCGCAGATCGCATGCCTTGCACATATAAGTGTGTATCGGACGATTTCTCAATCTTTTTGCTTCGGGTGAGTCACTGTCAATCGATTCAATTTTATCGCATATGACACATTGTACTTTCATTATAGCGCACCTCATTAATAAAAATCATTATTGCCTTATTATAGTATAATTTTCGTCATGTTACGAATTTGTATTATAGGTACAGTTTAAACGCTGGTATTAGAAAAAGCTAGACACAACCATGTACTTGATTGTGTCTAGCCGTTATTAAAGAAGCTTTACTTATGATAATTTGACTGCTCTTGTTGCTTTTCTTCCAGTTGTTTGTTTTCAGTTGAGTTCATTTGCTTTTTTGGTTGTTCTGTTTCTTCTTTAGTATTTGGATCGATGATATCGGCTGGTACCTCAGGTATTAGTCGTCCAGATATATCAGCAAGTTCATTCATGATTCCTTGAATCGGCTGACCACTCTTAATATCCTCTCCGATTTCTTGTAATCGTGCATAGAGATCAGGATCAGCAATAATCATAGCATTTGCGCCGTGTGGATCATGCTTCAAGGCTTCAGCTACAGAATATTTAATGGAACCAACATCTGATCTTTCAGTATTTTCATCAATATCAATTCCCACAATTGCATATTTTCCTAATACAACTGCTGTTGCATCATTTACATGAGGCAGCTGTGTAGAAAGGTCAACGAGATGCTCTGAAATTTGTTGACCGGATTCACGAGTTTGATGTTCAATCGTGCTATTTTTGACATTGACAGTATGCGGTGTATCTTTTTGTTCCCCAGTATTAGGGGCTGATTCGTTCTGGGTAGTCCCACAAGCGGCTAAAAACAAACTCATGGCCAAAATGAAAAAAGTATATTTCATTATAATACCTCCTAAATAGAAATGCGTAGGTGACTAGCAACCAACAGCTGGACCAAAGTGTAATGCGAGGGTGACTGATGCTCTAGCCATCACTAGTGGGCTCTCAATTATCTAAAGAAGCTTGCTCAGTTCTGACAAAGCTTAAAGCTTCTTCAAAATAAAGGTGTCATTTGCCTTACAATACTAGCGTGGCATAAGCTCATAAGCAGCCGGTTCGCTCAAGTTGGACGATAATCAAAACTATGGAAACAATTGTTTATAATTATTGTGCAAAAGTTCGTCTATCTTTATGCGGGAAATCATATATTTTACCAAAGTTCGAATTGTCCACATTTTTATATGTGCTGACGATGATGATCATCAACAGTTGAATCAACATATACTCTACTAAGGCATGTAAAGAGCAGGAGGCATCGGATTGACTAAAATTTATGTGTTAGATACAAATGTCTTGTTGCAGGATCCTTATTCCATTTTCTCATTTGAAGATAATGAAGTCGTGATTCCAGCGGTGGTATTAGAAGAGGTGGATTCAAAGAAAAGGTATATGGATGAGGTTGGCAGAAATGCAAGGCAGGTATCACGAATTATCGATCAGATGAGAGAAAGTGGTAAACTACATGAAAAGATTCCTCTGGAAAACGGGGGCAGCCTAAGAATTGAGTTGAACCATCGCTCTTTCCATCAGCTTCAAGAGATTTTTGTCGAGAAAACGAATGATAACCGCATATTGGCTGTTGCGAAAAACTTATCTTTAGAAGAAGAGACGAAAGAAATTGGAAGCCCTGTAATATTAGTAAGCAAGGATGCATTAGTAAGAGTGAAAGCAGATGCGATTGGTCTGCAATGTGAAGATTTCCTAAGCGATAGAGTAGTGGAAAATGATCATATTTATACAGGTTATCTGGAAGTATATATTAGTCTTGACTTATTAAATAAATTTTACGAAAAAGGTGAATTGCCGTTATCAGATATTGCTAATCATCCATTCTACCCCAATCAATTTTTAGTTTTGAAAGATGCTCTAGGGTCTTCCTCATCAGCAATAGGCATGGTTGATCATACGAATAAAAAGATAAAAAAGTTAATTTTCGACTACGATCATATATGGGGTATAAAGCCTCGCAATGTTCAGCAAACAATGGCAATGGAGCTCCTTCTGAAAAAGGACTTGCCACTTGTGACGCTTATCGGAAAGGCAGGGACAGGAAAAACCTTGCTTGCTTTGGCAGCGGGTCTCATGCAAACAGAAGATTTCGGAGCCTATAAAAAGCTGCTTGTAGCAAGACCAATTGTACCGGTCGGGAAGGATCTTGGCTTTCTTCCTGGAGAGAAGGATGAGAAGCTTAGGCCATGGATGCAGCCAATTTATGATAATCTTGAATATCTGTTTAATGTGAAAAAACCAGGAGAGCTTGATGCGATTTTAGCAGGGATGGGCTCAATTGAAGTGGAAGCGTTGACCTATATACGCGGAAGAAGCATACCTGATCAATTCATTATCATTGATGAAGCGCAAAATTTATCAAAGCATGAAGTGAAAACAATTTTAACGCGTGTAGGGGAAGGAAGTAAGATCGTGCTCATGGGTGATCCCGAGCAGATTGACCATCCGTATCTAGATGCCTATAATAATGGACTGACTTATGTAGTTGAAAAGTTTAAAGATCAAATGATTTCCGGACATACGAAGCTCATTAAAGGGGAAAGATCAGGACTCGCGCAATTAGCTGCTGATATTTTATAAAAAAGACAGTGCCTGGATGAACGAATCAGGCACTGTCTTTTTTATGTTAGATAATTTTAAATTCGCGCACATGTTTAATGGGTTCATTTTTATTGCTTCCGTCTTTGTAGAAAATATAGGCTGGACCATCTTCATTTAAAGGTTTCCCATCTTTAGAAAAGCCAATAATGATACTTTCTGCTTCAGCAATTGGAACTTTTACCTCTTGATCAACACACTCAATGATAATTTCGCTCGCGTCATCTTCTGGCTCGGCATTTTTAAGAAAAGGATGAAACGGGATGCCAAACGTCCCTGTCATGACCTTTACCTTTTCAAATCTTTTTTCCGATTTTAAAGTAGGTGGAACCACTGCACCCTCCATAATTTCACGATCCCAATGTTTTGAAGCGGCTTTTGTATATTCTTCAATCTCATCTTTTTCTTTCGTTTCAACATCAAAATATGTATTTAAGTCGATTCTGCGGTCATCGAATATCCAAACACCTGGGTCTAAGGTGATAGTGAACTTGACCTTGCCAGTGATATGAATGATTTTTTCTTCCATAATCTTACCTCCTAAATAGCTTCGCGCGGTTGGTCACAAATAAAAGTATAACGCTTTTTATTCTGCTTGTCATATCGATAAACTTCGCATGCTTTCCTAGTAAATAAACAAACTAATACTAAACACACTGGAGGGATCTTTATGGGATGCCAAACAAATGAAGAGCTTGAAGAAATAATATCGCAGGTTCGACCAATTACAGCGAAAGGTAAAGTAGCGGATTATATACCTGCGCTATTAAATGTGGATGCTACAGATATATCAGCAGCGATTTTTCATCTGGATCGATCAGAAGGCCAATGTACTTTTGCAGGTAATTATAAACAGGTGTTTACATTGCAGAGTATATCTAAAGTGCTTGTTTTAGCGTTGGCTTTACAGGATCATGGATATGAATATGTTTTTAATAAAGTGGGGATGGAGCCCACAGGAGATCCGTTTAATTCTATTATTAAACTTGAAACAAGCAGCCATTCGCGGCCGCTGAATCCAATGATTAATGCCGGTGCTCTTGCTGTTACGAGTATGA
Organism: Cytobacillus purgationiresistens; assembly: GCF_030813235.1. GTDB lineage: Bacteria > Bacillota > Bacilli > Bacillales > Cytobacillaceae > Cytobacillus > Cytobacillus purgationiresistens. Next base: position 36,529 of record NZ_JAUSUB010000023.1, on the reverse strand, counting down.
TTAAAGGGAACAATGCCGAGGAAAAGTGGGGCAGAATCAACCAGTTCATCGGATCACTTCTCGATGGGAAAAGTGTAACATATGATCAGGAGGTCGCCAGGTCAGAGTTTGAAACTACTGATTTAAACAGGGCCCTCTCCTACTTTATGAAGCAGCATCAAGTCATTGAAACAGATGTGGAAGAGCTAATAGATGTATACACAAGGCAATGTGCATTAGAAATGAACTGTTTGGACTTGGCGCGAATTGGAGCGGTTTTTGCACAAAATGGAAAGGATCCGCTGACAGGTGGAATCATTATCAAGGATGAAATTGCTCGTATATGCAAAACATTCATGGTAACTTGTGGAATGTATAATGCTTCTGGCGAGTTTGCTATAAAAGTTGGGATTCCTGCAAAAAGTGGAGTATCAGGTGGAATTCTAGGTGTGGTGCAAGGGAAATACGGTATTGGTATTTTTTCCCCAGCATTGGATGAAAGGGGAAATAGTATTGCTGGATTAGAAATCTTGAAAATATTGGCGAATAGATATCATTTTAGTATTTTTTAATGATTAGTATCCCTTATTATCCTTGCATTTTTTCCTTCTTAAGTTTAAAATTTATAGATAGGATAATCGCTCGGAAACGGGGGGATTGAAAGTTGGCTTCTGAAATGATTGTTGACCATAAAGAGAGAGCAAATGCTCTATTAAAAGCTGATGCTGATAAAATTTTGAAGTTAATTAAAGTACAAATGGATAATCTAACGATGCCACAATGTCCATTATACGAAGAGGTATTAGATACCCAGATGTTTGGGTTGTCGCGTGAAATAGATTTTGCCGTTCGCCTCGGATTAATTGAAGATAAGCATGGTAAGGAAATCCTGGATAAACTTGAAAGTGAATTATCCATTCTGCATGAAGCATCCGTCAGAAAATAATCTTTAAAGCTCAAACGTTCTTTAAGAACGTTTGAGCTTTTTTATTATGTAGAATATATTTCATGAAAATGAGAAAAACCTTATTGTAGAAAGATTATACATCCTATATAATAAACAAAAAGATAAATGTGATGTATAAATAAATTAATAGTATGTCACATATAATGGATTTCTATTCAGTAATATGTTACATTTGCTCTAGGGTTGCTGACACATAATCTTCAAAGTTTACTTTCATATTAAATATCCTTTTCTCTTATTTTTGGCAGGAAATTTAATGCTATAGTAGAATAAATAATACTACGCTAGAAGATAAAGGAAGAGGATTATGTTCAAAAAAATACTTAAATCGTATGATTATTCATTAATAATTGTTGTTGCCCTATTATGCATTTTTGGTTTAATAATGGTTTACAGCTCTAGTATGGTAATGGCTGTACAGTATTACGGTCAGGAAGCTGATTTCTTTTATAATAAACAAATGAGGAGTCTAATCATTGCTTGCTTGGCGTTTATTGTAACTGCACTGTTTCCTTATAAGGCCTTACAAAGCAATAGAATCCTTGTACCAATGGTTTTCTTATCATTATTAGGATTAACTCTAGTATCTTTAATTGGTAATGTGACGAATAACGCGCAAAGCTGGATTAAATTTGGTACGAGCAGCATACAGCCTTCAGAGTTCGTGAAGCTGAGCATCATCATTTATTTATCTGCTGTATACGCTAAAAAGCAATCTTATATAAATGAGTTTAATAAAGGTGTGGTACCGCCATTATTTTATTTAATTCTATGTTGCGTTTTAGTTGCTACCGAACCTGATTATGGAACTGCGGCCATTATCTTCGCGATTGCGGGAACGATTATTTTTTCATCAGGGATGAACTTTAAAAACATTTTCAAGCTCGCTTTCATCGGAGTAATAGCGGCTGCCCCCTTTGTTCTTTTATTGAGAGATAAGATCTTTTCTGATGTTAGATTGGGAAGGGTAGATTCATTTCTGGACCCATTCAGCTCAGAACATGGCTATCAACTATCCAATGCCTTTATTGCTCTTGGTAATGGGGGATTGCAAGGTCTGGGACTGGGACAGAGTATTCAAAAAATGGGTTATTTACCTGAGGGACATACTGATTTTATTATGGCCATCATCGCTGAAGAGCTTGGGTTCCTTGGTGTAAGCTTCGTCCTATTATCGCTTGGCTTTATTGTTTTAAAAGGAATCTTTATTGCTTTAAAATGCAAGGACCCTTTTGGCAGTCTTTTAGCTATCGGGATTGCTAGTATGATAGGCATTCAATCCTTCGTTAATCTTGGCGGGATTTCAGGGGTCATTCCTTTAACAGGTGTGCCTCTTCCGTTTATCAGCTTTGGAGGGTCGTCGCTATTGCAATTATCTATTGCGATGGGGATTCTAGTGAATGTATCTATGTTTGTTAATTATGAAAGAAAATATAAACAAAAAGAAGCAAAGCAGGAAGTGCAACCAGAGCCGCAATCCTATGCGGATCGTTTTTCAATGAATCGAAAGTAGGTTTTTACAAGTTACAAATGAAAATTAGCTTCTACTGACTGTACATATTAAAGTAGAAAATACAAAAAGTCGGGGTGTTTCTAGATGGGTCAGAAAATCAGCAAGGTATTGGTAGCAAACAGAGGAGAAATTGCAATCCGTGTTTTCCGCGCATGTTCAGAGCTAAATATTCGTACTGTAGCGGTGTATTCCAAAGAAGATTCTGGTTCCTATCATCGTTATAAAGCAGATGAAGCTTATTTAGTCGGTGAAGGAAAAAAACCAATTGATGCCTATTTGGATATCGAAGGAATTATTCAAATTGCAAAAACTAGCGGAGTCGATGCCATTCATCCTGGCTATGGTTTCCTATCTGAAAACATTCAATTTGCGAAACGCTGTGAAGAGGAAGGGCTCATCTTCATCGGTCCTGAATCAAAGCATTTGAATATGTTTGGAGATAAAGTCAAAGCAAGGACGCAAGCACAGCTGGCTGATATCCCAGTCATCCCTGGCAGTGACGGACCAGTGTCAAGCGTTGAAGAAGTTGAACAGTTTGGTTCGGAACATGGTTTCCCAATTATAATTAAAGCGTCACTAGGTGGCGGCGGACGAGGCATGCGAATTGTCAGAGATAATAATGAAGTAAAGGAATCTTATGATCGTGCTAAATCAGAAGCGAAAGCTGCTTTTGGAAATGATGAAGTGTATGTTGAGAAATTCGTGGAAAACCCTAAGCATATAGAAGTACAAATTATTGGAGATCACACAGGGAATATTATTCACCTTTTTGAACGTGATTGCTCTGTTCAGCGCCGGCATCAAAAGGTAGTAGAAGTGGCTCCATGTGTGTCTCTTCCTGAGAAGTTAAGGCAGGATATTTGTGATGCAGCTGTAAAGCTGATGAAAAAAGTAGACTATGTCAATGCCGGAACAGTTGAATTTTTAGTAGCGAATGAAAAATTTTACTTTATTGAAGTCAATCCACGTGTGCAAGTGGAGCATACGATTACAGAAATGATCACAGGCGTAGATATTGTGCAAACTCAAATTCTTGTTGCTGAAGGCCATGAGCTTCATAGCGGAAAGATAGGCATGCCCAAACAGGAAGATATTCAAATTACAGGGTTTGCAATTCAATCACGTGTAACGACTGAGGACCCGTTAAATAACTTCATGCCGGATACTGGCCGATTAATGGCTTATCGTTCTGGCGGCGGTTTTGGTGTGCGTCTTGACGCAGGGAATGCTTACCAAGGGGCAGTCATTACTCCGCATTATGATTCATTGCTCGTCAAGCTTTCTACTCATGCGATGACATTTGACCAAGCGGCATCAAAAATGATCCGAAATTTGCAAGAGTTTCGCATTAGAGGAATTAAGACAAATATTCCATTCCTTGAAAATGTCGTAAAGCATGAACAATTCATTAAAGGTGAATATGATACATCTTTTATTGATCAGACACCTGAATTATTCATTTTCCCAAAAAGAAAAGACCGAGGAACAAAAATGCTTTCTTATATTGGAAATGTAACAGTTAACGGTTTTCCGGGAATCGAAAAGCAGGGCAAGCCAGCATTTGATAAGCCGAGAATGCCAAAATTATATCTTCCATCAGACTATCAGCCTGGAACAAAGCAAATTCTTGATTCACAAGGTGCGGATGGCCTTGTTGAATGGATTAAAGCACAAAATGAAGTGCTCTTAACCGATACAACTTTCCGCGATGCGCATCAATCATTACTGGCAACAAGAGTCAGAACGAGCGATTTGAAACATATCGCAGAGCCGACAGCCAAGCTTGTACCAAACATGTTCTCTTCGGAAATGTGGGGAGGGGCAACATTTGATGTGGCCTATCGCTTCTTGAAGGAAGACCCATGGGAAAGACTTCTAACATTAAGAGAGAAAATGCCGAACGTGCTTTTACAAATGCTATTAAGAGCGTCCAATGCAGTAGGCTACAAAAACTATTCAGATAATGTCATACGTGAATTTGTTGAAAAATCTGCTCATGCTGGTATCGATGTATTTAGAATCTTTGACAGCCTGAACTGGGTCAAAGGGATGGAAGTAGCGATTGATGCCGTGCGTCAAACTGGAAAAATTGCAGAAGCTGCAATTTGTTATACAGGAGATATTTCTGATCCAACTAAAACGAAATATGACTTAAATTATTATAAGAATATGGCGAAAGAGCTGGAGAATCAGGGTGCTCATATTTTAGCAATAAAAGATATGGCAGGTCTTCTAAAGCCTCAAGCAGCTTATCAGCTAATATCTGAGCTTAAAGAAACCATTGATATTCCAATCCATCTTCATACGCATGATACTAGCGGCAATGGTGTTTACACCTATGCGAAAGCAATTGAAGCAGGGGTCGACATTGTAGACGTTGCGTTAAGTACAATGGCAGGCTTAACTTCCCAGCCTAGTGCGAACACATTATATTATGCTTTGGAAGGCACAGATCGGAAACCAAATGTAAATATCGATGCATTGGAGCAGCTGTCTTACTATTGGGAAGATGTAAGAAAATACTATCAAGATTTCGAAAGCGGAATGAAAGCACCACACACTGAAATCTACCAGCATGAAATGCCTGGGGGACAATATAGCAATCTTCAACAACAAGCTAAAGCTGTTGGACTAGGTGAAAAATGGGATGATGTGAAAAACATGTATTCACGTGTCAACCAAATGTTTGGTGACATTGTTAAAGTAACACCATCTTCTAAGGTAGTTGGAGATATGGCGTTATATATGGTGCAAAATCAATTAACAGAAGAGGGCGTAATCAAGAAGGGAGGATCACTCGATTTCCCTGACTCCGTTGTTGAGTTGTTTGAAGGATACTTGGGACAGCCGTACGAAGGGTTCCCGAAAGAATTGCAGCAAGTCATTCTGAAAAATAGAAAGCCAATTACAGTTAGACCTGGGGAATTGCTCGAGGAAGTTGATTTTGACCAGATTAAAGAGAAGCTCTTTAAAGAACTTGGTCGTCAGGTAACGAGTTTCGACGCAATTGCTTATGCGCTTTATCCGAAAGTATTTATGGATTATACAAAGACATATGGGCAATTCGGAGATATTTCAGTACTTGATACACCAACCTTTTTATATGGAATGCGCTTAGGGGAAGAAATAGAAGTGGAGATTGAAACAGGAAAAACCCTAATTGTAAAACTCGTTTCAATTGGTCAGGCCCAAGCAGACGCAACTAGAGTGATTTACTTTGAATTAAATGGACAACCACGTGAAGTCGTCATTAAGGATGAAAATATTAAATCTACTGTTGTGGCGAAAGTGAAAGCTGATCCTCATAATGAGAGCCATATCGGAGCAACGATGCCTGGTACAGTCATTAAAGCAGTTGTGAATAAAGGTGAGAAGGTTAATAAAGGAGATCACCTGATGATTACAGAAGCAATGAAGATGGAAACCACGGTTCAGGCACCATTCTCAGGTACAGTGAAGGAAATTTATGTGAGCAACGGCGAAGCAATTGCAACAGGTGATTTATTAATTGAGCTTGCTAAGTAAAAAAAGATAGAGAACCGAGCGGATTTAGCAGCACTCGGTTCTTTCATTAGGAAATTTTGCTTTGCCAACTAATGCAAAATCATGAAGCATTCTGAAGATAGATAAGCATAAAAAAGCAGCTGACGATGTCGTCAGCTGCTTTTTATTTAGAGATATTTATTGCATTGGAATATCATCATCTTTATTTTTATTCTCCGCACGATTTAATGCCAGTTCATTGGCTTTACTCCTAGTAGTAAGTAAAATAAAATAGCTCAGTACTCCGAAGAGACAAGAAATAAAGAATGCATGAGCAAGTGCGATAAATAGATTTAGTCTCGTAATGACGACAAGTGCTCCAGCAGCAACTTGTAGACTGACAAGAATGAGTGAAATAATTGAGCCCCAATAAATCACTTTTTGATGCTTATAATGCTTTATGGCTAAATAGGTAATATAAGCAATCCAGATGAAGATAACCCCAGCTGCAGCCCGATGTCCCATTTGAACCCATTCATGCATATTGTTAGGAAGTGTAAAGCTGTCATTTATACATAGCGGCCAATCTCGGCAAACGAGGCTGGCATTAACATGTCTTACAAGCGCTCCGGTATAAACGACTATATAACTATATAAGGTGACCCCTATAAGATGTCTTTTCATCCGCTTATCAAGGACAAGTTTCTCTGCTTCAAATTTCTTATCAACTTCAAATACAAGGAGAGTCAACAGCAGTACGGATGCAAAGGAGATTAGTGATATACCGAAATGGAGCGCCATGACGAAATCTGATTGGCCCCACATCACAGCAGCAGCGCCAATTAAAGCTTGCAGGGCAAGGAAGACAAACGAGGCGACTGCGAGGAATTTTGTCTCCCTTATATGTCCGATTGTCTTCCATGTCCATATCGATAAGATAAGGACCATGATGCCAACAGAGCCTGATACAACCCTGTGAGCCAGTTCAATGATTAGTTCTGTATTAATGCTGCTGGGGATTAGTTCGCCGTGGCATAGAGGCCAAGACGTTCCACAGCCTTCACCTGATTCAGTCTTAGTTACAAGCGCCCCGCCAAGCAGAATCAAAAGCATTCCGATTGTTGTGAGAACTGCAAACCATTTTAATGATCGTTGCAACGTATTTCACCTTCTTTAATTTGTCAAAACACCATATATGTAAATTCTTAAGTGGTCCTGCTCATCCATATATAAGAGCGGGGATTTATCAATAAACAAAAAAATCCATCGATGTCAGGAAAACTACATTTATCATAGTCACTTTTTTGATAGTACAGGATTCGCGGAAATTTTACAATACTTATAAAATTTCTTCTGTAATAACAGGAAAAAAGGTTGAAACTTGAAAATTTGTTTGCTAGAAATATAAAAGGGGTAAAGATTGCTAGACCCTCTATATCAATGGCTTTACCTATATAATCGTTACCCTTCCCTCATTTCATCGAGAATATTTTTCCGTTTTATTATCTCAGAAAAACAACATTTCTTAATTAAAATTCTATTTTTGACACAAATTAGTCATAATTAATTCTAGAAAATTTCACAAAATAACTAAAAAATGTGATTTAATATACAGGAGTATGACTGCTCACTAATATAAGGGTCATATTGTGAAATTACTAGTTTTTATAAATTCAATGTATGGATGTTGTCGCGTTTTTTATTACAAATATGGTAATGTAAGCAAATTTACTATATAGTAGTTGTAGTGTTTGTCTTCATATCTTGTAATAGGGAATAAAGGGGGCAATAAAATGTCTGACCCGCGGGCTTTTGGCAGCACTAGAGTGAAAAACGGTGAGCAAAGCCTTACTAGTGAAGTTCCGGCTACGACAGTATGGAAGGATATCATGGCACTGATAAAAGTAGGCATAGTGAATTCTAATGCAATTACTACTTTTACCGGGTTATGGCTAGCCATCCATTTTACAGGGCAAGGGTTTTTTAACCATCTGGATATTGTATTTTACACTTTAATAGGCTCATCCTTAATCATTGCAGGTTCCTGTAGTCTGAATAATTACATAGATCGCGATATCGATCATTTAATGGAAAGAACGAAAGAAAGACCAACAGTCACTGGGAAAGTGAATCCAGCAAAGGTTGCGATAATGAGTTTTATTCTTATTGCGGCAGGAATAGCTTTTCTAATGATGACAACATGGACTGCAGTAGTGATTGGGCTAATCGGTGTATTTAGTTATATTGTTTTATATACAATATGGACAAAAAGGAGATTTGTCTCCAATACAATTGTCGGGAGTATTTCAGGTGCGGTTCCTCCATTAATTGGCTGGGCGGCAATTGATTCAAGTCTCGATCCGATGGCATGGGCTTTGTTTTTATTAATGTTTATTTGGCAGCCACCACATTTTTACGCTTTAGCGATGAGAAGGGTGGAGGAGTATAGGGCAGCGAATATACCAATGCTACCCGTTGTTAAAGGCTTTAAGGTGACAAAGATTCACATCTATATATGGGTTGCTGCATTGTTGCCGCTTCCATTCTTACTTTTATCATTAGGAATACCGTTTATTATCTTTGCTACACTATTAAATGTAGGTTGGGTTCTAATCGGAATCTATGCGAGGAAATTTAAAAATGATATAAAATGGGCAACACTAATGTTTGTATACTCCATTCAATATCTAACGATTCTTTGCGTAGGCATGATCATCTTCACATTGATTTAATTACGTTAGGACATTCTCTCTTTCCTTATTTAATCAAAGAGAGATTTATCCATATTTTTTTTGCTTTAGCACTCAAAGAAATTTTTCACGAAAGAGGGGTATGAATAAGCTATGAAAAGGCTTGCAAAAGGGCGTCTATTGTTTATGTTTGCATTGTTGACGTTGTTTCTCGCCGGCTGTGGTGAACCGTTTATCTCAACGATGAAGCCTGCTGGTGAAGTTGCGCAAACACAATACGACTTAATGCTGTTAAGTACTGCAATTATGGTTGGAGTAATTGTTGTCGTAACAGTAATCTTCCTTATCGTACTGTTTAAATTCCGTCGTAAAGACGACAAGATCCCTAAACAGGTAGAGGGAAGTCATAAGTTGGAAATTATCTGGACTGTTATTCCAATTTTATTACTTCTAGTTCTAGCGGTACCTACAGTATCAGCTACATTCAAATTAGCAGATGTTTCTCCAATGGATAAAGTGAATGAAGATGGAAAAACGGATGCAACTGTAATCAACGTTAAAGCCAATCTATATTGGTGGGAATTTGAATATCCAAACGAAGAAATTGTAACAAGTCAGGAACTAGTCGTTCCTACAGATGAGAAAGTTTACTTCAACTTACTTTCCACTGATGTTAAGCACTCATTCTGGATTCCGTCTGCAGGAGGAAAGCTGGATACAAACACAGAGAATGTGAATAAATTCTGGCTTGAATTTAATAACGAAAAAGCAGATGAAGTGGGTAACTTATTCTATGGTAAATGTGCTGAGCTTTGCGGTCCTTCTCATGCATTAATGGACTTTAAAGTAAAAGCGATTCCAAAAGATCAGTTCGAAGCTTGGGCAGATGCAATGAAATCAGTAGAAGAACCAGCAGTTGCTGAATCTGCTACTGCGCAAGAAGGGCAAGAAATTTTCAATAACAGCTGTATTGGCTGTCATGCAGTTACACCTACAGGTGCAGGTAATCAAGGACCAAACTTAACAAGTTTTGGTGACCGTACTCATGTAGTAGGGTATTTAGAAAACACTGAAGAAAATATCAAAAATTGGCTAAAAGATCCAGAAAGCTATAAACCAGGCAATAAAATGACTGGCAAATATGGTGATTTATCAGATCAAGAAATTGATGCTCTAACTGAGTATTTGATGGGTCTTAAAGTTCAGGATTAATAGGTGATTTGTTTGAAAGGGAGGTAAAATTGTGAGTACCTATGCTCAGAAAAAAGGCTTTGGCGCAACGATTTGGGACTACTTAACTACAGTCGACCATAAGAAAATTGCCATCCTTTATCTCATAGCTGGCGGATTCTTCTTCATCGTTGGTGGTTTAGAAGCGATGTTTATTCGTATCCAGCTTGCAATACCGGCCAATGATTTCTTAAGTGCCGGTCTATATAATGAAATATTAACAATGCATGGAACAACTATGATTTTCCTGGCAGCCATGCCGCTAATATTTGCGTTTATGAATGCTGTCATGCCATTGCAAATTGGCGCACGTGACGTTGCATTTCCATTCTTAAACTCTTTAGGTTTCTGGTTATTCTTCTTCGGAGGAGTGTTCCTGAATCTATCATGGTTCTTAGGGGGAGCACCTGATGCAGGTTGGACTTCATATGCATCATTGTCGCTCGCTTCTGAAGGACATGGAATTGACTTTTACGTATTAGGTCTGCAAATATCTGGGGCAGGAACATTAATCGGGGGGATTAACTTCCTTGTAACGATTATTAATATGCGTGCGCCTGGAATGACCTATATGCGTATGCCGTTGTTTACTTGGTCAACATTTGTTACATCTGCACTAATTTTATTTGCTTTCCCTCCATTAACTGTAGCATTATTCATGATGCTGTTTGATCGTTTATTTGGAGGTAACTTCTTTGACCCGTTAATGGGTGGTAATACAATTATCTGGGAGCATTTATTCTGGATATTTGGACACCCTGAAGTATACATCTTAGTCCTGCCGGCATTCGGTATTTTCTCTGAGATCTTTGCTATCTTCTCAAGAAAACGTCTTTTCGGTTATTCTTCGATGGTATTTGCAACAGTTTTAATCGGTTTCTTAGGATTCATGGTTTGGGCTCACCATATGTTTACAACTGGTTTAGGTCCAATCGCAAATGCAATTTTCTCAGTTGCGACAATGGCCATTGCCGTCCCAACGGGGATAAAGATATTTAACTGGCTATTTACAATGTGGGGCGGAAGTATTACCTTCACCACACCGATGCTATATGCTATCGCGTTTATTCCAACCTTCACAATGGGTGGAGTAACAGGGATTATGCTTGCATCTGCAGCACAAGATTATCAATATCATGACAGTTATTTCGTTGTTGCCCACTTCCATTATGTAATTGTCGGTGGAGTTGTGTTCGCGCTATTAGCTGGTCTGCACCTGTATTGGCCGAAGATGTTTGGTACGATGCTAAGTGAGAAGCTTGGAAAAATAACATTCTGGTTATTCGTAATCGGCTTCCATTTGACTTTCTTTATCCAGCATTTCCTTGGCTTAATGGGTATGCCTAGACGTATATTCACGTTCAACAAGGGTCAAGGCTTTGACGCAGCCAATATGGTCAGTACCGTTGGTGCCTTCTTCATGGCTGTTGCTACAGTAGTGCTTTTGATTAACGTTATCGTGACGATTGTTAAAAACGAAAGAATTGGCAACGATCCATGGGGCGATGGACGTACGCTTGAATGGGCGATTCCTTCACCGCCGCCATTCTATAACTTCAAGCAATTGCCACTAGTTCGTGGACTTGATGCTTATTGGATTGAAAAAATGGATGGAAAGACAGAAATGACACCTGCAGAACCTATTGGTGACATTCATATGCCAAATAATTCATTCATTCCTTTTGTCATCTCACTTGGACTATTCATCGCAGCATTCGGTGCAATGTACCACGGGAACCATGCATGGGGTATTCCAGTATTAATTATCGGAATGCTGATTACATTTGGTTCGATGTTTGTAAGATCAGTTAAGGATGACCACGGATATCATATTCATAAGGAAGAGTTAATGGATGATGATAAAGGGGGTAAGGCATAATGAAGGCAGATGAAAAATTCACATATGAAACATGGCCTGCTGCGCCTGAAAAACAAACCCTCGAAGGGAAAAATAAATTCCTAGGTTTTTGGTTATTCTTAGGTGGAGAAACCGTTCTTTTCGCAACGCTGTTTGCAACATATTTAGCACTGAAGGATAGTGTGCCAAATAGTGAAATGGCATTAGCAAAAGATTTGTTTGAAATACCGCTTGTATTTATCATGACGATGCTTCTTTTAACAAGCTCGTTAACAAGTGTGTATGCGATGTATCATATGAAAAACTTTAACTTTAAGAAGATGCAGTTATGGCTTGGAGTCACTGTGCTTCTAGGTGCTGCTTTCTTAGGGTTTGAGGTTTACGAATTCAATCACTATGTTCATGAATTTGAGCATACATTTACTAGTAGCGCCTTTGGAACAGCATTCTATACGCTTGTTGGATTCCACGGGGGCCACGTAGCATTCGGACTGCTTTGGTTTATCACATTAATGGTCCGTAACAGAAAACGAGGATTGGATCTATACACTGCACCTAAGTTTTATGTTGCCAGCCTTTACTGGCATTTCATCGATGTTGTATGGGTATTCATCTTCACTGTTGTTTATTTAATGGGAATGGTGGGATAACTGATGACAAATGAACAATTAAATTCAGGTAACCCAAAAGTTGACATTGAATATCGCCGTAAAAAAAGCGCAGAGGAAATGAGATATCAAATTATCTCATTTGCCATGATGATCTTCTTGACATTAGTTGCATTCGTAGCAGTCGGATATGATGGATTCTCAGGTTGGTTCACGATTCCATTTATCCTCGTCCTTGCTGGCGTACAAGTAGTTTTCCAACTATATTATTTCATGCATATGAGCCATAAAGGACATGAAGCTCCTGCATTGTTCCTGTATTCAGGTGTCTTTGTAGCTTTCATTACTCTGCTGGCATTCATGACAATTATTTGGTGGTAATGAGTAAGAAAAAACCGGCTATTATAGCCGGTTTTTTTGATTTTATATTTTATCTGAAGAAAGTTTAATTTCAGATGGAAGGAGCGAATGGTTGTCTGAAATCATCTACCCCCTTGTTTATGGAAAAAGTCTGTTCACCTCTAGGGTTTGTTCTTCTAAATGTCAAGAACTCTTTCTACTATTTACTTAAATATTTACAATTTTAGCACGCTTTGTGATGATCCTTGATAGTAGGTTGCATCAGGCTTCATAAGGAGAGTATAATATATGAGGAACTTACATAGTATAAGAACCGATTTATCACCAATCAAGCCAAACGAATGAACTGATTTTGACTGGCTACTTTATTGGCTTCTTTCAAGGAAAGACATATTTTAATGAGGTGACTTTGCAATGTCGTTAAGTATATTTGGTTTCCGTGCTTTATGGAGTCCTTATTTTTTTGTTTCATTACTAATCGTATTAGGACTTTTCTTTTTACTGACAGTAAAATTTCGTCATCGCTTTGCAAACAGTGAAGCGCTTACGGTTCGTGAGGGTGTTTTCTTTACATCAGCTATCGTGATACTTTATATCATTAAAGGTTCGCCGATTGATTTAATGGGCCATTTAATGTTTTATGCTCATATGATTCAAATGGGAATTCTGTATTTAGTGATTCCAATCCTATTTATTCATGGGATCCCGACTTGGGTTTGGAGAGCGGTCATTAACCATCCAAAGGTGAAGCCGCTGTTTAACTTCTTTACTAAACCACTAATTGCACTCATATTCTTCAATGGGCTTTTCTCGTTTTACCATATTCCATTGATCTTTGACTTTATAAAAACAGATATGACACTGCATTCAATCTATACAGTCATGCTATTTATCTTCGCTGTCTTCATGTGGTGGCCATTGACGAATAAACTTCCTGAGCACCAAACACTGTCAGGGTTGAAGAAGGTAGGTTATATCTTTGCCGATGGTATACTGCTTACACCTGCCTGTGCATTGATTATTTTTGCTGACACACCAATGTATGCGACATTTTCAGATCCGCAAGCATGGGGACAAGCACTTGCTTTATGCGTACCAGCGTCAACATTAGCAAGCTTGGATTTAAGCGGACCGGAGATGTTCAATTCCATGTCCCTTCTTCATGATCAGCAACTAGGCGGTGTTATCATGAAAGTGATTCAGGAAATCGTTTACGGGTATGTATTAGCACTTGTATTCTTTAGCTGGTTCCGAAAAGAAGAAGCAGATGCTAAAGCATTGGAGAATAATTTAATGAACCCTAGACCTGCTGAATAATGGGCTGGCCTGCTCTCTGTATTTGATCCTGAGGGGAGGCCTTCTTCAATTATGAAGTTGAATGATGGAAATATGAACAATTAAAGAACTTTTCTTTAAATAGGGATTTGTTTGTTGATAAAACCTGAATACTTTAATAAAATTAGCATAGTTCGTAATTCTACCATTAGAATCTATGCTAACTAAAATATATACTAGATGTGTTCTATAGAGAGGGAGTCATTATGGAATTTTCTTTGCCAATTTTACCAACGATTAGCACGACCTTTATAGTACTGAGCGCAATTATGGTTGCGATTGGTTGGGTGCAAATCAGTAAAAGAAAAATAGATGCACATAAAAAATCAATGACCATTGCCGGTGTATTTGCGAGTATTTTCTTTATTATTTATGTAAGTAGAACCGTTTTTGTAGGAAACACAGCATTTGGCGGGCCAGATGATATTAAAATTTATTTTACGATATTCTTGATTTTTCATATCACGCTTGCGACGATTGGTGCAGTAATGGGTATCATCAATCTGTACACAGGCTATAAGAACAATCTGACATTACATCGTAAACTCGGTCCAATTACAAGTGTTATTTGGTTTGTAACAGCGATCACTGGAGTTGCAGTCTATCTGCTACTATATGTTTTTTATCATGGTGGAGAGACAACCTCAATGATTAAAGCAATACTTGGTTTTTAATTTTAATAAGTGAAATGAAAGGATAATTAGTATACATGCTAATTATCCTTTTTGTAAGGGTTAAAGCAGGAACTTATCAATGACCGACAAAAGCAACGAGTTAAAAAGGGCATCTATCATATTCAAAGTGTAAAAGACCTGAATGAGACGATTTCAAGTTATTGCATAAATGATCTCTGGTTTCGTTGGCTTGAATTAGAATTATTTCAGCGTGTCAAAAATCGAATATCACTAGTGAAAAAATGCTAAAAAGTGCATAAACTCATACGAAGACTCATTTAAAATGAGATTCAACTAATTCACTCAATTTACCGGTCATTTCTTCTGAAACAGTATAAATGGTGTGCGTATCCTCTGTTTTCATAAATGTGCTTCTTTGTCCTTTTTCACCTATCCATAAATATAAACTCCGCTGAGTATTTTTAACATAAACGAGATTCACATAATATTCGGGGTCATTCATATTTACTATGCTCTCTTCTTTCGAGGCACTTGAAAATACTTCTTGAAAGGCTTTAAGAGATTCTTTGTCATCAAAAATAAGGTTATCAACACCTTTTAATTTTGTAATGCCGATGTTTATAAAATTGCTGTCCATTGCAAGATATTTATTGTTTTCTAATTCAGCAGATGGATTATCTTCAGCTTCAGTATAGATATTCCCTCTTTGTTGACAACCGAAAAGAATCAGAGACATAAAAGATAAAGATAACGCTATAAAGATTCCTATTTTCAAATATTATTACCTCCCAAAGTTTTACTATTTCATTCTCATTAGACGAATAAAAACCTCTTAATGTTTCTAAAGATAAATTTTTTTACAGTATTAAAAAACAACAATTTACGAAATCAACCTTTTGATAAATAAATAGATATAGTAGTTTACATATTCCGACCATTTTTTCAGGCATTTAAAAGGGATATTGTTATCGGTGCAGAAATAAATAGAGAGTAGCATTATGAGAAGGAATGGTGGGAATAAAATGAGTATTCAAAGATTAAAGAGCGATCAATATGAAGAGGCAATCAAGCTGTCTATGTATGCGTTTCAATACAAAGTACAAGATCATGAGATAGACAAGCGCAAGAAAATGCTCGATAAACAGCAGATTATCGGTATATGGGAGGAAGACCGATTAGCCTCTAAGCTGCATATGCTCTCATTACAGATCAGTATCAATGGCCATGACTGGAAAATGGGTGGTATTGCTGGAGTGGCAACTTATCCAGAATACAGGAGAAAAGGGCATGTCAAAGAATTAATTGCCCAATCCCTCAAAGAAATGAAATCCAAGGGAGAAGTTTTTTCATTTTTGCACCCTTTTGATATTGGGTTTTATCGAAAATATGGGTGGGAGATTTTTGCCGAGAATAAGAAAGTGATAATAGAAACGAAAGACCTAGCAATGATTGGACAATTAGCTGGCACTATTAAAAGAGTCAACAAAAGTGGGAATCAATCTATTGAACAGATGTATAAAGAGTATATTTCACACTATTCCGGCGGATTAGTAAGAGATCAGGATTGGTGGAAAACCTCTATTTATTCTCACGATGATGAAATTGCTGTTTTTACGAATGAGCAGGGTCAAGAAACCGGATATATGATTTATGAAATACAGGATCGTGTGATGAGGGTTTCTGAATATGTAGGGCTTGATCAAGAAGCCCGTGTACAGCTTTGGAATTTTATTTGTCAGCATGACTCTATGCTAGGTAAGGTTTAGCTAGTGCTACCAAACAATGATCCCTTTCCTTACTTTTTAAAACAGCCAAAACAGAAAATTGAAGTGTATCCATATTTTATGGGCAGAATCGTAGATGTAGGTGGATGCTTGCAACAATATGACTTTATAGAGACACCTGATAATGTAATCTTACATATAAAAGACCAATATGCAGCATGGAACAATCGCTGCTTCAGCCTTAAAGGGGAGGCGGTTGATTGTGAGGGCCAGCATCCTAAGCTTGAATTAAGCATTAATGCTCTTTCAAGCATTCTAATTGGCCATAAGCGCCCAATAGACCTTTATCAAATGGGGGAAATCAGTGGCACACCCTCAGATGTAGGAGTGTTTGAAAAGAAAATTCCGCATCTGAAAACATTATTTTATGATTTCTTCTAGGCAGATTGATTAGCACTAGCACTCAATCCTCCACTTTAGCATTTAATGTAGTATGCACGCATAGCTACTGCAAATGTACAGAAAGAAGTGGAGCAGATGAGGCTGTTGGAAGATTCGAATCCTGAAACAATGAAAGTTGCTAAATATATTATTTCTTCAATCATAGAATCCAATGTCAAGGAACTAGGGATGAATGGTGTAATTGAACCACAGATGCATACCATTTCCTTATTTAAGAAAAGCTCTGATGATATATCGATTGCATTCCATCAAAATCAAGTGAGTGTAAAAGTCAAATTGACAGTAATCGGCTATATTGGCTTAATAGAAAACCTTACCATTTTACAAAAACAGATTGCTGAAGAAATCAAACTTTTCACAGGGCTAGAAGCAAAAAAAATTCATCTTTATATCGCAAAAATGATGGTAAAATGATTTTTCTCAATGAAAAAAAAGACGCTTAGTTACTAAGCGTCTTTTTTTAAATGGATGATTATTTTACAATTTTATCTAATTCACCATTGATATCTGAAAGAATCTTCTCAGATTGCTTAACAAGTGATGCAGGGAAATGTTCGCCATCTCCGTATTCAACACCATGAGGATAATAATACTTTCCAAGTAAAGGTGTGAGTAATTGGATAAGTGCCTTATGGGCTCCTACATCCCCTTCAACTGCATAACCAAAAACACGTAAGTAATAAATGCCTTCTTTTAATTCAAACTTACGATCGTATGTAACTCTTTCATAATCCCATTGACCTTCACGGACAAGACCGTATGATGACATTAGATCATCAAGTCGATTTAAATCTACTTGTTTGCCCTCGAGTCCATTATTTTCAAGTTTCAATGTTAGTCCCTCCTAAAACACTTTGCATTTCATTTTTAATTGGTAAACTGCCCCAATCACAAATCATCTCAAATTTAATAATAGTTGAAAAAAGAGTAAGTTGCAATGGTTAAAGGGCTAAAGAGAAGCCTTATCGATCATATTTTGTAAAATCAATAGCGAGGTTTAATTATAGTGTGACCTAAAAATAGAAAAGTACAAATTCTGATTGTAAATGTTTTTTTAACAATAATAATTCACGCTATTAAAAAGAAAGTTATTGATGATATACTATTATTAATAGTATATGCATACAATTAGTAGTAGTTTTAATAGAATATCCATATGCGGTGGCTAGCCCTTCGAGGTCTTAAGTCACAAAGGAATTGAAGGAAAAGACCACCTTCATTTCCTTTACGTCTTAAGCTTGTCGGGGCAGAGCAAGGCGCCTCCACATTTCATATAAGGAGGTATAAGATTCTGCGAACTTTAATCCGAATATTTATTTTAATCTTTGCCTTTTTGGTTATCTGGCTTTATTTAGACTTTTCAGGAAGTGAGAATATATTAATCGGAGAAGAGGGACAAGCTCCAGAAGTTGACTATTCAATTGGTGAAGAGATTCATAAAAATAGTGATTTAGCAGCTGAGTTACCTAAAGAGGGTTTGATGACTCTAATGGGGAAAAGTACTGATACGGTAGAAGCAGAAATTGGAAAGCCTGATCGAATTGATCCTTCATTTCATGGATATGACTGGTGGATTTATTATTTGAGCGATGAAGCATATGTTCAGGTTGGTGTATTGAATAATAAAGTCATTACCATTTTTGCTACTGGTGATGATGTCGATGTTACACCATTTAGAATTGGACAACCATCTGGGGAAATTTATTCATCACTCTTTGCCGAAACAAATATTGAGATTGAACTTGAAGGCAGTTCCTATCGTTTCGAACTTTCTGAGGCAGACCTAAATATGCGGCCGAGTGTAAGAATCGGGAAAGATTATTTCGCTCTGCTTTATCTAGATAAATTTACTGGAGCTCTATCCAGTGTGAGGTTTTTAGACCCGGTATCACTCGTTATGTTAAGGCCATATGAAATGGTATATCGTGGTGAATTACTGTCAGTCGATGATTTCACAGATGAAGAATCGGAAGCAGTTAATAGAGGGAAAGAAAAACAAATTGTTGATATATCAAATGTCATTCGACATCGCAATGGCCTTGAGCCTTTAGAATGGGATGCTCAAACTGCCGAGGTTGCATTAGGGCATAGTGTTGATATGTTTGAAAGTGAAGAATTCTCACATACATCGGAGAAGTTTGGTGAATTATCTGATCGACTAAAGGCTGGAGGAGTTGCGTACCTTTCTGCTGGAGAGAATATCGCTGCTAATTATGTAGATGCTCCTGCAGTTGTTGAAGGTTGGATAAACAGTAAAGGCCACAGGGATAGTTTATTGAATGATCAATTCACGCATATAGGTGTAGGTGTTTATAAAAAACAGTATACTCAAAACTTCATTGAAAAATGGGGAGAATGACGGCGATAAAGCCCCTTCCAATCATGCAGATTGGAGGGAGGTTTTATCGTTTTTTTCTGATCATTCATATTTAGGGTGGAATAAATGGCATTGTTTATTTTTTATTAACAATAAAGAAACTTCCACTTGCTTGAGCGGCCTTTTTGCCGTCATCTCGATAGACATCAGCAGAAAGGACCAATGTTTTTGACCCCTTATGATCGATCCGAGCTTTACAAATAAGGTAGCTGCCTTTTCCTGGGGCTAAGTAATGAATATTTAATTGAGTTGTGACTGCTCCTTCGTATTCATTTAGATATTGATTTGCTAATGTACCCATAGCTGTATCAATCATCGTCGCAATAACCCCTCCATGAACAATGTTTAAAGGATTATTTACGAATGGTGTTAAGGGGATTTTTAATTCACATTCACCATCATAAAGGGCATCCTCCATTTGGAAAATCCCACCTATATATGAGGCATGCATTCCATCTTTTTTTTTCTTCAATCCATCCAATACACCTGATAATATTCGTAATTCCTCTTCGTTGCCTGTGTCGATTAAACTGTTAAACAAAAGCTTTAGTTCTTCCTTTTCCTTCAAACAGACCCCGTCCCCTTTTACTGTAATAGCAAAGATGCCTTCACTATAGTAACACGAAAGTTGTGTGAAATTGTTCCTGAAATGATTCACTAATTATTTTCTCCATCATATTGTATTATAGGCATTTGTAACGGAATGAGGTGAGTAATATGGCAAAGAAGCAACTTCATCCTTCTGTAGAGCAATTTAAAGAATTTGTTAAGGGAAATCCTGCGATGATTAAACAAGTTCGAGCAGGAAACTCAACTTGGCAAGAGTTATATGAAGAATGGTATTTGCTTGGAGAAGAAGATTCAAAGTGGGCATCCCTTGGTAAAGAGAAAGATGAAGGTGGAACTAAAGAAGACACTGAATCAAAACAGCCTGATTGGATGGAGAATGTGATGGGTTCGCTCAAAAAAATGGATGTAAATCAGATGCAAGGCTATATTGCCAACATGAGCCAAGCTTTAGCAGCCATTCAAGGGGTGATTTCTCAATTTCAAGGTGGCAGCAGTCCTAAAGGAGGAGTATCATCGAATAGCAGCCAACAGAAACCAAATCCATTCACATTCAATAAAGATTAACAAAGAGAGGAAGAAACATTTTGAGAAAAGAAATAAGGGATTATCTTCAACAAAAAAAGGAATTACAGGATTTCGTTCGAGAGCAGCCCCAATGGTATAGGACCTTATCCAGAAACCCCGCAGAAATTCAAAAACTTGAAGTTGAGACTTTACATTATCATAAAAAAACAATTCACCATCATGTTGAGAAGTTTTCCAATGGCGTGCAAATGGCATCGATGATGATGAGCATGTTTCAAGCAATGAATTCGAAATCATAAAAAATGGCTTTCTCAAACTTTGAGAGAGCTTTTTGTTTTTTATAGAGTAAAAATACGGAAGTCTACAAATAATAATACAAAAAAAGGAGTGGATTTCACGGATGAAAAAACCATTCAGATCTGTTGTCTATTTGCTATCATTACATATGCTTTTAGTTGGCTGTAATAAGGATATTCCAGAACCAGAAACAAAGAGTAAAGTGACTCCTGGGAATGAAATCAATGTGATTGATCCTATTTCAGCTATCACAGTAACTGCGAAAGGTGCGCAAGATTTCTTTGTTAAGCATCGTGTAGATGGAAAGGATTTATTAATTGAGTGTATTGTAGACGGCGTTTCTTTTAGAGATCATGCTGGTAAGAATAAAGCAAAATTCATTGTGTATGTTGACGGTATAAAAAAGGAAGAAATCTCATCAGCAGCTTTTAAAATAAAGGATTTGTCATCCGGTCGCCACCATATTAAACTGGAAATTGTGAAGGATGATCCTTCAACATATTTTTTAACAAAAGAATTTATAGTAGTGATTTCATGAGTAGGGCTCGACTTTAGCTTTCCAGTAATTCATGGTAAAATAGATTATGGAGGTGAGCTTTAAGTTGCTTGCTACAATTGAAAGAATTGAAATATTAGACGTGGCTGATGAAATCGCTGAAATGATTAAGCAATCAGAAGAAGCGGAGTATTATCGCCAATGCACATATAACATACAATCAAGTCAAGAAACACAAGCGAAAATAACTGAATTTGTAAAGATGAAAGATCTTTATGAAGAGGTTCAGCGTTTTGGCAAATATCATCCGGATTATAAGAAAGTCATGATGTCCATTAGAACTTTAAAACGGGATATGGATATGGACGTAAATGTAGCTGAGTTCCGTAAGGCTGAGAACGAGCTGCAAAGTCTATTAGATGAGATTAGTGTCATCATAGGACATTCCGTATCCATGCAGATTAAAGTCCCTACAGGCAATCCTTTCTTTGACAGCTCATCAAGCTGTGCAGGGGGATGCGGATCTGGCGGTGGCTGTAGCTGTTCAGCGTAACTTTTTAACAGAAAAACGGTTTGGCGGAAGAGCCAAGCCGTTTTTATTTATAAGCAGGGGATTTCTATGTAAAATATCGTGGTATCTTTCAGTAGAAAACCCTTCTCTTTTTACTTATTGATAGAGGGAACAAGCCGGCAACAGAGGCACTTTTCTAAATTCATATTGATATTGTTGTTTTTATTGTGCTAGACTAAAAAGAACAATTGAACAAAAGGGGACATAGTATGCTCGGTCAAAGACAGGGGATTATTGTCTGGCTTTATTCTTTAAAACAGGCAAAAATGCTGAGAAGGTTTGGAAATGTGCATTATGTATCAAAACGACTGAAATATGTTGTTTTGTATTGTAATCTTGAAGACACCGAAAGCTTAATAGAAAAAATCAGTTCATATTCATTTGTAAAAAAAGCAGAACCATCTTATAAGCCTTTTCTAAAGATCGAGTTTGAAAATGCAAAACCTGATAAAGCAAAAGAATACGACTATAAAATGGGTATTTAAGAAGAGGACTTTTGGCCCTCTTCTTTTGTTTTTATTTTTAATATGGATTAAACTAGATTTGAAAATCCTAAGTCATTTGTGGGTTTTTAAGTGGTTAGAAGAGGATTGGATATGGGGCAGAGGATGCGGTGAAGATGCATCATTTCCAGTCATATCCGATCTTTATCTATTTCAATGCAGGTAAATAATGGTTTAAGCGTAGTATCCCAATTAATTGCTGATAGTATAATTCTTTTTCTGCAAAGATGGAAGACGGTTTGACACTAATTCTAATAACAGTCTTACCAAGCTGTTCTGCGGCTTCAGCAAATAGGTCATAACGTTTGTTTGGCTTGTCTGTAGGGTTAGGGATTCCTTCACGGCATACATAAAGCGGCTGAAATTTCCCTTCCTCGGCTGGGTGCAGAATAACAACTAAAGAAGTAACTTCCTTATCGTCTTTTGTTGTATATAGCGCCATCATATGCGAAAGCCTTGCTTGATTTGATTTCGCCAATTCTATCAACTCATAAATATCTGAGTACCCTTCACCTAATTCAATAAATCTCTGTATCAACAACAAAACCCCCTTATAAGAAATGCGGAGGAGCCTCGCTCAGCCCCACAGCTAAAAACATAAAAAGAGCAATGGATATGACGTCCATTGTCCACATAACTTTAACATTTTTCAGAAAAAATATGAAGTAATCATTGGTGATTTATTTATAGGTTTATCTAGGCTTGTCTTACACAAGCCTGAGTATATTAAATTCCTTTTCCCTTTAGGAGGAAAAAATAAAAAATAATGTGACTGCTAATCGTGAATTTGTTAAGGTTAGTATAAAGGTTAGAAGATTATTCAAAAAGGGGACAGGCAATGAGAAAAACGGGAATCCTTTTACTATTTGTTATCATTATCGGCTGTGTGCTATTGATGCAATGGGATTCTTTTTCTGAAAAGAAAAGTAATCATCAATCTCGTATAGAACAGGCCAAACAATATATTGCAGTTAAATCAGTCAGTAACGGCTTGGAAGTAACGCAGACTGTTACTGATTTAACAGCAGAAAACCAATATAGAATAGACATTCCGAAAAAAGTGAAGGATTGGAAGTGCGTTACAAAAGATGGTGAGGCATGTGATACAAAGTGGAATCAATCTGATGTAATGGTAGCTGATGATACTGATTTAGCTTTCCAATATACCATTCCCCTTTCAAATAGTGGAGAAGCAATTTTCCTCCAGCAATGGTCCATCACTTTTCCTGATATTGATATGGTCAAAACGGAGATTGAAATAACTGAGTCTTTAAGAAGAGAAGGTTCATGGATAGCTGGTGTCCCACTAAAGGGATCCATAAAAAAAGATCTCATTGATTATCACTACTTTGAAGGGGAGAACGCAACACCATCCCTCTTCTGGCAAGCGGAGACACTTGAAGGATATCAAGTGAATAGTAAAATGGCGATTTTTTCTAATAAATATGATGATAAAGCGTTAGAAAAATTGAGCCAGCAATTGAATAAATTAATTGATTTCCCTTATGTATCCATTATTTTAACTGATGATGTAAAAGGTACAAAAGGAAATGGCATAATCTTCGCGTCTAGTACCGCTACTCTAGAAGACATAAAAAAGGAAAGTTTAGATTGGTTTTTTTCATATAAATTAAGTGATGTAACAGTGAATCATCCATGGTTCATTGACGTCTTTACTGCATGGACAAACAATAAGCACCCAGAGGGAAAAAAGGCTCAATCAGTCTATCAGATGTTTGAAGAGAATTTGACAGAGATAGAACGTACACGGTTTATCGAAGCTGTTATTTCTCACAAAGGATCCATTTCTGCCAAAGATTTAGATCTGTTGCTTATGGCCAGTAAAGGCGATGAAACAAACTTTTTTGTGGAGAGCTTTCAAGCGGGAGCTGAGACGGTTGACTTGAATTTCTATGATTCAAGGGACCTCATAATATTAGGTAATAAAGAGACAAAGATGAGGATCATTAAAGATGAGGATCAATATCTTTTCCCATTCAAGGAAACGATGGAAAAGCTTGGATTTAAGGTGAAAGAGCTATCAGACCAAGAATTAATGTTAAAAAAAGATGAGGATACATACCGTTTTTACACAAATCAATCTATCTTCATAAATAACGAGGAGAAATACGGACTATTACAAAATCCTCTTACAAAAAAGAATGGTCAATTATATATAGAAAGAAAATGGCTGCAAAATATTTTTCTTCTTAAAATAAAAGAATCAGAAAATGAAATCTTTTTATCTTATTAACCTTAAACGCTTGCAAATCCTTAGAAATATGCAATTCAAATATAAAAAAAGCCCTGCAGACATTTTCTGCAGGGTCCTTCTATACCCTCAAAAAGGATAGAAGGCAAAGGGAGAGGAGAAACCGGAGGAAGAACTTATGGGGAAACGTAAGTCTTCTCCGCGGTTGGCAACAACATCCTCGAATAGATGCTGTTAATTTCATTATTTCCATAATAAATGAGGTTATACATCCTGCCGTTAAAAATTACCATGAGAGTGTGTTTAGCTGGTTGCGCTATCAAAAACTTGTTGGCTAGCAAGCAAATATTGTGGTAGGATAGGGAAGAAAATTGATAAAACAAGTAGTGGTGATAAATATGCGAGTAGTATCTGGAACACAAAAAGGAAAGCATTTAAAGGCAGTCCCTGGCAATTCTACACGGCCGACAACAGATAAAGTGAAAGAAGCCATTTTTAATATGATCGGTCCGTATTTTGATGGAGGAATAGGTCTTGATTTATATGCTGGCAGTGGCGGGTTAGGGATTGAGGCATTAAGCAGGGGTGCAGAAAAAGTCATATTTGTAGACCGTGATGGAAAAGCGATTCAAACGATTCATGATAATATTCGAACTTGCGAATTAGAGGAAAATGTTGAAGTTTACCGCAATGATTCTTCAAGAGCATTGAAAGCGCTTATAAAAAGAGAGCTGACTTTCGACTATATATTTTTAGATCCACCTTATAAAAAACAGCAACTTGTAGCGTTGTTGGAATTAATCGATTCTGCAAATCTGTTGTCATCAAGCGGTGTCATCGTTTGCGAGCATGGTTCGGATGTTACTTTACCTAATGAAATCGGGGATTTTATTCAAAATAAACACGAAAATTATGGAATGATTTCAATTTCCATTTTTAATAAAAACATACATAAAAGCTAGTGAATCAAAGGGGGATATTTATGAAAGGCATTGCTGTTTGTCCGGGTAGTTTTGACCCAATTACATATGGTCATTTGGACATCATTAAAAGAGGGGCAAAGGTGTTTAATCAGATTCATGTCGTGCTATTAAATAATTCATCGAAGAACCCGTTATTTACAGTAGAAGAAAGAATGGAATTAATTAAAGAAGTGACTAAGGATATTCCCAATGTAGTAGTAGACTCCTACCAAGGGCTATTAGTTGAATACGCAAAAAGTGTAGAAGCAAGTGCTCTTATTAGAGGGCTGAGAGCGGTATCAGATTTTGAATATGAGATGCAAATCACTTCCATGAACCGCGTATTAAACGATGAAATTGAAACATTTTTTGTGATGACCAATAATCAGTACTCATTCCTTAGCTCAAGTATAGTAAAAGAAGTGGCAAAGTATAATGGCGATATTTCTGACCTTGTTCCGCCAGCTGTAAGAATGGCATTACAAGAAAAATTTTCAATATAATAATAACTGATCCGTTAAAGAGATTAAATCTTTTCACGGATCAGTTTTTTTAATATTGGCAAAATCATACCTTGAATTTAGTGGCCATTTGGTAAATAAATTCTTTTAGCAAGTATGAAAATATAAATCATTAATGAAGCGATTGTAATGATGGGGCCGTATTCTACTAATTGATAATACAAGGATCCTTCTCCAAATAGAAAAACGGGAATGGCGTTTGATGGCTGCTCAAATTGATAGAGGCGTTCATATAATACTTTCCAAAAAATGAAGGCGTATAATGCTGCAATAAAAGCATGGATGATTCTTGCGAAAAAAAATGGTTTAAAGCGGATGTCGGTTTGCGCTAAGATACTAGCGACTTGTGCTTGTACGCTAAAGCCACAAAAGGCAAGAATGGCGCTAGCTACAATGACTTTTTCCATTAAAGTTACTGTATCAACCTGACTGGCCATTTGATTTCCAAGTGTGAGCTCGAAGATGCCTGAAAATAATGCGATACTCAATTCAGGTGATAACTGAAAGATTGATAAGAGCACTTCTAAGAATTTTGCTAAAACGACTGTGATTCCGACATGGAATAACAGTTTATTAATGACGGAAAATAGAATAATAAATCCGCCAATCATGAGAAGTGTTTGAATGGAAGACATCACAGCGTCACCTAGTAATTTCCCAAGGGGTCTTTGTTCACTCATTCTAGTTTGGTGAAGAACGGAAAATGCTGATCGTAATGTAGCCTTTCTTTTTTTTGTAACGATTTCTTCCTTCTCTTGGTTTTTACCATAAAACCTCATTAATAAGCCGACTGTAATATTACCTAGATAATGAGCTAATGCTAAAATAATGCCTATCTTGGCATTATTGAAGAAGCCTACTGAAACAGCACCAAAAATAAATAAAGGATTGGAGCAATTGCTGAATGATACGAGTCGCTCAGCTTCAATTCTAGAAATTTGTTTTTCTTGTCTTAATCGGGCGGTAAACTTCGCTCCTGCTGGATAGCCTGAGGCCATTCCCATTGCCAGAACAAACCCCCCGACCCCTGGCACTTTAAATAAAGGTCGCATAAGCGGCTCTAGAAGAACACCGATGAATCGTACTACACCAAATCCGATGAGGATCTCAGATACTATAAAAAATGGTAATAATGAAGGGAAGACGATTTCCCACCACATATTGAGGCCCCTAGTAGATGCATCAATTGATTCTTGTGGAAATGAAATAAGAGATAACGCCACCAATGAAACTGAAAGAGCAAGGATAATGGTTTTGATTTTAGAACGTAACACGCGAAACTGAGCCTCCCTCAGGTATTGCTTACCTACTGTGTAAAAAAAAGTTTATATGGTAAAATAAGGAGTAGGTATCTTTTCTAGCAGGTTACTTTGAAAATACAAACAGAATATAGATGAACAATCCATATGTAAAAAGAATCTTGGCCTGTCCTCATATTATTCAATATACTCATAGAAGTTTGAAATAGACCATAATATTAACAAGCTGTTTATCGTTCATCTAATGGATAATAACTAAAGTGCTTCTCTCTACATACCCTTATATGGAGACGGTTCTTAAAGTAGAGGAAATGTGAAGGAACCAACATCTAAAGGAGGGATTCTCCCTGGGTCGTCCAAAAGTTGGATTATCGCTCGGTTCAGGAGGTGCGCGAGGTTTTGCTCACTTAGGAGTTATTAAGGTTCTCCAAGAAGAAGGAATACCGATTGATTTAATTGCCGGGAGCAGCATGGGTGCGATGGTCGGTTGTTTTTATGGTGCGGGCTTAGACATCGAGCGACTATATAAATTCTCCACTGTATTTAAACGAAAGTATTATATTGACTTTACAGTGCCTAAAATGGGTTTTATAGCAGGTAAACGCGTAAAAGAACTTATCAGGGTATTTACACATGGGAAGAATATAGAGGAATTAAGTATTCCCGTTTCTGTCGTCGCAACAGATTTAATGACCGGTGATAAGGTCATTTTTGATAAAGGCCCTATTGCAGATGCGGTTAGGGCGAGCATATCCATTCCAGGCATTTTTGTCCCAGAAAAAATAAATGGACGCCTTCTAGTAGATGGAGGAGTAGTGGATCGAGTCCCCGTTTCAGTTGTGAAGGAAATGGGTGCTGATATTGTTATAGCCGTCGATGTGTCTCATGTAAAGGTAAATACGGAAATCACTTCGATTTATGATGTGATCATGCAGAGCTTAGATATCTTACAAATGGAGAATGTGAAACATCGCGAAATTGCTTCAGACTTTATGATTAAGCCGAGAGTTGAAATGTTTAGTTCAAAGGCTTTTACAAATATTGAAGAAATTATTATGATAGGTGAAGAGGAAGCGCGAAAGCATACAGAAAAAATTAAAGAAACAATACTTAATTGGAAGGGGCAAGGAGAATGAAAAATCGGTTTTTAGTCCGCTCCTTCTTTGTCGTAGCAATCCTTGTGCTACTTAGCTCTTTTTTCTATCTGCCATACTATGTGTCTAAACCAGGAATGGCAAAGGAATTAGAACCGATTATAGAAGTGGATAATGCCTCTCAGTCTGAAGGCACCTTTATGCTGACAACTGTAAGAATGGGTAAGGCTAACATTTATGCTTATTTGACTGCGAAGTTAAGTAAATATCAAAAAATTCATCCTGTAGAAGAAATTCGCAGAGAGGACGAAACAGATAAAGAATATAATCTTCGTCAACTTCACCTAATGGATTCATCTAAATCAGCAGCCATTGAAGTGGCTTATCAGCATGCAAATATTCCTATTCACTATGAATATAAAGGTGTCTACGTATTACAAGTGATGGAAGGAATGCCGGCTGAAGGGGCAATAGAACTTGGCGATAGAATTATCGAAGTGGATGGACAAAAGTTTGACTCTTCAACTGAATTTATTGACATAATTTCAAAGAAGAAAAAAGGGGAAAAAGCTGTATTAACTTATGAACGTGATAAAGATATCAAAGAGGTTGAGCTAACATTAAAAGTTTTACCGCAAACGGGCAAAGCGGGTGTAGGTATCACATTGGTTGACGATAAGGAGATTGAAGTCGAACCAAAGGTGGAAATAGATAGCAGCGAAATAGGCGGCCCGTCAGCGGGATTCATGTTCTCGCTGGAAATTTATGATCAATTAATTGAAGAAGATTTGACAAAGGGATATAGGATTGCTGGAACAGGAACCATTGCTCCCGAGGGCACTGTAGGCAGAATAGGTGGGGTTGAGCAAAAAGTAGTTGCTGCAGATAAAGCTGGTGCTGACATCTTTTTTGCTCCTAATGAAGCAGGGAATAAAGATTCAAATTATTTGGCTGCCATAGCGACTGCAAAAGATATTAAGACGAATATGAAAATAATTCCTATTGATACTTTTGATGAAGCAGTAGACTATCTGCTTTCCCTTGATAATAAGTAAAATGATACATAAAAGGCCAACCGCAGTAAAATGTGGTTGGCCTTCTTTTGTATATGCAACAGCTAGCTAGATATGATGATGGGCGGTTGTTTAAAATCTTGTGCTAATAATTCTTGCTGCACCTTTTTTGTACCTGCTAACGCATAGATTCTTGATGCTTTAATATCAAGTGCTAATTTTTCTTGATCGCGTGTAGTTATCCTGGATATTAACGGTAAATCCAACTTGGTTTTATTCTTATTCAAATATTCTCTGCCTTTGTCTGTCATTCCCAAAAGACGTAAATATTCAGCCGTATTATGAGTTGACTGCATCTCTTCTTTTAAAGTATTTGTTAAGATATGAACGCAGATTCGTTGGAGCCTTGTCCAAGTATATCGCTTTGTTTTTAGTCCTTCCATAAAAGCTTTGAAGGACTCAGCCTGCCATGCTAAATGAAGGAATCTATTTTCAATTCCTTCCTCAACTTCATAGACTCTTCTTAGCTCATCTGGTGTAGAATGAAGCAAGCGATATTTCAACAGAGGCCAATAATTTTCCCAGTGATGAAACAGTCCAAAGCGGCTGTAATAATAATTTAGTTCCTCATAAGTGGTTTCAGGAACATATGTCTGGATATCACAGAGTTTACCTTTATGTGAAAATAGTGCTTTTCTAAGACTGGTTGCACTGGCAATCGTTGCCGAGGTGAAATCTTCATCGTGATAATCTGCATTTTTACGTCCGATTGTGACTGGTTTCATTCGCGTATTCTGTGCTTGAATGGCTTTAATGTATTGAAAGCCTAATATATTATTCGGCTTAGTCAGATCAATCAATGCCTTATCCGGAGCTAAAGCTTGATAGGCTAAAGATGAAGCTTTAGGATAGCTATTACCTTGATCTATGTATTTTTTCACTAATTGTTGATAATTGCTATCTTGCTCCTCTAGAAAATGAATAGAATCCAAAAATGCCCCGATGTCCCCTGATTCACTGCCAAAGCACAGATACTCACACCGAATTGCCTCTAGAATGGACACTGCGCCACTTGCAAAGCTATTGGCTTGTTGTGTAGCAAATTGATAGGGCAGCTCTATGACGATGTCACAGCCTGCTTGTAGAGCCATTTTTGTCCTTGACCATTTTGAAACCAGTGCTGGTTCCCCGCGTTGTAAGAAATTCCCGCTCATCACTGCGATGACAACATCCGCATCGGTATGCTTCTTCGCTTCCTGCAAATGATAGGAATGGCCATTATGAAAAGGATTATACTCAACTACAACTCCAACAGCTTTCATTAATCTCCCAGCTCCTTTCATTTTTCTCTTATTATAGAGGAAAATAAGGGTTATCACTAACAATGCTAAAAACACTTATGAAATGTGAAGACCATCATTAAAAATATATGGATGGAATCCAATTAAAATAAGTCTGCATATGATACTAAAGGGTTAACCCATTCATGTGAGCTGGTGATAAATGCAGTAAAAAGTCGTCGGTTTTTGATGTTTTAGCCAGTTCTTATTTCTTATTATTAATAATAATGTTTGCAAATGATAAAAAAATGGTTAAAATACAAAGAGTGTCTCATTTATCCGGGATGAACTTGTTCCGGACTGTAAAGAAAAAATATTGACAAATAATTATATGAAAGCTATAATTACCTTTGTTGCCTTGGGGTGATTCGTATGAAATGGACTTTAAGTCAGTTACAAAAATATCGAAGCAAGGACTTACCCATTGATGAAATCGTCAATGTGGATGAAGTAATTAAGCTTGATCCAGATATTAGAGACGCTTCACCAATGCATATATGCGGCCGTGCAGATATTGATTCGGCTAAAGTGACTTTTCATTTGAAAATAGAAGGTCATTTAATACTTCCTTGTTCTCGTACTTTAGTTGACGTAAAATTTCCAATTAATGTTGAGACAATTGAAACATTCCTCTTAAAAAACACTGATTTTGAAACTGGAGAGGAAGTTCATCAAGTAGACGGTGATGTGATTGACCTTATGCCGGTCATTCATGAAATCCTAATACTCGAAGTCCCAATGCAGGTTTTCTGTGAAGAAAGCAGAGAAGATGGAGCTCCTCAATCTGGTAAAGGTTGGGAAGTTATCAGCGAGCAAGATAATAAGGATAAAGTTGATCCTCGTCTTGCCGGACTTGCACAGTTTTTTAATCAAAATGATTCTTCTTCCGATACATAATAGGAAGTAAGAAGAACAAGAAGCCTTTGAAGAATCCAGCAATATCTGGCCTTCATAACTTTCTTAATAGTGTATGTTCAAATATAGGAGAGCAGTGCTACTCTGTAATGATAGATGCAATTCCTTGAGTTTGAACGTCTCTAATTCTCTTTAAGGAGGTGGGAATAATGGCTGTACCTTTTAGAAGAACTTCTAAAACTGCAAAAAGAAAACGTCGTACCCATTTTAAATTACAGGTTCCTGGTATGGTAGAATGCCCAAACTGTGGTGACATGAAACTTGCACACCGCGTTTGCAAAGCTTGTGGAACATACAAAGGAAAAGAAGTTGTAAGCAACTAATTTCTTAACATAAAAAGCACAAGAACTTTAATGTTCTTGTGCTTTTTATTGTTTAATGGGAGAAATTTTCTTTTTGCGCTATAATAAATATCAGATAATTTAATGTTTAGGGGAGATATTGCGATGGAATCATATATCATTGAAGAGCAGGACGGACTGCTAGTTTTTACGATCAATAGAGAAGAAAAAAGGAATGCAATAAGCTATGATGTGATGGATGGACTGGAGAAAGCGGTATCGCTTGCTAAAGAAAATGAGATTAAAGCGATGATGATAACTGGTGCTGGAGAAAGTGCTTTTTGCTCTGGTGGAGATTTATCCGTTTTTCATCAATTAAGGACTGCGGATGAAGCGTATGTGATGTTAAAACGTATGTCTGACATATTAATTAAAATTCTATTATTACCTAAGCCAACAATAGCTGTAATGAACGGAACGGCTGTTGGGGGAGGATGTGAGCTTGCTTCAGCCTGTGATTTTCGGATTGCGAAAAATGGAATGAGGGCCGGTTTTATACAAGGTTCACTAGCGATTACAACAGGCTGGGGAGGAGGTACCATTATATCAGAAAAACTCACGCATGCAGATGCGATGAAAATGCTGATGGAAGCCATTCCTTATAATGACGAGCAATTACTCCAGCTAGGATTCGTACATTCTATATATAGTGGAGATGCAATCACAGCAGGCCAATCATACTTACATAACATAATGAAGCTCGAATCAGATGTTCTTAAAGCGTATAAAGAGATGTTTATTAAAAAGATGATCCATAATGGAATCGAAGAAAGAGTGAATGAAGAAGTCAATCGTTGTGCCATTTTATGGGGTGAAGAAGCTCATCATGAACAGGTCGCAAAATTTTTGAACAAATAAACAATTTGTCCTTCGTTCTATTCATCTGTGATTTTTAAAAATTATGGTAAAACAAATATATTCTAATGCAGATATCAGTCTATCTTTTCTAGTAGAAGCATATGATGAAATAAAAACACTAGGAGGGGTTTCTAATGACTGCAACGCGTCAGGATGCATGGTCACAAGATGAGGATTTACTGCTAGCAGAAGTTGTTCTTCGTCATATTCGCGAGGGTGGTACACAATTGCTTGCATTTGAGGAGGTTGGTAGGCAGCTGTCAAGAACGGCGGCAGCTTGCGGGTTTCGCTGGAATTCTTATGTAAGGAAGCAGTATAAAACAGGGATAGAGTTGGCAAAAAAACAACGAAAAGAGCTTAAAAAACAGCCAAAAACGGCTAAAACAGAAATTAATGAATTTATGAATACTCATGCGCAAGCAGTGAGGAATGGTGCAGTGCAGGAATTACCAACAGATATTCATCTTCCCGAGCTTGAAGTGTTTCTGCAAAATATAAAGTCGTTATATGAAAAGGCTAAAAACGCGGGAGGTCATCAAAAGGATTTAACTGTGTATGAGGACAGGATTCAACAATTGGAAAAACAAACCTATTACTTAGCGGCAGAGAATGAAAAATTAATAAAAGAACTCCATTCAATTGAAGAAGATTATAAAGCCTTAATAGATATTATGGAACGGGCAAGGAAGATGGTTGTATTAAAGGGCGATGACCGTCATAAAAATGTAAAAGTATAGGTTTGTCTATTCCGATGAAGTCCTTCATCGAATCACTTTTTTATTATGTACTTTTATGATAATCAATCAAAAAAGGAATCCTTTGCCATTATTGAACAAAGGATTCCTTTTTTTATTTTAGCTTACTTTTCTGTTGATTGTTCTTTCACGCCATGAGGGAACCAGACGAGCGGGTTTTCGCCTAAATCTCTTTCCATGTCATATTGTATGGAAGAGAAGTCCATTTTTGTCCAAAAATCTTTTGATTTAACGCGTGAGTTTGTTTTAATAGGAAGTCCAAACTCTTTTGCAAACTGCACTAAAGCACTGCCATACCCTTTAGATTGGTAGTCCGGAAGTACTTCTAGCTTCCACAGTTCTAAATAATCCTGTGCTGGTTCGAAATAGCGGTTAAATCTTCCTTCTACTTGATAGAGGCTCATCCTAGCAACCAATTTGTCGCCAAAATATACCCCGTAAAATGGTGATTCACTGCCATTTTCAACAATATTCGCTTCAAGGTCTTCACTCATGGATAACTCTTGTACACCATATTCTTTAAACTTTTTAAAATCTTCTAGGGTCTTGTAATTCACTTTTAATTTTTCAACTTTATAATTCATTTTTTAATCCCCCAAGCTATGTTCAGTTAATAAATGATTTTCTTTCTTGTATCTTATATACCCTGAATGCGCTTACTACACTACTATTATATAACAATATTACGAAAATTTCTGCACCTTTCTACATAACTATTTGAAATAACCTTTAATATCAAAAAAATATAGAAAGCGTTTTCAAAAAAAAGAAGGAAAAATACAGAAGATTGTAGAAATAAATAATATTGCAATAAAAGTTTTTCAAAAAGCCCTTACTTTTTTTGTGAGTGGCTGTCCTTTTTAGGATTGAATACTTTCCTATTCTAATGGTGAAAGGAGATTGAAAGTGAAAAAAATACTTATTGCTAATAGGGGAGAAATTGCTTTAAGAATTATAAAGACTTGTCGGGAAATGGGGATTGAATCCATTGCGGTATACTCTCACGCTGATAAGGATATGCCCTTTGTTCAAGAAGCAACCTACTCATTCCCAATCGGTGAAGCGCCTGTTAACAAGTCATATTTAAATACTGATGCAATACTTGAAGTGGCTAAAAGAGAGAAGGCTGATGCCATTCATCCTGGATATGGCTTTCTCTCGGAAAACGCTGATTTTGCTAGAACTGTTGAAAAGGAAGGGATAAAATATATCGGTCCCGATCCGAATACGATTGAGTTAATGGGAGATAAAATAATTTCAAGAAAAACAATGGCTGATGCTGGTGTTCCGGTTGTTCCAGGCAGTGAAGCGGGAA
Source organism: Cytobacillus purgationiresistens (assembly GCF_030813235.1). Taxonomy (GTDB): domain Bacteria; phylum Bacillota; class Bacilli; order Bacillales; family Cytobacillaceae; genus Cytobacillus; species Cytobacillus purgationiresistens. The sequence goes on along the minus strand of NZ_JAUSUB010000023.1, from coordinate 1,761 downwards.
CATCTACTGTGGAAGAGGCTTGTCAACTAGCACAATCTATGGGTTACCCAGTCATGCTAAAAGCGAGCAGTGGCGGGGGCGGAATAGGAATGGTACGCTGTGAAAATGAGCAAGCGCTCACTAAATCTTTCCAAGCGACTAAGGGAAGAGCAAAAGCTTATTTTGGTTCTGATGAAGTGTTTGTAGAAAAATTTATTGAAAATGCACGTCATATTGAAGTACAAATTTTTGGAGATAGTCATGGGAACAGGGTTCATCTTTTTGAAAGGGATTGCTCCATTCAAAGGCGACACCAAAAAGTTGTTGAAGAATCTCCATCCCCATTCCTATCAGATGGAACAAAAGAGAAAATGTTTCAAACAGCACTTGCAGCAGCTGAAGCAGTGCAATACACAAATGCAGGTACGATTGAGTTTATCGTCGATGAGCAGGAAAACTTTTATTTCTTAGAAATGAACACGAGATTACAAGTGGAGCATCCTGTTACAGAACAAATCACTGGCCTGGATTTAGTGAAATGGCAAATTCTTGTGGCAAAGGGAGAAAAATTGCCTCTCCTACAGGACGAAATCCAATCTAAAGGTCAATCCATAGAATTTAGGTTATATGCTGAGGATCCAAATACTTTTCTTCCTTCACCAGGTCTCATTCAATTGTTTGAATGGAAAAACATTGAAGGTGTAAGGGTTGATTATGGTTATCAAACAAATTCTACAGTTACACCTTTCTATGATCCAATGATTGCTAAATGTATTATTTATGGGGATACAAGGCAGATAGCAATTGAGCGAGCGCAAGTCTTTTTTTCTGAAGTTAAGATTGAGGGGATAAAAACAAATGCCCCGTTGTTTAAAGAAATTGTTAGGGACCAGGATTTTGTAGCAGGGCAGTATTCAACAAGTTACTTAGTAAATAAGGCATTTGCCGTTAAATAATAGGAGGAAATCGGAATGAAAGAAATTAATGCAACAATGGCAGGGACTGTATTAAATGTAATGGTAGCTAATGGTGATGAAATTACCGCAGGTCAAGAGGTCATCATGCTGGAATCGATGAAAATGGAAATACCTATTGAAAGCCCAGACAGTGGAAAAATCGCTGAACTTAAGGTGAATATTGGCGATTTTGTTAATGAAGGTGACGTTTTACTCGTTATTGAATAATCGTTTGAAATTTAGGGATCCTTGGATGTCCAATATGGCGTGATTTAATATGGAATTGAGGGTAAAGATCGACCTTCATTTCCTCCGCACCTTAAGCTTGTCGGGGCTGACCAAGGCTCCTCCACATTTCTAATTATCTAGTTGCGGTGGCTAGGAGCCGAGGTCTTAAGTCAATCCAACCACAAGGGTAATAATCACCTTTATAGTTGGATCGCCTTAAGCTTGTCGCTCCTGAGCAAGCCACCTCCACATTTCTATTTTGTCTAGTTGCGGTGGCTAGCCCCTCGAGGTCTTAAGTCACGAATGAATTGAAGGTAAAGATCGACCTTCATTTCCTCCGCGTCTTAAGCTTGTCGGGGCTAAGCAAGCCACCTCCACATTTTTATTTTTGTCTAGTTGTGGTGGCTAGGAGCTCGAGGTCTTAAGTCACCGAGGAATTGAAGGCAAAGTTCAGCCTTCATTTCCTCCGCGTCTTAAGCTTGTCGCTCCTGAGCAAGCCACCACCACATTTCTATTTTGTCTAGTTGCGGTGGCTAGCCCCTCGAGGTCTTAAGTCACGAATGAATTGAAGGTAAAGATCGACCTTCATTTCCTCCGC
>NZ_JAUSUB010000022.1 GCF_030813235.1 Cytobacillus purgationiresistens | reverse complement strand
CTGCGCTTATTTTCTTCGTAAACTGCTAAATTGAGTTCTATTCGTTCTAACCAAAACTGTAAAGTTAAACAAGTTAGATAGTAATATGGAGAAAAGCTGCGTATTTAAGAGATAAGTGTTTGTTTATTGAGGGAGGTTAGTTCAATAAGAACCAAATTGAATAAAAGATAAAAAACAATCCAATAACCAGAAGTTGGGTTGTTTTTTTGTTGACACGAAGTATATCCTAATGTTAGTATAAAAAAGCCCTAACATTAGGATAAATAATTATAGAATAAATAATTTTAGGATAAAAGGAGAGAGAAAATGACTGTTTTATCAATTGTTCTTCAAGTTTTATTAGGATTAGGATTCCTAATGTTTGGATTAATAAAGTTTGGTTTAAAGCAAATGGTAGATGGATTTAAGCATTATGGGTATCCAGGATGGTTTAGGGTATTTACAGGATTAGTAGAGGTTATTTCTGCAGCTTTAGTTATTGCAGGTATATGGAATGAGACATTAGCTGCTTGGGGGGGATTATTCATAGTGGCAACTATGATTGGGGCTATTTTTACTCATATCAAAATTAAAGATACAGTTAAAAGTATGATGATGCCAATCATTTTATTAATATTAGGATTAATTGTATTACTAATAAATTTTGGTTCATTGCTTTAAGCATTATAAGTAATAGTATGAAAATCCAAATTGTCAAACCACAGCAAAAGGCATTTGGAGAGTTTGATGGTGGTAAAATAAAAGAACAAAAACCTATTGGCTTTTCTAAAGAGAGATAACTGATAAATAGGCTATGACCATTATTTTACTGGGCATGGGCAAAATCTGAGGGCGAAGGGTATTGGTTTTCATCCTCATCAGGGTTTTGAGATATTAAGTTACAACATTAAGGGGTGAGGTCGTCACCAAGGTACGCTTGGTACGTTTAGTGAAGTAGGTGCTGGTTGTGTTCAGGTGTTCAATATGCCGAAATCTTCTTTGAACCCTCAGAAGGGTTTCAAATTTGGTTCGAGCCACACCTAACCGACTTACTCAAAATACACGCATGAAGATTTCCAAATCACTACGGAAAACGGTGTAATGATTAAGGAGATATTAGGTGAACATTCACCAATCAATCTTGACAGAAGCTAAAATGTATGATGTTGAACTTGGAAATGGTGCAACCTATAAGTATACACTTTCACCTAATCGAGCTGGTTTAGCAATTAGAGGTAATGGTGATATTAGCTTTAAAGGAGGTGGAGCGATGGAAGAACAAAGTAAATTGGATTTGAAATTGTTTCGTGTTTGGATGAAAGCATCCAAAGCTGTTGTTGAAAACATCCAGAAAGATATTGAAAGTCATAAAATTAGTAATGAAAATTTTATAATTCTTGAATTGCTTTATAGTAAAGGTCCTCATCCTGTTCAAAAAATTAGTGAGATACTCTCTATTCCTAGTGGAAGTATCACCTATGTTGTTGATAAGTCAGAAAAGAAAGGACTTGTGGAAAGACAACCTAACCCTAATGATAGAAGGGCTTCTAATGTGGTCTTAACAGATGAAGGACGAGCCTTGTTTGACAAGATTTTCCCAAAACATGTTGCAACCATTTCTCAAAATTTATCATTCATCTCCAATGATGAGAAAGAACAGCTAATTGATGTTTTAAAGAAAATTGGAATGGGTGCACAGAATTTGGATAAATAAATTTAAAACATTAAATAGGAGGAAGAAACATGACAAATTCGAAATTAAATATTGGAATTATTTTAGGTAGTACAAGGGAAGGGCGAGTTAGCCCGCAAGTGGGAGAATGGGTTAAAGGAATTGCCGACAAACGTGTAGATGCAAACTATGAAATCGTAGATATTGCTGATTATCAATTACCTTTTTTAGGAACAACTGATGGGACTGAATCAGGAATTGTAGCTTGGAATGAAAAGCTAAGCAGCTTGGATGGTTTCGTATTTATCGTTCAGGAATACAATCACAGCATAACAGGGGCTCTAAAAAATGCACTTGATTTCGCTCGTGAAGCGTGGAATAACAAAGCAGCAGGTATTGTTAGTTATGGTTCAACTGGTGGTGCTCGTGCAGCTGAACATTTACGAGGAATTATGGGTGAATTAATGATTGCAGATGTTCGTGTACATCCAACATTATCATTATTTACAGATTTTGAAAACTATACAACATTTATACCATCTGACTTGCACTTGAATAATGTTAATGAAATGCTTGACCAAGTTCTTGCATGGAGTGGTGCATTAAAAACTCTAAGAGAATAATCAAATATTATCAATCTTGTTTGAATATCAGATACTACTCAAAGTAGTGTTTGATATTCATTTTTATTGTGAATCTATAAAGTAATTCATATATTCTCGATTGAAAATTAAGAATTAGTTCGGAACCTGGAATACATGCCATGTTATTTATGTTAAGTGCAAAATATTAGGCTGAAGCAACACCTGGACTTACATATAAGCAACTGGCATTACAGTTGTCCCATATTGTTGAATAAAATTAATTTGACTTAAAGGAACCATGTCCTTTATCAAAACCCAATTTCTTAATTTTAATGCAATGCGCATTTTCCTGACGCTACCCTTTATATAACTCGCAGTCTTATACAATAAAATAATAGTCGATGATTCCTTAGCGTAGGAAAAATCGGCTTTTTTATGTCGAAATTTGCTTAGCGTATGTTTTCCGCGTTTTGTTGGTAGGACCCTGGCTGTACCCAGTAGGAAAAGTCCGATTCAACTCCATTTAAAAAATATCAGAAAATAAAAAAAAGTTTGACTTCAAAAGAAAAATGCGATAAATTTTTTAATGTAACGTTTCACTGTATCGTTACACTGAAACGTTTTACTTTAGATAGAAATTGTTGGAGGTTAGTCAGGTGGCAACATTAAAGAGCGTAGCAAAAGAGGCCGGAGTGGGTATAACCACCGTTTCAAGATTCTTAAACAATGATTCTACCCTAATGATTGCTGATAAAACAAAGGTTAGAATTTCGAATGCGGTTACAAAATTAAATTACATACCTAATGCATCCGCAAGAGCCTTAAAAGCCGGAAAAACATCTACATTCGGTTTGATTATTCCTGATTTTAATAACCCTGTGTATAGTCAAATTATTACAGGAATTGAGGAGGTATTGTATGACCGAGGATATCATTTATTGGTAGCTAGTACTCGAGAAGGTTCATCAAAAAAATCCTATTTAAATTTAGTTACGGAAGGGAGAGTTGATGGTCTCTTAATCGCCTCCACATTTTTAGAAGACAATGAAATAGAGAAGCTTGAATTATTAAATGTTCCTTACGTATTAATCAATAGGCTAAGTGAAAAAGCAAAAAACTATGTAGTGGCAGATGATGAACAAGCTGCAAAAAAAGCAGTTAATTTCTTAATTGAAAATGGACACAAGGATATTGTACATCTATCTGGAAAACTAGATACAGATACAGGGTATAGACGTTTAAGTGGTTATAAAAATGCATTAATAGAAAACACGCTGCCAATAAATGAAAGATTAATTGTAGAAACAGCTTTCACAGAAGAAAGCGGTTACAAAAAAATGAAGGAAATTATTCAAGATAATAATAGTACTTTTACAGCGGTGTTTGCAGCTAATATCAGAGTTGCATTCGGTGCAATGGTTGCAATACGGGACAGCGGCCTAGAGATTCCTAAAGAGGTATCCATGGTTGGTTTCCATGATATCCAACTAAGCTCGATTACTTATCCGCCATTAACTACTGTGAAAATCTCTTTAGACGAAATGGGAAGAAAAGCTGCTAATATGTTACTACAACTTATCAATAAGGAAGAGGGCTTAAATAAAATAATGATTTTGGAAAGTGAGCTAATTATAAGAAAAAGTGTAAGGTCGATAATTGATAAAAAGGGGAATACAAAATGTGTACACATATAATTGATTCTCAATTAACTCACCGAGTTCATCACAGCTCTAGCAATAGCCAATAACACTTTGTTTTAAACTAGCTACTTGGTTATCAGAGCTTGATCGTCATAGAAAATCGATTAGAAAACCTTTATGAAAAAGTGTTTTTCGGTCAATTTGGTGGAGCAATCGGGACTTTGGCCTACTTAAGAAAGATGGTCAGAAAGTTCAAGATAGAATGATGGAAATTTTAGGATTAAATGTACCTGACACTGTTTATGTAATGTTTGCAGGAACAATTGGAAAAATAGCGAATGAAATCGCAAATTTACAAAGAACTGAAATTGCTCAAATTGAAGAAGATTTTGTGGAAGGAAAAGTAGGAAGTAGCACAATGCCACAAAACGAAACCCGATAATATGTGAATATATAATGGGACTTTTCAGACTAGTTCGTTTTCAAATGCCATCCGTTAATGATTCTTTAGTACAAGAGCATGAACGTGATATAGGGCTATGGTTGGTTGAGTGGGAATATTCCTAGATATTCAATTTATTTAAGTAGAATGACGGAACAAATGTCTAGTCTACCATCATAGCAAGCATGAGGGTTAATACTGAAAATATGCGTAATAACATAGAAATAACGGGCGGATTAATATTATCAAAAAAAATGATCTTTGAGCTTTCTCCTTATGCCGGGCAACAAAACTGCACATAAAATTGTATATGAAGCGTGTATCGCTTCTTGATGTACCTATTGTTGAAGAGCTTCTTAAAAATGAGTATGTAAGAAATTACATTACGGAAGATGATATTAAAGAATCACTTGACCCTAAAAATTACATGGGCTTAGCACGCACTTTGTTATCGGCTGCATTAGCTTTAGCTGATCATAATATTACAGTTAATGCTATTTGTCCTGGTGTGGTTGAAACAGAAATGTGGAGAGAAATTGATAGACAGAGAGCGGAATTGTTCAATAAGGAAGTAGGTCAACCTTTAAAGGAAATTATAGAAAACGTTGCTTACCTTTCTTCTCCAGAATCGGATTATAATACAGGACAATCAATAAATATTTTCGGTGTGGTAGAGATGAATTATTTTTTTTGGGGTAAATAGTCTAATTACTTTTAAAAATCAGACAAACGATTGTCTAATTAAATAGGAGAGTGAAAACTTTGAAAAAATTAAAAACGTTTGCAACAAAATATCGTTATCGGATCATTTTTCTCTCTTTTTTAGCTGCGCTTATTAATTATGCAGATCGTGCTGCTATATCAATAGCTTCTCCAGCTATCATTGAGGATTTGCAATTTTCAGCAGTTGAGTGGGGGTTTATATTAAGCGCTTTTTATTTTACCTATGCTCCATTTGCTTTTATTGGCGGGATACTAAACGATAAAATTGGTGCCCGCAATACTTACGGTTTGTCTATGATTGTTTGGTCTACGTTTGTTGGTGTTACAGCAACTGCTTGGAATTTTGGATCCATGATGATTATACGACTACTTTTTGGAGTAGGTGAAGGACCTCAAGCTCCAACCGCAACAAAACTTGTCTCAAATTGGTTTCCAAAATCAGAATCTGCTAGAGCACTCTCCTTATCTCAATTAGGTACAACGATTGGTCCAATTATTGCTGCCCCTCTTGTTGTATGGCTTACAGTAAATTGGGGATGGCGTCTAAGTTTTGTGATATTAGGTTTACTTGGAATTATTTGGGCTATTGTATGGTTTTTAGTTGCGAAGGATAAACCAGAGCAACATAAGAAGGTAAACCAACAGGAAGTTGATTATATTCGAGTTTCAGTTGGAGATGACAAAACGCCTAATCGAAGTACGGTAGTTGATACAGGAAGAGGAATGTGGTCTTATATCAAGACACCATATGTGGTAAGTATATGTATTTGTTATTTTGCATACTCATGGGTTCTATTCTTGGTTCTATCGTGGTACCCTACTTACTTAGTAAATTCTCGTGGTGTAAGTATGCAACAAATGGGTTCTCTAGCTACTTGGCCTTGGATAGGTGCATCTATCGGGTTAATTGGAGGCGCATTTCTAGCTGATTACTTTGTCAAACGTTCTCGAACTGGTGATTTAGTTTCAGGTAGAAAATGGATCATTGTGGTAACTATGATATGTACGGGTCTTACTTTTGGTCCCTCAGCATTCGTGGCCTCACCAAATGTTGCTGTAACCCTTGTTACAGTTTCCATGATGTTACTTTTGGCGAGCTGGCAATATCAATCTCTGATCATTGCTGTAATTCCAGATAGACTCCTAGGGTCTGTTTCCGGATTTATCCAATTCATTTCAACTCTTGCTGGGATAATTGCTCCAATTGCAACTGGTTACTTGGTGGAATATACTGGTTCTTACAACTATGCATTCTATTTAGGTTCATTCTTAGCTGCTTTTGGTGCAATTTTAGTTTCAATATTTGTTAATAAATCTTCTATTTCTAAATCTACATCAATAGAAACAAATGATGTAACAGCTAATTAGATTGCTATAAACAGGTTGTTGGTACGGAAGAAGATATAGAAGCTGGTTTTTTTAAAAATATTAAGTTAGATAGATTGGTGATCCCTGAAGACATTGCGAAGACAGTTTTATTCCTTTGTTCCCCTCTTTCTGAATACAACAAGCTATCAATTAAATTATCACAAATTAACAAATAGCTACAAAGGAATACGATAATCAAAAAGTGCTTCCTGTAACTCATTCTTAAAACGGACAAAGTATGCTTACAGCACGATGTCCAATCAGAATAAATGGATACTTACTGTAGGAGGTTGAACAGGCGAAGCAGTTCTTTGATAGTTCTTGGGTTTTTTTGTAAGCTTTGAAAGAGAAGTGGAAAGTAGTCTTTAATCATACTGAGCACTCAATCGTTTTCCCTAATTCGTTGACTAATCATTGATTTAGGGGAAATTAGTGGATTTGAACGTGGTTTAAGAATCTCAGAAATTCCAGAGCATGATCCAATTTCTTTGGATCAAGCAAAAAGGTTGTCTCGATTTAGAAAAATGCTCAACAGGAGGAATTTAAATTTGCTGCTGGCCAATTGTTGTCTAGGAAGTTTATTTTTGGAAATTGTTTTGGAATAAGAATAGCACCGAATTTTTTATTTGATTATCCACGATATGTTGGTGCTTCTCCTTTTTTTAGCAGTTACCCCATAAAATAAATATTCTTCTGAAGCACTGACCTTTCAAGAACTGTGTGTGTTAGTAACAAATTATTAAGGAGACTATCCAATATTTTTAAAGAAGGATCTACCTTTGACAATAAATTTAAATAAAATAAAAAAACTGAATATTGACTAAACATACCGTTATTTGCTATCATTCAACTTAAGTAGTCAAACGATTGACTAGAATGGAAAGGGGCTGTGAAAAATAGCTACGTTAAAAGAAGTGGCCAAATTAGCGAGGGTTGATCCTTCTGTTGTTTCTCGCATTATTAACGATGATACAGCTTTGTTAATTAAAGATGAGACAAGAAAAAGAGTTTTAGAAGCGATAAAGGAGCTTAACTATAGACCAAATGCAAATGCCAGGAGTTTGAGAAAAAGAAAAACCATGATGCTGGGTATGGTGATTCCTGACTTTTTAAACCCGGTCTATGGAGAAATTATCCGTGGTGCTGAGCTTCAGGCATCAACAGAAGGCTATCACTTGATGGTTTGCAGCATCAACAAAGATTCCAAATGCAATTACTTATCTTTGTTGCGAGAAGGTCGCATCGATGGACTGATGGTGGCAAGTTCAGAATTTGAAGACTCAAGTATTAGTGAACTCGAGAAAGAGAATATGCCATTTATTTTAGTCAATCGTTTGACTTTGAGCATGCACGATTATGTGATTGCTGACGATACTTATGGCGCAAAGCTTGCAGTCAATCATTTGATTGACTTGGGACATACGCAAATCGGGCATTTGTCTGGTCCTCTATTTACTGGAACAGGTACAGAGCGGTTCCAAGGATATCGGGCAGCGCTGAAGGAATCGGGCATTGATTTTTTTCCCAGCTACCTACATGAAACCGGTTATACGGTTGAGTCAGGGTATGAAGGTATGATGAAGCTGCTTGAGTTACCTGATCCACCGACCGCGGTTTTTGCAGCTAATGTGCTTTCCAGTATCGGTGCAATACAAGCAATAAAGGTGAAAGGGCTTACAGTACCAGATGACATCTCAGTTGTAGGTGTGCATGATGTGTTTTTTGCTTCTATGATTGATCCTGCTCTTACTACCGTGAAAATGCCGCTTTTCGAGATGGGAATTGAAGCTGTAAAAAGCTTGATAAAAAAGTTAAATGGAGAGCAAACAGGTGTATCTGTAAGGATTCCAGGTGCTGAACTAATCGTGAGAAAAAGCACGAGCGTTCCGCCAACGAAATCAATAGGAGGGTACTATGAACGTACAGGTAAAGCGTCCAAATAGGTTAAACATTGAAAGCTTGAAAGTCGGCTATGAAACCATGCTACGGATTCGTCGTTTCGAAGAGGCGTGCATTGAGCTTTACAAACAAGGCTTGATGGGGGGATCTTTGCACAGCTACACCGGGCAAGAAGCAATTGCGACAGGATTTGGTATGAATTTGGAGCAGACGGATTACATCACGATGACGTACAGAGGCCGGGGTCACGCGATTGCCAAGGGTGCGCAAGAGAAAAAATTACTGGCAGAAATGCTAGGGCGTGTAGATGGTTATTGTCATGGCAAAGGCGGTCCAATGCACATCACTTCGGTTGAAAACGGTATTTTGGGAGCCAATGGCATTGTTGGAGCTGGAATCCCGATTGCAGTAGGGGCAGCCTTCTCAGCACAATATAGGGAGACATCCCAGGTAGCGGTTACGTATTTCGGAGACGGGGCAATTAACCAGGGAGTTTTTCATGAGGCGATTAATATGGCTGCCCTATGGGATTTGCCGGTGGTATTTGTCTGTGAAAACAACCTTTATTCGGAAATGACTCCGTTACATGAATCGGTAAAAAATCAAAACCTCGCGGAAAGAGGCTTTGGCTATGGTGTTGAGGGGATTGTTGTAGATGGTAACGACCTTGAGGCAGTCTACCATGCGGCCAACGAAGCGGTATCGAAAGCAAGAGCAGGCAAAGGACCAACGCTGATTGAAGCGAAGACGTATCGAACGGAAGGTCATATGTATGGCGATTCAGAAACATACCGAACCAAAGAAGAGGTAGAAGCGTGGCGAAAAAAAGACCCGATACTACAATTGGAGGCCCGTCTTGAACAGGAGCTTGCTGATTTCCACAAATATAAGCAGGAGCTTGAGGGACGTATCGCTCAGCATCTAACGGAAGCGATACAATTTGCCAAAGAGAGTCCTGAACCAAACGAACAAGATCTGTTTGAGGGAGTTTTGTAAGCGGTTTAATTTTAGCGGGGAAGGAATGACGGAGAATTATGAGAACGATTACATATTCAGAAGCCTTGAATGAAGCGCTACACGAGGAAATGCAAAAGGATGGGAATATTGTCCTTTTAGGTGAGGATATCGGCCAATACGGTGGTGTTTTTAAAGTCACCAAAAATTTGTTTGAAGAGTTCGGGGCAAAGCGAGTGGTGGATACGCCAATCTCTGAAAATGGTTTCATTGGAATGGGACTTGGAGCTGCAATGACTGGTCTGCGACCGGTGACAGAGCTGATGTGGATTGATTTTGCGATGGTGGCGATGGACCAGATCGTGAACCAAGTAGCAAAGATGAAATACATGTCAGGTGGTCAAGTAAACGTACCGATGGTGATTCGTACACAGGAAGGGGCAGGGCGAGGCAACGGTGCACAGCACTCGCAAAGCCTGGAGTCGATGTTTGCTCAGGTACCAGGTCTAAAGGTTGTGAGTCCATCCAATCCGTATGACGCTAAGGGCATGCTCAAGTCAGCTATTCGGGATGAAGCGCCAGTACTGTTTATCGAGAACAAGCTCTTGTACTTTACTAAAGGTGAAGTTCCGGAACAGGAGTACACCGTGACGCTGGATAAGGCTTCTGTGATCCGCAATGGCGAGGACGTGACGATTATAGCCAATTCGAGAATGGTCCATTTTGCGCAAGAAGCGGCAGAAGAATTAAAACAGGATGGGATATCAGCTGAAGTTATTGATTTACGTTCAATTAGTCCAATTGATATGGACACGATTTTGACTTCGGTGAAAAAAACTTGCAGAGTTGTGCTTGTGCATGAAGCGCACCGTTCATTTGGCTGGGGAGCAGAGTTGGTGGCTCGAATTCAGAAAGAGGCTTTCGATTATCTCGATACGCCGATTGAGCGCGTTGCTTCCGAAGATGTGCCGTTTCCTTACAGTTTGAAATTGGAAAAAGAGGTAATGCCCCAGGTACAAGATATCGTGCGCGTCGTAAAGGGGATGTAACACGCATGATAGGGGATTACGACAAAGGGAAGGGGGGAGAATCAGATGAACAATCAAGCAGAGCTTCTAGTCATGGAGCACATTAGCAAAGCCTTTTCAGGAGTGCAGGTCTTAAATGACGTCCTATTGCATCTCGCTCATGGAGAAGTGCTTGGGTTGCTTGGCGAAAATGGTGCGGGCAAATCTACCTTGATGAAAATTCTAGGAGGAATTGTTGAAAAAGATACGGGCGAAGTACGAATTGAAGGGAAAAGTGTGAAAATTGATAATCCCCGTACAGCGATTAACCATGGCATTAGCATCATTCATCAGGAATTGGTGCTGGTTCCAGAGCTATCAGCTACCGAGAACATTTTTCTTGGCAGAATTCCTAAAGGGTATATCAAGTGGCAGGAAATTATCAAGCAGACAGAAGCTTTATTTACAGAGATGGGCATCTCTTTAGATGCGCGAATGCCTGTTGGAGAAATGTCGATTGCTGACCAGCAGATGGTCGAAATCGCAAAATCAATTTCGCAGAATGCCAAGATCATCGTGATGGACGAACCGACCTCCTCCTTGACGGAGCGGGAAACGGAAGTGTTGTTTAAGATGATTGCCAAGCTAAAGGCGAAAGGCGTTGGCATCATTTATATCTCTCACCGGATGGATGAGATTTTTACGATCTGTGACAAAATTACTGTGTTGCGCGATGGTAGCTATATTGATACCAGAGCAATATCCGATGTGACTGAGAACGATATTGTGCGAATGATGGTAGGGAGGGACATTTCCAAGTTCTTCGTTAAGGAAAAGTATCACATTGGCAAAGCAATGCTAAAGGTAGATAAACTGTCACGGAACGGGGTTTTCAATAATATTTCCTTTGAAGTGAAACAGGGCGAGGTTGTAGGCATCTCCGGTTTGCTTGGAGCAGGAAGGTCTGAAGTGGCACAGGCGATTGCAGGCATTGACCCGTATGACAGCGGTACGCTGCATTTAAATGAACATCAGATTAACATACGAATACCAGGAGATGCAATTGCAGCCGGAATTGCCTATGTACCGGAAGATCGGAAGCAACAAGGTTTATTTCTCCAGCGCTCTGTGGGCGAAAATCTTACGATCCCTTTTGTTAAAACCTTTAGCAAATTTGGATTGGTTTCTAGAAAGAAAGAGGAAACCACAATTGCAAGTTATTTATCCCAATTTAATGTACGAACGCCCAATTCGAAAATTGCAATCCAATATCTCAGCGGAGGAAATCAACAAAAGGTGCTGCTCGGACGATGGCTGGGGACAACTCCCAAGGTATTGATTCTGGATGAACCCACTAGAGGTGTGGATGTAGGGGCCAAGTCAGAGATCTACCATGCGATTAATGAGCTTGCAAAAGATGGCATGGCAATCCTCCTTATCTCCTCAGACTTACTGGAGATTTTGAGTATTAGCGACCGGATTTTGGTAATGCATGAGGGCAGACTGAATGGCGAGATCGGACGCGAAGAAGCCACGGAAGAGATTATCATGAAGTATGCGACAGGTGTTGTGGAAGTATAGGGTGAGAGGGGAGGTCATTGTATGTCATCAGGTGCAGTTGAAGCACAAAAAGTGGTAGTGGGAAAAACGGGATTACGCAAATTTTTGGAACAAAATGTTATTCTTCTTGTGCTTTTTATCATGATTGTCTTTATGGCGGCGATTTCAGACGATTTCTTTACAACAGATAATATCATCAATCTGCTACGCCAAATTTCTATCCTTGGAATTTTAACTTTAGGTCAAACGTTTGTCTTGTCGGCAGGGAACTTTGATCTATCTGTAGGTGCCCTGCTTTCTCTCGCTAGTATTTTGGTCATTGGACTTCAGCCAGAACTAGGGGTAGGAGGGGCGATTGCGATTACTCTTGTGGTTAGTATTCTGGTTGGTTTGTGTAATGGTTGGCTGGTTGGACGAGTGAAGGCAAATTCATTTATCGTCACCCTTGGAATGATGTCACTTTTGCAAGCGGCAGCACTAGTATTCACCGGTGGAATGACCTTGCAAAGCCAAGAGCCTTCCTTTGCGACAATCGGTGGAGGCTCGCTAGGTGGGATGCCTTATCTGGTACTATATTTTGTAATTGCGGCGATCCTTTTTCAGCTCTTACTGAACCATTCCGTTTTTGGTCGAAAGGTTCTGCTCACCGGCTCGAATTCGGTAGCAGCCCGATTTGCAGGGGTAAAGGTAGGTAATATAGTTAGCTGGACGTTTGTGATCTCATCGCTAACCGCAGCATTCGGGGGAATTTTGATTAGCTCAAGAATAATGAGTGCATCGCCTACGGCAGGAGCGGGAATGGAGTTAGATGTCATTTCTGCGGCTGTTCTTGGAGGAACCAGTATTTACGGAGGCGAAGGCAGAGCGTACAATCCCGGTGCTTGGCGTACTTATTTTGGGGATTATGACGAACTCCATGACACTGATGGGGATTCCGTATCCGTTTCAGATGATGATGAAAGGATTGGTCTTACTGTTTGTGGTTGGGATCGATTCTCGTAAGCGGGTGAAAAAGAGATGAATAATACTAAGGTGCAAAAGTGGCTTATCGACAATGTCTCTTTTCTAATTTTTTTGGCACTGTTTTTGGTGTCGAGTGCGATTGCAAGTGAGTTTGCTTCTTTTGCAAACCTGAACAATCTGTTGATGCAGGTTTCGGTTCTGGGCATTGTAGCCATTGGGCAAACGATTGTGATGATTGCAAAAGGATTTGATTTATCTGTAGGTGTGGTTGTATCACTAGCTGGTATCGTTACGGTTTATCTACAGCCATACGGATTGGTGGTGGCGATTGTAGCAGGAATTCTGGTCGGTGTAGTGGTAGGGATGATCAATGGCTTTGCCATCACTAAACTAAATATTAATCCTCTCATCGCGACTTTAGGTTCTATGACGTTTGTAGGCGGTATCACACTTGGGGTTACCAATCAAAATCCCGTTTCTGGTACAGACATGAATTTTCTGATGCTGAGTGGCAACATATTGAATTGGGTACCGCTTCCGTTTTTATTCCTGATGGGTTTCTTGTTTCTAACTGATCGGTTTTTGAAAAACTACCGATTGGGGCGCGATATTTTTGCGATTGGTGGAAATAGCGACGCTGCAGAATATAGCGGCATCAAGACAGATCGTGTTCGTTTCCTCAGCTATGTACTATGCAGTACACTTGCGGCTATTGGAGGGATTCTACTAGCTTCCTTGTTGAATACAGGTTCTCCAATTGCTGGAAACGGCATGGAATTAGCAACGATTGCAGCTGTTGTGTTAGGAGGAACGAAGTTGACCGGAGGTGCCGGTTCTGTTTGGGGGACCTTCTGGGGCATTTCGATTCTGAATATTCTAAGTAATTTGTTAGATCTGACTGGAGTGATGTCGTATTATCAAACAGGTTTGCAAGGTCTTGTACTAATCCTTGTGGTGATTATCACGACGATCTCCGCCAAACGTCAAAAAAACAAGGGAGGAATGCTGCGTACGTTTCAATAGGTTAGTTTTGGTTGGCTTGACTTCTAACTATTACAAATTGAGGAGATGAAGTAGCGATGAAAAAAATGTTTAGTTTAGTACTCGTTGGTGTGTTGTTGACAATGCTGATTAGCGGGTGTAGTTCATCTGCGACTAACCAAGGTTCGAAAAATGAACCGACTGAAGCGGCATCTGGACAAAAAACGATTGGTGTGTTGATTGCAGGACAAAATGCTCCCTATCTGGCTTCTTATGTAAAAGGTCTGCAGAAGGAAGCGGAAGCTCAAAATGTAGAGCTGGTGATTCTCGATGCAGAATGGAAAATCGATAAGCAATCGTTTCAGATGCAGAACCTAATCACCAAAAAAGTAGATGCAATCGTATTAAATGCTGTGGATGCTAAAGCGATCGTACCAGCACTGGTGAAGGCACAAAGCTCCAATATCCCAATTATCGCCGGTAACGTGGGCCTTGAAGAAGAAGGAAATAAGTACATCAAGGCGTTTACAGGAGCTGACAGCATTACAGAAGGTCAAGGTGCAGCACAGCTTATAAAAGAAGCATTGCATGGAAAAGGAAATATTGTACAAATCATAGGGTCTCCTGGTATGGAGCCTACGATCAACCGCAAAAAAGGCTTTGAAGAAGAGCTCGCAAAAATTGCACCGGACATTCAAATCGTAGCTTCAGAGGTAGGTGGCTGGGATAAGGCAAAATCGGTGACTGCCATGGAAAACCTGTTGACAGCTAACCCGGATATTCAAGGTGTGTATGCACATGACGATACGATGGCAGTAGGAGCAATCCAAGCTTTGAAAGAGCATAAAAAAGATAGTATTAAAGTAGTTGGTATCGGTGGTAGCGCAGCAGGAATTGATGCAATTAAAGTGGGCGACATGTACGGAACCAATCTTCAGTCACCGGTTCAGGATGGAGTGGAAGCAATTAAGGTAGCAGTAAAGTTGATCAATAAAGAGAACATTGAATTCTTCAACTATATTGAAATCCCGAAAATCACTAAAGAGAATGTAGCGAATTTTACACCTGAATGGTAATCGAATGAAAAGAAACAAGTTACTGTAGGAGGGAGGGGCTCAACATGATTTTAGACACATGGCATGTCAGCTTTACCGTTTCTGAAATGGATAGATCGCTTGCCTTCTATCGCGATATCCTTGGGATGGAACTTATTCATCAGCAGGTTCAACAAAATGAGTACACGGGCAAATTGGTAGGATATGAAGATGTTCATTTAATTGCTGCCATGCTTAGGATACCAGCAAAAACACCGGGTGTTTCCGGCCATGTTCTTGAGTTGATCCAATATGTTAATCCACAAGGGGTCAAGCTGGATACGCAGCCTTGTAATGTGGGAAGCGCACATTTGGCATTTGTCGTGGATGACCTGTTAACGATCTACAAGGAACTAAAGCAAAAGGGGGTTCAGTTTAAATCTGAACCTGTTGCCATCCTGGAAGGACGCAACAAGGGTGGATATACAGTTTATTTTTCAGATCCAGACCAGATCGTACTGGAATTGGTTCAACCACCGACATCAAATACTCAGGGGGAATAATCAATGCCCTATATTACGATAAAGCTCACTGAAGGAAGAACTTTGGATCAAAAGCGCTTTTTAGTAAACAGTGTAACGGATTCAATCGTAAACTCATTGGGGGTCACACCAGATTTTGTACGGATTGAGCTAGTAGAATTAAAAAAAGATATCTTTGCCGTAGGTGGGGAGCTAGTCTGCGATTTTGGCCGCAGTGATTTGAAGGAGGAAGAATAATGGCATCTCATCCAATAGATTCTGAACTGTTTCGAGACCAGTTTGGTACAGAAGAAATGCGCCAAGTTTTTTCTGACGCATCGATTATACAAAAATGGCTGAACGTGGAAGCTGCGTTAGCTGTAGCTCAGGCAGAGCTGAACATTATCCCTGAAAGTGCAGCGGAGGAGATCTGCAAGAAAGCGAGTGTAGAGATGCTGGACTTTACGGTCATTCGCGAAGGGATGAAAGCATCGTCCCACCCTTTGATTACGGTGATAAAGTCGCTCGAAGAGCTTTGCGAGGAAGATGCCAGCCGCTATATACATTGGGGAGCGACAACCCAGGACATTATCGACACAGGACTTGTGCTCCAGATAAAAGAAGCCCGTGAGCAATTGCTCAAACAGACAAACGTTATTCTGGATACGCTGCTTTCGCTGGCACAACAATACAAAAATACTTTGATGCCGGGACGAACACATGGTCAGCACGCGCTGCCAATTACATTCGGTTACAAGGTTGCGATATGGGTAGACGAGATTGGACGTCATATATCCCGTTTGGAAGAAAGTGAGCAACGCATTTTGACAGGGCAGTTTGGGGGAGCAGCGGGGACGCTTGCTTCCCTGGAAGATATGGCGTTTCCGGTTCAGGAGAAAATGCTTGCTTCACTGGGATTACAATCGCCAACGATTACCTGGCATGTAGCCCGGGATAATTTTGCCGAATTTGCCATGAACATTGGGATGATTGCAGCAACGCTTGAAAAAATTTCCAATGAGATTATCAATATGCAACGAACGGAACTTGCCGAGCTGGAGGAAGGCTTCGTGGATGGTAAGGTAGGCAGCAGCACGATGCCACATAAACGAAACCCGATGATTTGTGAATATGTTGTCGGCATCTGCAAAGTGGCTCGAAAGCAAGTGGCACTAGCACTTGATTGCATGGTGCAAGAGCATGAACGGGACATGGCATTATGGCAAGTCGAATGGGCGTATATTCCGGAGATTTGCATTCTGACAAGCGGAGCACTAGCGCAAATGCAGACGGTAATCGAAGGGCTAATTGTCAACGAAGCAAACATGAGAAAAAACGTAGGAATCACACGAGGGTTGATCGTTTCAGAAAAAGTAATGCTTGGTCTCGCTCAATATGTGGGCAGGCAAAAAGCACATGATTTGGTCTATCACGTTTCTATGAGAGCATTTGAAAAAGATAAAAGCTTGGAAGAAGTTTTGCTTTCGTATCCGGAAATTTTGAGACATATGTCGAAGGAAGAGGTGCTCTCGCTGATTCAGCCTGAGAACTATCTAGGTCAGTGCATTTCGTTTGTTGATCGCGTAGCAAAGAAATGGCAGAAAAAACAAATCAACCATGAGCAAGTCTCAAGTAGGGAGGGGGATAACGATGATTGAGGTTACGATGCCAAAAGCAGGACTTTCGATGACAGAGGGCCTAATTCAGGAATGGTGCGTAAAAGAAGGAGAAGCAATCGAAAAGGGAGACCCACTCCTTGTGATTGAAACAGAAAAATCTGCTTTGGAGGTTGAGGCTCCGGCAAGTGGCGTGCTGAAAAAAATCACGGTCCAAGCGGGAGAGAACGTTCCAGTTAATGCAACAATTGCTTGGATTGGTGAGACTGGAGCAGAGGCAGAGGAAGTTAAAACAATCCCAATGATACACATCGATACCACTGAGCGAGCGGATGAAGAACATCAAAGCAGGTTTGCATTCAGGTCTGAGCAGAGAAGAGAGCCTTTCTTGAAGGCATCACCTGCGGCTCGCCGTCTCGCTAGAGAGCATCAAATCGATTTGCAGACGGTTAAAGGGAGCGGACCTCTGAATCGAATCATTCAAAAAGACGTTCAAGCGCAGGTTCAAAGCCGGGCACAAGGACAGGCACAAAACCAGACGCCAAACGGGGTTTTGCAGCAAGTATCGGCGCCTGTGGATGCGTCCCAGCACCTTTCCGGCATTCGTAAAGTAATCGCAAAACGAATGAGCAAAAGTGCACGCACTATTCCACATGTGACGATAAACACCAAAATAGATGTCTTTCCTCTGCAGAAGTTCAGAAAGGAAATACTGGATGACGTTAGAAGACAAAATGGTGAGTCGATCTCCTATACGCATTTATTGATTAAAATCGTTGCACGCGCTCTGCAGGAGCATCAAAATCTGAACGCCTCGCTTTCAGAAGAAGGCTACATACAGCACAAGGAGATTCATATTGGAATGGCAGTGGATACAGAAAGAGGGCTGGTCGTCCCTGTCATCAAAAACGCCAGTCAGCTGTCGTTGACAGAAATAGCGAAAAGAAGTAAGGTGCTTGCGGAAAAAGCGAAAGCTGGAACGCTTACACCAGATGAGATAACGGGTGGCACCTTTACAATTAGTAATCTTGGCTCATTTGGCATTGACGAGTTTACACCGATTATCAATTATCCAGAAGCAGCACTATTGGGGGTTGGACGAATTCTACAGCTTCCTTGGGTAGTAGAGGGGACAATTGTTCCACGCCCTATTCTCACGCTAAGTCTTTCTTTTGACCACCGGATAATCGATGGAGCACCAGCAGCCAAATTCCTGCAAACGATCAGCCGTTATGTGGAAAGTCCGTATCTGTTGGTGTGAGCTCACATCGTTTACTTACTTGTCAAACGTTTGAATACAGCAAAAATACACAACAAACAATCAAAGGAGAAGGAAAATGACAAAGAAAACACTATCGCTCGTTTCCAGAGAATTTGTTGGATTTGAAAAGTCTTTTCAATTGCAGGCAGATCATTTTGCTGCAATACATCCAGAAATGCAAGTGAACCGCACATTTTGGGAAATACATACTTTGTATGACCGAATGGTGACGGAGCAAAAAGTATTTTCCGCAGATCATGATCTGTTTCTTTGCGTGACAGATTGGCTACCGGAATTAATCAAAATGAAAGGGCTTGTCCCATTAAATACGTATCTTGAAAATGATCCCCCGGAAGATTGGCCGAATGGTTGGGCAAGCAGTATGAAGCAGCTGCAAACGGATCAGGACGGGACAATCTACGGAATCGCCTATCATGATGGGCCTGAGATGTTTCTCTATCGGGAGGACCTGTTCAACGATCCGAACGAGCAGGAAGCCTTTGCGGGGAAATATGGCTATCCGCTACAAGTACCTTCGACATGGAGCCAATTTCTCGATGTTGCCAAGTTCTTTACCCGTCCTGATCAAGATTTGTATGGATGCGTACTAGCTGGATATCCAGACGGTCACAACAATGTTTATGATTTCCTAATCCATTTGTGGAGTCGAGGGGGAGAGTTGGTCGACCAAAACTGGAATCCGTCCTTTAACAGCACAATTGGTAAAGAAGCACTGCAGTATCTGGTAAATCTGTATACGACTGAGAACGTGCTTCCACCTCATGCACGTGAGATGGATAGCGTGGCAACTGGTCATTATTTTGCCAAAGGGCATGCAGCAATGATGTGGAATTGGTGCGGTTTTGCAGCTATGGCGGAGATTCCAGAGCTGTCAAACATTGTTGGCAAAACGAAAACAACCGTAATACCTAGGGGTGACAATCCGGAAGCAAGACATATGTCGCTCAATATTTATTGGGTTCTGACCATACCAGAAGGAAGCAAGAACAAAGACGCAGCCTATCAGTTTATCAAGGAAACAGCTAGCAAAAGCATGGACAAAATCACGTCCCAATGCGGGGGGAATGGCACGCGGCTTTCGACCTGGCGAGATCCTGAGATCATTGAAAGTTTCCCTTATTATTCAATGATTGAAGAGGTGCACAAAAACGTGAACAGTCCGTTGCCTATTCCTGAATATCCAGCGATTAATGAATTGCTAAGCACTATGGTGGATGATGCGATTAACGGAAGAGAGAGTATCGATCGTGCTCTCGTAAAAGCGGAACAGGCGATCCGTGAAATCTTGCAAAAGTCAGGGTACATTCGTCCTGCTAGCGTCGGAGGTGAGGAATAAGTATGGAATCAATCAAGTTGAATTATAAAACGGGGTTGGCAAAGGGGAAGCATGGAATCGCCATCATTGGAGCTGGAGCAATCACGAACGCAGCACATCTACCCGCCTACAAAAAAGCAGGCTTCAATGTAGTGGGAATCTATGACATCAATTCACCGAGCGCTCACAGTACCGCTATGAAATTTTCCATCCCAAAAGTGTATGAAAGTCTGGACGATTTACTCGCAGATGCGGACGTCAGTGTCGTCGATATTGCCGTACCTCCATGGTTTCAACATGACATTGTGGAAAAGGCGGTAAAAGCCAAAAAACATTTGCTTTGTCAAAAACCGCTGTCTGATACATTCGAGGAGTCGGTCAAAATCGTGGAAATGGCGAAAGAGCACGGTGTCAAGCTGGCTGCCAATTTGCAAATGAGATACGAACCTTTAATTGCCGGCGCTAAGGATCTGCTCAATAGAGGATGGATCGGGGATCCTATTTACGGTGAGATCACCGTTTCAATTAAAACCTACTGGGAAGCTTGGCCTTGGCTGGTGCAGTCTCCTATTTTGGATTTGATGTACCACAGCATTCATTATTTTGATTCATTCCGCTATCTTTTTGGTTTACCTGAAACCATCTATACCACAGTGGCAAAGCACCCTGCCCAGTTGGAGCAAGGGGAATCACGCAATATCAGCATTTTAGAATACCCGGGTAATCTGCGTTTACTTGTTACCGTAAATCACAACAATGAACTGAGCGATCCTTATGCAAAATTGCGGATCGAGGGAACTGAGGGTGTGATTAACGGAACGTTTGGTCTGATGTATGATTATCCTCACGGACGACCAGATACATTGGAATTTTACTCGAAAAAATATTACCCAGATCAATGGATATCACAAAAGTTTGATGAGACTTGGATACCCGACGCCTTTATTTATACGATGAATGAATTGTTACTTTCAATCGAAGAGGGACGCGAACCCCAAAATTCGGGTAAAGATGTGCTTGGTACACTCCAGCTCGTTCATTCTGGCTATCTCTCCAGTAAAGAGAAACGTCCAGTATCACCGAGCGAAATCATATCATTAAACGAAAAGGAGCCAATCTTCCATGATGATAACAAATAAGGTTGCGATTGTAACAGGTGCAGGTCGTGGTATAGGGCGTGCGACAGCACTTCACTTGCTAAATGAAGGTGTCAAGGTCGTTTTCGTCGATATCAATCGGGATATTTTGAAAAAAACTTTTGAGGAACATCAACTTGAGGAACAAAATGCTTTCTGGATCGAGACGAATATTACGGACGTAGCTCAAATTAAGCAGATGGTTTCATCCGTCATTGAAAAATATGGTCAAATTGACTTTTTGGTCAACTGTGCTGGTGTGATGCAGACCAAGCCGTTTTTGGAAATAACGGAGGAAGATTGGGACAAAGTGACAGACGTCAATATGAGAGGGTTATTCTTCTGCCTACAGGAAGTGGCCAAACATATGGTTAGCAACAAATTTGGCCGCATCGTTAACTTTTCGTCTGTAGCGGGGCGCAGTGGACGTCCTTTAGCAGTTCATTATTCCGCTAGTAAAACGGCCGTGCTGAGCATTACGAAATCGGCTGCCTTAGCCTTAGCGGAACATAATATTACGGTAAACGCAATTTGTCCTGGTATCATCCCAACAGAGATGTGGACAGAGATTGCTGAGCAGCGTGCAAAGATATTCGATTCGAAGCCAGGTGAACCTTTTCAACAAGCTGTTCAGTCCATTCCCCTGAAGCGTGCTGGAACGCATGAAGATATTTCGTCGATGGTCATGTATTTGTTGTCAGACCAAGGTAACTATGTTACCGGGCAGGCGATTAATATATGCGGTGGTTTAGAGATGAACTAAGTACAAAGAATTAGTTTCGAATACAAATAAATCATTGTGGGAAAGAAGGATTTTATATGAAATGCAATGTTGCGGTTATAGGGGGAGGACCAGCTGGATACGTAGCCGCTATAAGAGCGGCACAATTAGGAGCATCTGTTGTATTAGTTGAAGATGGTAATCTAGGCGGAACCTGTCTAAATGTGGGTTGTATTCCTACAAAAACGATGCTTAAATCAGTGGAGTGCTTTAAAGAAGCGAAAAAATTTATTAAGTTAGGAATTAATGTAGATAACGTTAGTCTTGACATTCATGCAATCCATAAAAGAAAAGATAAGATTATCAAAACACTTATTGATGGTATAAAGCACCTTATTAAAAAAAATAAAATTCATTTTATTAGAGGAAAGGGAACAATTGAGGATAAAAATGTCATTAAAATAACAGGTGAGAAAGAACAAGTCGTTCAAGCAGATAAAATTATTATTGCAACAGGAGCTAAACCAATCGAGATTCCTAAATTTATGTTCGATCATGAACACATTCTTGATAGTACCGACATCCTTCAATTACAAGATCCGCCTAAATCTTTACTGATTATTGGTGGAGGGGTTATCGCTCTAGAATTTGCATCTATCTTTTCAGCACTTGGCACGAAAGTGATCATTGCCGAAATGTTGGATCAGTTGTTACCTAACGAAGATAGTGACATAGTCGAACCACTACACAAGCAACTAAATAATGATGGGGTTGAAGTGCTGACTCGCACGAAAGCGATTGGCTACGAAAAAGCTTCGGAAGATGTGGTGGTTACATTAGATGTTAATGAGAAAAGACAAGAAAGAAACGTTGAAAAAATACTGGTTGCGGTAGGGCGAACACCTAATCTTTCAGCGGTAAAGCCTATAGAGAATCAATTAATCATTACTAACGGGAAAATAGACGTAAATGAAAAAATGGAAACCTCAATACCAGATATATATGCAGTAGGAGATGTAATTGGAGGCTATCAGTTAGCTCATGTAGCATTCCAAGAAGGAACCATCGCAGCTGAAAATGCTTGTGGTGTTTATAATTCTTGGGATGGAAGAGCAGTTCCGCGCTGTATTTATACAATTCCTGAAATTGCATGTGTTGGTATGACGGAGAAACAAGCGAAAGAATTAAATGGAGATGTTAACGTATCTGTTTTTCCTTATCAAGCCAATGGAAAGGCTCTAATAGATGGAAGTAAAGATGGAATGATGAAAATTATTTCACATTCTGGATCAGGAGAGATATTAGGAGGAGCAGTTGTAGGATCGAAGGCCTCTGAACAAATTGCACAAATTGTTGCTTCCATTCATATGATGGCTTCTATTGAAGATATGGAACTTATGATTTCAGCACATCCTACAGTTTCGGAAGGATTTAAAGAAGCTATACTGGGAGCTTCGGGAAAGGCCATCCACATTTAATAATTGGCGGGATTTTCCCGCCGATAAAATATTCTAATTTTTAGAAATGGAGGAAGTGGTAATTGCGTTTAGAGAAAAAAGTTGCAGTAATTACTGGAGCGGCTTAAGGAATAGGAAAAGCAGTTGCTATACAATTGGCTCGAGAAGGGGTAGCCATTGCTACTAGGGGTACGGCAACCATTCGCGAAATGAGGGGCCATATGCAAAAAAATCCATTTTATAAAAGGATATTATGGAACCAAAGGTGTATCCCTGATATCCTTTCTTTTAAATAGCTTGTATGGGTACGTCAAATTGTAGCTCGGGGGGAAGTCTATTCTTAAGCGGTATTTTCCAAAGCGATTGACATGAGCGCTAATATAAGGACTAAGGTCACTAATAATTTCTTCTTTAAATTCTTTACCTTGTCGGCTGTATTCATGTAAAAGACGTGTTAAAGCAAAAACATTATAAAAAATGAGACAGTTAGAAACTAGATGATTGAATTTAACCATTTTACGTTGTTTATCTCGATCGTTTTCTGCAATAATACCTTCCCCACCAAAGAATAGCCACTTGGTAAAACCATTAAAAGCTTCACTTTTATTCGTAGCTGCCTGAATACTTGATCGAGGAACCAAAGAAAAGCTATTCAATAATAAGACAGGATTATTCCACTTAATTTATTTTTCGGGAATTTACGGAAACACCTTCAAACTCAATGAATACGAGAGGCTCTTACGGAACCTGCAATTACTAAGTTGAATAATCGAATGGAAAAAATGGAGACACAACAAGAAAAGTTTGAGTCAGATGTTCGAACTTATATGGTTGAATCAACTAATAAACTTGAAAACATCGAGGAAAAACTTAGTGGTATTGGCTATCAGTTTGAAAGGTCAACTAGTTAAAGAATTGAAGATACTGAAGAAATAATTGTTTTAAAAGATAAATTTGATAGACTCGAAAAAGAATTTATCTTATTTAAACATCGTTCATAATAATAAACAAGGTAGAGAGAAATCTCTACCTTGTTTAATTCAAAAAACCATTTGAGTTTTTCAATGTAATATATTGTTGTTGAAATATCAGAATGATTAGCGACAATTATAATTATTTTCCTGAATTTTTCATCATGAAGCAGGGGGATGTTTTTAAGTGAGATGTTATTTCTATGTATCTATTACTTATCAACCACAACACCTAATTTATTTCCATCTTGGTCATAAAAGTCAAACCCTATAATTGCTCCATCGTCATGAATTTCTGTAACCTCTACTCCCTTTTGGGTAAATCTCCTGTGCGATTCCTCAATATTGTCTGTTGTAAAGTTATAATAGGTATTTTGGTAATTAGAATTAACTGAAAACTGTTGGTTGTTTTTTATTGACCTTCACTAAACTTAGATATTGCTTTTCTGTGTTGAAATAAAAATCTGCACCTTCATCTCCTGGCCACGTTCCAACATAATTTAATTCAAGAACATCCTTATACCATTCAACTGACTTGTTTACATTAGTAACTGGAATAA
The DNA here is from genome assembly GCF_030813235.1 of Cytobacillus purgationiresistens. Taxonomy (GTDB): domain Bacteria; phylum Bacillota; class Bacilli; order Bacillales; family Cytobacillaceae; genus Cytobacillus; species Cytobacillus purgationiresistens. The sequence goes on along the minus strand of NZ_JAUSUB010000022.1, from coordinate 68,578 downwards.
AAACAGCTCCTATTTTTAACATTTTGTTTCCTCCTTAAAATTAGTGTTCATTATGTATAACGCGTCTTAGTTTCAATAAAAGTACGCTAAATGTATAATTTAAACAGAAATCACCAAAATATTTCCTTCAATGTCATTGAACTCAAATGAAATTTGTCTACCTAGTACTATCTTCTCTGTTTTAATATAATTTAACGTAAGAGTAACATAAGCATCCCTAATCAATAATGGGTTGTCTGTTTTAAATGCCTTTAAAAATTTGTTAATCAGCATTGAATTATTTTCAGTAATTAATTTGTTTTTTCTTTTGTATTTTTCTATCACGTGATTTAATTTACTTCTAGCTCTGAAAAGTGCTGCCTTAACTCCCCCTTCGGTGTTCTCTAAAAGGATACTAACTTTTTTTGGGTTAAAACTGAATACATCAATTAATAGATATATGGAAGCTTGCTGAGGTGGTAAAATACTGACTAGAGTTTCCATCGCCTCCTCAAGAAGAAAAGAATTTTCAAATTGAAGTGAAAGTCAAAGACACCTTCGGAAATGAAACGCGTGCCAATGCAGAAGGTAAGCTTTGGATTAATTCACCAAAGGAAGAATGCTCAAACATTTGAGGGATTCTTCCTTTTTTTCTTGGAAAAATCCAGTAACGTACATTTGCTGAATTCCAAAGACAGATTTCCTTTAAGATAGAATGAATGATACAACTATATAAATAAAAAAGAACCATCATTTTTGTAATTAAATGAATGGTTCTTATGTTTATGCTGATATAAGTGATCTTTTTTCGTTTTTGTTCTTCTGGAACGCATATCTGTTAATGCGAATGGACTGCGATTTGCCTCAGGATTTCTATAGCCTTCCCTTGCTAATTTTTCCCTTAGTCGCTTTGCGTTTGATTTTCCCATTATAATCACCTCAAATGAAAGTAAGATGCTCTCATTTTAACATATAATGGCTAATTATGCAGGGGGTATTTTCCTTGTTACAAGTAGAATAAAGAAGATGAGACCGATAAATGTAAATAATAATGAAGCTAAAAATGCGAAGTTGGTGAAATTTTAAATGGATTCCGCTTAAAGAGCTTGCTTGACTATTTTGATAGTTTGATATTGCTCCGCCGCTGCTGAAGAAGAAGCCAATCAGTACAGTAAAGACAACACCAGCAAAAAACATGACCTCAATCAATCTGATCGAAAAAAAGTGGGAAACAGCATAGGTCATCCCAAATTCAATTATTAGAGTAATAATAGTAATGATGGCATTTTCATATTGATTTTCCCCCCTTATAATGGATAACACGCATGATAAGAAAAGAAGTTTCATTTTTCAGGATATTTCATTAGGAAGTATATGAATGAGCAATTAATAAAAACGCAATAACATCAAAAGGCTGAATCAGCTGTCGCTTAGCTATTTTGTACGAGCCTGAGCAGTTCGTGTGCATCTTCTCCAGCAACTGCGGCATAATGTTCCCAAATTTCATCTCTCAGTAAATCCAACTCAATGATTTTTTTTGCTAATTCGACAGCTTCCTGACTTGCCATTTGCTAAGTCCTCCTATTAGTTATTTCAAAGACAAGTGTTTTTTTGATAAACCCTCAAGCTCAGATAGTGTTAATGATTGCAAGTTTTGTTCAGATTCTTGAATATTCTTTTCTTTTAAAAGCTCAATCAGATATTGTTTCTTCTTTTCCACTGCTTTTCGTAAATATTGCATTTGACCTGCTCCTTTTAATATGATGCTGTTATTCTAATGAAAATGTGAAGAAAAGTCAGTTAACTTGTTAGGTTTTTTGACAAGGTTTATAGAATGTTAGATTTTCTTACATATTACGTGAAAAAAAATGTCAGAAATGTATAATAGAAAATAAAACCTTCTAATTTGGGGTGGTCTGCAGATGGAAAATGAATCCTCCTATAAAGAAAGAAAAGTAATCTCAATTGGAGCAGTAAGTGAATTAACAGGCTTAAGTGAGCGACAAATCAGATATTACGAAGAAAGAAAACTGATTTTTCCGACAAGAACTGAACGAGGCAATCGTAAATATTCTTTTTCTGATGTTGAAAGGCTAATCGACATTGCCAACAAGCGTGAAGAGGGAGTAAGAACAGACGAAATAAGAATGGAATACAGAAAGGAAAAGACGAGAGAGGATCGTGAAACAAGAAATAAGATGATTCAAGGTCAAATAAACGCAAGATTTATGACGCAAAAAAATGGCAAAAGATTTAGTTGATTCTGGAAAAACCCCTAAATGAAGGGGTTTTTTCATTTAGAGTAAAAATAGACTTTCTAATTTCATTTATTTCATATAATATGGTAAGACAAGAAATTGATTGGTTGGGAGGGAATGCAGTGGAAAATAAATTTCCTCAAACATTCGAGGTCATTGAATTATGCTTATTAGCAGGAAAAATCATGCTTCAATGTGGGGCAGAAACATATAGAGTAGAAGATACGATGACAAGAATTGCTGCTGCACTAGGAATTCCTCATTCACATAGCTATGTCACACCGACAGGAATTGTTTTTTCAACTAATGGAACTGAACCTGCAAAATTGATAAGAATATCTGAACGCACAACTGATTTATACAAAGTATCACTCGTCAATGGCGTATCTAGAAAGGTAAGCAGCGGAGAATATTCTCAGAAGGAAGCATTTGAAAAATTAAAACAAATTGAAAATGCGAATTATACATTTCCTATATATCAGCAGGTCATTGCTGCATCTGTTGCAAGTGCATGTTTTATGTTGATGTTTTTAGGTGAGTGGAGCAATTTTATTCCTGCTTTAATTACTGGAGGTATTGGGTTTACTTCATTCATTTATTTGCATAGAGTGGTGCAAATTCGATTCTTTTCTGAGTTTCTCGCCTCATTGATTATTGGCGTATTATCCACTGTATTTATAACGATAGGCATAGGAACGCAGCTTGATAAAATCATTATCGGTTCAGTCATGCCGCTCGTTCCAGGGTTATTGATAACAAATGCAGTGAGGGACCTGATGGCAGGTCACCTAGTATCAGGACTATCTAAGGGCGCAGAAGCATTTTTAACAGCGTTTGCCATAGGCGCAGGAATTGCAGTCGTCTTTGCCTTTATGAGTTAAGATGACGTGATGGAGGGAAGAAAATGATCACACATCTCATTACAAGTTTTATTGCATCAGCCGCTTTTGGTGTCATCTTTAATGCGCCGAAAAAATCCCTCATTCAATGCGGGTTTGTTGGTATGATTGGCTGGCTGATCTATATCTCTCTGGTGAACAATAATTATGATGCAGTTGTTGCTTCGTTAATTGCTGCCATTTTTATCTCCACCATAAGTCAGATATTTGCTAAGATTTATCGTACACCGATCATCATATTTAGTGTGGCAGGAATCATTCCGCTTGTACCCGGAGGGATATCCTACGATGCAATGAGAAACTTTGTGGAAAATGACTATAATATGGCCATCCAGTTAGCAGCGAGGGCATTTATGATCTCAGGAGCCATTGCAGTTGGTCTGGTTATTGCAGAAGTAATATATCAGCTCATTATGAAGATTAAATTTAAACCTAAGAAAGCTTAAGGAGTCTCCTGGGAGGCTTCTTTTTTGTTTATGGGGAACTAGTGCCCGATCAATCAAAAGGAAGAATCGTTCGGGCGTTAGATTAGTGAATTAGTGCCCGAACAGTCAAGGATAGAAAACGTCCGGGCATACGTTGAAAGTATTAGTGCCCGAACAAAAAAAGAAACGCCTAAACATTAGTTGTATAAAGTATTACCTGAATCAGGAAAAAGAGAAACTCCAGCAATCATGCGGGTTAAACGAATCCCAGTAAAAATGACAGTCGTTTACTCATTCATAAAAAAATGTTTACGACTCCTTTAACTCGTTCACACTATTTTTATACAACTAGAACGGGAGGGGAAATAAATGTCAAAGCTTAGAATGGTCTTTTTTATTTTTCTCATGATGATGCTGTTCTTATTTCTCATCATTTACTCGAAGCCAACGCCTGCTGAGACTGAGTGGAGAGATTTAGTACTACTGCAGAATCTCCCAGAGTCAGAAGCGCGCTTCCATTCATCACATCAATTAGTTCCGATTCATGTATATAAAAATGGTCATTTTCTTAAAGTAGGAGCGAATTTAACCTGGAACTCCTCAAATAGACAGGTTGCACAGGTGAATCAAGATGGAGTTGTCAATTTAAATGGAAAAAATGGAAAGGCAACGATAACAGTTACGGATGGTTCTTTTCAAGATCAAATCGGAGTCAGCGTCGATGGCCGGAAAACTGTGTTAAAAAAAGAGAGCGGACAGCGGTATGATATTTTACCAACCGCAATTAAGTACATAACAATGGAAGAAAAAGTTGGACAAATGCTCATGCCTGACTTTCGGACGTGGGAGCACGCTGAGGTCACAAATATGCTGCCAGAGATTGAGCGTCTTGTGAAGGAATTTCATCTGGGCGGAGTCATCTTATTCAAGGAAAATATGCAATCGGTCGAGCAAGCAGTGAACTTAACTGCTGCTTACCAGACGGCAGCGGAAAAATATGCCCTGTTTTTATCTATTGATCAAGAAGGAGGCGTCATTAATCGTCTGCCATTTGCTACAGCTATGCCGGGGAATATGGCATTGGGTGCAGCGCGGGATGATCAATTGACAGAAGGGGTAGGGAGAACGATAGGAGAAGAGCTGGCTCTTTTAGGGATAAATATGGATTTCGCCCCTATTTTGGATGTCAATAATAACCCCGATAATCCAGTGATCGGATTGCGTTCATTTGGTTCTGAGTCAGCATTGGTAGCGGAAATGGGTGAGGCGTTTACTAGAGGTCTTCAAGCCTCAGGGGTTGCTGCAACAGCTAAACATTTCCCAGGGCATGGGGATACTGTAACCGATTCACATTTAGGACTTCCTGCAGTAAACCACGATCAAACACGTCTCAATAAAATTGAGCTGCCACCCTTTCAGAGTCTTATGAAAAAAGAGATTGATGCGATCATGACAGCGCATATTACTTATCCAAAGATAGACTCAACGAAAATAAAGTCAGCAAAATCAGGAGAAGAAATATATGTTCCTGCAACTTTATCCTTTAGGATATTAACTGAGCTAATGAGAGAAGACATGGGATATACCGGTGTCATTACTACGGATGCGTTAAATATGAATGCCATTGCTGAGCACTTTTCTCCATTAGATTCAGCTGTTCGTGCTGTTAAAGCAGGAGCAGATATACTTCTTATGCCAGTCGGAATAGAAGAGGTGGCAAATGGACTGTACGCTGCTGTTAAAAATGGAGAAATTCCAATGGAAAGAATCGACGAATCGGTTGAAAGAATTCTAGCTTTAAAAGTGAAGCGAGGCATTTTAAAGGAAGAGCATCCTGCCTCAATCAAAACAAAAATAGAGAAAGCAAAACACGGTATTCGCTCAACTGCTCATCAAAATATCGAGGCGAAAGCGGCAGAACGAGGTGTAACACTCGTGAAAAATGAAGGGGTTTTACCACTATTGCATATGGAAGATAAGGAAATTGTAGTTGTAGGGAAAACCTTTTTGCCAATGCTGAAAGATCAAATGGAAAAATATGATTCGAAAATAACAGTCATAGAGGCAGAGAAGCCTTATGACCTTTCTATCGAGGATAGGGAAGCTCTTAAAAGAGCAGTTGCTGTTGTGATTGCTTCGCATACGAGCTATAAACAAGATCGATCCAGTAGCAATCCGCAAATGCAGTTGATTAATGAAGCGATTAAAAATACTAAGGCACCAACTGTTGTGATTGCAATACAAAATCCGTATGATATCATGGCTTTTCCAGATGTTGAAGCTTTTATTGCACAATTTGGCTATACTGAAGCCAATTTTAAAGCTACTGCTGCAGTATTATTTGGTCAATTGAATCCGTCGGGAAAACTCCCTGTTGCTATTCCTGGTACGGATGGAGAGATACTATACGATTTTGGATACGGATTGTCCTATTAAAGGGACTTTATCCAAAGGGGTAATTTATTCGGAGAGTTGTAATTAAAAAACCAAGAATGTTGTTTAGCAGCATTCTTGGTTTTTTTTTGAGCTTCTAATATTAGACTTTGGAGACAGCTTAGGGTTATCCGATACGCTCAAATTATGAGATGCTTTAACTTTTTGATGGGGTATGTTATCATTTCGTTTCTTACAAAATCCAATACAATTGATTCCAAACCAGCATTTTTTTGCAAAAATCCCTTGTTTCTAATTACTGAGAGGCATATAATCCAAAGTATATTTCATAGTTTGAATAGACAGAATAGGAGAATAATATGATTAAACGGTTTTTCAGTTATTACAGGCCTCATAAGCGTTTATTTATTATTGATTTTAGCTGTGCCATCGCCGTTGCTTTGCTGGAGCTTGCTTTTCCATTGGCTGTACAGTGGTTTGTAGATGATCTTTTGCCTTCTAGTAATTGGTCAATGATTGTATCTGTCAGTGCTGGGTTACTGGCACTATATATGGTGAGTACGGGGATGCAATTTGTGGTGAACTATTGGGGGCATAAGTTAGGAATCAATATCGAAACAGATATGAGACAAGAATTGTTCACGCATGTTCAAAGCCAATCCTTCCGTTTCTTTGATAATACGAAGACAGGCCATATTATGAGCCGGACAACCAATGATCTGATGGATATTGGTGAACTGGCACATCATGGTCCAGAGGATTTATTTATCGCAGTCATGACGTTTATTGGCGCATTCTGGATTATGCTGACCATCAACGTAAAGCTTGCTTTAGTGGCCATCTTTATCGTCCCTTTCCTTGTTTGGCTCATTGCCTATTGCAACAAGGCTATGAACAAAGCGTGGAGAAAGATGTACAGTGATATTGCAGATGTGAATGGACGTGTAGAGGACAGTGTGTCTGGTGCACGTGTGGTTCAATCATTTACAAATGAAAAGTTTGAAATTGAACGTTTTAATAAAGATAACCGCAATTTCCGCGGGGCAAAATTAAAAGGGTATAAAGTGATGAGCACCACGATTTCAGGTGTGTTTTTTCTGACGAGGGTTTTAATCCTTGCCATTCTCGTTTATGGATCATGGCTGGCATTTAATAACGAATTAAAACCAGGCGAACTTGTTGCGTTTGTACTTTATGCCAATGTGCTGTTAAAGCCGATTGATAAGATCAGTGCATTAATGGAGCTGTATCCGAAAGGGATGGCTGGCTTCAAGCGTTTTACCGAAATGCTTGATACTCAGCCTGAAGTAGTGGATAAAGAGGACGCAGTTGAAGTATCATCGCTACGTGGAGATATACAATTCAAGGAAGTTTCATTTAGCTATGATGAACATAAATCCGTATTGAACAATATTGACTTGAAAATTAAATCGGGTGAAACGGTTGCGTTTGTCGGTCCTTCTGGAGCAGGGAAATCAACTATTTGTTCTTTAATACCGAGATTTTATGATGTAAACGAAGGTCAAATCACGATTGATGGCATAGATGTAAGAGATATGACTAAACACTCATTACGTTCACAAATTGGGATTGTCCAACAAGACGTTTTCTTATTTACTGGAACATTAAAAGAGAATATCGCCTATGGAATGCTAGATGCGACTGATGAACAAATTGAGGATGCTGCAAGACGAGCGCATCTTGTGAGTTTTATAGAATCATTGCCGCACGGATATGAAACACAAATAGGGGAAAGAGGGCTTAAACTATCAGGCGGACAAAAGCAAAGAATTGCGATTGCCCGGATGTTCTTAAAGAACCCGCCTATCCTTATCCTCGATGAAGCAACATCAGCATTGGATACAGAAACTGAGAAAATTATTCAAATAGCTCTAACAGAATTGGCAAAGGACCGTACCACTTTAGTAATTGCTCACCGATTAGCAACCATAAGGAATGCGGATACAATCATGGTTGTAACTGAGGATGGGATTGCAGAAGAGGGGACGCATGCTGATTTAATTGAACACGGCGGCATTTTTGCAAATCTCCACCAAGTTCAATTTCAAAAAGCTTAATACTAACAGAAAAACCCATTTATTTATTTAAGAAAAAACGGTTGTATATTATGTGAAAATCATTGATAATCTTAGGGGGATAAGGCTTGCCAGGTGGCAGCCTATCCTAGGCCTAGCACCTTCATCTAGGAGACTTTTTATGTAAAGTGAGGGGGATGACGATGAAAATGAGAGTTTCAAGTGTGCAGTATCACTTGCACACCATCCGTTCGTTTGAAGATTTTGCAAAGCAGTGTGAACATTATATTAAAACCGCGCAGGAGTTTGGTTCAGAGTTTGTTCTTTTCCCAGAGTTTTTTACAACGCAGCTGTTATCAATTGGCAGTGAACAAGGAACAAGTCTAACTATCAACGAACTGCCTGGATTTACAGATCAATATAGACAATTATTTACGGGACTTGCTGTTGAAACGGGGATGCATATTATTGGCGGTACCCATGTAATTAATAGAGACGGCAAGCTATACAATGTGTCCCACCTTTTCTATCCAGATGGGAGAATTGGGGAACAAGCTAAACTCCATATCACACCAACCGAAGTATATGAGTGGAATATGTCACCAGGGGAAGACTTGCAGATTTTTGATACCGATAAAGGGAAGATTGCCATTTTAACATGTTACGATATTGAATTTCCTGAGATCGTAAGAATGGCTAAGGCGAAAGGAGCAGATGTGATTTTCTGTCCATCTTGCACAGACGATCGCCATGGCTTCCATCGCGTTCGCTACACTTCTCATGCAAGAGCAATCGAGAATCAGGTGTATGTCGTAGTCACAGGAACAATTGGCTCACTTCCTACTGTTGACTTTATGCGTGCTAACTTTGGACAGGCGGCTGTGATTACCCCAAATGATATTCCCTTCCCTCCAAAAGGAATTATGGCAGAAGGGGAATTAAACGATGATATGATTATTACTGCCGACCTTGACCTAAACCTTTTATATGAAGTGCGTGAAAAAGGCTCTGTCACCACTTGGCGTGATCGCAGAGTCGATCTATACACCGATTGGGAGAAAGAAAATATTGATGGATAAGCAAATGTATCGCCATGAATTTTCTGTGTTTCATGAGGATAAGCCAGTACCAGCTGTCATTAGAAACTATCAGCAAACAGACTTTAAAGACTTGATTGAAATTCAAGCGGAATGCTTTCCTCCTCCTTTTTCATCGGATTTATGGTGGAATGAAGAGCAGCTGTCCAATCATGTTGCATTATTTCAAGAAGGTGCATTATGCATCGAAATAGATGGTAAGCTTGCCGGTTCACTGACTGGCTTGTGTGTGGATTTTAATCCAATGCACCCCATTCACACTTGGAAAGAAATGACCGATAATGGATTTATTCGTACTCACAATCCACATGGAAATACATTGTATATAGTAGATATCGCGATCAGACCAAAATACCGTAAGCTTGGATTGGGTAAGATGCTTATGCAGGCTATGTATCAAGTTGTCATACAACTAGGACTGGAAAGACTACTTGGCGGCGGCAGAATGCCAGGTTATCATAACGTTGTAAAATCCGTATCGCCAGAAGCGTATGTGGCATCTGTAGTGAATGGAGAACGAAGAGACCCAGTATTAACTTTTCTGCTGAGGTGTGGACGTATGCCAATTGCGATAGCTAAAGAATATCTTGAGGATGAAGAGTCCCATAACTATGGTGTATTAATGGAATGGAAAAATCCATTTAATTAAAAGTACCTGCAGTCAATTGACTGCGGGTTTTCTCTTCATTACAATAGTAAAAGGAATGATAGTATAGGGCGGTGCATGAATTGAAAAAGAAAAATACAGGCTTCATCCTTATCTTCTTAGGGATTATCTCGTTATACCTGTCGTTTAAGTTTCCAATGTCACCTATTTTGGCGATTCTATTGCTGGTTGGCAGTATGATTCTCAATGTAGCAGGAACCATTGTGTTAGTTAAGATGATTAGGTCATTGCAACAGCAAAGCAGCACTGAGGAAAGTGAAATGCAAAAAAAGCACTGATTAGTGCTTTTTTTGTTTTATATAAAACTTTATGCAGATAGTGTACGACGAATAGAACTGACACAAATATTTCTTATGAATAAAACCAATTTGAGTTAGAAAATTCCGAACAAAAGGCGGAACATAAATGGATAAAAAAAAGATTGCAAAGAAAAGAATGCTTCAATTATTCTAGCTAATTCAATCAATCGCTCTATGGCAGGGGACGGAAACTTCATAGGAAAATCGAATAATTACCACTTTTTTTCATATTGTTAATTTGCCTTCTTTTTTTATACTTATATAGTAATTAAATGTATAAGTTATATATGCCTTTTCGCTTCTAGATTATGAGTCCTTTGGTATAGCAATCTCGCGTCTTGTTTATAAGTTAATAGTCCTTTTTTTATTATAATGGACGAAATAAATATAGGTCTTAAGTGAATTAAATGTGGAATTGTGGAAAATATTATAATAAAATGTATATATATGCGACATTTTGTCGACTTTTATACTATTTTTTCATGTTTACTAGATTGAGAACATTACAGAAAGAGGTTTATGAAGTGGCCATGATAAATGAAGAGAGTTTCATTGAAACGGTCTATATGAAGGGATTGCAAATCTCCTTAGTCGCATCTGGGGACGGGACTGAGGTTATTTATCATAGACTTGAACCTGAAACGATGTGGGGAATTGAGCCTGAAGAGGGATGGGATTCATTAGAGTTTCTACATATTTTATCTGGAGAATTAACCCTTCCATATGAGGGAGAAAGTTTTAAGGCGGGTGACTCCTTTCATAAGCATCCGATTACTGAACATTATATTTTTAAATCTATAGGTGAAACAGAGTTTCTTTACGTTACTTCCCAACCTGTATTTCATTATTATAGTAAAGCCACTAAAGAATTAATGGATTTGTCAGTAGCAATTGAGGAAAAAGACGGATACACTGTCGACCATTGCCAAAGAATCAATAAATTGTCCATGATGGTAGGAGAAGAAATGGGCTTAGAAAAGAAACGATTGAAAAGTTTAAATATTGCATCGTTTCTACATGATGTTGGAAAGCTGAAAATCCCCCTGGAAATACTTCAGAAACCAGGAAAACTCACATCCGATGAATGGATGATCATGAAGCAGCATTCCCGATATGGAAGAGAATTGCTGGAGAATATCGGCCTTCCATTTTTAAAGGAAGCAGGCAAGGTAGTCGAACAGCATCACGAAAGATACGATGGAAAGGGCTATCCATATGGTTTAGAAGGAGATAATATTCTAACTGAAGCTGCCATTATATCTGTAGTAGATTCATATGATGCAATGACCTCGAATCGTATTTACCAAAAAGCTAGAGCAAAAGAAGTAGCGTTTAACGAGATTTTAAGGTGCAGAGGGACGATGTACAATCCACAAGTTGTAGATGTGTTCTTAGCGCTTAAAAATAAAATTATATTATGAGGGGGGAAATACCAATGAAGAAAATCACTTTATTTTTAACTGCTTTTTTGATTATTTCAAGTCTTACAGTGCAAGTACAGCAAACAGAAGCAGCGTATTTACCTGAGTATGATAAATACATAGAAGTATCTTATGAGGATGCAAGAAAAATTGCAGACATATTAGGGTTGAAAAATGTTGAATTAGGGGAAGAAACTGCAAAAATTACATTTGATGTTCAAGAGGCGGTTATCGCCAAATTGGAAAAGGTATTAAAAAAGGAAATTGACCATTATTACATTTGGTTAACTGTAAATGGACAACCAGTAATAGGAATCGATCCACCGTTTGCTATGTATTAAACTAGGAACAGATGCTGCCTCAGTCAGCATCTGTTTTTTTGCCCAAAAAGCATTATATTTGATATTCCCTCTACTATATTTTATCTTGTAATGTATCGATTAAGATCATCAATTAAAAAAACAACTCAAACTAAAGGGGTTTTCATCTTGAACAAGAAGTTTGAACAGCTATTTAATTCATTTCAATTTTCAAATGGAGTAGACTTGAGAAATCGTCTAGTCATGGCGCCAATGACGAATTATTCATCCAATGAAGACGGAACGGTATCTGATGATGAATTAGCCTATTATGCACGTCGATCCAGCGGAGTAGGCATGGTGATTACCGCTTGTACTTACGTATCGGAGAATGGAAAAGGGTTTTCCGGTGAGTTTGCTGGACATCGGGATGAATTTACTCCCAGCCTTAAGCAGCTGTCTGATGCCATTAAAGGTGAAGGAGCAAAGGCAATTCTGCAGATTTTCCATGGTGGCCGCGAATGTCCGCCACATCTCGTTCCAAATGGAGAAATCGTTTCAGCAAGCTCCGTTCCATCCAGCAACAGTGGATCTCAGGAACCAATACCGCTGCAGGATAATGAAATAAGAGACATTATTAAAGCATTTGGCGATACGACAAGACGTGCAATAGAAGCAGGATTTGATGGTGTTGAAATTCATGGAGCAAATGGGTATTTAATTCAACAATTCTTCTCCCCGCATGCCAATAATCGATCTGACGAGTGGGGCGGCACTTTAGAAAAAAGAATGGCTTTCCCGCTGGCAGTCGTTGATGAAGTGCAAAAAGCAGTTGCGGAACAGTCGCAGCGTCCGTTTATGGTTGGTTATCGCTTTTCTCCAGAAGAAGCGGAAACACCTGGCATTACAATGGCAGATACACTTGAACTCTTAAGTGTTCTTTCTGAAAAAAACCTTGATTATCTGCATGTATCTCTCCAGGATTTTTGGTCAAAACCAAGGCGCGGGGTCGAAGATATGGAGCGTACCAGAATGCAGCTGATTTTAGAGCTAGTGGGCAATAAAGTCCCTGTAATTGGTGTCGGCGCCATTTATCACCCTGATGATGCCGTAAAAGCAATGGATCAAACAAACGTCCCGCTGCTTGCTTTAGGCCGTGAACTTCTAATCGATCCAGATTGGGTGCAAAAGATTGCAGAGGGAAGAGAAGATGAAGTGATAACTAAGCTGGATCATGACAAACAGGAAGAGCTCGTAATTCCAGATCCACTTTGGAAAGTGATTATGAGTATACCTGGCTGGGTTCCAGGTGTATAATTAAAGAAACAGGCAAGCCTTTAATATAAGGCTTGCCTGTTTCTTTGAAACCAAGATCATTCTATCACAGTATCTTTTACATACCCATCTGCAAACTGGCGATAGTTATGAATCTGGTTCTTATCATCCAAATAATAGATGGACACGTTTCTGATTTTTTCTTCCTCCTGATCGAAAGAAACCATCACAATGTATTGCAGCTTGTTGGATTTCAAAGCATCGAAATCAACTGAATCATATCCAAGTTTGTTTGAATACTCCTTGTCTAGCTTAAAATCATATCTCCATAATGGTAAATCATACATGGCATCAGTTAAAACCTCATCAGGCTTTCCAAAACGTTCAATTATTTCATCTTGACTTAAATCCGGATGAATGGTTTCTTTTAATGATTTGATATCAGGTGTTTTATTTTTAGTTTCTTTTTCTGCAGATTCGTTAGTTGTTTCAATATAGCTTGTCTCTTCCATGGCATCAAAGGACTGCACCGGAGAAGCAAAAAGACTCATTCCAACAATAGATAATGACAACATAAGTTTAAACATGTATAAACCCTCCAATAAATATCTCTATATATTAGACGTATTACCCTTTAAAAAGATTCATAACATTACAGTATTATTACAAACGGTAAATTAGAACTATAAGCAAATAAATAAAGATTTAGATTTTTGAAATCTTATATGATAATAAAATTACATATTTATACATAAATATGAGAGGCTGTATTGTAGACAAACTCATATCAATTTATGAAAAAGAGTGGTATGGGATTTTCCGAAGCTTACTGCGAGGCGAGCTATTGTCGACACTCAGACATATTTATACATAAATATGATTTATTGGAGGGATGGTGGTGAAAAAGATAACGGTTGGAATGATTATTGTTGCGTTTTTGAGTGTCATTTCTTATTTTTTTATAGATTTTTTAGATCAGGAATGGATTAGTGAGAACAAAGAGTATGAAGGTAAAAGTGATGAATGGGAGGTTTCTTTGAAGCTAACCTCAAAAGGGGAAGGAAAATATAATCGACTCATTCAAATGAAGTACTTGGGAACGGATGATAACATTCAAATTGATAGCTGGCACCTTGAAGGATATGGATTTGACGTAGGCGGTGCAGATATTGAGCTGATCGAAAATTCATTTACATTAAGAGATGAGGTCGAAACTGATTTTAAACAATATGACCAGCAAAAGTTTTCTATTAAATGGGGAGATAACTATGAAGAGGAATTCCTGCTGTTGATGAAGGATGATAATGAAAAATAAAACCCCAGCTATACTTTATAGCTGGGGTCCATAAAAGACAGGCAGGAGTTAAAAGGTCAGCGACCATCCATTACCATAGTAAGTCATCGGTTAAGGGTGAATGTGTAAAAGGTAATCGGTCATTGGTTTAGCCATTACCAGTTTATAGTACTTACAAAGCACTCTTGAGATTTCCATGTCTTCTATGCCTTGAAGAGGAGTCTCACCGCTTCAAGGGATTTAGAAATATTTATCACGTTCAAAATCAAGTTCGATGCTATAGTTCTTGGCATTGATTAGATTGGAAATTCGATTAGCGTTCCGGTCGAATTCAAGTGCTCTTAATCGATAATCCTCAGGATCAAAGGTTGCCAGCTTAATCATGGAGCTTGATTCACCAATCATATAAAGGAATTCTTCCTTTTGTGACGCCCCGTATTCTTTGAATTTTCGTGCCCTTGCTCTTAGCTGTGAAGCGAGTTCGATCGCTTCGACAATCGCGAGGGACTCATTATTAAACTGGATTTCATGATCAATATTTGCGCGATACACGAGCTTATCCAGCAGGCGAAAATCCTTTCTAATTGCTTCGATATCTTTTTCAGCATCTTGAAATAATCTATTTTGTTTTGGAAGTTTACTGCCTTTTTCAATCTCAACAAAAGCAAGCCTGTCCATTTCTTCTTCCAATTCATGAATCCGTTTAGATAATACACTTTTTAGCTTAACAGCTTCAGCCAATGATATTTTGGGCATGCAATCATCTCCTTTGTTCATTTCTATTATAATACAATATTACTATATTTCACTAATTTTCATAGTGGAAGTTGTCAATTTAAAGACAAAAATAGTAAAGAAAACGATTGTTAAAAATTTCGAAGAGTGATACTATTTAGAAAAGTTCATAGAATTGTCATTTTCTTGATACGAGATAGCGATCCTGTCATCGGTTTAGAAAAAGATGTTTCAAGATTGTAAGCGTTTACTGTTGGTGTATGGTAGCGAACTCTGCTGATTACTAACCGTCACTCTTTCCTTTGCATGTAATCGGAAAGCATGGCGGTTTTTATTTTTACCATTTATAAGGAGATGATAAGATGGATAAGGTAAAGAACAGATGGCTAATAGCCGCTTCGGCGATTGGTATCCACCTTTCGATTGGGTCTGTATATGCATGGAGCGTTTTTACAAAACCGTTGGTAACGGAATTTGGCTGGGAATTAACTGATGTAAGTTTGACTTTTAGCCTTGCCATTCTTTTTCTTGGCTTATCGGCCGCATTTTTAGGTCATTTTGTTGAAAAATATGGACCGAGGAAATCGGGTATTCTCGCCGCCATTTTCTTTGGAGTCGGAATAACAGGGTCAGGATTGGCAATTAATTTAGAATCATTGTCCTTATTATATATTTTTTATGGTGTTCTTGGGGGAATTGGTCTTGGGGTAGGCTATATTGCTCCAGTGTCCACTTTAGTTAAATGGTTTCCAGATCGCAGGGGATTAGCAACTGGTCTTGCTATTATGGGTTTTGGCTTTGCTGCGTTAATCAGCAGTCCTATTATGCAAAACTTAATTGAATCAGTAGGGATTGCTAATACCTTTTATATTCTTGGCGTGTCTTACTTTATTATTATGATGGCATCATCTCTATATCTTGAACCGCCGAAGGAAGGGTGGAGTCCAAAAGGATTCGAGGAGAAGATCGCAGCAGGGACGACAACAATCAAAAAAGACCTTTCACAGCTTACAGCCAATGAATCAGTGAAGACAAGAAGGTTTTACTATATTTGGATTATGTTATTTATAAATGTGACCTGCGGCATTGCAATCATATCAGCAGCATCACCGCTTGCCCAAGAAACAATCGGCTTGAGTGCCGTAGCTGCAGCTGCACTTGTTGGTGTGTTAGGTGCATTTAACGGCTTTGGCAGAATCGGTTGGGCATCTATATCTGATTATATTGGGAGACCAAATACGTATACTGCTTTTTTTGCCATCCAATTAGTTGCCTTTCCATTATTGACCGTTGTTGATAACCCTATCTTGTTTCAAGTGTTATTAGCGATAATTTATACATGTTATGGCGGGGGCTTTGCCGCAATACCGGCATATATTGGAGATTTGTTTGGGACGAAGCAGCTCGGTGCTATTCACGGTTATATCCTGACAGCATGGGCTGCCGCAGGTTTAGCAGGCCCTATGTTTGCCTCGTGGATCAGGGAAACAACAGGCAGCTATTCACAAAGTTTATTTGTGTTTGCCGGTATGTTTGCTGTAGCGCTGGTTGTTTCATTATTAATCCGCAGGGATATAAATCAGCTAAGAGAAAAACAGAATAAAAGTGATAATATCGCAGTTTAATTTAAATAACATTAAAGGGCTGAAGCAAACATGAACAAATATGAGGCCGAATTCAGCAATTTGGTCAGGTCTTTTAGAAAGAAACATATGGGTAAGGGACCTAGCAAAATCAAAACGACTTTCTGTAAAAATTGGGCAATCGCTGAAATGGAAGGAAATCTTTCACCAGTTGAAAAATTCATTGCCAGTGCAGATGAAGGTAAACAAATGCTAAGAGCAGCGAGGACAGAAATGGTGAAAGAAATGTACAAAAAGAATCGGCCAGTAGAAATGGAAGAATTGCTCCAAGCTAATTTAATCGATTTATTCGTTGATATCGATATCGAACGAGATTTTGGAATGTCCATATTTGTGTTTGATAAAGATCTAGGCTATTTATCTGAAAAATGATAGGAATTTATTTGTCCATCTCCGACCATGTAAAAAAAAAATTACCATCATTTTGCAAAGCGGCAAGATGGTTTTCTTTTAAAAGATTTAATCTCTTTAGTTATTCTTGATGGAGAAGAGTAAGTAAACATTGAAATTCAAGTATTCCAGCTGCGGTGGCTAGCCCCTCGAGGTCTTAAGTCAAATGGTCAAGAAGGTAAAGACCAACCTTCATGACCATTCGTCTTAAGCTTGTCGGGGCTGAACGAGCCACCTCCGAATTTCAGTTTGTCCAGCTGCGGTGGCTAGCCCCTCGAGGTCTTAAGTCAAATGGTCAAGAAGGTAAAGACCAACCTTCATGACCATTCGTCTTAAGCTTGTCGGGGCTGAACGAGCCACCTCCGAATTTCAGTTTGTCCAGCTGCGGTGGCTAGCCCCTCGAGGTCTTAAGTCAAATGGTCAAGAAGGTAAAGACCAACCTTCATGACCATTCGTCTTAAGCTTGTCGGGGCTGAACGAGCCACCTCCGAATTTCAGTTTGTCCAGCTGCGGTGGCTAGCCCCTCGAGGTCTTAAGTCAAATGGTCAAGAAGGTAAAGACCAACCTTCATGACCATTCGTCTTAAGCTTGTCGGGGCTGAGCGAGCCACCTCCGCATTTCAGTTTGTCCAGCTGCGGTGGCTAGCCCCTCGAGGTCTTAAGTCAAATGGTCAAGAAGGTAAAGACCAACCTTCATGACCATTCGTCTTAAGCTTGTCGGGGCTGAGCAAGCCACCTCCGCATTTCTATTAAGGAGTTGATTGTTATGGGTAATACAAAGCATACAGGACCGATTAAGTTAAATACTGCACCTAAACCATCTCTTTGGGCGGGGCTTTCTCCGATGGGTCTTGGGAAGGTGAAGCCGCATCATTTAAGAGATACGTTAAAGGTGGCATGGGATAATAAGGATAATCTTCCTTATGCTTATAAAATTTTAACTCAGGGAGTATGTGATGGCTGTGCTTTAGGTGTTTCTGGTCTGTATGATCAGACATTGACCGGTCCCCATCTTTGTACAACAAGGCTGAATGTTCTCCGACTAAATACCGCACCGGCAATAGACGAAAAATGGCTGGCGGATATTGAGAAAATGAAGGAATTGAACAGTTCTCAGCTTAGGGAGCTCGGTCGCATTCCTTTTCCTCTTTCTCGAAAAAAAGGAGAAAATAAATTTACTAGAATCAGCTGGGATGAGGCATTAAATCGGATTGCAGCAAAAATAAAATCAATCGATCCTAAGCAATTAGCTTTTTACTTAACTTCACGTGGAATTACGAATGAAGTCTACTATACAGCAGCAAAGGTTGCCCGATTCATCGGCACGAATAATATTGATAATGCTTCAAGGATTTGTCATTCTCCGAGTAAAACCGCTTTAAAGCGATCACTTGGGATAGGTGCTGCCAGCTGTAACTATAAGGATTGGATTGGGACGGATGTGCTAGTATTCTGGGGGTCTGTCGCTGCGAACAATCAGCCAGTTTCAACGAAATACATGTATGCTGCTAAAAAGGCAGGTACTAAGATCATCATGATTAATCCGTATCGAGAGCCTGCTATGGAGAATTATTGGATTCCATCCATTGCGGAAAGCGCTTTATTTGGCACGAAAATTGTTGATGATGTATATCAAGTGAATATAGGCGGGGACATCGCCTTTATGAATGGGGTAATGAAGCATTGGATCGAGATGGAGTCAATAGAGCCGGGTTCAGCTATTGACCATCAATTTATCCAAGCGCATACGAATGGATTTTCTAAGTTGAAGAATCATTTGAAGAATCAAGATTGGAAGCTGCTTGAACAGTCCTCGGGATTGTCATATGCCAGAATAGTAGAGTTTGCAGAGCTTTTAGCAAAATCCAAGTCAGGTATTTTCATTTGGAGCATGGGGCTCACCCAGCATCGCTTTGCAACAGATAATATCTCGCAAGTGGCTAATCTTGCAATGCTTCGGGGCTTTATTGGCAGAGAGCATTGCGGAGTGATGCCTATCCGAGGACATAGCGGTGTACAGGGTTCAGGAGAAATGGGAGCAGACCCGTTTGTCCTTCCTGGAAGTGATTTTGATGAAAGTAATGCAAAAAGGATAGAGAAAATATGGGGATTCCACATTCCAAAGTGGCAGGGAGATACAGTCGGTCAAATGCTTGAGAATCTGATGCTTCCCAATGAACACGAACGAAAGGTTAAACTTTTCTATACAAGTGGCGGAAATTTTCTTGAAACAATGCCAAATCCTTCTTTCATAAAAGAAGCACTGGAGAATGCTGAAATCCGCGTGCATCAAGACATTATCTTCAATACATCAACGCTTGTTGAAGCAAAAGAAGAGGTCATTGTTCTGCCTGCGATGACAAGGTATGAGCAGCCGGGAGGAGGAACCTCTACAAGCACTGAAAGAATGGTTTATTTCAGTCCAGAGATAGAAGGTCCAAGAATTGAGGAAGCACGCTCGGAATGGGAAATATATATCGATTTAGCCGCTAGAGTTCTCCCGGAGAAAAAAGATAAAATTCACTTTAATCACGCCAAAGAGATCCGCGATGAAATTGCCAAAGCTAACCCCAATTATGACGGGATACAACATCTGAAAAATCGTGGAGACGTGTTTCAATGGGGTGGTGCATGGCTATGTGAAGGAGGTATTTGCCCTACAACAGACGGAAAAGGGAACCTATTAGCTATCGATATTCCTGAATTGCGAAAAACGGAAGGCCATTTCTTCGTCACTTCCCGCAGGGGGAAACAGTTTAACTCAATGATTTATCATGAAGAAGATCCGTTCAATGGTGCAGGCAGATATGATATTATCATGAACGAGATGGACGCTGAGCGCTTAAGTATACAGGCAAAAGATAATATCGTTGCTTATAATCAATATGGCACATTTCAGGGCAAAGCAAAATTCGAAAAAATCAAATCGGGAAATATAGCGTTATATTGGCCAGAAGGAAATATTCTGATCCCCAAAGGTGTGGTAGACCAATACGCAAAAATTCCAGAATACAATACAACCGTCATCATCGAAAAAGCAGAAATTTTTCACGCACATAAAGACAAGAAATATGTTGAAAAAAGAATAGAAGCATTAGATATTAGTATTGGATGAAATGAATAGGTACTTAACTTCTAGACTCTTCAAAGGGGAAGAAAAGAGAAAAAATCTCGCAGATAAACGAAAGTACTAAAGTATTCCAATTTCGTCCAACTCAGGGGAGTCTCTATGAACGAATATGTGATTTTGGAAGATGAAGAGATTATTCACTATGTTGATAATCTTAATTGGAATTTACCAAAAGACATACAAAGAGAATCAATGGAAGTTCTCTCACAAGTTCATCCCGATAAAGTGGATCTATTAATACCAAAATTCGGAAAGGAAACTTGGGGAAATGCAATTTATATTTTAAGAAAAATGGGTTATCCAAGAAATAGAGGAGCACTGCCATTGCTTGCTGGACAGATAATGGATAGGAATTGGCCTGGGTCATTGGAAGCTCTAGAGATTTTCAGAGAAATAGGTAAAAGAATGTCAACGCCATTTATTGAAAATGAATGCTCTAAAGCTATCAAGCAAAAAGATAATGACTGGCTGGAGCATTTGCAATATGCTTGCGAAAGCTTAGGAATAACGGAAGAGGATTTTAACGATGCTCAGCAATATAAAATGATGATTACATTAGCTGAGCAGTAGTTAAAAAGGAAAGTCAGGACTCAAATAGATGAGGTACGCTCAACATAGAAATGATTTTATATATAGAAACAAATTGTGGGTCCCACATTGTTGTTGGACCCTTTGTTTTATTTCATCATAATCAAAATCTGATCGCAGTCTAAACGGTTAATCACAAGATAGCCGATATCCGAGGCAGTTGTAACTCCTTCGTCCTTCGGCATGCAGTATATGTTTACTTTACATGGGCCATCATCACTGACAAGCAATTTCCCTACATCACCAACGGTCACCCATTCTGGTCTATTCCTTTGAGGAATGTAATTTTGCGACAGTTCAAAGTCAGTATTGAGAATAGGGGTATCTGTCATAATAGAAGAAAGTTTATTGTCATTACGGTTGATACTCATTTTTTGATATTGGATTCTGCCCCATTTATCCGTTTTGAATTTTTGATTCCAATCCAGTTCAGCTGAGTCCGTAGTCATTGATGGGGTAGCAATGACGAATATAGTCACCCTCGGAATTAGCTGGTTTTACTTTATCATCCGTAACTAACAGTCCTGGTTCAATCGGGTTGCCATTAGTGGTTTCAAACATTTCCGCATAGTCGGCTCCCCCTGAGAAATACGCCCCATCAATATACATATTACCAGTGGAACCTTGCAAAACAGCGGCAAGACCTGGATTAGCGAATGATCCGTTAACTATATGCTCATGAGTGTTGATATAAGGTGGAACCGCTTATACCTATAATATGAGCGCCGATATGTAGCAATGGTGCTATTTCATTCAGCATGGGACCAAAGTCCATTTTCCTCTGTATTGGCTCATCGCCAGCGGTAAGGATATTTACCCATTCTGTATAGGCTCCAGCTCTTGAAGGGTTATATTATTGCCCGCAGTGATTCTTGGTACCATATGTCCTCAATGCTTGGTCCTACTGTTATTTATACGGTTCTTAGCATTGCTGCCTTTTGGTTATATAAATGGACCGCGTATATTCATGACGAGTTTCTACTATATAATATGAGATTGTTCATCCGCAGCAGTAGCTAGTGAATTTTTTTAGAAGGGATTACTTCTATTAATATTGAAATAATCTTGTAGACCAAAGGAGTGATATCAAATGAAATACATGCATAGTACTGAAGGTTTGACAGAACAGATGTTAAATGGATTTTTTGTCGACTGGCCCAACCCTCCCAATTGTGCTACACATTTAAAGCTGTTGAAAAGGAGCTATAAAGCTATCGTTGCGGTGAATGAGGAGGAGGATCAAGTGGTTGGTTTTATTACGGCAATCAGCGATGGTATCCTATCTGCCTACATTCCTTTATTGGAAGTACTGCCTGAATATAAGCAGCAGGGAATTGGCAAAGAGCTTTTACATAGGATGATGAAAGAACTTGATGGTATTTACATGATTGATCTCATGTGTGATGCGGAGTTGCAGTCCTTTTATGAAAAGGTAGGAATGGCAAAGTCAAACGGAATGATCTTGCGAAATCGCGAAAATCAGTCTGGTTGATTATTTTGAGTTTGTGTAAGGCAATAATGATATAATTAAAGCAAAACAATCTTGCTGAGCAGATTTATTCAGTGGGAGGGAGTCATTTCATTTGAACATCCATTTAAGCCAGAACATAATAATGGAACGTTGCGGGGCTGTCTCCTACAAAAGAGGAGAAGCTTTTTATCGTTCTAAAAAAGTTATTTTTCAAGCATTTGAATCAGATAAATGTGAAGCAGTGGTTACCGGGTCAGAGGATTTTAGTGTCTTAATAAAGGAGGATGGAACGGGTGATTTTGAGTCATCCTGCAGCTGCCCAACCTTGGCATCGTTTCAGAAGGATTGCCAGCATGTAGCAGCCGTTTTGATCACTATTCTGAAGAATCAGCGGAAAGGGAATGAACGCCCGACAGGACAGCATCCAGCGGACCAAACCGGTATTACAGGTGAGATTATCTCCATCTTTTCAGAAAAAGAGAAGAGGTCCTCATTCGAACAGCATCATTTTGAAAATAGAAAAATCCTTGAGGCTAATGTCACTTGTGAATTACGACCGAACTCAGTAGAAGATCATTTGTTTAGTTTGAAAATGAATGTCGGCGTTCATCGTGTAAAAGATATTCGATCATTTCTCCAGGCCATTCATCATAATCAGCCCTTTAGATTGTCCAATGATTTTATATATGATTCTAAGCGGCATTGTTTCCGAAAAAATACTGATCAATTGATGCAATCTCTATATGAGATGATCAATGATGAGAGGACCGAAGAAAAAGTAATCGATCGTACAGAGGACAGTTTGTTGGTCCTGCCAACTTCCTGGAATCGGATATATCCATTATTGGAATCAATAGAGAATGTGGAATTCCAGTATGAAGCAAAACAATTTGGTCGGTTAAAAGTAAAAAAGAGCCAGTTGCCAATTACTTTTTTATTTGAAAAAGATTCAGCTGATGGTTTTAATTTTAAGATAAGAGGCATGCAGACACTCATTCTTCTAGAAAAATATCAGCTTGTTTTCATAGAAGGGGAGCTATATGAGCTTGTTGAGAACGACTATAACCGGTTGAAGGAATTAAAACGGATGGTTGAGAAAATGGGAGCAGAAGAGATTCCTATACCTAGCGAGCAAATCGGTTTTTTTCTTGAGAAGGTTGTACCGGGCTTAAGACAGCTTGGCGAAGTACATATTTCGAAAGAGATCTCAGTTCAGTTTGTTAAGTCCCCGCTTAAAGCGAAGTTCTATTTAGATAGACTAAGTCATCGCTTATTAGCGAGTCTGGAGTTTCATTATGGTAATCATGTGATGAATCCGGCTAAAGAAAACGAAGGTCATTCTAAAGTGATGGTCTTTAGGGACCTTGAAAAAGAGGCGGCAATTTTAGAGCTGATGGAAGAGGGATCTTTTACAAAAACGGATGAAGGATATTTTCTTCACAATGAAGAGTTGGAATATCAATTTTTATATCATATCCTTCCCAAATTGCAAAAATTAGTTCAGGTTTATGCGACTACAGCAATTAGAAATCGGATTTTCAAAGAGAATCCGAAGCCGAAAATTAGCGTGAGAATCAAAAAAGAACGAACAAACTGGTTAGAATTTAAGTTTAATATTGCAGGAATTCCAGAGCAGGAAATCCGAGATGTCCTGGTGGCACTTGATGAAAAACGAAGATATTATCGCTTGCGAAATGGCACACTTTTTTCACTTGAAGCTAGAGAATTTGCAGAAATTCAACGCTTTCTTGAGGCCGCACCAATTCAGCAAGAGGATTTATCTGCATGGATGGACGTACCGTTAATTCGAGGCATCCAGCAGCTAAATCAAGCAAGTGAATCAGTCTTGGAATTTGAAAGTTCTTTTAGAGAGTTTTTACAAGCGCTTTATCACCCAGGAAAACAGTTATTCCCTTTACCCAATGAATTAGAACATACGCTCAGAAATTATCAAAAAGAAGGGTTCAATTGGATGAAAATGATTGCTCATCATCGTTTTGGCGGCGTTCTTGCAGATGATATGGGACTTGGGAAAACATTGCAGGCAATCGCATTTATTTTATCTGAGGTTAATGAGATTCGTGAAAGCAAGCAGCCTGCGCTCATTGTATGTCCCTCTTCGGTAACCTATAACTGGATAAGTGAATTTCTACAATTTGCACCTGATATCCAAGCAGTCATCATGGATGGAAGGAAGGACCAGCGGAGCCTGCTTCAACAGGAAGTGAAAAATGTTGATGTAATGATTACATCCTATCCATTGCTTCGTAAGGACATTAAATGGTATGAGAGACAAACCTTTCATACCATTATATTTGATGAAGCACAAAGTTTTAAAAACCCTATAACAGAAACAGCTAAAGCTGTAAAGAAACTTAAAGCTGGAACCCGCTTTGCATTGACTGGGACACCAATAGAAAATTCACAGGAAGAATTATGGTCGATTTTCCATGTGGTGTTTCCAGAGCTATTCTTAGGGTTAAAAGAATTTAGTCAATTAAGCAGGCAAAAAATTTCCCGTATCGTTCGGCCATTCATGTTAAGAAGGATGAAAGCGGATGTCCTCTCAGAATTCCCTAAAAAAATAGAGTCGATTGAGTTAGTCAATTTACTGCCAGAGCAAAAAAAACTATATGCGGCCTACTTAGCTAAGTTGCGTCATGATACGCTTAAACATTTAAATAAACAGACGTTAAAGAAAAACCGCATTAGAATTTTAGCGGGCTTAACTAGGTTAAGGCAAATCTGCTGTCATCCAGCACTATTTGTAGATGGCTATAAAGGCAGTTCTGCCAAGTTTGAAGAGCTGCTGAAGATTCTTCGAGAATCTAAGCTTTCAGGCAGGAGAGTCCTTGTTTTTTCCCAGTTTACAAAGATGCTGGATTTGATAGGGAAAGAACTTGCAAATGAAGGTAGGTCATTCTTTTACCTTGATGGACAAACACCTGCACATGAACGGGTAGAAATGTGTAATAGATTTAATTCTGGTGAAAATGATGTTTTTCTTATCTCATTGAAAGCTGGAGGCACAGGATTAAATCTAACTGGTGCAGATACGGTTATCCTTTATGATCTTTGGTGGAACCCAGCAGTGGAAGAGCAGGCAGCTGATCGTGCCTATCGTATGGGCCAGAAGAATGATGTTCAGGTTATAAAATTATTATCCGGAGGAACAATAGAGGAAAAGATTGATGAGCTACAAGATAAGAAGCGAGCTTTAATAGAGGAAATTATTGATGTAGATCGTCAATCAACTGCCGCGCTTTCGGAGCAGGATATAAAGGATATTTTAGAAATAAGAAGCTAGAAACTAGCTTCTTATTTCTGCTTTTTTATGAAAAAAAATAGGATAAAAGTATGTGTGAATATTCATAATAATGAAAAAAATGATGTTTTGTGTCGGTTTAGTAATATATTTGTAATGTTGCTATTACCTAATTGTCAAATAGTGATGTTATAATCCAATTTGTAAAGACTATTATACCGTTTAATTTGTCACATTTTTAGTAAATACATAGAACTTTAAAACATAACGAAACTTACTTAACATACATATGTGTCGAAAAAAGAAATAATTAGAGAGAAAGCAGGGGAAAATGAGTGAAGAAGAAAATAGTAGCTTTAAACACAACGATTATGCTAGGCCTAGGAGCTTTCGCACTACCATCAGTAAGTGCAGAATCTATTGATAATATTAAAAAGGAACGCTCTGACATCCAATCAAATCTATCAAAAGCAGAAAAAGAACTAGCAACAGTCTTAGCTGAATTAGGTAAACTTGAAGATCAAATTAAAAAAGTTGACCAAGCAATGATCGATAATGACAAAATAATTGCTGAAACTGAAAATAGCATTAAAGACACAAAAGAAAAAATCAAGAAGCTTGAAGCAGAAATCGCAGTAATTCAAGAGCGTATTGATAAGCGTGCGGTTGTATTAAAAGAACGCGCACTTGCATTCCAAGAGAGCGGCGGCACAAACGTTGGCTACATTGATGTATTACTTGGCGCCACAAGCTTCAGTGATTTCATTGACCGTGTAGGTGCAATTACAAAGATCGTCGAAGCTGACCAAGATCTATTATTACAGCATGATGCTGACAAAAAAGAAGTAGAAGAAAAGAAAAGCACAGTTGATACTGAGCTAGCTGGTCTTAATACTAAAATGACAGATCTTGAGGGCATGCGTGCTCAAATGCAAGATCAAAAGAAACAAAACGATAAGCTTAAACAAGAATTAAAAGATAAAGAGACGGTTGCAGCTGATAAAAAATCTAAGCTTCAAACAAAAGACAGCGACCTTGCTGCAATGCAAGCTGAAATTGAAAGAAGTATGGCAGCTCAAACAGCAGTAGCAACTGTTGCTACATCTTCTAATGCAAGCTCTGCACCAACTTCAGTTAAATCTACAGGCGGCAGCAGCAGCAGCAAACAATCAACAGCAGCGCCTGTAGTATCTAAAGGCAGCGGCGGCATGAGCTCAGTCATCAGCGCTGGAAATAGATTCATTGGCAACTCTGTTTATGTATTCGGTGGCGGAAGAACAGCAGCAGACGTAGCAGCTGGACGCTTCGATTGCTCTGGATTTGTTCACTGGGCATTTGCTCAAGGAGGATACAGCGTAGGTGCGTCTACTGATGCATTAAAGAACCAAGGAACTCCAGTCCCTGCAAGCCAAATGCAACCTGGTGATCTAGTATTCTTTGACACTTACAAAAAAGATGGACACGTTGGTATCTACATCGGTGGCGGACGATTCATTGGATCACAAAGTAATTCAGGTGTTGCTATTGCTAACATGTCTAGCGGATACTGGGCAGATACATTCAATGGCCGTGTAAACCGTATCAGATAATCATAGATTTCTAAATGCAGCCTGGCCAATTTGGTCGGGCTGTTTGTTTTTATATACCACCTTTGTGTGCTGCGTAAACTTGGAAAATGCCCGCTTTGGAAGAGCGCGGGCGTTTTTTGGTTGTATAGTGAGCGCTTAAAATAAAGAGAGTGACTAAAAAGAAGCTTCAGGTGACTAATAAAACAGTAAAACCCACTAATATCCACATCAAAAATAGTCTCAAATATAAATAAAATCAATTTCAGCACAAAAGCACGGTAGAATTAGAAAAAAGTCAAACAAAACCACTAAATCTAACTCCAGATGTTATCTTTTATCATCATTTTCATTACTAATTCATTACCATAATTTTTTCGTGATTCTTTATTTCCATTCTAGAGAGTAGTTTTGAGGCGCTAAACGTCGATAAGTGAATTTCCTGAACTCCTTTGTGATGATCGTTGGTTTAATTAGTAAGAAGTAGTCCACGAGTGCGCTTTCGTGACTGATACAATCAGTCAAGCCGCAATGTGGGCAATGCCATCCTAACCGCTCTCTCTTCATCGCAAATCAATCACATTTGGGACATTTAATTCCTCTTATTAGCTCACCCTCAGAGATTCCGTATTTCATCAAAACATTGGCATTGTCTTTACAATGTTAACAGCAACTATTTAATTTTTCTCATTTCTTTTTGATTCCCAATTTCTTTTTGATGGTGTTTACATAAAGTTTCCCACCTTTCTAGGATACGAGTAATATGGATGACTTGTTGTTTAGTTTTATAATCGCCTTTAATGACACCTTGAGAAATACGATCAGCAAAGCTTCTGACTTTTCATTCGTTGTTCGAATCATTTGATTAAATGTGGAATCGAACTGGAGCTCACCAAAGATATTTTTACATTCAAAAATAAAGACAAAGCGAGGGTGAATCAGGCGAAAATCAATTTGAAAAAATGAGTGAATTTCTTCCAACTGAATATTATGGTAAATGAGAGGTTCTTCGAAAAAATCTAAATAATATTGGGTGTTTTTCTCCCCATTATAACCAGCAGATAATTTTCTCAAGTCTTCTAAAATAGTTGTATGTAATGGGTGTTCTTCTCGAATTCTCCGCAGTAATGCTTCTGTCTGTCTCATACGTAAGCTTATTCTGAAATCTTTCAAAAACATCTTATCACTACCCTTTTTTCCTCATATAATAAACTACATCCCTCCCCAAAATCTAAAAATAAATACAACCCAACCAAAACATTCAGTTAATTCTAAATAATCATTGCAATTTTGTTTTCGGAATGTTTAAATAATATTAACTTATCAGATATGTGATGTCTGAAAAGGAAGGTGGTTACTTCTTGAAGGCAGAAAAGATTTCAACAAGAAAAATCTCTGAGATTGTCGCAGAGA
The DNA here is from genome assembly GCF_030813235.1 of Cytobacillus purgationiresistens. Lineage (GTDB taxonomy): Bacteria > Bacillota > Bacilli > Bacillales > Cytobacillaceae > Cytobacillus > Cytobacillus purgationiresistens. Next base: position 40,036 of record NZ_JAUSUB010000022.1, on the reverse strand, counting down.
AAATCGAGAACATGATTGAAGAAGGTTCATTCGCAGCGGGAGAAAAGCTGCCTTCTGTACGGGAACTTTGTGAAGCTTTCGGTGTAGGCCGATCGGCAGTCAGAGATGCAATGGCTGCATTACAAGGTAAAGGGCTTGTTCATGTAAAGCAAGGGGAAGGAACTTATATACTTGGCTTTGATTCTTCCAAGCTGTTTACAAGGAGTCATCTTTTGCCTGGAATTAAGGATATTCAAGAGCTTTTTCAAGCGAGAAAAATGGTGGAAGCGGGCCTGGCTGAAATGGCAGCGCTTAACCGAACAGAGCTAAACGTCGAAAAAATGAATCATCTGCTTACTAATCCAACAGCAGAAGGATGGGAATCGGATTATTTATTCCATTTGGCTATTGCAGAAGCAGCTGGTAACACAATCATGATTCATTTTATTGAATTCATCTCCACAACATTGAAGAAGTCGATGGTTGATTTCCATCAATTCATTCAATCTCAGCCAGCAATTGTTCAAACCATTAACGAGCAGCATTTTACAATTTTCCGAGCAATAGAGGAAAAGGATGCCAACCAAGCCCATAACTTAATGATTGAGCATTTAAGTTTTGTTGAAGAACTGTTACAAAAGAGGATTTTTCAGCAGTATTAATTTTTGCGACAAAATAGAAACGGTGTTTGTTATTACAAAACAGCGGAGGTGATCGACATTGATTACAGCAAATCTAGAAAAATTACAAATCCTCTTGAAGGCAGATCAAATAAAGGATACTGCTGAAACAGCCCATCCATATGGAAACTCAGGTGCAATGACTGTTTTCCCTAATAATGAGAATGAAATCGTGGCGATATTAAAGTTTGCTACAGAAAACAGTTTTACTGTAAACATCATGGGAGCTGGAACAAAAAGAGGTTATGGCGGTATGAATGAACGAGCGGATATTCTATTATCGTTAGAGAAATATACGGGGATTGTTGAACATCATCCAGGAGATATGACAATAACTGTGAAGGCGGGAACTCCTTTTCAAGAAATTCAAGATCATTTAAAGGCATACAGCCAAAGAATTGCCTTGGATCCATTCTTGCCAGAGCAAACGACCATTGGCGGTTTAGTTTCTAGTAACGATAGTGGTCCCAAAAGGCTGGGTTATGGAGCAGCTAGAGATGCAGTCATTGGCCTGCGCATGATTTACCCGGACGGAACGATTATTCGTTCAGGAGGAAAGGTAGTTAAGAATGTAGCGGGATACGATATGAATAAATTATTTATCGGTTCTATGGGGACGATTGGTGTCATTTCCGAAGTGACGATCAAATTGCGTCCAATTACAAAGGCAGAATCAACAATGATCATTTCTTTTCCAATTAGCGACATGGGAAGCATCAAGAATCTAAGTGTGAGGGTATTGGATTCAACGATTGAACCAGTATGCTTTGAGCTGATCAATCCGGAGCTGATGGAAAGAATGACAGGAGAGAAGTCGTATTCATTGGTTATGAGCTTTGAAGATGTTGAAAAATCCGTCAGCTATCAGGAAGAGTTCATCCAAGGTTTAATGAAAGATGGCATAAAATTAAGGCGATTAAAAGGGGAGGAAAGCGTGCAATTTTGGCAGTCTTTCTATCATTTATTGCCCAATGGAAACAAAGTAGACTCTCAGTTTAGATCTGAGACTGTTTTAAAAATAGGTACAATTAATATGAATATACTTTCCATTTTAAAAGATTGTGAGCTGATACAAGATACGAACAACGTAACGATTCAGGCCCATGGAGGTCTCGGTCATGGCATCATGAATATGTACATAAATGGCGTAGCAAACGATGTCAGAGACGCAATTGAAAAAGTCAGGAATATAGCTCAGAAGCATCAAGGATACGCGATTATCAGGCATTTGCCGTTTGAACAGCGTAAACAGACCGATATTTGGGGGCCGAAGCCAGCCGCATTTTTCCTGTTTGAAGGGATTAAGTTAAAAGTTGATCCCAATCGAATATTAAATAGGAACAGATATATAGGAGGGATCTAGGTGAGTAAACCTGAGCAGGAATTAAAGCAAAGTCCACCCTGTACAAACAGCTTAAGCAACTATCTTTGGAACGACCCGCCAGATGAGAATAAATGGGCGGATTGTGTGCATTGCGGAATGTGTCTGGAATCATGTCCAACCTATGAGCAGACAGGACAGGAACAGCATTCTCCACGTGGGCGAGTGTATCTGATTAAGTCTGTTGCTGAAGGAAAGCTCTCAGTAAATGAACAATTCATGGATCCTGTATTTGCTTGTTTAGATTGTCGAGCATGTACAACGGCATGCCCTGCTGATGTGGATGTAGGCGGTTTAATAGAAGAAGCCCGGGGGCAGGTGCGTCAGGCGATGCCTTTAACTGGATGGCAGGGAGCGGTAAGCAAGCTGTTTCTGCGCGGCATTTTCCCACATGATAGCCGTTTAAATTCACTGGGTGGACTATTAAAATTTTATCAAAAGAGCGGTATGCAGACACTCGTGAGAAGAACGAAGTTAATTCAGGTCATGCCTAAACACCTCGTTGAAATGGAAGCGATTATGCCTGAAGTGAAAAAACCGATTAAAAAGAAATATAAATCGGAAAATGTCATCAAAGCAAAAGGCGAGACGAAGAGAGAAGTTGCGATGTTGACTGGATGTGTAATGGATGTGATGTTCAGCGACATCAATGAATCTACCATCAACGTCTTAACTAAAAATGGCAGTGCTGTCGTAATCCCCAAAAACCAAACTTGCTGCGGTGCACTTCATGTTCATGCCGGAGATCGCGAAATGGGCAGAAAGCTTGCTAAGCAAAACATTGAGGCATTTGAAGACTCAGAAAAAATTATCGTTAATGCTGCTGGATGCGGCTGTATGATGAAGGAATATGAAGAATTATTCCGAGAAGAGCCTGAATGGAAAGAAAGAGCAGAGAAGTTTTCTGAGAAGGTAGAGGATATATCCAAATTCCTTCATGACACGGGATATGAGAAGCCAAAAGCGGAAATCAACAAGCGCATTACGTATCATGATGCCTGCCACTTAGCACATGGTCAAGGGGTTAGACAAGAACCGCGGGATATTCTTCTTGATATTCCAGGTGTAGAAATGGTGCATATGCCAAATGCGGATCGATGCTGCGGCAGTGCAGGAATATACAATATTACCAATCCTGAAATGGCTGGTGCTGTACTTGAAAGCAAAATGGAAAATGTCCCTGCTGATGTAGAGATGATTTCGATGGGGAATCCAGGCTGTATGCTACAAATGGCTATTGGCGTTGAAAAATACGGCCGTAATCAACAAATCGTTCACACGGTACAGCTTCTTGACTGGGCATATCAAAAGGAAGAAAGCGCGAAGGAGGGTCAATAATTCATGGCTCGAAAAAAATTAAGAACGAAAGATCAGCATATTATTCGTTTAGCAAGTATGGTAGATGGTTTAGGCTCCATTCTTTATGAAAAAGCAGATCTGTTATCCTATGATTGTGACGGATTCACTATTCATACTGCGCTTCCTAAAGCAGTAGTTTTTCCTGAAAACACAGAAGAGGTTGCTAATATTGTAAAGTACTGTCATGAACAGGGCTTGCCTTTCTTAGCGCGTGGTGCAGGAACCGGACTTAGCGGGGGTGCCATTCCATTAAATCAGGAAGTTATCATCAGTATGGTGAAAATGAAGAAGCTGCTAAGTGTCGATTTAGAAAATAGAAGAGCAGTAGTTGAACCAGGCTTTGTGAACTTGAAGCTGACGAATTCAATTTCGGATAAGGGTTATTACTATGCACCTGACCCATCCAGTCAGTACTGCTGTACAATAGGGGGAAATGTTGCAGAAAATGCAGGTGGTGCTCATTGTTTGAAATATGGGGTAACAACCAACCATATCCTCGGTCTTGAGGTTGTCCTTCCAAATGGAGAAATCGTTGAGATTGGCAGCAACGGGGTTCCAGATGAACCGGGATATGATTTATTAGGCTTGTTGACCGGATCAGAAGGAACACTTGGAATTGTTACGAAAATTACTGTTCGTATTTTAAAAAATCCAGAGGATAAACAAACGGTCCTTGCTTACTTTGACAAGATTGAGGATGGCTCTCAGGCAGTGTCTGATATTGTTTCCGCTGGTATTGTTCCAGCTGCACTCGAAATGATGGATAAAACTGCGATTGAAGGGGTGGAAGCGGCCGCTTTTCCAGTAGGTCATCCAAAGGATATTGAAGCCTTGCTTCTCATCGAAGTAGATGGAATTGCTGCTGGAATTGGCGAGCAGATTGAGCAAATTTTAGACGTATGCAGAAGCAGAAATGTCAGAGAAGTTCGCGCTGCAAAGGATGAGCAAGAACGGGCTGCGTGGTGGGCTAATCGAAAAACAGGCTTCGGTGCCATGGGTGCAATCTCTCCTGACTATTTAGTACAGGATGGGGTTATACCTCGAAGTAAACTGCCTGAAGTTCTGCAAAAAATAAAGAAGATTAGCGATGATTCGGGCTTGCGTATCGCTAACATCTTTCATGCTGGTGATGGGAATTTACATCCACTTGTTTTATTTGATGCAAGGATTCCTGGAGAAACAGATAAAGCGATGGAGGCAGGCAGTGCATGCTTGAAGGTATGTGCGGACGTAGGCGGTACTATCACTGGAGAGCATGGAGTAGGGATTGAAAAGAGAGAAGAAATGAGATTTGTATTCAAGGATGAAGAAATCATGGCACAGACAGATATCCGCGAGGTCTTTAACCCGGATAATTTGCTGAATGCCGGTAAGCTTTTCCCTACACCAGGACGTTGTGCTGAAGTGAAAAAAGAAATGAAAGAAGCAGCTATCTCATAAAAAATATAAAATGATAGAATTATATGAAAATAATTGATAGTGGTACGGTATCCATGATATTATTTTTTTAAGAATAACAGAAACAGCGTTTTGTAATAGCAAACAATCATCTTCTAAACCATTTAAGGAGGAGTTTCATTAATGAGTAATTATGTAAAAGTCGGTGGATTACAGGTTGCAAATGAACTTTATGAATTTATCAATTCGGAAGCATTACCAGGCTCTGAGGTTGAACAAGAATCCTTTTGGGTGGGCTTTGAAGAGCTGATCAAAGATTTGACTCCCCAAAATAAAGCGCTATTGGCAAAAAGAGATGTGCTTCAAGAGAAAATTCACGGATGGCATCGTGAGAATAAGGCATTTGATTTTGACAAATATAAATCATTTTTAGAGAAAATAGGCTATTTGCTTCCAGAAGCGGAAGATTTCAAGATTACGACTGAAAATGTAGATGAAGAAATTTCACTTCAGGCGGGACCGCAGCTGGTCGTTCCAATTAATAATGGCCGCTATGCAATTAATGCTGCCAATGCGAGATGGGGAAGTCTTTACGATGCCCTTTATGGAACGGATGCAATTAGCGTGGATGAAGGCGCACACAGAGAGGGCGCTTATAATCCTGTTCGCGGGAACAAAGTCATCGAGTTTGGCCGCAATTTTCTTGATGAAACTGTCCCTCTCACATCAGGATCGCATAAAGAAGCAATCCAATACAGCGTCCATGAAGGCAAGCTTGCAGTTACATTGCAAAGCGGGGAAGAAGTCGGATTGAAGGATACATCAAAATTTGCGGGATATCAGGGTGAAACAGACAAACCTGCTGGTGTTTTACTGAAAAATAACAACCTGCACTTCGAAATTCAAATCGATCGTGAGCATCCAATTGGAAAATCTGATGACGCCGGAGTGAAGGATATTTTATTGGAAGCTGCTGTTACAACCATCATGGACTGTGAAGATTCAGTTGCTGCAGTCGATGCAGAGGATAAAGTACTTGTTTATCGCAATTGGCTTGGTTTGATGAGAGGTGACCTATCCGCTTCATTTGCAAAAGGGTCAAAGACAGTGACAAGAAGCATGAACGCCAATCGCAAGTATACAAGTCCAGCTGGTGAGGCAGTTTCATTGAATGGCCGTTCGCTCATGTTTGTCCGCAATGTCGGCCACTTAATGTCTAATGAGGCAATCCTTAATCATGAAGGGAATGAAATTCAAGAGGGAATCCTGGATGCGGTTGTGACAGCCCTTGCTGCCAAACACACATTATTAGGCAATGGAAACTACCAAAATACAAATAAAGGCTCGATTTACATTGTTAAGCCAAAAATGCATGGTCCAGAAGAGGTAGCCTTCGCGAACGATCTATTTGATCGCACAGAAGATTTATTAGGTCTTGAAAGAAACACCCTTAAAATTGGAGTAATGGATGAAGAACGCCGTACCTCGTTAAATTTAAAAGCAAGTATTAAAGAAGTGAGTGAAAGAGTCGTATTCATCAATACTGGTTTCCTTGACCGTACAGGAGATGAAATGCATACTTCTATGGAAATGGGAGCAATGATTCGTAAAAATGATATGAAATCGACGAAATGGCTCCTAGGCTATGAAAAATCCAATGTATTTGCAGGCTTAGAGACCGGGTTCCAAGGCAAGGCCCAAATTGGTAAAGGAATGTGGGCAATGCCTGATTTAATGGCAGGTATGTTAGAGCAAAAAGTGGGCCATCCAAAAGCAGGTGCGAATACAGCTTGGGTGCCATCGCCAACTGCAGCGACTCTGCATGCACTCCATTATCATCAAGTGGATGTGACTGAAGTACAAAATGATCTATTAAAAAGGGCAGAAAACTTAAGAGATGATATTTTGCAAATTCCAGTTGCTGAAGACACCAATTGGTCTCCAGAAGAAATTCAAGCGGAATTAGACAATAACGCTCAAGGTATCCTGGGCTACGTAGTACGCTGGGTAGAGCAAGGAATCGGCTGTTCAAAAGTACCTGACATTAATGATGTAGCCTTAATGGAAGACAGGGCGACATTAAGAATCTCAAGCCAGCATGTTGCAAACTGGCTGCATCATGGAATCTGTACGAAAGAACAAGTTCAAGAAACATTACAAAGAATGGCCAAAGTGGTAGATGAACAAAATGCAGGAGATGATGTTTACCTGCCGATGGCACCTAATTACGACGAATCAGTTGCCTTCCAAGCAGCATGCGATCTTGTGTTTAAAGGATATGACCAGCCAAGCGGGTATACAGAGCCGATTCTTCATCAACGCCGTTTGGAAGCAAAAGTAAAATTTGCTGTAAAGCAGTAATGTGATGTTAGGCAGGGCATGCTGACATGCCCTGTTTTTGATTAAATATAGAGAGGAAGATTTTAAATGAAGTTTACAAGATTTGAAGTAAATGGCGACCTATTTCAAGGTGTAGTAGAAGGGGAAGAAATCAGAGTGTTTTCAGGGGATATGTTCGGAGATTGGTCATATACAGGTGATACATATAATAAAGGCGATGTAAAAACCCTCGCACCGCTTCAGCCAAAACATGTCATTGGAATTGGCGCAAATTTTGTAGCCAACAAGCAAGATTTACCAGAGACGCTTCCTGAAATTCCAGTATTCTTTTTCAAACCGTCTTCGTCTGTTATTGGACCTGAAGAAGCGATTGTAATACCAAGCGGCACCCAGCAAGTGAAGTTTGAATCGGAGCTTGCAGTTGTAATTGGAAAAGAAGCAAAAAATGTATCTGAAGATGCGATTCTTGATTACGTATTTGGATACACAGTCGGTAATGATGTGACAGCGCCACAGTTTTTCCATGCTGATGGTCATTGGACGGTTGGTAAATCTTTTGATACGTTTACCCCGCTTGGTCCAGTCATTGAAACAGAGTTAGATCCTTTTAATATCAGCATTGAGGCGAATCTGAATGGAGTGGAAAAGCAAAACAGTCCTACGGATTTAATGATCGTACCTATTCGCAAAATGATTTCCTATTTGTCCAATGTGATGACTCTGCAGCCAGGAGATGTCATTTTGACAGGAAGCCCTGTCGGAGCCGAACTCGTTAATGAAGGGGACATCATTGAATGTGAAATTAATGAAATCGGCAAATTGAAAAATTCCTTTGTATCTGCAAAACAATCAGTTAATAGTTAATATATAATAGAAGGCAAGGCTGATGTTTGAGGTGAGAGTATGGAAAGAGAAAATATGGTGAAGTCCGTCAGCAGGGCACTCGATATTATTTCAATAGTGAGTATGAAAAAAGGCGGACTAGGTGTAACTGAAATTGCCAATCAAATAGATATTAATAAGAGTTCGGTTTACCGAATTTTATCCACACTTGTGCAATATGGTTATGTGGAGCAGGATAATGATACGGGTCGCTATAAGCTGGGATACAAATTCTTAGAAGTAAGCTCCAGGCTACTGGACTCGATCGATTTGCGTCAAGAGGCAAGCCCCTTTTTACAAGATCTTGAGAAAGAAACCAATGAAGTGATCCACCTTGTTGTCTATGATCAAGGGGAAGTAGTCTATATTGAGAAGCTTGATGGAAGTGAAACATTAAGAATGCATTCTAAAGTGGGCAAGCGTGCTCCTATGCATTGTACATCAGTCGGTAAGGCTATTTTATCCCAGCTCTCAGCTACAACTGTGAATGAAATTATTGCTCGTAAAGGTCTGCCAGTCCATACAGACAAAACAATCACAGAAAAAGATGAGCTTCTAAAGGAACTGATCAATGTTAGAAAAAAAGGTTACGCACTTGACCTTGAAGAAAATGAATACGGCATTACTTGTATTGCTGTGCCAATTTATGATCATTTAGGCAAGGTTTCTGCTGCTGTCAGTATATCCGGAACGACAATGAGGATGACTGAAGAAAGATTGAAAGAGCTGCAGCCGTTAATGATACAAACTGGCAAACAAATTTCTTCAAGACTTGGATATATCAATTAGAATCTTCGCTTAAATGCCCTTAATTTGTCATAGGCATTTAAGCGGATTTTTTTTGTTTTTCTTAATTTAAATAATTTTCAAAATATTATTGTAATTGATAAGAATGCAGGTATAATAATACTTAGGTAGCTTGTTATATAACATTATCTTTATAGTTATATAACAATGTTTCCTCACACGCAACATTATGTAATTATTGTTTGTTATGAAGAAACAACAAAACAGGGGGGAGATGTTTAATGAGTACGGGGATGTTAGCTCTATTATCACTTTTACCAATTATTGCAGTTGCTATCTTTCTAGTGGGACTTAAGTGGCCAGCCAGTAAAGCGATGCCAATCTCATTTTTGGTAGCGGTTGCATTAGCTCTTTTCGTATGGAAAGTACCTGGAGAAAATGTTGCGGCGGCATCAGTTAATGGACTAGTCGTAGCAGTAACCTTGCTGTATATCATTTTTGGTTCAATCTTGCTATTAAACACATTGCAAGAAAGCGGCGGGATGCGTACAATCCGTCAAGGGTTTACAGATATATCAGCAGACAGACGTATTCAAGTAATTATCATTGCATGGTTATTTGGATCGTTTATTGAAGGTGCATCAGGATTTGGCACACCAGCAGCGGTTGCGGTACCTCTGATGGTTGGATTAGGCTTTCCAGCTATGGCAGCTGTAGTTGCTGGAATGGTTATTCAGAGTACACCTGTTTCCTTTGGTGCAGTTGGAACACCAATTCTTGTCGGTGTTCAATCAGGCTTATCGGCAGATGCCAGTATCACAGACAACTTTTTAGCACTCGTTACTCAAATAGGTGGGCAAGTATCCATACTACATATGATTGCAGGGACATTGATTCCACTATTTGTTGTTGCATTAATGACTAGATTTTTCGGCAAAAACAAATCATTCTCAGAAGGTATTAAGATTTGGAAATTTGCTATTTTCTCCGCATTTGCAATGACCATCCCTTATGTCATTGTAGCAAACACCCTTGGACCTGAATTTCCGTCTATGACAGGCGGTTTAGTTGGTTTAGCCATCGTAATCTTTGCAGCTAAAAAAGGGTTCCTAATGCCAAAGGATGAAGTTTGGGATTTTGAAGAAAAATCCAAATGGGATCCAGAATGGTCAGGGAAAATTGAAATCAAATTAGAAAACAGCGGGAAAAGCATGAGCATGCTGCGTGCGTGGTCACCGTATGTTTTAGTTGGATTGTTCCTAGTATTAACAAGACTGAAATCGCTGCCATTAAAAGAATGGCTTCAATCTGTTGTATTAAAAATAGAAAATATATTTGGATCAGGAATTACTGCAAGCTTTGAGATCCTGTATTCTCCAGGAACAGTCTTTATTCTCGTATCCATATTAACATTCTATATACATGGAATGAATGGACGTGCCTATAAGAATGCCTGGGTCCAATCAGGAAAAACAACACTTGCAGCATCTGTAGCCCTTATTTTTACTGTCCCAATGGTTCAAGTATTTATTAATACTGGCGGTGGAGCAGCTGGCTACAACCAGATGCCAATCGAATTAGCGAATGGTGCCGCTGCCTTGGCTGGTGAATTTTGGCCATTCCTAGCTACATTCATCGGTGGAATTGGCGCTTTTATTGCTGGAAGTAACACTGTCAGTAATATGATGTTCGCTTTATTCCAATATGATGTCGGCGGTCAGATTGGGGTTGACCCAACATGGATCGTTGCATTGCAGGCAGTTGGGGGAGCAGCAGGTAATATGATTTGTGTCCATAATGTTGTTGCTGCATCTGCTGTAGTAGGGCTAGTTGGTAAAGAAGGAGAAGTCATAAGGAAAACGTTATTTCCCTTCGTTTATTACTCACTTTTTGCCGGCTCTGTCGGATATTCAATTGTCTGGTATTCGCAAAAAGGTCTATTCAACATCGGCTCCATCATAGCAGTACTCATCGTTGTAGCTGCAGTATACATCATAGCTACAAACAATCGCAGACTCAGCTTAGAATATCCTAAAAATAGAACGATCTCAAAATAATAGAATGAGAGGCATGCTACTTGGTAGCTGCCTCTTTTTTTAAGCTTTCATGCTAGTTTATTGTAAAATATTAGTTAATTTATTAAAGGGAAATATTTAATGTAGAAAACACAATTGTAGTGTCAATACTATTGACGTGGTAAAAAAAAGAGGAAGTTTTGTAAAGGAAGGAAAAAATGAATGATATTTTAGAAATTTTAATTAGGACTATTTGTGCGGTTGTCTTGATTATGATTATTACTCGAATGCTTGGTAAACAAACCATCGCTCAAATGACTTACCATGGTTTTGTTGCTGCAATCACTTTAGGAAGTATTACGGCAAATTTGGCATTTAACCTAAGTTTAAAATCTTGGTTGCTTGCGTTTTCTTTGATCACATTTAGTGGTGTTCTTTATATGCTTACCTTAGCTGCTTTAAAAAGTAGGAATGCAAGAAATTGGATTTCTGGAAAACCAACTGTTGTTGTAGAAAACGGAAAAATACTAGAACAAAATTTAAAAAAATTAAAATTAACATTGGATACTTTAACTCAGGAATTAAGGGAAAAAGATATATTTGATATCGAAGAAGTCGAGTACGCAGTGTTTGAACTGAATGGAAGGATTTCGGTATTACGAAAACCTGAATATCTTCCAGTAATCAGGAGGGATTTGGGGATCTCTTCAAATAAAATAGCCTTCCCTATCGAACTAATAATGGACGGGAAAATAATTGTGAAAAATCTAAAACAAAATCAACTAACTAAAGAATGGCTTGACGAAGAACTAACTAAACGGGGATTATCCCTAGAGCAAGTATTTTACGCTGTTAAAAGTACTACTGGTAACCTATTTCTCGATTTATATAAAGATAACATTCACCAACCGATTGATAAGGAATAAAGATACAGTTGTACTTCTTAATAACATAGCCATAGGCAAGATACATTGAATATAATGCGTGCAAAACAGCGCCATCTATAGTTGGACTATAGAAATCGCTCAGCAGGAACAATTGATTAGCGCGTCTCAGCATAAGAGATAACCGTTTCCTGTATGATATAACGTTTCAATCCTGTTACAAATCTCAAGAAGGAGTGCATATGGTTTCTTTTTTACAAGATTTACTTTATAATTCGCACTAGATGATTTTTTAGGAAAAAATTATACTTCTAGCTCAAGGAAGGAGATCGATTATGAAAAAAATGATGTTTATATTAATAACCGGTCTAATGGTCGTTGTTTTAGTAGCATGCGGTGGAAATGAAGAGAGCAAAGAAGCTGAAAATGATGTTAAAGCTAAAACAGCGGAAACCGATCAGCAGAAGGAACAGCAAAAGGAAATGGAAGAAATGCAAAAAAAATTAGAAGCCCAGCAGGTAGATGAGAAGAAAACGGTTGCTATAGTGAATGATGAAGAGATTTTAGGAAGCGACTATAACAGCACCTTAGCATCCATACAAGGGCAAATGCAGAAAATGGGACAAGACCCAACATCTAAAGAAACGGCAGAGCAAGTGAAAACACAAACAATTGACAGCTTAGTCGGACAAACTCTTATTCTTCAAGAGGCAGATAAAAAAGGCTATAAAGCTTCAGAGGCAGATATAAAAAAACAGCTGGATGAAACGAAAAAACAGTTTAAAACAGAAAAAGAATTCGAGGCTGCTCTCAAACAATCCGGCATGGATATGAAAGCATTTGAAACTCAAATAGCTGACGGTATTAAATTTAATCAGTTCGTCGAGAAAGAAGTGACGGCTGGTAAGGTAACCGATGAAGAAATTCAAAAAGCATATGACCAAGTTGCGGAACAAGGAAAGAGCACTGGACAAGAAGTTCCAAAGTTTGAAGAAGTAAAACCGCAAATCGAACAATCTCTTCAGCAGCAAAAACAGCAGGAAAAACTCGCGATGCAGGTAGAAGAGCTAAAGAAAAATGTGAAGATTGATATTAAGATTTAAGATGTTACACACAAAAAAGAACAGCCCCTTTGAGCTGTTCTTTTTTGTTGTGCCCAGGCATTGGAAGTACTGATCTGTGAAGACAAAAGTTAATAATTAGCTTCACGCCTAGGTGTCTATGGCAACATTGAATCTGAAGGAAGCGAGTGGCATACCCTGTTACATCAAATAGAGCATAACCATCAAGTGATTCACTAGCTTGATATAAACCATTTCAAATCATTGGCAGATGTATCGCAAAAGGATTAGTAGCTGCAATTATTCCTCAGAGGGTTTTAAGTCTTCAGCGAATACAAAAAATACAGCTGCAAATAAGATTAAAAGAGCAAAATTAATCCATATCTCGTCAAGCATTGCCTTTTGCTCATTTTTCAAAAGCATCAAGCGCCCACTTTTGTGGGATAAGTACAGATATTCTTGTCATAAGATCATTATCTTTATTAATAGGTGAAAATGTACCCAAAAAGAGCCCTTCGTACTCCTACCAATTGACTGTTGTTAAAGATGACCATCGAAACTTTGGGCCGCAGGTTGACTAAAGTGAAAAATCCTTAGAGCATGAATTTGTTACTAGTTCCTTCTGAATTTCTTCTTCAGATATCACCCGAATCCCATTCCTTCTCAGCAATGCAGTAGTGACACCCACTCCAACCATTTTTGCCCCTGTGAATGCACCATTATAGATATGGCTGCTTCCGCAAGATGGACTATTTTCTTTTAGAACAATGATAGTAGCATTCATTTTTTTCGCCATGTCCAAAGTGGCGTTGGCTCCTTTCATGTATAAATCTGTTACGTTGTTTCCTGAGTAATCAAAGACCTGTGCCTCTCCATTAAGTACGTCATATCCGTCTCCTCCGCGAATTTCTGCGGGATCCCTTGGAGTAGAAAACCCTCCCATCAATTCCGGACAAATCGATCTTGCCTTATCTTCTGACACCCATTTTCCAATAAGACCTTGTAGACAATCAGTGCCATCGTATCTCACTTTCTCTCCGGCTAGACATGAGCTGACTAGTATCAAAATCTCCACCTCGATTTCCTTTGGATCATTTCATTTTAAATCAAATACTTCAAAAAATCTGCGAAACTTTTTTTATTTATAAAAAAACACTTCTATTTTCCATATTAATGTTATATAATCCTAACTGTATTACGTATCATAGTACACTACATACAGATGGGAGGGTGGTTATGTTTGAGCTTGATGTACGGAGTCGGAAGCCGATTTACGAACAGCTAGTGGATAAGCTGAAGGAATTAATCATTACTGAAATCTTAAAAACAGATGAACAGTTGCCTTCAGTGAGATCATTGGCACAGGAGCTGACGATTAACCCTAATACCATTCAAAAAGCTTACAGGGAGTTAGAAAATCAAGGCTATATCTACTCAATTAAAGGGAAGGGAAGCTTTGTAAGTCCAGCCACCCACCAACCAAATACAGAAAAAATAGTGAAGGTAAAAAAAGAATTAACAAAATATCTATCTGAAGCGTTGTTTTTAGGGGTATCGACTGCAGAATTAATTGATTTGATAAAAGAAATAGAAGCAAATGTGGGAGGAGGGATGCTGAATGATGAAGATGAGTCAAGTGAAAAAATGCTTTGAAGGAACAGAGGCTGTCGATGATGTGTCCATTCAGGTAAATAAAGGTTCTATATACGGGCTCCTAGGCTCCAATGGTGCTGGTAAAACAACGCTATTAAAGCTAATGGCAGGCATTTATTTGCAGGATGAAGGGGAGATCATGTTAGAAGAAAACTCTATCTATGAAAATCCGCAAACGAAAGGCCGTATTTTTTTCATTCAGGACAGCCCTTATTTTATCCCGCAATATACAGTTAAACAAATGGCCAACTTTTATAGTCAGATGTACGAGAGCTGGGATTGGGAACGTTACGAAGAACTGCTCGCTATTTTTAGTATAAATAAGAATAAGAAAATTCATAAATTCTCTAAGGGAATACAAAGGCAGGCCGCGTTTGTATTTGCTTTGTCAGTTAGGCCAGACATATTAATTTTAGACGAACCGATGGACGGCCTCGATCCAGTGATGAGGAGGAAAATCAAATCGTTGATTATCGACGAGGTTGCTGACCGCGAGATGACAGTCATCATTTCTTCTCATAACTTGAGAGAAGTAGAAGATTTATGTGACTTTATTGGCATCCTCCATAAAGGAAAAATGATGCTAGAAAAAGATATTGATGATTTGAAATCAGATACACATAAGATTCAAGTTGCTTTTAAAGGGCCAATCCCGCCTGTAATGTTTAAAAACACGAAGGTCCTGCACAAGGAAAAAAGAGGAAGTATTCTTTTATGTATTGTCAGAGGATCAGAAGAGGAAATTACTGCAAGCATCCAAGCTTATCAGCCAGTGATCTTTGACATATTATCTCTAACGCTTGAAGAAATTTTCATATACGAAATGGAGGATGCGGGTTATGCAGTCAAAAACATCCTTGGTTAATAAAGAAGTTGTAAAAAGCATATTGCGAAGTGTCGGCTGGGTATCGATCCTGTATTTTCTATTATTGTTTTTAATTATCCCGCTGAATTTGTTTATTCATCAATCTAACGAGCAAAGAGAATATATCTTATATGAAAATTTATTTGAATATAGTTTCTTTCTGCAGGCAGCCTTAATGATCGGTGTTCCTGTTATTCTATCGATGTTTTTATTTCGATTTTTACAAGTAAGGCAATACAGTGATTTCATTCATAGCTTGCCCGTCACACGTAACCGTATTTTTCATCAATATACATTGTTAGGGTATCTATTGTTAGTTATTCCGATTATTTTTATAGCAATATTAATTTTACTATTTTACACCCCGTTGGAGCTAAATGAGCTATTTAGCATAAGTGAAATATTTAGATGGCTTGGATTAACGGTCCTATTTAATTCGATTTTCTATATTTCGGGCGTAGCGGTTGGAATGGTTGCAGGCATCTCAGTCGTTCAAGGTGTATTAACTTATATTGCTTTATTGCTGCCATTTGGTTTGCTGATGCTTATTAGTTATAATCTTCAGTTTTTCTTATTTGGTTTTTCTGCAGAATTCATTTTACAAAACAAGCTGGATTATATTTCGCCACTGATCGTTTCTACCCAAATATTTGATTTGCCTGTAACGGTACCACAGCTTATTTTGTATATCAGCTTGGTAATTATCCTATATTTCACTGGCTTATTTCTTTATAAAAGAAGAAGAGTTGAAGCAGTATCACATGCACTCGTGTTCCCGATTCTCAAGCCAATATTTAAGTATGGAGTGACGTTTTGTGTGATGCTCGTAGGCGGATTATACTTTGGAGAGCTGCAAGGGACGCTGTCATGGATGATTGTCGGGTATATCTTTGGTGCGATACTTGGTTATCTGCTCGCCGAGATGGTCCTGCAGAAATCATGGAGAATTACTGTTCACTTAAAAGGGTTTGCTGTATATAGCGGGGTAATGATCTTGATTGTTCTTATATTTAAATTTGATGTTTTTTTCTATGAAAAACGAATCCCAAATTATGATGATATTGCGTCTGTCCACTTTAGTGATGGTTATTTCGCATATAATCAGTCAGTTGATAAGGAGCCTTTTTTCCTAAAGGATGAAGATAATATTGATTTAGTTAGACAGCTTCATAAAAGTATCATTGCTAATAAAGGGAAAGAAAATATAAAGAGCTATGAAACAGAACATGCCTTTTTTGTTTATCAGTTGAAGAATGGTCAAAAAATCGTAAGAGAATATCCAATTAATCGCAGCAATTATGTGGGACTTTACAAGCTCATTCAAGAATCAGAGGAGTACAAGACAGGTGTAAATGAGATTTTTCATGTAAATGTGAAGAAAATTCCAAGAATTGAAATATCATCTGGAGGACCATTGGATAAGAGGATATTGATTAATGATCAGGATGAAATCAGCCAAGTTATTGATCTCATTAAGAAGGATATTAAATCAGCGACTTATGAAGATAATCAGGACACAAGTGATCCTTATGCTTATCTCAATATCTACTTGAATAAAAACGAAGCTATGAATCTTGAATGGAAGTATTATCATCAAAATTTAAGTGAGTGGATTGAGGCGCATGATTACGATCGGGTGAGAGTATCAGCTGACGATATCGACTATGCAATGGTTATTAGGAATAGTGACTTAAATATTGATAACTTTGATGAACTTACTTATGAAGAAATTGTTGATAAAATGGATAAAACCGGCAGAGGATTGAAATTGTCAGATGCTGAGGATATTAAGCAATCATTAAAGAAAACAGCTTATTATGGAGAGACTGAATATACAATCGCCTATATCTTTAAGCAAACGAATCAAGTAGAGATAAAAGGCATCACAGAAAAAGATGCTTCTGAGAGGATAAAAGAGTATTTTCAATAATTTTGAAAGGGGGAACAGCCTTGAATAGCAAATTTGCTGACATGAAAGAGCTTTGTGATTTATACGAAAAACGTTTGTTTCATATCGCCTACCGTATTACCAGAGATCATCATATTGCCCAAGATGTAGTTCAAGAAGCCTTTGTAAAAGCCTATTTGAAAATGGATTCCCTGCAGGATCAAGAAAAGGTTTTACCATGGTTATCTGCAATCACAACAAGAACGGCGATAGATTTTGTGAGAAAAGAACGAAAAACAAAGGAACGGACAGACAGCATAGAAGATTGGGAGAAGTCAAAAATCATCATGAATCAAAATGTTGAAGAGGAAGTTGAAGTGAATATTCTGCAGGAGAAAATTAATCGTTTTCTAGATTCCATGTCAGCTGATCAAAAGAATGTGTATCTTTTGAAAATCAAGCATGGCTTAAAGGAACGTGAGATTGCAGAATTGCTTCGTCTGAATCCAAATACAGTAAAAACAAAACTTTATAGAATTAGGAAGCAGCTTAAGGATGTTGTCCTTCAAACAGAGCTGGCTTAAATAGATAAAAGCTCGGTATTTGGCGATACCGAGTTTTGTTTTTTAGAAAAAGCTTTTAGATCCTTTATGTCAAATGAAGTTACTGAAGAGTTTTCAAAAAACTCAAGCGTGAACTTGCGAACAGTGCATCCGCATTTGTCATAAACCAAAAATCCCGGAAATGTGGAAACCAGCATTTCTGGGATTTTCGTTTAATGCCTGTCGGATTACCAGAAAAAAAGTGGTAAAAATGCTAAGGTTGCAATGGCTCCAAACGCAAATCCTGCACCAAATCCCCAGCCCCAATAACCGTAACCGCCATAATTTCTACCCATAGGACGGAGGTAGACTCTATCACGGGAAACACGATCAATAATTCCGCGATGAATTCTGCCGTCATGCATTCTAACTTCCACTGGTCTTCCTATACCGCCTCGACAACGCTCGTAATGATTATATCCTGACAATATATACACCTCCAAAGCAAATAAAAATAACTGTCAATAACAGAGTATGTCCCTCATTGAAAAATGAATAGGTACTAGCCTATTATTGATGCGGAAGTTATAAAATCATTGTTTTAGCAAGTATCATATAGTAACACTTACTCATAAAATGAAGAATGAAATGGGAAAGGGAGATGTGTGTGGGTTATTCATATGAGGATGCATTGGCTTATTATGGTATTGGTGCTGCCCATCCTGGCGGGATAAAGTTGACAAAAGAAATTTTTTCAAAAGAGAAAATATCCTCCCAATCAAAATTACTTGATGCTGGATGCGGTGCTGGTGAGACATCGATACTGTTGGGAGAACTATTTGGCTGTGATATTGAGGCAATCGACCAACATCCTGAAATGGTAAGAATTACGGAGGCGAAAGCAAAGCATGCTGGCCATTCAATCACCGTGAGAGAAGGTAATATAGAGAATCTTCCATTTGAAGGAAAAACCTTTGATTATATTATTTCAGAATCTGTTACAGCTTTCACGAATATAGATAAAACCTTATCAGAGTTTTCAAGAGTATTAACAGATGATGGAGCCCTATTTTTAATAGAAATGACGAAGGAATCGCCATTTTCTACAGAAGAGGAGCAGGATTTCCTCGAGTTTTATCACATGGAGGCCATGCTTACAGAAAAAGATTGGAAGAGTGCTCTATCAGCGGCAGGTTTTCAGACAGTGGAAGTAATAAAATCGAATACCGTCATAAATGAAATCAATCAGCAGCTTCCGCAAGAGAGTGAACAGCAAACCCCCTATACATTAAAGGGGAATGAAGAAATCAATGAAATTCTTGAAGATCACTATGTTCTGACTTATCAATATGGCGATAAGCTAGGCTATAGAGTGTTTAGAGCGATGAAAAACAGTCAAGATTAATCTAAAATCTGATTCAATTTATGATAAACATTCAACATTTGGCTTCTTTCTTCTTCTGAGAGCTTTTCAAACGTTTTTTTCTGAAGCAGGTAGCCTTCTCCTTGCGCTTTGTTGAGAATGCTTATTCCCTTTTCGGTTATTTCCATATATGAGATTCGTTTGTCATTATCGTCTGCTACGCGAATAATGAGGTCTTTCTTCATTAACTTTTCAGTAAGGTGGGTCACAGATGGGGGGGCAATTCCAAGACTTTTAGCTAAATCTATCGGTCGGCTCTTACCATTATTCTTTAATTGACTAAGCAGTAAAACATGGGAAATCCCAAGGTTTTCATTAAATGATTGGTTCCATTGAATGATTAGCCGATTTGTTACCTTTTCCATTGTATGTATGAGTTCAAATACTGTCTGATCCTTCATATTAACCCTGCTTTCTATCTATTGAATCTCATTTCATCATATCATAAATGGAAGCAATTCTATATTGCAGAATTGTAGTGATTGTACTCTCATCTAGAAAAAATTCCACACCGAAAATATATATTTTCGGTGTGTTTTAAGCTGGTTACATAGAAATGTTAAATGCACAAAGTGATATCGACTAAAATAGCCATTATATAGCCGAAATCACAAAGCTGAATTAATGTGCAGTAAACCCGCCATCAATGACAAGCTCAGCACCCGTTACGAATGAAGCATCATCAGAAGCAAGGTACAATGCAGCTTTGGCGATGTCTTCTGGCTCTCCCAAGCGTTGTAATGGAGTCATTGCAAGTAATTGTTCCAATACTTGGCCTGAAGTTTCAAGTCCTTTAGTCATCGGCGTATTTATGATACCTGGGAACAACGCATTCACACGAATTCCTGAGTGGCCAAATTGGGCAGCAGCTGCTTTTGAGATGGCGCGGACAGCACCTTTAGAAGCTGTGTATGCGTTTAATCCCATACCCACTTGAGCGGTATAAGATGAGATATTAACGATTGACCCTTTTTGTTGTTTTTCCATTCGCAGGAATGACGGCTTTCATTCCTGCGAATGGACCAAATCCATTGATGGAAGACATCCTTTGCCATTCGTCGATTGAGATTTCAGAGAAAGGCGTTTCAGAGGAAATCCCTGCATTGTTTACTAATATATCAATACGGCCAAAGCGATTAATTACTTCTTCCGCAAGTCTTTGCCAATCTTCATCCGAGGAAACATTTAGCTTCATACCTACAACATTTGGCTTTGCATTAGCTTTTTCTAATGCAACTTCATTAATATCTGCTGCGATTACAGTCGCGCCTTCGCTGCTGAATAAATCAACCATTCCTGCACCTATCCCGGACGCTCCACCTGTAATAATCGCTATTTTATCTTGTAATCTTCCCATTTTTTATGCCTCCATTTCATATCTGGTCAAAAATAATCTCTATACTTTTTCCAAAAAATATTAGAACTATTCAGTATAGAATTTATTTAGACGTCTAAATATTATCATAGAATCATAAATGATGCGAATAAAATCTTATAAAGCTAATTTTAAATGGCTAGTTCCTTTCCTGCCTTCATCAAGAGAATGGATATAGTTTGACAGTTTTCCTTCATATATGACTTCTAGTTGTGGCAGCTGTATTAGATCATGGGGGGTGATAAGAGATGCTGGCTTTGTAAGTCCAGTAATTTTTCCTTTCTCTAAAAGGGTTGCGACAAATTGAGAACAAAAGAAAGCGTGTGGTCGTTCAAGGTTTTTATTAAATATGATGGCAAATAAGCCAAGTAGATTATAACGATATTTATGTTTTTGAGTATCGATGATTTCTAAATAATTAGTTATCTGCTGGAGCTGCTCTTCTGAAACGGAACAAGAATAAATGGCGCATTTAGTATGATGAAAGAAGGGGCTTCGAATATTTTCCTTCACAAAGCCACCAATGAAAGGATTATGGGGTCGTTTGCGACCGAAGCTATAGACGTGGTTAAACTGATGATCCAATGCAAGGGAAGCATGGTTAAATGTTTTCTTAGTATATAATTTGATGCATTTTGTAAACCATGTGCCAGTATCTGTTAATAATAAATAAATTTTCTTTTCCATGACCATATACCTTCTTTACATTGAGTTTGTAATTTAATGGTATCAAGATTGAATTAAGTAGATAAGTAGCTTGAGATTGACTTTCCTCTCAGACCTGAGACGCATCTTTTGACCTGTATAAAAAATTAATATTTAACTTTCTAAATGTTCGAAAAATATTGTACAATATAAAAGAATAATAGAAAGGAGATACCTATGACAGCAGCATATTTAACAGATGACCATGAAATATTCCGAAAGTCAGTAAGGAAGTTTTTAGAGAAAGAGGCTTATCCTTTTTATAATCAATGGGAGAAAGACCGCATCATTCCTAGAGAATTCTGGAGAAAGATGGGGGAACAAGGTTTTTTATGCCCAGATATTGATGAGAAATACGGCGGAAGCGGTGTAGACTGGGGATTTTCAGTCATTATAAATGAAGAAATTGAACGAGTCGGTTCAGGTACAGTAGGAATTGGACTCCATAATGATATTGTTGTTCCTTATATTACTGCTTACGGTACGGACGAGCAGAAGGAAAGATGGCTGCCAAAATGCGCAACTGGTGAAATCATTACTGCCATTGCAATGACAGAACCAGGAACAGGCTCAGACCTTGCGTCAATTGCAACTACAGCAAGGCTTGAAGGAGACCGCTATATCGTAAATGGGGCAAAAACCTTCATCACGAATGGCATTCACTCTGATCTTGTCATAGTTGCATGCAAAACTGATGCTAATGCACAGCCAAAGCATAGGGGAATCAGCCTGCTAGCCATTGAGCGAGATGCGCCAGGCTTCTCGAGGGGGCGCAAGCTCGATAAAGTGGGCCTTCATTGCCAAGATACAGCTGAATTAATATTTGAGGATTGCAAAGTGCCCAAGGAGAACTTAATTGGCGAAGAAGGCAAGGGCTTTAAATACTTAATGGAAAAGCTGCAGCAGGAACGACTCGTTGTAGCAATTACCGCTCAAGTGGCAGCAGAAGTAATGGTAGGGCTTACAATTGATTATGTTAAGGAACGGCAGGCATTTGGCCAATCGATCAGCCGGTTCCAAAATACCCAATTTAAAATCGCAGAAATGGCTACAGACGTTGAAATGGGGCGTGCCTTTCTTGACCAGCTTATTGACGACCATATGGACAAAAAGGATGTGGTCACTAAAGTTTCGATGGCAAAATGGAAGCTGACAGAAAATGCGCGCGACATCGCAGCACAGTGTATGCAGCTCCATGGCGGCTACGGATACATGGAAGAATACGAGATTGCCAGAAGGTATCGCGATATTCCGGTAGCCAGCATTTATGCAGGAACGAATGAAATTATGAAAACGATCATTGCAAAAAATATGGGGTTATAGGAGGAATAACAATGCGCGAAGCAGTCATTGTAGAAGGAGTTAGAAGTCCAGTTGGCAGAAGGAATGGATTATTAAAGGATATCCGCCCGGATGATTTAGCTGGTGAAGTGTTAAGAGCATTGGTGGATCGTGCTGGAATCGACCCTGCCATTGTTGAAGATGTTATCTTGGGATGTGTTTCGCAAATTGGAGAGCAAACAGGTGATATTGCGAGAGTTGCTTCCCTTATAGCGGGTTTCCCAATAGAAGTGCCAGGAACGACGATTGATCGTCAGTGCGGATCGAGTCAGCAAGCTGTTCATTTTGCAGCCCAGGCGATCCTTGCAGGCGATATGGATGTTGTGATTGCTGGCGGGGTAG
Organism: Cytobacillus purgationiresistens; assembly: GCF_030813235.1. GTDB lineage: Bacteria > Bacillota > Bacilli > Bacillales > Cytobacillaceae > Cytobacillus > Cytobacillus purgationiresistens. Next base: position 17,176 of record NZ_JAUSUB010000022.1, on the reverse strand, counting down.
AAAGCATGTCAAGAATTCCTATTGGTTCCAGTTATCAAGGTGTAAAGTTCAGCGAGAAACTAACAAGCCAGCATGAGATTATTCATCAGGGTTTATCTGCGGAAAGAATTGCAGAGACATACGGTTTTTCTAGGGCAGAGCTGGATGAGTTTTCAGTAAAGAGTCATGAAAAAGCCTTGTATGCACAAGAGAACGGTAATTTTAAAAATGAAATTGTTCCAATTGAGGGTATGAATAAAGACGGTGAAAAGGTAATGGTGACGGAGGACTCCGGTCCGCGTAAAGGGACTAATTTAGAAGCGCTCGGCGGACTCAAAACGGTTTTTAAAGAAGAGGGGGTTATTCATGCAGGCAACGCAAGTCAGATTAGTGATGGAGCAGCGGCGCTACTGATCATGTCCAGAGAAAAAGCAGAGGAGCTTGGACTGAAGCCTCGTTTCAAAATTTTGACGAGAACAGTCGTGGGATCGGATCCTACTCTAATGCTTACTGGCCCTATTCCTGCAACTGAAAAAGTGTTGGAAAAAGCAGGATTAACAATTGATGATATCGATGTATTCGAAGTAAATGAAGCTTTTGCCTCTGTCCCGTTGGCATGGTTAAGAGATCTGGGTGCAGACCCAGCAAAGCTCAATCCAAATGGCGGTGCGATTGCCCTTGGTCATCCGCTGGGAGCAAGTGGTGCGCGGCTTATGTTAACGATGATGAGCGAGCTCGAAAGAACAGGCGGGAAGTACGGACTGCAAACGATGTGTGAAGGACATGGCATGGCGAACGCGACAATTATTGAAAGATTAGATGTATAGATTAAAATAATTGATTGGTTGGAGGTATGTTGGATGACAATGACAATTGCTGGAATATTCGACTTGACAGTTAGCAAATTCCCGAACAAGGATGCCTTATATGATGTGAGAAAGGATCTTCGCTTTACGTATAGAGAATGGAGCTTGGAAGTGAATAAGCTGGCAAATGCCCTGCTGCAGCAAGGCGTGAGAAAAGGGGACAGAGTAACTACTTATCTCTATAATACGGAAGAGCTTGCAACCGCTTACTTTGCTTGTGCAAGCATTGGTGCAGTCTTTAATCCGATCAACTTCCGCCTGATGTCAGAAGAAGTTGCCTTTATTTTACAAGATGCGGAGCCTAAGGTTGTTATTTTTGAAGAGTCACTGGAATCCGGTATCAGACCTATCGCAGATCGTTTTCCGCATATTGCGTTTTGGTTTATTGATGAACATACCCCAGCCTATGCAAATAACTATCATAAAAAAGTAAAAGCAGCGCCAAGTACTAATATTGAAGCGGATGTCCAAGCTGAGGATATCTATGCCATTATGTATACAAGCGGTACGACAGGCCGTCCCAAAGGTGTATTGCATCGCCATCGGGACATGGCTGAACAAAGTCTGGTCGTTCTCAATGCAGTGAAATATGATTCCCGCGATAATGGATTAGTGACAGCACCTATGTTCCATTGTGCAGAGCTTCATTGTGCCTTTTTGCCGAGAGTGCATATCGGTGCGAAAAATACCATCCTGCATCAGTTTGATGCCAAGAAGGTGCTGGAACTTATTCATCATGAGAAAATAACAAAGCTATTTGCAGCCCCGACAATGTGGAACATGCTTTTGCAAGAAGACTTGAATCAATATAACCTAGAAAGCTTAGATACAGGATTATACGGAGCCGCACCAATGGCGCCAGCCCTAATCTTTGCCTGCCGTGAGAAACTCGGAGTAAAACTAGTTCAAGCATACGGTATGACGGAAATGGGTCCAGCCATTACTTTCCTAGGGGATGATGATCAAATATGCAAATCAGGTTCTGCAGGGCAGGCTTGTTTAAATCATGAAATTCGCATTGTAGTCCCAAATGAAGAGGGGCCGTCAAATCCAAATAATGTTGTCCCTGCTGGCGAAACAGGAGAAATCATTGTGAGAGGTCCAAGCATGATGAAGGGCTATTTCAATCGGGAAGAATCGAGTAAAAATGCCTTAGTTGATGGATGGTACCTATCAGGTGATATCGGATACTTAGATGATGAAGGCTTCCTGTACGTTAAGGATCGTGTGGACGACATGATTATTAGCGGCGGTGAAAACATTTATCCGCGAGAGGTTGAGGATGTGCTTCATTCCCATGAAGGCGTTCTTGACGTGGCCGTTCTTGGTCAGCCCGATGATCACTGGGGAGAGCTTGTTACCGCATTCGTTGTGAAAAAGGATTCGAATATAACCGAGGAAGAGCTTGATCAATTATGCAAATCCAGTGAGGAGCTTGCCAACTTCAAACGCCCGCGCAAATATATATTTTGCGAGGCTTTACCAAGAAATGCGAGCGGTAAGATTCAAAAGTTTCTGTTAAGAAAGCAAATGGAAAGTATAATAACAGAATAATTAAACTAGAAGGGGTAATTATGCTTGAAGGTATTAAGGTTGTTGATTTCTCAAATTATTTACCAGGGCCATATGCAACAATGAGATTAGCTGAGCTTGGTGCAGAGATCATTAAGATTGAGGCACCAGGAGGAGATCCTGCTCGTTCACTTGATGTGCAGTTAGAAGGAACAGGCATCGTTTTCCTGGCAAATAACCATAGAAAAAAAAGCATGACATTAAATTTAAAAACAATCGAAGGCCGGGATATCGCTAAAAAACTCATTGCTGAGGCTGACGCTGTTCTTGAGAGCTTTAGACCAGGAGTCATGAGAAAGCTTGGTCTGGATTATGATTCAGTGGCAGAAATGAATCCTGGACTTGTCTATTGCTCATTAACTGGCTACGGAAATAGCGGGAAGCAACAGCATTTTGGGAGTCATGATTTAAATTATATGGCATTAAGCGGTATGCTGGCTCAATTAAAAGATAGCGATGGAAAACCAATCCATCCATCTCATACTATGGCTGACTATATTGGTGGAGTCGCAGCTAGTGAAAGGATTCTAGCCGGGCTGGTTTCGAGAGGAGTCAATGGGAAAGGGAGCTATCACTGTATCGCAATCACAGATGTAATGACTTCAATGATGGGCAATCATTTGGTCATGAATCAAGCAGCGGGAGTGACGAATGGTGTAGATGTGCTGTCAGGTTCGATTATCAACTATGCTATTTACGAGACAAAGGATCACCGATTTATCGCACTGGCTGCACTTGAAGAGAAGTTCTGGCGTAATTTTTGTCAAGCGGCAGATAAAGCAGAGTGGATGGGTTACTATAATGCGAAAACAACCGATGAAATCTATACTGAAGTGGAAAAGCTCTTTCAATCAAAGCTTTTTTCTGAGTGGATATCCTTTAGTGAAACTGTAGATTGTTGTATGACGCCAATCCTGGAAATTGATGAGCTGGCACAGTTTTCCTATTTTAAAGATAGAGAATCAATCGTAGATGTAAATAATATTCAGCATGCGAAGTCTTTTGCGGATAGAGAGGGAGCTTCCTCCACGCCTCCTCCATTAAAAGGAGAACATACTGAAATGATTATAAAACAAGTGTTAGGAAAAGAATTAAATCTAGGGTTGTTAAGGGAAAAAGGAATTATTTAGACATTTATCACTTATAATGATTAACATTATGACATAAAGTGATATAATAAAAGGAACCTAAACCTAGACAAAAGTTGTTTAGGTTTTTTCCCTCTTTACATAAGTAATGATGACATATAGAGAAGAGAGTGATGAGTAGGCGTGAAATTTATTAAGATGATCCCCAACATGCTGACACTTGGAAATCTGTATTGCGGGTTTTTATCAATAGGATTTGCAGCCCATGGTCAATACAACAATGCAGCCATATTAATTATTATTGGTATGATGTTAGATAGCATGGACGGAAGAGCAGCAAGAATGCTGAAAGCTGACAGTACTCTGGGAAAAGAATTGGATTCATTAGCTGATATCGTTACGTTTGGTGTAGCACCGTCCTTTTTAGTATATTATACATACTTTTATCAATTTGGTTTGATCGGACTTGCCATTTCAGGGTTATTCCCGCTATTTGGTGCCTTTAGATTAGCAAGGTTTAATGTCGGAACACCAAAGCAATCCATGAATTATTTTATCGGAGTGCCAATTACAGCTGCCGGTGGAATATTAGCGATTCTTACATTGCTTGGAGATTGGGTGCCAAATATTGTTACAACCTTTGTCTTTACTGCACTGTGTTTTCTCATGATCAGCCGCATTAGAATCCCAAGCTTTAAAGATGTTCCACTGCCGAAATATGGAACAATTGTGACAGTATTTCTCGGCTGTCTTCTATTTGTACTATATAAAGGGACCTATGGAGCATATCCATATTTAATCTATATAGCGACGCCACTTTACATTGCATACCTAGCGTATCGTTTTAAAAAAGGGAAAAATAACAAGTCAGCTGACTAATGAGCGATCATCTTTTAGATGATCGTTTTTTATTGTGTTGTGAATTTTGAGGCGGACTACAAATAATGAGGTGAGGATTGCTTAAATAATTCCTTCAAGTGAGAAGGGGATAAATAAGTGATTTTAATCCCAAACGGAGCTCGAATGTAGGAGAGAAGGGGTTAATTAAGCGATATTAATCCCAAACAAAGCTCATTTTTAAGTGAATAAGTGATAATAATCCCAAACAAAGCTCATTTTCAAGTGAGAAGGGAGTAAATAAGCGATAATAATCCCAAACAAAGCTCATTTTCAAGTGAGAAGGGAGTAAATAAGTGATATTAAACCCAAACGGAGCTCGAAATAAGGAGAGAAGGGAATAATTAAGTAATATTAATCCCAAACGGAGCTCGAATGTAGGAGAGAAGGGGTTAATTAAGAGATAATAATCCCAAACAAACCCATTTTCACAAGAAAAAGGATGAAAGAACATATCACTTTTCTCAAATGGTTTTCTCAGCTTTATATTTTTCAACATACTTATCATAGTCTAATACTTCAATAGCATCCGACCATTTAAGGACTTTTCCTACAAAATCATTAATGTCTAAACCTTGCATATCGTATGTTTCAGCAGTATTTCCAGTTCCCATTGCATTTTTAAGAAATGTCACTTTATATCCTCTATCAAATGCGGCAATAGCTGTAAACATACAACAAAACTCAGTTTCAAAGCCAGTAATAAAAAGATGGTTTACACCTAATTTTTCTAATGTACTAGAGAGTTCAGTATTGAAGAATGAACTGGGCGTATGTTTCTCCAGTACATTGTCAGCATAGTCTTTTAATGAACTATGCAGTTCAGAACCAACAGAACTCCTATGCATTGGGCTTTCTTCCGATTCATCTATATGCCTCATAAAGATTACAGGACTACGATTTTCTTTGAAATCCTTAATTACCCTTTCAATCAATGAAAGTTCTTCTTTGAAATCACCAAGATTAACGATACCATTTTGCACATCAATAACTAGGAGTGCTTTCACTTTTTCACCATCCTATTATAGTAATAGGTAGATTATTCTCTATCGAAGTCTGTTTTTCCTGCAAAATTTATTTCCTTATGCAATCTGAAGTTTTTTATATCCCGCTTAAAATAGTTGGCACTCCTCGTCTTTGATCATAAAGAAACGGCCTGCACTAAAGTGTAGGCCGTTTCTTATGATTACTTATAAAAAACCTTTTCAATATTATATTTTGCTTCCAAATTATTAATAATGTAGGTTTCGTAAATTTCCCGCTCCATTGCATCTTCAACGAAGAGTACAGCAATTTTTGTCACTTCATCGCGATGATCTTTGATTGGAGAGACATTGTCTTCAAAATGCTTTTTCACACGTTGTCTTAACTTACGGGCTTTACCTACGAAAAGAAGGTCTTCATTCGCATCAAAAAATAGAATGATGCCACCTTTATCACGAGGGATTTTATGATAATCAGTAAAGCCGTATGTGTTGCTTAATGGAGATTCTGTACGCTCTCCACCTTGATTTCTTTTTGACACAACAATATCCGGAGCTGGTATTTGAATTTGTATCATGCATAATCACTTCCTATTCTGCCATCCATCGTACCATAAAACACCAAGGTTATCCATAATCGATCGATTGAATGGAAAAGAATAAATATTCAAATATTTGTTTGAGAAGCGAGGTTGGGAAGAGCTTTGAGGGGGCTTGATAAGAGTAGGTGCGACGGCTAGAAAAAAGCCTGGGATCTCTTCTCCCAAGCTTTTTCCTCAGCGGTCGAACATATCATTCAGTTTCTCATAGGTCTCTGGATAGGTTGCTTCATATTGAAGATAAGTTGGAATTGGATAGCGTACGCCGCCTTTATGTGTTTGCTGAAGACCTTCCATAAAATTATCAGCCATGGAGAATGGAATAGCAAAGGCCATCTCATGGTCGTGGGTTTGTCCAAATACTCTATCTCCGTAACATGGCAGAATCACTTGCGGCTTATTTGTTTGGATTGTTTTAATAACGATATCGGCGCAATCTGCTCTTGCCGTAAAAGTAGAAGTAATTTCGCCGCCTGTATGATAAAGGGCACCAGCAACCATGCGCATTACTTGGGCGGAGTTCCCGTAGACTGTTATCACTTCGGGCTGATAGCTCGTTCGGTTAAGGGGAGCGATTAAGACGGTTCCTGCTTCATTTTGTGCGAATTTAGGAACCGCTGCCTCTGTCAACGCCCCTGCATCACAGGTTTTTGTATACATGCCATCGGTTAAGTTCCCTTCAGTATAGTAATCTAGTTCTTTTTCAAAACCGAAAGCGACTTTTGCGATGGGACAGGAAAGATCCTTATTGCCCATGGCGAGTGCCCAGCCATACCTTCGTGCCATGGTAACCGCTTGGCAGATACTAAATGTTTTACCAAAGTCGGTAAAAGGTTGTTTTACACGTTCAGGCAGAGTCTCGTTCTCTTTCATTACCCGAATAGCCAAAGGGAAAGTATCTGGCCTAACATATGTTTGAATAGATTCTTCTAGCAACTGTAATTTTTCGGTAGTGTCAGTTTGCAATTTTAAATTCCTCCTTTTTCAATCTTTACTATATTATTCAATAGTATGTATGTAACATCCTCTAAATCGATGAATTATAACGAAAAAAAGGAATTTCTCTCTTCTAAAAAGAATGTAATGTGTAGAACAGACAAGGGGATGAGTAACAATGATGCATGTGAAGGAAGTATTGTTAGACCAATTATTAGCGAATGCAAATGATACGAGCTGGTATATCTCATTTCAGGAATCAGTAGAAGGAGTGACGGAGGAAACTGCATTTTGGAAGCCTGATGATTCAAGTCATAGTATCGCAGAAATCGTGCAGCATCTAATCTATTGGAATGAGGTTTGGCAAAAAAGATATAAAAAGAATCATGTGAACGCAGTTTCCCGTATTGAAAATAATGATGATAGTTTCATTTTGCCGAAAGATACACCTTTTTCAGCGCTAAAAGATCAATTATTAAAGATCTTGCTGGATTGGCAGGATCTTATTACTGAAGAGCAGCTGGAATCAGAGGTAAATGGTTTTCCTGAGAAAACAGATTGGTGGGGAATCATTTCTAATGCAGCCACACATAACGCTTATCATATTGGGCAAATTGCATATGTGAGGAAACTGGTAAAGAACTAATCAAGGAAGAATAAGAGAATGTAAGTAGGAAGGGTTATTATGAGTGACTATTTAAAATCGGATTGCAGCAACTGTTTTGGATTATGCTGTGTTGCCTTGCCTTATGCGAAATCAGCGGATTTCGCTTTTAATAAAGACGGTGGCAAACCTTGTCGTCATTTATGTACCGACAATCGCTGCAGTATTCATGACGACTTGAGAGGGAAAGGATTTCGCGGCTGTGTATCCTACGAATGCTTTGGTGCAGGCCAGCATGTTTCTCAAACTATTTTTAAAGGAAAAGAATGGAGGGCACATCCAGAGGCTGCGAATCTGATGTTCTCCGTCTTCCCAATCGTACAGCAACTACATGAAATGCTCTATTATTTGAGACAAGCAATGAATGTAGAGGAAACGTCATCTCTTCACAGTAATTTAAAGACAATTTATGAAGAGACATTACAATTAACAAATGCTCTGCCTGAAGAGATCTTACAATTTGAAATTGCCGTTCATCGATCCATTGTGAATGAGTATCTTACTAAAACAAGTGAACTTGTGCGCAAAGAAACGATAGAAAAGAATAAAAATATGAAAGAACTTCAAAGAGCTGACTACATAGGAGCACGCTTGAAAAAAGCAAATTTAAAAGGAGCGAATTTGCGAGGAAAGCTGTTCATTGCAGCTGACTTAAGCTATGCGGATTTAAGAAAAGCTGACTTTATAGGAGCTGATCTGAGAGATGCTGACTTGCGAAATGCCAACCTGACTGAATGTATTTTCCTTACGCAATCACAAGTAAATTCGGCAAGAGGCAATAGAGAGACGAAGCTGCCAGACTATGTGGAGAGACCGCAGCATTGGTTGGATAGGCTGGCAATGTAAGGGTCCTGCTATGAATTGGCAAGGTTCATGTTAGAAGTTTGGATAACGTACTCTTTTCAAGAAGAGAATACGTATACGCATCAGCTATATGAGGTTTCTCTTGAGTATTAATAAACTTTGAGAAAGTATCCTGTCAATGCGTATTTGATCTAATCGTCTTAGGTTCAAAAGAAAACGATCTCAATTTTTTTATAAAAGTGAAACGAACACACTGAATATAATATGGATCACCAAAAAATTAGAAGTAAGATATATAAGGGGCTCCAATAAAAATTGGAGCTTTTTTATGTGAGTGAAAATAATTTCGCAATTCGTAAGATTATTCAACGAAATATATTTACTTTATTCTGAAAAGTGATTTTATTTTTATAAAAACAAAAATAATTGGTGAGCGGGGTGTACCAATGAAATCAATCTTTGGAACGATTTCTAGTTTATTTATACACCATCAGAATGTTGTTTTGCCCGAGATGCCCAAATGCTACTCAATGGACTTGGCGTTTGAACAGACAAAATCAGCTTAGGGGTTAGTTAGTAGGTAACGCAACTAAGTAAGGACAATAAGATCCTGTAGGGCAGCAGGGACCGCCATCCACCTTATGGAAAGGTTGAACGAAGGAATGTAAGAGCATAGACTCTGTGAGACTTTGGAGGGTTGACCTCCATAAGATATGTATTGGTGCGTACATAGTTATTTATCCAACTCTTTAAAAAAACAGAAGGTTGGATAGTTTTTTGCGCTCATTTCCTTTGAAATGATGTTTGATTGTTGTCTTTCATATACTTTAAGATCTTTTGCGATTAGACAAAGAAGTAATATTAAGAATAGCAGTGAAAGCAAGAGATAAGTGATTGTTTATTGAGGGAGGTTAATGGAAGAAGCTAAAAGTCTAGTTGGGCTCTGTCGTAAAAAATGCTCCAAAAAGTAAGAATGAAAAAATTCTTACGGTTCGGCCCATATCAAATATAAATAACCAGCTATATGACGCTCGTTTTTAATTATTTTCAAATTAGATTTCTTTACAATTTCAATGATGTTCCTATTTTGATGACAGCCTATAAATTTTAATATCAAGGGATTTAACGTATTTTGTAGCCAAGCTAATGACTTATTTGTGCTAATTCCATGTTCCATCATAAGTATTTTTCCTTCAGGCTTACACCATTTTTGAAACTTGTTTAATACACTAAGGGGGTTTTGATAGGCACATAAGGTTGCGGAGGAGACAATCGTGTCAAAAGTATTTTCATTGAAATCGACAGACTCAACATCTCCTTCTATTAATATTGTTTGAAAAAGATAATCTTTTGCAGCATCTTCAGCTGTCTTTAACATTTCAATACTAAAATCTACACCTGTCAATTCAATATCTCCCTTATAAAAGGGGAAATTTAGTCCGGAGCCAATGCCAACTTCTAATACCTTTCCTTCAGCATCTTGAAAAATTTGTTTGCGAAACTTGTTGGCATGGTTATTGTTTCGGCGTTTACTATATTTGTTTGCTTGTTTATCAAATTTTTTAATTAATGAATTTCGTTCCATATCATACCTCACCCTTGTGTTCATAATGATTTAAAAGGAACTCGTCTAAATAGAAGTTCGACCTTATCTTTCAAAAAACCTTCTTGTTCTTCAACAATCTAGCCTGTTAATGGATAAACTGATAACCGCGTAGTTTCAGTCAACTAAGAATTATCCTTGCTATAGGGGGCGTTTCTTCATAACAGTGGATCGCTTTTTCTTATGTTGCAAACGGGGCAGTTTGGCTTAAGTAGGTGAATTATTGATATAAATGACAGAGGTGTGTAATTTGTCTAAAGAAATGAAATGAATTAAGTTCCAATTGGAAGATGGAAGGCAAACAGAGGAATTCTTTGAACTATATGACGAAGCACCAGATAAATGAAGATAGGGTCTTATTGAAGTTGAAATTCAATGGAAAACAACTGAATTTTACAAGCGCAAACTTCTTTGAAGCATTAGAAAAACTAAGGAAATATTTAGATGAAAAGCAAATACAGATCCTTTGTAATGGAGCAGCATTAAATGTCTATCCATCCCTAATGTCACGTTTAATGGGGATGGAAGGCGGGCTTACAAACTACGTAATGGAAGGCAAGCAATAACAGAAGATTTGGTTGATGTATTTGATTGCGATAAAACTTTGTGATTTAAAGAACTCACAAGGCAGGTTTTTAGCGGCATATTAAGCTTTATGTAACTTTCTAAGCCAGTTCTGTTTGACACGACAAAACAACAGCCATTTTATTAAGCTAAATGGGCAGCATACTTGTATTAACTGAAAATGAAATTCGAATAGAAAAAGGCCTCTTGCTAAGATGAACGTGTCCGAAGCTGGCCAGCTAAAAAGGACAAATACATCTATTCGGAGGCCTCTCATGAATTAAAACCAAAATCATAAGTTAGCTCAAATTATGGTGTGAAATTGAAGTTTTGTTTGAATCAATACCCCCGTTATATTCTCGTGCTATCTGTATTTTTTGTTGTTATGTTTTTTGGTATAGACCATTTGAAGTATTACGGGTACTAACATGCATATTTTATTTTTGGGTTTTTTATAGGATTAATAGTTGATAGCTTTGGTAAGATTGGTAATCTTATTAATTTCCGGTTATTTCTACTTAATTAAACTTAATACATAGGGTCTTTACTAAACAAGCACTGAGGGTAAAACAGCATGATTCCTTGGCTCCTAGTTATGGTGTTAATAAACAAAAAATTTGCCTCCTTCCTTATGATTCATGAGAAGGAGGCAAGCATCTTTTTTTTTCTTTTTCTCATACAACTTGGCCAAATAAGATTGGCGTCTTCATTTAACGATTACTGTCCTTATGACCATGATAACGTCCTTTCGGTATAACTAAGGGTGATTGTGAAATGGGGTCCGCTATCACAGTACAATCAAGCCCAAAAACTTCTTTAACTAATTTGCTTGTAATTACCTTGGATGGTTCTCCCTCAGCAATAAGCTTTCCTTTTCGGAGTGCAAAAATATGATCTGCGTATCGTGCGGACAAATTTATGTCATGAAGAACCATGACAATGGTAGTTCCGTATTTCCGGTTAAGATCTGTTAACAAGTCTAGTATTTCAACTTGATAGGCAATATCTAGAAAAGTGGTCGGTTCATCAAGAAATAAAATGTCAGTTTGTTGCGTTAAGGCCATCGCAATCCAGACGCGTTGTCTTTGTCCGCCAGAAAGCTCATCAATATTTCGGTTGGCAAGTTCTGTGATATTCATAATTTCCATTGCTTCGGCAACAGCCTTATAATCTTTCTTAGTCCATCCACTGAACAAGGATTGATGCGGATATCTTCCTCGTCCAACTAAATCAGTGACTGAAATGCCTTCTGGAACAATGGGGGATTGAGGAAGAATTCCTAAAACTCGAGCTAGCTGTTTTGGAGGAATCTTGTCAATCGACTTCCCATCCAGGATGACTTTTCCTGATAGCGGTTTAATTAATCTTGCCATGGTTTTTAACAGTGTCGACTTTCCGCATGCGTTTGCCCCAATGATAACGTTAATTCGGTTACTAGGGATATCAACGTTTAAACCATGGAGAATCGTTTTATTATCGTATCCGGCTACAATTTCTTCGGTTTGGAACTGATGTGTTAATTTCATTATAAACTACCCTTTCGATTCATGCGGATGAGTAAGTAGAGCAAATATGGCGCTCCTAGCAAGCCAGTGATAATGCCGACTGGATATCTAACTTCAAAAGCAAATTGTCCGATCAAATCTGCTGCTAAAACTAAATTTACACCAACAAGGCCAGCTGGAATAACGTTCGAGTAGCCAACTCCAACTAGCCTTTTGGCGATTGGCCCCGAAAGGAAAGCCACAAATGCGATTGGCCCAGTGGCGGAAGTAGCAATAGCAATCATAAAGACAGAACTCAATATTAGCAATAATCTAGTCATGTTTGTATTCAGTCCAAGTGAGGTAGCGGATTGTTCTCCCAGCTCCAATATACTTAGATGTTTTCCGAGCACAATTACAATAGGGGCACAGAGTAACACCGTGATTATCAGAGGAAGGAGTGTGGGCAATTGAGCCCCATTTAGACTTCCACTGAGCCATCTGAGTGCGGTAGGTATATCTTCTTGTGCACCTACCATCAGCAGATAGGAAATCAGTGCGCTAAGCATGGCTTGCATACCAATACCAACTAGAATTAAACGTCCGACAGAAAACGTTTTACCTTTGGAGAAGATAAAAATCAGTACGGCTGTAATAAGTCCAGCAACTACTGAAGCTATAGAAACTGCGATATTGCTTGTATGCAAAATGAGAATACAAAACAAAGCTGCAACACTTGAGCCCGCGGTGATTCCGAGTATATCTGGATTTGCTAGAGGGTTGCGCAGCATGGTTTGGAACGTATTACCTGCAATTCCAAACGCCAATCCAGCAAAAAGACCTGCAACCATTCTTGGCAGGCGGATAGTGTTCACCGCAAAAGACACCCCATTATGCGATTCTCCCATTAGAGACCTGATTACATCTTGGACTGGGTAAATTGTGCTTCCCAGCATAAGCATGGCGACACAAAGTATGCAGGCAATCACCACCAGCAAAGCATTAACAATTATCCATCGACGGCGCCTTTGACGCCTGCCATCTTTAATTACTGTAATTAAATTAGTATTATTCATAATGATCGCACTTTCATTTTTATGGCTAGTACAATTAATAAAGGAGCACCTATAAACGCTGTAACAACGCCTGCCTCCAGCTCGCCTGGGCTGCCAATCAGCCTGCCGCTAACATCGGATATCGTCAATATAATTGCACCTGAAATAGCTGACATCGGGATGACAAAGCGTAGATCGGGACCAAGTAAAAGTCGCATAACGTGAGTGGCTAATAGTCCAACAAAGGCGATCGGACCCGCCAGTGCAGTTGCAGCTCCACATAATATAACACCTGCAAAAGCTGCAACAATCCTTAGTGTCCCTGTACGAACCCCTTGTCCGATGGCAACTTCATCCCCAAGCGCCAAAGCATTGAGAGCCGAGGCTGACATAATAGCCAACCCGATTCCAATGACCAGAAATGGGAGGAAAGTGAGAATGTCACTCCAGTTAGCCGAGCCGACACTTCCCACTTGCCAAAATCTGAATTGATCCATTACATAGGAACGCGATAGCATAATGGCACTGACTAAGGAAGAAAGAGCTGCACTTGTGGCCGCACCTGCTAAGACAAGCTTAAGAGGCGTTGCACCTGCACGCCCCATCGATCCAATTCCGTAAACAAAAATTGCCGTAATCATAGCGCCGGCGATCGCTAGCCATATATATTGAGCAGCAGTACTGATGTTTAAAAATGCAATTCCGCAAACAACAAACAAAGCCGCACCTGTATTAACGCCTAATATACTTGGATCGGCGATCGGGTTTCGCGTAACAGACTGCATAAGTGCACCAGAAATGCCGAGGGCGGCTCCACAAAATAAACTAAAAACGGTCCTTGGAATCCGCTCGCGAACAACACTTGCTTCGTATGACTCAATTTCTGGGTAAAACAAACCGGCAATTAGGTCATCCAATATCACCAGTCGGGATCCTAAGACCAAAGAAGCCAGCAGGCATATACAAAGTAAAACTAAAGAAATAACTAGTACTTTAGTAAAATGTTTTGGAAGATGCATGCTTGGCTTTTTTGCCTTTTCAGTCATATTATTCATCAATTTTATCAATCGCTGTGCCGATTAATTCAACGTATTCATCAATAGTATAAGAGATTGCAAGCGGGTTAGGTGTTCCAGAAGCTGCTAAAGCTGAATTATTACCTATGAACACTACAGAACCTCTTTCGATTGCCTTAATTTGACCAAGACGTGAATCCGCTTTAACGGCTTCATATAAACTTTCATCACCATATCCAATTATAATATCCGCATCGCTAAGAACATCAGCGTTCTCTGCACTTAATTGTAATGAGTAATCGGTGTCGTTTTTTATCATATCTGTAATACTTTCAGGATAAACCATGCCCAATTCCTTTAGAAAAGAAACACGAGGATCAGCAGGTGTATACAAATGTAATCCAGACATATCATTCGCTGAGAAGTTTACCCATGCTACTTTTTTGCCTTGCATTTCAGGGTGTTTAACGGTTTGTTCCTTAATTAAGTTCTCTGTATCATCAATTAGCTGTTTGCCCTCTGCTTCCATGCCCATTCCTGTTGCATTAAGCATAACTTGTTCACGCCATGAAGTTGTCCAAGGTGACGTCGGATAAGCCACAACCGGTGCGATTTTACTTAGAATGTCGTAATCTTCTTTTGTTATTCCCGAATAAGAGGCAAGAATGACATCAGGATTGCTATCTGAGATGGCTTCAAAATCAAGACCATCCGTATCTTGAAATACGTTTGGTTCGTCTACGCTAAGTTCCTCTAATTTCTTAGTTGTCCAAGGCAAAAGGCCGCTGTCGTCCTCAACTCCAAAGTTCGCTGCTGAGAAGCCTACCGGTACAACACCAAGAGCAAGCACGACATCATGGTTCGCCCATTGAATAGTAGCCACTCGTTCAGGTTTTTTTTCAATGACAGTTTCGCCAAAAGCATGTTTAATCACAATTGGATATTCAGATTCGGCCTCTTGAGAAGTGGATGTTTCAGTCTCTTTCGATTCAGTATCAGTTGAGGACTGGTTTGAACAACCAATTAGTGCAAACATAACAGTTGAAACAAGTAATAATAGTAATAAGATCGTCCTTTTTTTATTCATTTTCTTATCCTTTCTTATCTTCTTATGATGTGTTTGATATCGTGCCTATGTACTCGATAACGATAATCATTCTCAATTATTTTATAGCCATCTTGATTAGTTGTCAATATTTTTTGAATTTGTTATTACAGTTGCACTCTTAGAATGTGTTGTTCATATCTAGAGAGGCAAGTTACTACTCGGTGTATTCAAGCTTAGATTGCCTTTTCGTATGTCACATTCAGGTAGATAACTTAAATGAAAAAGAGGAGCTCGTAGTAATGAGAAGAACTAAATACTGATTAAATTGGTGAAATAAGTAAATAGAATTAGGAATACATATGACTTTCGAATTCTATACTTCCTTTTTTCCGTACTCAAAGATTAAGAATAAAAACCCTCTTCGACACCCATCAGGAGATACTAAATTAATTTCTTTTGAGTTGTGGGGACAAATGATTGGAACAGCGATTGTCGTAACAATTTATACATCAAAAGCAACAGACTATGCAGTGATTTAACATCTCAAGGCGTAACAGAAGGAATTACAGCATTGGCATCAATTTTTGCCTCAAGTGACTCATACTACTTCATGACGATTTTAGCGGTTATTGCACTGGTGATCACATTCCTGACACCGCTGAAAAGACCTTGCCGCTTGAAAAAATCGAAAAGGGGATAAAGCGCATAGCCATCAAGCTAAGAAATAAAAGCTCATATTTTTCGTTTTTGGGTATATATTGATTGTTAACTTGATGGGCATGTGAAGATACCCTAAAAAAAAAGACAAATAAGAAAATCCAAAAACTAATTAAAAGTCAACTTCAACAATAGATTGCAGGCCTACCTAACTATAACAAGGCTTATTTGTCGATTTCAGTCTGCGAAGTTTGAGTAACTTATTATAAATATTTTAAACTACCAAAAAAATAATCTCCAATTAGAAGAAAAAATGTAAAAAACTTCTTTTAAATAGTAAAAAAGTACTGTATAATAATAATTGAATATTCTAAATGTAGTGATAATTTTGAAGTTTCTTTCTAGCGTTTTGTTGTGTGGTTTTGTATTCTTTAGTATGTTAGGTAATTCTTTTGCAATGGGGAATGAAGAAGGTGAAAAATCCCCAGAACCAACTTTATTAACTGATGAAGGAGTAATCTTTGAAGAGAATTTGAACACAATGGATTTGAGCAAACCTTTTTCTACTACAGAAGTTTTTGTAGATTCTGAAGGAAATGAAATTACTGTAGAATCATCTTTTGTTCCTTCTGACGAGATAACTACATTTGGAAGTAGCACGAATAATGCATCAGTTGGGGTATGGACTTCAAAGGTAAATTGGGGTACTCATGGTATGAGTTATAAATTTGATGTAGGTAAATCTGGTTCCCAATGGAAAATGTCAAATGCAAGGGCACATGATTATTGGGGTGTATTTGTAAAATTTTCTAATCCTAGTTTGAATATTTCTAGGGCTACATCAACTAATTCTTATCCAGCAGAAATAAATTCATCAGTCAAAGCTGATATTTTTAGTAATGCATGGTTTCATATAGCCACTACAACAGTAAGAATGGAAACTACTATTAATAGTAAAGGAACTATGAAGTTAACTTGGAATTGATAGGGTGGTGAATTTATGCTAACGACAGCCATAATTTTACTATGTTTAGGTATTTTTGGTTATGTTTTTATTTTACTTATCAAAATGATTAAGACTTATATTAAAAAGAATGAAAATAAATAAATTTGCCATTGCCTATGGGGTAAAAAGGGGCTGTCCGAAAAGTATAATTTTAGCTAAATCTCTTAAAGAATGGGTACAGCCACATGCCCATCAAGCTAAGTAAAAACTATAGCTCCAATAATAAAAAAACGCTATGCTTATCGTAAGAAGTTTACTAGAAAGGATGGTGTTTTTTTATGAATCCTATCATCTCTAGTGAACTGACACTTTTTGCACAAGAAATACAACGCTTTCTATCTCCAATCGTTCTTAA
>NZ_JAUSUB010000021.1 GCF_030813235.1 Cytobacillus purgationiresistens | reverse complement strand
AGAGAAGAATGAGGCATATTCACCGCTCAAAATAAGAAAATCAGAACAGAGAGAGAAGAATGAGGCGTATTCTCCGCACAAAATAAGAAAATCAGTTTAGAGAGAGAAGAATGAGGCATATTCACCGCACAAAATAAGAAAATCAGATCAGAGAGAGAAGAATGAGGCGTATTCTCCGCACAAAATAAGAAAATCAGATCAGATAGAGAAGAATGAGGCATATTCACCGCTCAAAATAAGAAAATCAGAACAGAGAGAGAAGAATGAGGCGTATTCTCCGCACAAAATAAGAAAATCAGATCAGATAGAGAAGAATGAGGCGTATTCTCCGCACAAAATAAGAAAATCAGATCAGATAGAGAAGAATGAGGCGGATTCTCCGCACAAAATAAGAAAATCAGATCAGATAGAGAAGAATGAGGCATATTCACCGCACAAAATAAGAAAATCAGATCAGATAGAGAAGAATGAAGCGGATTCTCCTCGCAAAATAAGAAAATCAGATCAAATAGAGAAGAATGAGGCATATTCACCGCACAAAATAAGAAAATCAGATTAGAAAAAGAAGAGTGAGGCGCATTCTCCAAATAAAGAAAATCAGAGTAGAGAGAGTAGAATCAGCCATATTCTCCGCAGACAATTTAACCTCAGCAAAGGAACGAGATGGAGAAAGTTTGACGCTTACTAATCTAAAAAAAGAATGACTGTCCGCAGGGGACAGCCATTTTCTTCTATTAAAGAAATAGATTTTCCAATTAGTGTCTAGCTTCAGCGCCTATCCCCTCGAGGTCATAAGCCAAAGACCACCTTTCAGTGAGTCTCGACTTATGCTTGGTCGGCGGTGAGCAAAGCGCTTCCGCTTTTTTATTTATTGACGTTCAAATGTTTGGCAGTCAGTTTCTTTGCTTGTTTTGGCAGTATCACCTTTATGACTGACTACATAAATCTGAGTTGCATTACATCTATTTCCAGATTCCCAAAATGTACAGTTATTTACTTCGCATAGTACGTCCTTTGCCATTACTCTCACGTCCTTTTGTATAGTGGTGAATGTCACCTTCTTTAGTTTCTCCAGACAACCGCAACTCATGAATGGCATATGTAGGAGCAAAAGAAAAAACCTCCTAATGCAAGGAGATTCTTTCTTTTTGTTTAATTCAGCGCTTTATCTAGATTTTTAATATTTTTTTCCATTAAAGTAAAATAGGTTTCACCATTTTTTAAATCGTGTTCTGTTAAGACAGCAAGATTATGAATGGAAAGGGGTTCTGCACCAATTTCTTTTTGAATAATCTCTGTTAGTTTTGAGCTGACATTCTGCTCGAAGAAAATATAATTCAAGTTATATTCTTTTGCATCATTAATTATTGTTTGCAGCTCTTTTTGTGAAGGCTCACTTGATGTATTAAGGCCGGATATACTGATCTGTTCAAGGTCATAACGGTTTTCCCAATAGCCAAAAGCAGCGTGAGAAACGATGAACTTTTTGTCGTCTGCCTGGTTTACAGTCGCAGCAAATTCTTTATCAAGCTGCTCTAGTTCTGCGGCTAGTTTATCAAAATTGGCAGTGAAGACTGCTTCTTCTTCAGGCATGGCTTCAATTAAAGAATTTTTGATAGATGTAGCCAGTTCTTTCGCATATAGCGGGTCTACCCATACATGAGGGTCGACGTCGCCATGATTGTGCCCATCATCCCCGTGTTCATGTCCATGATGTTCATCCTCTTCTTCGTGCGCCTCATCATGATTGTCATGGTCGTTATGCGCTTCTTCATTAAGGTGAATATTTTCACCTGCAGGAATCATTGTTACCTTTTCATTTTTTAATGTGCCCTTTGCTTTATCTACAAAGCCTTCAAGCCCTAGGCCAAGGTAAATAAATAAGTCTGCATCAGCAATTTCAATCATATCCTTCTGTGAAGGCTCATAAGTATGTTCGTCAGCGCCTGGAGGGTAAATGGTTTTTGTTTCAACCAGTTCTCCGCCAATTCTTTCTGCAAAGTATTGTAAAGGATAGACGGTTGTATAGAGCGTCAATTTCCCCTCTGTCTTTTGTTCTTCAGCAGTAGGACTTGAACAGGCTGCTAATAGCAGTACAAAGGGAATCAATAGTAAAGATAATTTTTTCATGGTTTTCTCCTCTCGAAATCTGTCTCTTTGTGAACGATAAGTAGATGATATGGCTTCAAATCGTATTTATTACGATTTATGTTGTATAGAAGTAATCCGTAATCATTCCGATTTCACATATGTAATCTTACAAAATCTAAATGAAAAATGCAAGTATAAAAATTTGTCTGCTTGGGCACTATTTTGTATCATGGAATAAGGATGTATTTGTTTCCAGTATGAAAGGATCGTTTTAACGTTTATTATCGAAGGTAGGAATTAATATTGAGCCTGGAGTCAGGGGAGCAGTTAAATTATCAAAAAACAACTCAAGACATAATACTATACGCTATGGAGATGAGAAACATGAGTCTATTACAAGAAATGATGGTATATAATAAACAGTTTGTTGATGAGGAAAAATATCGGGATTTTGCAACAACGAAGTATCCAAATAAACGAATGGTCATTTTAACATGTATGGACACTCGCCTAGTTGAGCTTCTTCCTAAAGCCTTAAATATTAAAAATGGTGATGTGAAAATTGTAAAAACAGCAGGTGCATTAGTAAGTCATCCATTTGGGAGTATCATGAGGAGCATATTGGTGGCCATTTATCAATTGAAGGCCGATGAGGTTTTAGTGATTGGACATCATGACTGCGGCATGAGCGGAATGAGTGCTGATACGATGATTGACAGCATGAAAGAAAGAGGTATTTCAAGCGAAACGCTAGATACTCTTTCTTACTCTGGAATAGACGTTCAGAAATGGCTGGAAGGCTTTGATAAGGTGGAAGATAGTGTTGCACATAGTGTGAAAATGGTGAAGAACCATCCATTAACACCCGATGTCCCAGTACATGGATTAGTAATAGACCCTAGTACCGGAAAGTTAGATTTAGTTGTTGATGGCTATCAGGCTTAATCATTCTTTTTATTTGGCCATTCTTCAGGTACTAAATCAACGCCGCCTGGATGGAAGGGATGACATTTTAAAATTCGTTTGATTGTAAGCCATCCTCCCCTTAGCGCACCGAATCTTTTGACAGACTCGATCCCATAATGAGAGCATGTGGGATAGAATCTGCAGGTTGGCGGTTTAATTGGAGAGATGACAATTTGGTATAATCTAAATATGCCAATGATTGCTTTTTTCATCATAATTTATTTCATCCTTTTTAGTAAAACGGAGCCTTTTTGCTAAAACATATCATATAATAGGTTATTAGTCCAAAATGTGATACGTAGATTAAGTTGATGAAATTACTCGGAATTTAATGTATAATGAAATTAATGTTGTAAAAAGGAGTGGTTTTCATGCCATCAGTAGAAAGCTTTGAATTAGACCATAATGCCGTAAAAGCTCCATATGTGAGACATTGTGGCGTTCATAAAGTAGGTACAGACGGGTTAGTGAATAAGTTCGATATTCGTTTTTGCCAGCCAAATAAACAAGCAATGAAGCCAGATGCAATTCATACATTAGAGCATTTGCTAGCTTTTAATATCCGTACGCATTCAGAAAAGTATGATCACTTTGATATCATTGACATTTCACCAATGGGCTGCCAAACAGGATATTATCTAGTTGTAAGTGGTGAGCCAACGGTTGAAGAAATTATTGATTTATTGGAAGCAACCATGAAAGATGCAGTGGAGATTGTAGAAATTCCTGCTGCCAACGAAAAACAATGTGGTCAGGCTAAGCTTCATGATCTTGAAGGTGCTAAAAAGCTAATGAATTTTTGGTTAAAACAAACAAAAGAAGAACTAAAACAAGTATTTGCATAAAAAAAGGGACTGATTTCAGTCCCTTTTTTTTATATACAGATAGGCAAGTATGACCTCGAATAGAATGAGTGAGGAGACAACTATAGAATAGGCGAAAGCAGCCGGGAGATAGATTCTTTAAAGCGAATCCAGAGTGATCTATGATTGTATTCTTCGAGTGTTAATGGGCGTGATACCTTAAGGTCATTATAAAAATCAGCTGCTAAGGAGTTGGAGATTTTCTCATCGTAAATAAAGGCGTTTACTTCAAAGTTAAGTCTAAAGCTGCGAACATCAATATTTGCCGTACCAACAGATGAAATCTTTTCATCAATAACAATCGATTTGGCATGAATAAATCCGTTATCGTAAATGAAAACTTTAGCCCCAGTTTTTAATAATTCACCTATATAAGAGTAAGTTGCCCAATAAACAAACATATGGTCAGGTTTATTCGGTATCATGATTTTTACTTCAACGCTTGATAATGCAGCAATTCTTAAAGCATCTAATAGGCTCGCATCAGGTATAAAGTAAGGAGTTTGTATCAGGATGGACTCTTTTGCAGATGAAATCATTTTAATGTAGCCATTTTTTATATGCTCTAATTCATTGTCTGGTCCGCTGGTAACCACTTGTATAGGAATATGTCCATCAGTCTGGATAGGCGGATAATGCTCAGGCACGTAATGAATATCATTACGATGGGAGGCTTGATTCCAATCCAGAATAAAACGGGTCTGGATAGCGTATACGGCGCTGCCTTCAATTCTAAGGTGAGTGTCTCGCCAGTAGCCAAACTTTTTATTTAAACCGAGATATTCATCCCCGATATTAAATCCCCCCACATAGCCAAGTTTCCCATCGATAATGGCCAGCTTACGGTGATTTCGGAAGTTTAGCCGCAAATTGATAAAATGAAATCGGGATGGGAAAAATGCTTCTACTTCTCCGCCAGCTTCCCGAAGTTTCTTAAAGAACCTCTTTGTCATGCTCCGTGAACCAAGATCATCGTATAAAACCCTGACCTTTACTCCTTCTCGAGCTTTTTTATTTAATAACTCAACAAGCCTTTTGCCTAGATTGTCCCGTTTAAATATATAATACTGTAGGTGAATATGATCTTTAGCTTCCTCAATATCTTTGAATAACGCATTAAATTTATCTTGTCCATCCTTGAAAATCTGCATGGAATTATCCTGTGTCAAAACGGCATCATTGTGGACAAGATGCATATGAATTAAATCATGATTGGCTTTTGCTTCATCATTTTCCATAGGAAGGTTTCTGTTATGGAGGGCTGAAATTTGCAAAGAAAGCATTTCATCAATTCCGATTTTTTTGCGATCTTCCCATTGAAACATTTTACTTTTCTTAGGGAAGTTTAGCCCGAATAAGAGGTAAATGATAAAGCCAAGCAATGGAATGAAAAATAGCACTAAAAGCCAAGCCCACGTAGAAGCTGCATCTCGTCGTTCCAAAAAGATAACAACGAGGGCAAGTAAAATATTTAGAATGAAAATGAGTCCGATAAATATGGAGTAATAATCCATTTTTATTGCCAGTTCCTCTCCAAAAATCAATTTTCTTTGCTGGTATCTGTTTTAGTTTTTTCCTGCGCTTCTATGTTATGTGGTTGGTCACCAGTATTATCAATAGGGTCGATGGTATGTTTAAAAGTATATGCTTTTGAGGTTGTTAATACACTTAAAATTAAAACAGTAAATACAATAATAATTGATAATATAATCACAATGATGTAGGTCATTTGTTCTTACCCCCTTTACATTAGATATTCTAACATTTATACGGTTTAATCTGAACTAAAATCTCTCCAGCTATCCTTATAGAAAAAACAGAGTAATCTAGTTTTATTGATAAGGTAAGTGGGTATATTATAAGTGGAGGGTGATACGATATGAATGATAAATTAATACAATCAGTTAATAGACAAGTGGCAAACTGGACCGTTTTATATGTGAAGTTACATAATTACCATTGGTATGTGAAAGGAAGTAACTTCTTTACACTACACGAAAAATTTGAAGAGCTGTACAATGAAGCAAATGATCATGTAGATGAGCTTGCTGAAAGAATTTTAGCCCTTGGCGGAAACCCTGTGGCCACGATGAAGGATTGTTTAGAGACAGCTTCAATCGAAGAAGCGACAGGAAAAGAAAATGAAAGAGACATGGTTCAATCCGTTTGTAATGACTTTGAAAAAATGTTAGACGAGCTGCAGGAAGGTATTGAACTTGCATCTGAGGCGAACGATGAAGGAACTGGAGACATGCTTAT
Source organism: Cytobacillus purgationiresistens (assembly GCF_030813235.1). GTDB lineage: Bacteria > Bacillota > Bacilli > Bacillales > Cytobacillaceae > Cytobacillus > Cytobacillus purgationiresistens. The sequence goes on along the minus strand of NZ_JAUSUB010000021.1, from coordinate 90,416 downwards.
TGCTGTCAAACAAAGCCTGAAAAAACATACTTGGATGTTTAAGGCATTCTTGGATTAATAAAATGGCAATAAAATGCGTCCCAATCTAAAAGGGACGCATTTTATTATGTCGACAAAAGTAAAAATAAACAAACTTCAGTGGATTTGAGAAGCGAGATTGGCGTGACCCTACAGGAATTAGCGACGCTCTCCCCGCGGAAAGCGAGCGGTAACCTTCGGATATCCCATCCCACTCTTTTTCTAAATAGTTCAATCATTGCAAGAATACGTCCCAATCTAATAAGGACGCATTTTTTAATAATAAAATGATGGATGATGGATTGTGACATGGCATTTTTAAACAGAGAAGGCTCTAAAGTTTATGTATCATTGAAAAAGAGAGTCTCTGCAGCTTTTCTTAGTGATAATTTTGTCCTTGTGTAAATTCAGCACTAGCAAATTTCCCTTTAAGTGTTTCAATTAAATAAATCCCCATTAAATTATTTAGCTCTTGATTATCAAGTTCATTGATTAACTCTAGAAGATCTTCTCTGCTCATTTCCTCTAAAAATGCAAAGGCAAGCATATCTATATCTTCTTCGTCTCCAGTTAGTTTGTTGCGGTAATAATCATAAAGTTCATCAATAATTTTCATAATATCTCTCTAGCTCCTTTCAAATTTCTTTAAGCACTTAATTTAACGATAGTATATGTAAACTTAATTTTATTGATCGTGATTTCGTATAAATTACTTAAAAATGTGGGAAACGATACTTAAGAAGTATAAAGGGGATGACAAATATGGCTGAGAAAAAAACATATTATATCGCAATTGCTGATGGAGAGATTTCACAAAGCTCCACTTCTTCTTCATGGGATTTCAAAATTGACGCAACAGACGATGAGATTATTGAATTGAGAGAGATATTTGATCAAAATTATTCAACAGAATGGGAAAGCTTCTTCAGAGCCCATGTTCCTTATTTGCAGTACCATTTTGACAGACAAAATGATAAATATGATGATGGTCTATCCAAGGTCTATAGCGTCATCCATCGTCTAGGTGACCAAGAAGCGAAACAGCATATCGAAAGTATGGGCATTTTGCCAACAGAAAATTAAAAGGCTATTGATATTCATTGGTTTTCGCAGATAAACGATATATAATGAGAAAAAAACGAAGGATCAATGAGCGAGGATAATGATGGAAACTTTTATGGATGAGAACGGAGCGATTGTCCGACTATCTTTTGAAAAAGATATATTTAAGATGGAGCCTAAGCATGTTCTTGTCATATGCAGAACGGAAAAACATTGGCTATTAACCAATCATAAAAAACGGGGACTTGAATTTCCGGGGGGGAAGCTTGAACCTGGTGAAACATTAGAGCAAGCAGCTGCACGGGAAGTATTAGAGGAAACTGGTGCCCTGCTCAACCGATTGGAATGGCTTGGCGAGTACGAAGTATCTAAAGAAGCAGATCGATTCGTAAAAGCCATTTATGCAGGTGAAGTGAGTAGGATAGAAACCAGAAACCATTACTTTGAAACCACGGGACCTGTTTTAATTAAAGGGGACCTTTTGTCGGAACGCTTTAAAGATGAATATAGCTTTATCATGAAAGATAAGGTTGTTGAGAAAAGTGTTCAACGATTTATACAAAATGAGAATAAGCAGCATAATTGAAAACTGGCAGACTCAATCGCATATAGCGACTGGCTCTGCTTTTTTAATGAGATTTCTCCGTACCGGAAGGCGATATTTCAGCTAAAAAAAAAACGGCGATAAAATGAGATTATCGCTGATATATTCAAAAAATCGTCGATATAGTATCGTCACATCACCTTTATGTGTATTTAACTTAAAAATCGAAAAAAAATCTCATTGCTGAAAGACGATTTTCAGCTTGAAAATAAAATTGGGCGATAAAATGAAAAAATCGACGATAAACCAAAAAAATCGGCGATAAAATGAGATTATTGCTGATATATTCAAAAAATCGTCGAAATAGTTTCGTCACATCACCTTTATGTGTTTTTAGCTTAAAAATCGAAAAAAAATCTCATTGCTGAAAGACGATTTTCAGCTTGAAAATAAAATTGGGATATAAAATGAAAAAATCGACGATAAACCAAAAAAATCGGCGATAAAATGAGATTATCGCTGATATATTCAAAAAGTCGTCGAAATAGTATCGTCACATCACCTTTATGTGTTTTTAGCTTAAAAATTGAAAAAAAAATCTCATTGCGAAAGACGATTTTCAGCTTGAAAAAAAATTGGGCGATAAAATGAAAAAATCGACGATAAAATGAGATTATCGCTGATATATTCAAAAAGTCGTCGATATAGTATCGTCACATCACCTTTATGTGTATTTAGCTTAAAAATTGAAAAAAAATCTCATTGCTGAAAGACGATATTCAGCTTGAAAAAAAAAATTGGGCGATAAAATGAAAAAATCGACGATAAACCAAGAAAAAACGTCGATAAAACAAGATTATTGCTGATATATTCAAAAAGTCGTCGATATAGTATCGTCACATCACATCACCATTGTCGGTTTGCAGACTAAATATTGAGTAAAAATCTCATTGAGAAAGACGATATTCAGCTTGAAAATAAAATTGGGCGATAAAATGAAAAAATCGACGATAAAACAAAAAAATCGGCGATAAAATGAGATTATCGCTGATATATTCAAAAAGTCGTCGATATAGTATCGTCACATCACATCACCATTGTCGGTTTGTAGACTAAATATTGAGTAAAAATCTCATCGCAGAAAGACGATTTTTAGCTTAAAAAAGAAAATTAGCGAAAAAATTTTCCTCGCATCACATTGTTGGCCTCTAAACCAAAACCTCTTCACAAATAACTCGAAAATAACCAACATAAACTCAACTCATCATTTTCAAAATGTTGCCCTAAAAACAATCAGCTCCACATACACGATTAGTTATTTTTTATTAATTTTTTCTCAATCAACTCGACTACTTGATACATGATCGTTGCGAGGACAGCGATGATGAGCAGGGAAAGCATGACTAGGGTGAAATTAAATACTTGGAAGCCATATATAATCATGTAGCCGAGGCCTTTAGAGGCTACGAGGAATTCTCCGACAATGACACCTACCCATGATAACCCTACATTTACTTTTAAAGTAGAAATGATGACAGGGAAGGACGAGGGCAGGATGGCTTCTTTGAATATTTGATATCTTGTGCCGCCAAAGGTTTGCAGGACTTTTATATAATTCGGGTCTACTTCTCTGAATGATGTATAGACGACGATGGTGGTAATTATTACGGATATGATGGCACCCATTGCCACAATCGATGTGAAGCTGGGACCGAGAGCAACAATTAGAATCGGGCCAAGGGCAACCTTAGGCATTGAGTTCAGAATAACTAAGTAAGGATCAAGTATTTTTGAGAGGAATGGTGACCACCAGAGCAATGCGGCCAAAAGCGTTCCTAACAAAGTCCCTAATATAAACCCTAATACAGTTTCTGATAAGGTAAAGCTTAAATCTAGCCATAGGGAACCATCTTGAATTTTAACGATCAATAGATTCCATACCTTTGAGGGTGCACTAAATATTAGAGGATCTATCCATTGCAGTCTGCTTGCTATTTCCCAGCCGGCAAATATGACGATGAAGATTAAAAATTGGTAGAACCTCACCCATCTTTTCTCTCGGTTTAATGAGTGGATAAATTGTTGATGAAGGAGTTCAGTATTTGTCTTCAGGCTCAATGGATTCCAACTCCTTCCAGATGGATTGGAAAATGTCTGTGTAAGCCTCGTGATTTCTAGTATGAAATGGGGTAAGGTCTCTTAATTCTTTTGGGATATGGAACATTTTGTGTATGTGTCCTGGGCCGGGAGAGAATAAATAAACCCGGTCGCTCATTGCGATTGCTTCCCCAATATCATGGGTGACAAGGATGGCAGTTTTGCCAAAAGATTTTAAGGTATTGGAAACGAGATTTTCCAAGTTTAGCTTTGTTTGGTAATCAAGCGCCGAGAAGGGCTCATCAAGCATGAGAAGCTTTGGCTCAGTAGCAAGAGTACGCACGAGCGCTACTCTTTGTCTCATCCCCCCGGAAAGCTGTTTCGGATAAAGGGGTTCAACGCTCTGTAATCCCATTTTTTCTAATAAATCATGTGCGTATTGTATCTTATCCTTTTCAAGGCTGCCGCTAATTTTAAGACCGAGAAGTATATTTTCTTCAATTGTCTTCCATGGAAATAAATAGTCTTGTTGAAGCATATAGCCAATTTCATTATCCTTTGTTCCAACCTTTTTACCTTCTAGTTCAACCAAGCCTTCTGTTGGCTTGATTAACCCAGCGATGATGGAAAGCAATGTGGTTTTACCGCAACCGCTTGGCCCTAGGAAAGAAACGAATTCTCCTTCAGCCACATCAAGTGAAACATCGGAGAGGGCCGTAACTGCACTGGTTTTTGTAAAATAAGTATGATGAATATCATCAATTTTTAAGAATTCCATATTTCGGTCTCCTCTTTTCATTAAAAGCCACCCATAAGAATGGAAAAAATAGATCTAAGTGGCTAAATGGTCTGCCGTTTTCTACCTTTACTCTTCCATTACTTTTTTAGCGATAGACGTATTTACTAAGGAATCATAGTCTGCACGTTGTGGTAATTCTCCGGCTTCATCCATAATATTTTGCAGATTATCCCATTCCTCTTGATCCAATATCGGATCTGTTGCAAAGGAGTCTTGATTTTTATACCGTTCAACCGACATTTCGATGATATCCAAATCCGTATTATCGAAATAGCCCTTGATGACATCTGCTGTTTCTTTTGCAGTATGGGAATCGACCCACTGTTGAGCTTTATAAATGGCTCTTGTAAACTTCTCAACCGTATCCGAATTGTCTTTAATAAAGCTTTCTTTTGTCATGAATGACGTATACGGCAAGTGACCTGATTCAACGCCGAAAGAAGCAACGATATGACCGATTCCTTCTTTTTCAAAAACACTTGCTGTTGGTTCAAATAATTGCACAAATTCACCTGTACCTGATGAAAATGCTGGTGCAATATTAGCGAAATCAACATTTTGAATAAGATTTAAATCTTTTTGCGGATCAATGCCATGTTTCTTTAATGCGAATTCACCGGCCATTTGCGGCATACCGCCTTTTCTCTGACCGAGGAAAGTGCTATCTTTTAAAAGATCCCATGAGAAATTATCAATCTTTTCACGTGCGACTAAGAAAGTTCCGTCTGTTTGAGTAAGCTGTGCGAAGTTAATAACTGGATCATTTGCACCCTGTGCGGACACATAAATGGAGGTCTCAGAGCCGACAAGAGCCACATCAATGCCATCAGAAAGCAACGCTGTCATTGTTTTATCACCACCAGCGGTTGTCGTTAACTGAACGTCGAGTCCTTCCTCTTCAAAAAAACCTTTTTCTATGGCAACATATTGAGGAGCATAGAATATAGAGCGAGTTACTTCGCCGATCCGCACCTTCGTCACTTCATCCTTGCCGCATGCAGCGAGTGGAATGATGAGAATGGTAATAAGGAATAGGGAAAAACTAATTTTCAACCACTTTTTCATTATTTTTGAACCTCCCAAATAAAAGCATCTGTTTTAAAAGCCTAAAATATCGTATGAACGTGACAAAAATGTGTGAGTGCCTATTTAAATCTTTTTCACACTTTAATAGTGGATATATTGGCATACATAAAGGGAATGGACAAATAAGGAAAGACATCTTTTGCAGGGAAAAGTAAAAGTGAGGAGGGGGTCTTTGTAACGAATAAACCACCGTTTGTCTTTTAAGATAGAACTTCACTTTTCCTGTTTCAAAACCATGCAATCGATTTGTGCTTTTCCTATTTAAAAATTAAGGGGGGATATCTTTGACAAAGATCATAAACAAATGGAGGTTTCCTTCTCCTCATCCAGACATAGAATTATCGCTTGTTACTTACATGGCTGGAGGCTTGAAGGTCAAAGGTTTGCTAGCTGAACCAAAAGATGTTGAGAATTATGACGGCTTTTTATATTTACGTGGAGGAATAAAAAATGTAGGCAAAGTAAGGCCAGGTAGAATTGTTCAATTTGCTTCTCAAGGATTTATTGTCTTCGCGCCCTTTTATCAAGGTAACCAAGGTGGGGAAGGCAACGAGGACTTCGCTGGTGAGGATAGGGAAGATGCTTTTGCTGCCTTTCGTTTACTGCAAACACATGCTAGAGTGAAGAAAGTACATATTTTTGGTTTTTCAAGAGGTGGTGTAATGGCGCTTCTCACAGCTATCCATCAGCCTGAAGTTGCATCAGTAGTGACTTGGGGTGGGGTGAGTGATATGTTTCTTACTTATGAAGAACGAAAGGATTTACGGAGAATGATGAAAAGGGTGATTGGGGGTACGCCTAATAAGTACCCTGAACGATATGAGTATCGCACGCCTCTTTTTGAGTTGGAAAAGTTACAAGCCAATGTTCTTATTATCCATGGCGAGAAGGATCATAATGTATCCGTTGAACACGCCCATAGGCTTGAGAATCGGTTGAAGGAGCTTAATAAAAATGTGGAAACTTGGTATTTTCGCGAATTAACCCATTATTTTCCACCTAACAAGAATCGGAAAATTGTAGTGGATTTGACCATGTGGATGAAGGAACAATCCAGGATAAGCATATAGCGTTTTATGATAGAGAATGCTTTATCTGTCTGTAAATCTGATATAAAATAATACCATAAAGACAAAGTGAGGCTAGATAATTATGGGGATGCCATTAGAGTTAAATACGATGATTGTAACGAAAGGCAGAGAAGTGCGTCTAGATGAAAATTATTTTTCCTTAACAAAAGAGGGATATCGTTTATATCCGCTCGATATTCCTGTTGAAGTGAAAAAGACATTGGATGGGGAATTAAGTGGAACAGCGGTTATTAGAAAAGTAGAGATGGAAAGTAACCTGACTACAATTAAGTATCAGCTGGTTTCGTTGAAATCATCAAATTAAGTAAAAGAAAGGACGATGTTCATTGAACATCGTCCTTTTTGTATGAAATTATGCGATTGGTCCGCCTTTTTCTTCGATATCTGAAGAGATGTTACCAAACTTCTTGAAGTTTTCACGGAATTGAGCAGCAAGTTCTTTTGCTTTTGCTTCATAAGAAGCTTGGTCTGCCCAAGTTTTGTTAGGTAGAAGAACCTCATCAGGTACACCAGTAACATGTTGAGGAATATCGAGACCAAAGATTTGATCCTTTGTTGTCTCTACATGGTTTAATTCGCCTTCTAATGCTGCTTCAACCATTGCACGAGTATAAGCCAGCTTCATACGGCTGCCTACTCCATATTCTCCACCAGTCCATCCAGTGTTAACTAGGAAGACTTTTGCATTGTGCTCGTCGATTTTCTTTCCGAGCATTTCAGCATATTCTTGTGCAGGAAGCGGCAAGAATGGTGAGCCGAAGCAAGTTGAGAATGTGGCTTGAGGTGAAGTGATTCCACGCTCTGTTCCAGCAAGCTTAGATGTATATCCGCTTAAGAAGTGATACATAGCTTGTTCTTTTGTTAATTTAGAGATTGGAGGCAGTACGCCAGATGCATCAGCAGTTAAGAAGACAATCGTATTCGGATGACCAGCAATGCTTGGTTCAACGATATTGTCAATTGCTTGAAGCTGATAAGCAGCACGAGTATTTTCAGTTAAAGTGCTATCATCATAGTCAGCAACACGTGTCTCATTATTTAATACAACATTTTCAAGAACTGCTCCGAAACGAATCGCATCGAAGATTTGTGGTTCTTTCTCACGAGTTAGGTTAATACATTTAGCATAGCAGCCGCCCTCGATATTGAATACACCATTTGGAGACCAGCCATGCTCGTCATCACCAATTAAGCGGCGGTTGGAGTCAGCTGATAATGTTGTTTTACCAGTTCCAGACAAACCAAAAAATAAAGCAACATCGCCTTCACGGCCAACGTTTGCTGAACAATGCATTGGCAAAATGCTGTTTTGTGGTAACATATAGTTCATAACTGAGAAGATGGATTTCTTCATTTCACCAGCATATTCAGTTCCGCCGATTAAAACAATACGACGTTCGAAAGATACGATGATGAAAGTTTCAGACTTTGTTCCATCTACTGCAGGATCTGCTTTAAAGTTTGGTGCAGAGATAACTGTAAATTCTGCTTCATGATCAATCAACTCGTCTTCTGCGGGACGAATAAATAATTGATGAGCAAAAAGGTTATGCCATGCATATTCATTAATTACTTGAATCGGCATACGGTGTTTTTTATCAGCACCTGCAAATCCTTTGAAAACGAATAATTCGTTTTGATCTTTTAAGAAACTAATGACTTTATTGTAAAGGTTATTGAAGGATTCTTCTGAAATTGGCTGATTGACACTTCCCCAGTCAATTTTATCTTTAGAGCTAGCTTCTTCAACGATATATTTATCTTTAGGTGAACGGCCAGTATATTTTCCAGTAGTGGCACGAACTGCACCAGTTGAAGTAAGTACTCCCTCATTACGGTTTAATACTTTTTCCACAAGCTGAGGAACAGATAATTGAACTTGGATGTTGTCGCCTTTTAGTAGATCATTTAACTCAGTTATCGATACAGAATTCATCTGATGAATACCTTCCTTTATTCAGAATTATTTTTAAAAGAAATTATATCTCAAAATTCGAATGTGTTTTATCTTCAAAAATAGTATAACACATTAAATTATATAGTCTATACTATTTCGCGGATTTTTCATAAATCATGAAATTGTCACAAATTCAAAAAATATTCCTTTTTTTAGGTTGAACTTTTTCAAAATGGCTGATTCATTATTTTGTTGTAATTTTGTTATATATAAGGAAATGATTTTTTTTTATGGAAGAATATTCTATGATATCGGACAATAAATGGTTATGTTTCTAGATTTGGTTATAAATAAAGTGGAAAGAGGCAATTCATTAACAATTTCTGTTACACCTATTTAAATAATGAAAAATAATTGACTAGAGCCTTTCTGTAAGTTATGATAAATCCTTGAACGGATACTCTCTTATCCCGAGCTGGTGGAGGGACAGGCCCTATGAAACCCAGCAACCTGCCAACTTCATTTTATGTGCAAAGGTGCTAACCTGAAGCAAGGATAAACAATGATTCCTTGATCGATAAGAGTGAAAGGCGCGAATCAGTTTGCTTTCAACCTTTTCACTAATGGGGAAGGTTTTTTTTCATGTCTTAGGCTTAAGACAAAAAAAGTGAATTGTAAATGAGATGAGCGGCTTTTGGAATGTTCTATTTATGAGGCATGGAAGAATATGATGGGTCATTCCCAATATACCAACTTTGCGCATAGGTTATTGGGGAATTAAAAATCAATCACATATCTTCTTCATAAATGATCATGTTTATATCATACTACTAAGGGAATGAGTTCCGTATCAAAAAAAATTTAAGACTTAGAAAGTTTTCTTAGTCTTGTTTACTCGATAAATAAGGAGGAAGTCAGATGTCAACAAAACGTAGATTGTTTACTTCTGAATCAGTGACTGAAGGTCATCCGGATAAAATCTGTGACCAAATCTCTGATGCGATCTTAGATGCTATCTTATCTAAAGATGCGAATGCGCGTGTTGCTGCAGAAACATCTGTAACAACAGGTCTTGTTCTTGTGGCGGGGGAAATTACTACTTCCACATATGTAGACATTCCAAAAATCGTTCGTGAAACTGTGAAGGAAATTGGTTATACACGTGCTAAGTATGGTTTCGATGCTGAAACATGTGCTGTATTAACTTCCATTGATGAGCAGTCAGCTGACATTGCAATGGGTGTTGACCAAGCGCTTGAAGCTCGTGAGGGTCATATGAGCGATGCTGAAATCGAAGCGATTGGTGCTGGAGACCAAGGGTTAATGTTTGGGTTTGCATGCAATGAAACGAAAGAGCTTATGCCTCTTCCAATTGCATTAGCTCATAAAATTTCCCGTCGTTTAACTGAAGTACGTAAAGAAGAAATTCTTCCTTATCTTCGCCCGGATGGAAAGACACAAGTGACTGTCGAGTATGATGAAAATGACAAGCCTGTACGTATTGATACAATTGTTATTTCTACTCAACATCATCCAGAAATCAGCTTAGAGCAAATTCAACGTAATCTTAAAGAGTATGTGATCAATCCAGTAGTTCCTAAGGAATTAATTGATGAAAATACTAAGTATTTCATCAATCCGACGGGCCGTTTCGTTATCGGCGGACCTCAAGGAGATGCTGGTTTAACTGGCCGTAAGATCATCGTTGATACTTATGGCGGTTATGCTCGCCATGGCGGGGGCGCATTCTCTGGTAAGGATCCTACCAAAGTAGACCGTTCAGCTGCTTATGCTGCTCGTTATGTAGCGAAAAACATCGTTGCTGCCGGATTAGCTGACAAGGTAGAAGTTCAGCTTGCTTATGCAATTGGTGTAGCGCAGCCGGTATCTATTTCAGTTGATACGTTTGGTACTGGTATAGTGAATGAAGATGTACTAGTTGATGTAGTGAGAAATAACTTCGATTTACGTCCAGCTGGCATCATAAAAATGCTTGATCTTCGTCGCCCAATTTATAAACAAACAGCTGCTTACGGACATTTCGGCCGTACAGATGTGGATCTTCCTTGGGAACGTACAGATAAAGCAGAAGCAATCCGTACAGAAGCGTTAAAATAATATTTTTATGTATGGCAAATGCGGAAGTTGCAGTTAAATGTAACTTCCGCATTTTTTATTTCGTCTTATGTTAAAGGGGAGGAAAAAAAGTTTATTTTCCAATAGTTAAGACAAAACTGAAAGTATCAGTTCCTTTATTTTCCCCTGTTTTTTTATATCTTTGTACCATCTTTTATGGAATAATGGTAATATTATTAAGTGTTTTTTACAGTAGTAAGAAACCTCTAGATGTTTTTGAAGAATAGAGCTATGATGAAATACGGTAAAAGAATAAGATGAAGAAGGTGACGTACATAATGTGTGGATTTATTGGTTGTGTACATGAAAAAGCACAGAATTATCGTGAAGATGTAAAGCAGCAATTTAAAAATATGAATGATATCATCACACATAGAGGACCGGATGATGCCGGTTATTATTTTGATGATCATATACAATTTGGTTTTCGCCGCTTAAGTATTATTGATATTGAGAGCGGCCATCAGCCATTAACCTATGAAAATGAACGTTATTGGATCATTTTTAATGGTGAGGTATATAACTATGTTGAACTTCGTGAAGAACTGCTGGAAAAAGGCTTAACTTTTGAAACAAGCTCCGATACAGAAGTCATTATTGCAATGTTTAGCCAATACAAAGAAAAAGCGGTTGAGAAGCTTCGCGGGATGTTCTCTTTTGTTATTTGGGATAAACAGGAGGAAACATTATACGGAGCAAGAGATCCATTCGGAATTAAGCCATTTTTCTATTTTGACGATGGTGAAAAAACATTCTTTGCTTCAGAAAAGAAAAGTATTTTACTTGCTCTGAAGAACGATGTAATCAATTATGAAGCTTTGCAGCATTATATGACCTATCAATTTGTACCTGAACCGCTAACAATGTCTGAAGGAATTCATAAATTAGAGCCTGGACATTATTTCACAAAGAAAATTGGCGGAAAAATGGAAATCAAGCGCTATTGGAAAGCGGCTTTCCATCCAATCCAAAGATCTGAATCTGATTATATTAAAGAAATTCAAGATGTGCTGATTGATTCTGTAAAAGTGCATATGCGCAGTGATGTGCCAGTAGGTTCTTTTCTTTCAGGCGGAATTGATTCTTCCATTATCGCTTCAATCGCTAAACAGTTCCATCCTTCAATTAAAACTTTCTCTGTCGGATTTGAAAGAAATGGTTTTAGTGAAGTGGATGTAGCAAAGGAAACAGCAGAAAAATTAGGCGTTGAAAATATCAGCTATATTATCACTCCTGAAGAATATATGAATGAAGTGCCAAAGATTATGTGGCATATGGATGACCCGTTAGCAGATCCTGCCTGCGTACCGCTGTATTTCGTAGCAAGAGAAGCGCGTAAGCATGTGACAGTTGTTCTTTCAGGTGAAGGTGCGGATGAATTATTCGGTGGATATAATATTTATCGTGAACCGCAAGATCTTGAAATGTTTAATAAAATTCCTAAAGCAGGAAAATCTCTGCTTAAAGCAGTTGCGAATATTATGCCTGAAGGAATGAAAGGAAAGAGCTTTATCGAACGTGGTGTGACTCCAATGGAAGAACGCTATATCGGTAATGCAAAAATGTTCCTTGAGGAAGAAAAACGCAAACTACTTCATGTTTACAATGAAGGTCTGGATTATCGTGATATAACAAAACCTTTGTATGCGGAAAGTAAAGGCTATGATCCAGTAGACCAAATGCAGTTTATTGATATCCATACTTGGATGCGTGGAGATATTCTTCTTAAAGCTGACAAAATGACAATGGCTCAATCGCTTGAGCTGCGGGTTCCATTCCTTGATAAGGAAGTATTTGATGTCGCTGCAAATGTCCCAACAAGCTTAAAAACTGCGAATGGGACAACAAAATATGTGTTGCGAAAAGCGGCTGAAGGCATTGTCCCAAGCCATGTGCTCGATAGAAAAAAATTGGGCTTCCCAGTGCCAATCCGCCATTGGTTAAAAGATGAAATGAACGACTGGGCAAAAACGATTATTCGTGAAAGCAACACGGAGCATTTAATCAATAAAGATTATGTGTTAAAGCTGCTTGAAGATCATTGCCAAGATAAAGGCGATTATAGCCGTAAAATCTGGACAGTATTAATGTTCATGGTTTGGCATAATGTATTTGTGGAAAAGAAATATTCTTTTGAAAACGAATTTATTAAAGCGAAGAATCTTGAGCCGCAAAAAGGCTAATAAGAGACAAAAAAGACAGAGGAATATTCCTTCTGTCTTTTTTGTATGAGTAGTTAATTATCCTTAATAGCAAGAAGAATTTTATTTTAAGTAAGTTATAGCTTGCTGGCCCATCTGTACCCAAGCAGCCTCGAAATCCTTAATTGGCGCTTTTGTATTTTTTTGGCCTGTATAAGGATCATTGAAAAAGACGTAATCCTCGTTATAGCCTGTGACCAGAACGGAATGCTCTTTATAAGTAATATCTATTTCTCCGCTAGATGTCTGCCATGTTTGAAAAGAAGCCGATGGCAGTTTTTTATAAGTTGTATTGGTAATTACCCATACCGGTCGATCATCTGACAGATGTGTTTTGATGGAGGAAAAATCTGAACCGGTTATATCCAGGATATTACCAGGCAGGTACTGTTCCGCTAATTCCTTTATTGGCGCATGGTATACTCCGAGCCCTCTTTTTTCATATGTATACATATCCCCAACAAATCCATCATTAGGATGCCCATAATAGATTTTACCGTCCTTTTGTTTATACGGTTCATCATTTTTCCTAACTTCTTTAGCCAAAGTCATTTTATCCACGTCTACTCCTGCATGCTGAAGCAGCATGGCTAAACTGGTTACTTCACAGCCTCTTGGCAGTTCGGGAAATTGAGGGATGGATGGAGTATCTATTAACACTTTATCTTGTATTTTCACGATAAAGATTTCTTCATTGTCTGAATCAGCCATTTGAGATTCATTTTCCTTATTAAACCAATCCTTTAGATTTTCCATAGCCATCGCAACTGGAATTCTACCGGAAAGGAATGAGCCGATGATGACAAAAAACAATGTGATGAATAACAAAGCCGCACTTTTTTTCATTTTTGTCATAATCAAAACGGCAACGAGTAGGAACAGGGCAATATAGAGTAAAAACAATGCTTGCACCACCTATTGTTTAATTTCATGTTTTATATCGGCTCAATTTGGAATTATATAAGTGAAAAGTGAGTCTTATTTTGACTCTTGCTGAACAGATTTATAATATTGACCTTTTTCAGCGTACTCGCGAACGATGCGCTCCATATCTTTAATATCTTCTTCGTTCAATTCACGCACCACTTTAGCAGGACGACCAAAGGCAAGGGTATTCGGAGGGATTTTTTTTCCTTGCGGGACAAGGCTACCAGCACCAATAAATGCGCCTTCGCCAATTTCTGCTTGGTCAAGAATAATAGAGCCCATTCCAATCAAAGCTTTTTTTCGAATGACACAGCTATGCAGAATGACTTGATGGCCTACGGTTACTTCATCCTCTAGAATAAGTGGATTATTTGGACTTTGATGTAATACAGAATTATCTTGGATATTCACTTTTTTACCTATATAGGTTGGGGCAACATCGCCACGGATGACAGTGTTGTACCATACGCTGGACTCTTCTCCGATTTCAACCTCTCCAGTCACTGTTGCATAGTCGGCAATAAACGCACTTTCTGCGATTTTTGGTTGTTTATCTTTAAATGGATAGATCATATTATCAAACTCCTTCAATAATTTACATAATTCGATTTTACCATAGGCAGTTTAAGTAATGAGATTTTGTGTAATTTAATTGCATTACATATGAAGAATTTTCGTATGTAGGATATAATATAAAATAACAATCATGTACGAAACAGAACAGTTTTAGGAGGAAGGTCTATGTGGAAGTGGGAAGCTGAAGGAGAGGCAAAGGCGGTCATAGTCATGGTTCATGGTGCAATGGAACATCATGGAAGATATGGCTGGCTGATAGAAATGTGGCGATTATCCGGGTTTCATGTCATTATGGGAGATCTTCCTGGGCAAGGAATGACCACACGTTCTAACAGAGGTCATATTGATTCCTTTAATGAATATTTAGTGGAAGTCAAAGATTGGATTCAAGCAGCATATGAATTTGATTTGCCTGTTTTTCTTCTCGGACATAGTATGGGAGGACTCATATCTATTCGGCTCTTACAAGAAGAAAGATTGAAGCTTGCTGGTGTAATATTATCATCTCCTTGTCTGGGACTGGTAAAGGTACCAGCAAAGCCATTAAATATTCTTTCATATGGCCTCAACGTTATCACTCCTTCTTTAAGATTAAACTCCGGTTTAACTGTTGAAATGGCAACACGTAATCCAGATGTGAGAGACGCGGACTTGAATGATACATTATACATCACAAAAGTTTCTGTTAGATGGTATCGTGAGTTAGCAAAAGCAATGAAAGATGCTTTAGAGCAAATAGATAAGGTTCAGGATGTACCCTTGTTAGTGATGCAAGGCGGTGACGATAAAATCGTAAATAAAGTACCTGTGAAAACCTGGTTCAATCAAGCGCCATTTTCCGAAAAGCGCTTCAAAGAATGGCCTAATTGCTATCATGAAATATTTAATGAGCCTGAGAGAGAAGATGTCTATGACTATGCAAAGGACTTTGTTATGAGTCAACTGAAAGCGATTGGGTATTTAGTGTGATTGGTCTCTTTGCAGTGTAGATTGAAGAGGAATAGAGCAAGCTAACTTTATGGGTTGTTTCTTTTAGGGAACATAGTTCAAGTGAAAACCTCGGAATTTATGTTCTAATCGAGATATTGGAACAGGATTCAGGTGAAAAACTTGGAATTTATGTTCTAATCGCGATATTGGAACAGGATTCAGGTGGAAAAACTTAGGATTAATGTTCTAATCACGATATTAGAACATGATTTAGGTGAAAAACTCGGGATTTATGTTCTAATCGCGATATTGGAACAGGATTTAGGTGAAAAACTCGGAATTTATGTTCTAATTGCGATATTGGAACATGATTTAGGTGAAAAACTCGGAATTTATGTTCTAATTGCGATATTGGAACATGATTTAGGTGAAAAACTCGGAATTTATGTTCTAATCGAGATATTAGAACATGATTTAGGTGAAAAACTGGGGAATTATGTTCTAATCGAGATATTGGAACATGATTTAGGTGAAAAACTCGGAATTTATGTTCTAATCGAGATATTAGAACATGATTTAGGTGAAAAACTCGGGATTTATGTTCTAATCGCGATATTGGAACAAGATTCAGGTGAAAAACTCGGGATTTATGTTCTAATCGCGATATTAGAACATGATTTAGGTGAAAAACCTGCGAATTATGTTCTAATCGAGATATTGGAACAGGATTCAGGTGAAAAACTCGGGATTTATGTTCTAATAGAGATATTGGAACATGATTCAGGTGAAAAACTTGGGATTAATGTTCTAATCGAGATATTGGAACAGGATTTAGGTGGAAAACTCGGAAATTATGTTCTAATCGAGATATTAGAACAAGATTCAGGTGAAAAACTCGGGAATTATGTTCTAATCGAGATATTGGAACAGGATTCAGGTGAAAAACTCGGGATTAATGTTCTAATCGAGATATTGGAACATGATTTAGGTGAAAAACTCGGAATTTATGTTCTAATCGCGATATTGGAACAGGATTCAGGTGAAAAACTCGGGATTAATGTTCTAATTGCGATATTGGAACAGGATTTAGGTGAAAAACTCGGAATTTATGTTCTAATTGCGATATTGGAACATGATTTAGGTGAAAACCTCGGAATTTATGTTCTAATCGAGATATTAGAACATGATTTAGGTGAAAAACTTAGGATTAATGTTCTAATCACGATATTAGAACATGATTTAGGTGAAAAACTCGGGAATTATGTTCTAATCGAGATATTGGAACAGGATTCAGGTGAAAAACTCGGGATTTATGTTCTAATCGAGATATTGGAACATGATTTAGGTGAAAAACTCGGAATTTATGCTTTCGCAAATCGAGTAGTCCAGCTGCGGTGGCTAGCCCCAAGAGGTCATAAGTCAGGAATTTATAAGGATAGATCACCTTCTTTTTCCTTCCCGTCTTAAGCTTGTCGGCGCTTAGCGTGCCCCCTTCGCATTGCTGTAAATCAGCTGCGGGGGCTAGAGGCTCGAGTCTTAAGACAAGCCAACCAAAAAGAAAGACTACCTTTTCCGGTTGTCTTGTCTTAAGCTTGTCGCCCCTGAGCAAGCCCCCTTCGCATTTCATAGAGGATGGTGTTTATGAATGTTCCAATTATGCCTATTAGTTTGATGGTGAATGTTTATCGAAAGGTTATGCCAGCCGTGAATAAGGAGCTTCATTATTGGCAGGAACGGGCGAATGAGATTCCTGACTCGGAGCTACGGAAACAAGCGTTACATAGTATAGAGCAAAAGGCTTTTCACTGTGAAGGGGGAGCTATCATGGCTCTCTTGTCAAAAGAGGCTTATTTGCCAGTCATCAAGTTTATTGTCGCCTATCAAACCATCAGTGATTATTTAGATAATTTATGTGACCGGAGCACATCGCTGGACCCTAATGATTTTAAGGCATTACATGAGGCAATGATTGATGCTTTAACTGTTGATGAGATGGCGGATTCGAAAAATTATTATCGGTTTAGAAATGAACAAGACGATGGTGGGTACTTAGAAGAATTAGCCTCTACTTGTAGAGAAGTGCTCAAGGAAGTACCGAATTATCAGGGAGTTAAAGCGCATTTGATTGAACTTTGTCAGTTTTACTGTGATCTGCAGATTCATAAGCATGTGATGGTGGAAGAACGTGTTCCGAGACTAAAAAGTTGGCATGAGGAGAATCAGAAAAACATTCCAAAGATGGCATGGTATGAGTTTTCAGCTTGTTCAGGCTCTACATTAGGAATATTTTGCCTTGTTTCATATGCAATGAGATCCGATTTTGAAGATATATATGGGGAAAAAATCCGTGCGGGTTATTTTCCGTATATCCAAGGTCTTCACATATTACTGGATTACTTAATTGATCAAGAGGAAGATCGTGAAGCTGGAGATTTAAACTTTTGTTTCTATTATGAAAATGAACAAGAGATGTTTGAGAGAATTCGTTTTTTTGTAGCAGAAGCGGATAAACATACGAGTCAGCTGCCACATAAACGGTTTCACCTTCTCATCAACCGTGGACTTTTAGGAGTATATTTATCAGATGAGAAGGTCAATCAACATCATGGGATGAAAAAGCTGGCAAAAAAAATCATTAGAACAGGGGGACTCTCGAGCTTCTTTTTCTATATGAATGGGCGCGCGTATCGAGCAATAAAGAATCGGTTCTCCTTTACATAAAAGATAAAGCGCTAAAACAATGCGCTTTATCTTTTTTCTATTGCCACAATAAAGGGCGGGTTATTCATCTGATTAATGAATTGATATTGTAAAATATGGGCTCTATTTTGATCAACAGTCTTCAAATAGCGAAGGATGTAATCCCTTTCTACCGCCCCTTCTGGATGACCATGATAGATAACCAATACGATGATGCCTTCAGGAGCAAGGATATCAAGTAATTGGTCTATCGCTGAAATGGTCGTGTTAGGTCTTGTAACAATGTCTTTATCGCCGCCGGGTAAATATCCTAAATTAAAAACCGCACCTGTGATTTTTCCATGGTGAATGGGCGGGATACATTCAATGATTGTTTCATGCCCTTGATGGAATAAGGTTACTCGATCAGATAGTTGGTGTTCAGCAAGGCGGCCTTTTGTGGCTAAAATGGCAGCCTCTTGAATATCAAACCCATAAACCCTTCCAGTCGATCCAATAAGCTGTGCTAGAAATAATGTATCATGTCCATTTCCAAGCGTACCATCTATCACGATATCTCCTGGGGTAATTGCTTTTTTGAGTAGATCTCTTCCAAAGGGCAAAACTCGTTCGAGCCTCATGATCTCACCTCCAACGGTTGTGCATGATCGTTCTTTCCTTGCCAACTATTTCTTCTTTTCATTTCGGCATCGATTCCATTTAAAACGTCCCATTTATTTACACTCCACATAGGTCCAACCATCTTCTCAATTGGGCCGTCGCCAGTAATGCGATGAATAATCATTTCTGAAGGTAAAATCTCTAATTGATCGCATACTAAATTTATATATTCGTCCATAGGTAAAAATTCGAGCAAGCCTTTTTCATATTGCTTTACCATGGGTGTTCCTTTTAAAAGATGAAGTAGGTGAATTTTTATACCCTGCACATCTAGCTTTGCGACTTCTTTTGCTGTCTCCATCATCATTTTTGAAGTTTCTAGAGGGAGACCGTTTATGATATGTGAACAAACATTAATACCATGTTTACGCAGTTTATTTACGCCTTCAACATAGCAATCAAAGTCATGGGCACGATTGATAAGTAGAGCGGTTCTTTCATGCACCGTTTGCAGGCCTAACTCAACCCATAAATAAGTGCGCTTGTTTAAATCAGCTAAATATTCAACAACATCATCAGGCAGGCAGTCTGGTCTTGTTGCGATAGATAGCCCGACTACACCCTCTTGCTCTAGAACCTGTTCGTACATTTCTTTTAGCACCTCTACAGGTGCATGGGTATTTGTAAAAGCTTGAAAATAAGCGATATACTTGCCATCTTTCCATTTATGGTGCATTTTTTCTTTAACTTTTATAAATTGGACATCCAACGGTTCTGCGCGATTGCCGGCAAAGTCACCTGAGCCTGCGACACTGCAAAATGTGCAGCCGCCATGTGCGACAGTTCCATCACGATTCGGACAATCGAATCCGCCATCTAGTGCAACCTTAAATACTTTATGGCCGAAATGGTTCCGCAGGTGATAATTCCATGTATGATAACGTTTATGATCCGCAGCATACGGAAAAGGGTTTTCTTGAGACAAAACTAATTCCTCCTCGTCACTACAATCCTTATGACAAACTCAATCTTATCACGAAGTCAACCTTGATTCCAATGCAATTGCCAGCAATTCTTATAGTAGAAAAAAACCAGAAAGAGCAAACTAATTACGAAGCAAAGAAGCTTCATAAGTCCTTTTTAGAGGAGGAGAAAAAATGGCAACTCGTGATTCAGTAGATGACCTTCTGCAGCAATGTGAGGATGCACTTCGCTTTGCTCAGGATCAATATCAGGACGGTAGAATGCAGGAGCATTTCAATGATAGTGGATACGCTGATGCGCTTTCCTATTTAGAGAATGCCTACAATGATTTAACGACCCTTGCACATAGTGCAAATGCCCAGCAAAGAGAGCAGCTACACCGTATGAGGCTTCAGCTTCAGCAGCTTCAAAATCAAATGATCATCACTCCACATTAAGAGGTGAATAATCCATGGTAAAAAAACGTTCTAAACAAAATAATCCTGAGCAAAAGACAAGAAATGGAGTAAATAATCAAGATTTTGAATTTGGTCAGGAGAATAATGAAATTAAGCTGTCTAAACAAAAATATGAACAAACCGGTGGGCAAAAAGTAAAATCGAAGTTCCACCCAGAACCTGAACAATCAAGCTAAAGAGAAAGCCAATGTCCTTTTGCGGGATATTGGCTTTTTGTATAATCTATCTTTTTTACATTCCCCTTAACCCTTATTAAAACTTACTAAACCGCCCCTTAATATCGACTTTAATCTTTTTGGATTTGTGTCTGAAAATGTCAAAAAAAACTTATTGCAAGTTCTTTGAAAAAGAACTAAAATTACTTTGGTATTCGAAATAAAATAAAATCTTTAATATAGAAAAGGGGGTATTTTCATGCCTCGTGCCTTATGGCTTTTAGTAATTGGGATGGCGGTTAATGTAACCGGCTCTTCTTTTTTGTGGCCGTTAAACACGATCTTTATCCATGATTATCTCGGTAAGTCTTTGTCGGTCGCTGGAATTGTTCTCATGTTGAATGCAGGAGCAACAGTGATAGGGAATTTAATTGGAGGAGCCTTGTTTGATCGAATTGGCGGTTATCGTTCGATTCTGCTCGGAATAGCAATATCGATTGTATCTTTAATTGGTATGGTCTTTTGGCATGGTTGGCCTGAATATATTGTCTTTTTAACGATACTAGGATTCGGCTCTGGAATTGTTTTTCCTTCTATGTATGCAATGGCAGGTTCAGTATGGAAAGAAGGGGGAAGAAAAGCCTTTAATGCCATGTATGTGGCGACAAATTTAGGTGTTGCAATCGGTGCAGCATTAGCAGGTTTTATTGCTTCCTATTCGTTCGAACTAATTTTTATAGCAAATACATTGATGTATTTGATTTTCCTTTTCATCGCTGTGTTTGGTTATCGGGGCTTGGATACGAAAGAAGTTCAACAGACATCTGTTATACAAGAGAGCACCAGATTCAAAGGCAATGTTAAGATTTATGCTCTTTTCATATTATTAATCGGCTATCTTCTTTGTTGGGTCGGTTACGTGCAATGGCAGTCAACCATTGCTTCATATACACAAGAAATTGGCATTTCTTTGAAACAATATAGCATGCTTTGGACGATTAATGGCGCACTGATTGTTTTAGGTCAGCCGCTGATTAATTTACTTGTGAAAAGGATGAAATCCTTAAAAACTCAAATTACAATTGGCATACTCATTTTTGCAGTCTCATTTGCAGTTGCAGGTGGTGCAGATGCATTTTCTGGATTCCTGGCTGCGATGATTATTTTAACTATCGGGGAAATGCTAGTCTGGCCTGCAGTCCCAACGATCGCCAATGATTTAGCACCTAAGGGCAGAGAAGGCTTTTATCAGGGAATCGTGAATAGTACTGCCACTGGTGGACGGATGATTGGTCCATTGCTTGGTGGGGTGCTTGTTGATTTATATGGGACATCCGTTTTATTCTCGATATTAATTGCTCTGCTAGTTGTCTCTATCTATACAACGCTCATTTATGATAAGAAATTAAAGCAGAAAAAAATAATTACTGTTGCTTCATAAACTAATCGCCATGCCTAAATCAGCATGGCGATTATATTTGATCTCTTATACTTAACTGATATCTTGCCATTGCTCAGTCTGAGCTTCATCAACAAAAATCACCTCATTGAAAAAGCTTTTTAGCACAAGCCACCTTGCAGGATAAGAGGCGATGAATGTATCAATCGCTTTGGCAGAGTAAAGGACTAAGCAATCAAGCTGTGGCTTTATTTGTTTCAAGTCGTAAAATAATGCATGGGGAATGGTGTAGTAATCATTCATTTGATAAGGATTCAGTTTCATTGATTCAATATGGTTTGCTTCAAGATATGAAAGAATGGATTCTTTCTGAATGTCAGTACTTTCATTGATAGTAGTGTAATCGTTCATCTGCCATTTTTCATTGATAAAATAAATGCCCTTCATGATTTTCCTCACCTTTCCTTATTTTTTACTATAGTTATGGGCAAAATAAGGAAGGGAGATACGTGATTTTCTTAAAATATGGAACCTTAAATAGTGTAATCACATAAACTAACCTTACATTTTACTCGAAAAGGCCTACTTGCAACGTGTCGGGAAATTGATTACAATGTCATTATATATATTGAGTATCTGCATTGATAAGGAATAGTAATGAATGGCAGCCTGTACAATAGAGAACTGACGGTTGGTGGAAGTCAGTCAGGCACATCATGAACTCGCCTTTGAGCAGCAAGTGTGAAGAATAGTAATACTTGCCGTTTTCCGCGTTAAGGATGAATGAAGCGAATAGCCTAGTGCTATTAATGTGGGTGGTACCGCGGGAGTCATACATAATCCTCTCGTCCCTATTTTGGGATGAGGGGTTTTTTTGTCTAGTTGAGGAAGCTGGATTCTCGAAGTCATTAGATCAAATCATAGTCTGATTCGTCCTTTGACTGTCGAGGTTGAACGAGCCTTCTCAGCTTTTCGGATAATACTTAATAAATTGAAAAATGTATATCGGCAGCCAAAATTCGTTGTCTGATCTTAGGAGGAAATGAAGATGAGCTTTAATCATCAGCAAATTGAACAAAAGTGGCAAAGCTACTGGGAAGGAAACAAAACATTTAAAACAAGTGAAGAAAAAGGAAAGCGTAAATTTTATGCACTTGATATGTTTCCATACCCATCAGGTGCTGGTCTTCATGTAGGACATCCAGAAGGCTACACTGCTACAGACATTCTTTCACGTATGAAAAGAATGCAGGGCTATAATGTCCTTCATCCAATGGGCTGGGATGCATTCGGTTTACCTGCAGAGCAGTATGCATTAGATACCGGTAACGATCCTGCAGAATTTACGAAACACAATATTGATACTTTTCGTCGTCAAATCAAAGCTCTAGGCTTCTCATATGACTGGGACCGAGAAGTTAATACAACAGATCCAGAGTATTACAAATGGACACAGTGGATTTTCTTGAAGCTGTACGAAAAAGGGCTTGCTTATATTGATGAAGTCGCTGTTAACTGGTGCCCAGCATTAGGAACTGTACTTGCTAATGAAGAAGTCATTGACGGGAAAAGTGAGCGTGGGGGTCACCCAGTAGAGCGCAGGCCGATGAGACAGTGGATGCTGAAGATTACTGCTTATGCTGATCGCCTTCTTGAAGATCTTGATTTACTAGATTGGCCAGACAGTTTAAAAGACATGCAGCGCAATTGGATAGGCCGCTCTGAAGGAGCTGAGGTTACTTTCAATATTGAAGGTGACAAAGGCACATTTACTGTCTTCACGACACGCCCTGATACATTATTCGGTGCAACTTACGCTGTAATAGCACCAGAGCATGCGTTAGTTGAAAAAATTACAACAAGCGAGCAAAAAACGGCAGTTGACGCTTATATTGAAAAAGTTAAAAGCAAAAGTGATTTAGAAAGAACAGACTTAGCTAAAGAAAAAACAGGTGTATTCACTGGTGCCTATGCAATCAACCCAGCTAATGGCGAAAAGATGCCAATCTGGATAGCCGATTATGTGTTAGCAAGCTATGGTACAGGTGCTATTATGGCGGTCCCTGCCCATGACGAACGTGATTATGAATTTGCACAAGAATTTAAACTGCCTATTAAAGAAGTCGTTGCTGGCGGAAATGTCGAAAACGAAGCATATGTTGGTGATGGTGATCATGTCAATTCAGACTTCCTGAATGGTATGAATAAAGAAGATGCGATTGTAAAAATGATCGCATGGCTTGAAGAGAAAGAAATTGGTACGAAAAAAGTTACTTACCGTCTTCGCGATTGGTTGTTCAGCCGTCAGCGCTATTGGGGCGAGCCGATTCCAATTATTCATTGGGAAGATGGCACAATGTCAGCTGTTCCAGAAGACCAGCTTCCATTGATTTTACCAAAAACAACGGAAATTAAGCCGTCCGGTACAGGTGAATCGCCACTTGCCGTCATTGAAGATTGGGTAAATGTTGTTGATCCTGAAACAGGCAAAAAAGGCCGCAGGGAAACAAACACAATGCCGCAATGGGCAGGAAGCTGCTGGTATTACGTAAGATATATTGATCCGAAAAATAGCGACGTACTTGCAGATCCAGAAAAGATTAAAGAATGGCTTCCAGTTGATATTTATATCGGTGGAGCAGAGCATGCTGTTCTTCATCTTCTATACGCACGCTTCTGGCATAAAGTGCTTTATGATATCGGTGTGGTTCATACGAAAGAGCCTTTCCAAAAGCTATTTAACCAAGGAATGATTCTTGGAGAGAACAATGAAAAAATGAGCAAATCTAAAGGCAATGTTGTGAATCCTGATGCTGTTGTTGAAAGTCATGGAGCAGATACACTTCGTCTTTATGAAATGTTTATGGGCCCGCTTGATGCATCGATTGCATGGTCAGTCAATGGTCTTGATGGCTCAAGAAGATTCTTGGACCGCATCTGGCGTTTGCTTATTGAAGAGAGTGGTGAACTAAGCGGGAAAGTTACTGAGACTGAAGAATCTAGCCTAGAGAAGGTTTATCATCAAACTGTGAAGAAAGTGACCGAAGACTTTGAAGGCTTGCGCTTCAATACAGCGATCTCACAAATGATGGTATTCATCAATGAGGCATATAAAGCAGAATCTCTTCCAAAAAGCTATATAGAAGGCTTTGTAAAAATGCTTTCACCAATTGCACCACATGTAGCAGAAGAACTTTGGGAAAAGCTAGGATATGCTGGCGGAACTGTGGCATACGAATCATGGCCGGCTTTTGATGAAGCAAAAATGGTTGATGATGTTGTTGAAATCGTCATCCAAATCAATGGTAAAGTCAAAGCGAAGCTAATGGTTCCAGCAGATGCGAAGAAAGATGCACTAGAGCAAATCGCGATGGACGATGTGACCATCAAAGAACAAATCGACGGAAAAACAGTTCGTAAAGTCATCGCTGTTCCAGGGAAATTAGTAAACATTGTTGCTAATTAATACATGAAAGCGGACTGTTGTTCCTAGTCTTTGCAACAGAAAAACATCCTGCGATTGGCTTTTTCGCAGGATGTTTTTTAAAATAAAGATTAGAGCATGAGAAAGGAAGATGAAACATGGAAGAAATCCAAGAAATAACTACCGATGAATTACAGAAGAAATTAGATGCAGGTGAGAACCTTGAATTAGTTGATGTACGTGAAGATGAAGAGGTATCCCAAGGAATGATTCCTGGTGCAAAGCATATTCGAATGGGAACAATACCAGAAAACCTTGATCAGTTTGACAAAGATAAAGAGTACATAATGATCTGCCGCTCAGGCAACCGCAGCGGGCAAGTTTGCCACTACATGCAGGAGCAAGGCTATAAAGTTCGCAACATGGTTGGTGGAATGCTTGATTGGTCTGGGGAAAAGCAATTTTAACTTTAAGAAAATCCCCTATAATGAGAGAATAAATGACTTCGGTTCTGTTCCGGAGTCATTTTATTTAGGCTTTTGTCATTGAATATATGAATAACTATTTACTATGAAGAAGAAGCTTTTAGATTACGACTATTCTTTGGATCTACCTTTCTTCTTCTTATATGTGATTTAATTAGACGGAGAGTATCGGGCAAACCACTAATGAATATTTATAGATTATTCTGTCAATAATGAAGAGAAAAAGGGAAAGGCAGAGTCATATGATTAAAGTGAAGCTATTTGATCAAGAGCATGAAAAGGATTTGGAACGTTCCATGAATCGATTTTTGGAGAAAATAGAAGAGAAAAGACTAGTGGATATTAAGTATAATATTGCAGCAATACAAGAAGAAGAGGATGAACAAATTTATTGTTTTTCTGCAATGATTATCTATCGAGCGTAATCGTGTCGTCCTTTAGTGTTAAGTGCTTTACTAAAGAGGGTTTTTCCAGAATGTAGATTGAAGGCGAATACCAATAATTATTCTTTCGTATTGAAAATCAACTGCTCACTTGGAGGAGAAATTAAAAGAAAATAACCGAATTGAATGCTGGAAATGAAAAAAACGCACAGGATTATCTCTTATATTGGTTAAAAGAAGACCTGTATTGACTGAAAACCAGCTAATATCTTATTCATTATTCTATCATTAAGACTACCTCGCAGATAATCAAGATAAATATTAAGTAATCTGGCCGAATGCACACATAATCTGGCCTCATATCAAATAATCTGCCAAACCCACTCATAATCCGTTCTGACCACTTTGTGAATATATGATTTATTCAAGATTAATTTAGCATAACGAGTTACTGTTGTTAACTATTTTTTATCAATAGTAAACCTATATAAAATAATCTACTTCTATCAAAAAATTCTATATCTTTTCTCCAAACACAAGCAAGGGGTTGACCAAAAAGTCAATAAAACTGACTATCTGGACAACCCCGCAGTTTATTTAAAGAGCAGCGTTTGTTCCCGCTAATCGGCCGGTAACAAGTGCAGACGTTATATTGTATCCACCCGTATATCCATGGATATCGAGGATTTCTCCACAGAAGAAAAGACCCGACATAAACTTTGAAGCCATTGTTTGCGGTTCGATTTCTTTTACGGAGACTCCACCGCCTGTGACGAAGGCTTTATCAAGTGGCAGGGTGCCGTTTACTTGAAATTGGAATGATTTTAAGCTCTTCGTTAGCCCTCTAATTTTCTC
Organism: Cytobacillus purgationiresistens; assembly: GCF_030813235.1. Taxonomy (GTDB): domain Bacteria; phylum Bacillota; class Bacilli; order Bacillales; family Cytobacillaceae; genus Cytobacillus; species Cytobacillus purgationiresistens. The sequence goes on along the minus strand of NZ_JAUSUB010000021.1, from coordinate 63,609 downwards.
GTTGGAAATAGTAGCGCCTTGTGCTGTGGAATCTATATCGTTTTTATCTAGTAAAAACAGTAAGTATCGTTCCGGAACGAGGCCCTTTAAAAGGTTCTTTACGCTTTTTTTCGGCTCGTCCTTTATTGATTTCATGATTTCTTGGAAAAGCGGTTCTTCTTTTTTATCAGGTAAAGCATCTATGCTCATTGTTACTTCTTTTAATTTCCACTTTTTCATCGCTTTTACGACAAATTGACTGCAGCGTAATACGGCTGGTCCACTTACACCGATATGGGTGAAAATCATATCCATTTGATGAGTAATAAGCGGTTTGCCTTTCGGGTTGAGTACGCTCAGTGAGATATCTCTAAGCGAGAGCCCCTGCAATGCTTTTTCTTTTATAAATGGCTCAGCAGAAGTTACCGGAACTTCTGTCGGAAACAGATCGGTAATTGTATGACCTGCTTTTGCCGCCCATGCATACCCATCTCCTGTTGAACCTGTATGAGGAACAGATTTGCCTCCAACAGCGATGACAACTGCATTTGTTTCGTAAGAAGTGCCATCAGCTAATTCAACCGAATTCACTTGGCCATTGTTGTAATGAACATCCCTGACAGGGGAATTGGTTATCATTTCCACATTTAAATCTGCTAACCTTGATAGCAGTGCATCCACAACCGATTGGGCTTTATCTGTAACAGGGAACATCCTGCCATGATCCTCTTCCTTTAATTGGATGCCAAGCTTTTCAAAAAATTTAATTATATCTTCATTACTAAATAATGAAAAAGCGCTGTAAAGAAAGCGGCCATTCCCAGGAATATGTTTGATGATTTCATCCACAGGAAGGCGGTTAGTCACATTACAGCGGCCTCCACCAGAGATTGCCAGCTTTCTTCCAAGTTTATTCCCTTTATCAATAAGAAGTACTTTTGCTTTCTTTTCTGCGGCACCAATCGCAGCCATTAAGCCTGAAGGGCCGCCGCCAATAACGATTACATCATATTTCATTTCTTCACCAACTTATATTCATTCGAAAAATGTTGTTAACTTGCTTTGTTAATAGAGCGCTGTCCAGCTGCGGCGGCTAGGGGCACGAGGTCATAAGCCCCTGTGCAAGCCGCCTTCGCTTTTCTTATTATAATGCATTTCTTCATATATCCAAACCTTAGTATTGAATTCAAAGTGGAAATCCTTCGTGAAGACAGTTAAACTACTATAGTATGGCTTAAAAATTAATGTCTGTTATTGTCGGAAAATATGATAAAATAAAAAGTTGTATTCAATAAACTTTAAAGTTCAACAATCTAATATATTTTAAATTTGACAAGGCTGGGAAGGCGCTTGGGCTAAGAGGAAGGGATTATATGTCGTCTAAGCTTTTACGTGGTACCTTTATACTAACGCTGGGTACCTTTATTTCGAAGTTTCTTGGGTTATTTTACGTTATTCCTTTTTATCAAATTGTTGGAAGTGAAGGGACGATTTTATATAATTATTCCTACGTTCCATACACAATTTTTATTAGTATTGCGACAGCGGGTGTACCGCTTGCAGTATCAAAGTTTATTTCCAAATATAATGCCCTCGAGGAATATGCGGTAGGTAGGAAGCTATTCAAATCAGGGATCATCATTATGCTTGCTAGTGGAATCGTGTGCTTCCTTATTATGTATTTAGGTGCGACGACGCTTGCTGCAGCTTTTACCTCTGTAGACGACCCTGAAAAGCTGCAAGATATTGCAACAGTCATAAAAGCGGTCAGCTTTGCATTGATTATTATTCCATTTATGAGCTTGATTAGAGGATATTTCCAGGGACATCAATCAATGGGTCCATCGGCAGTTTCCCAAGTTGTTGAACAACTTATCCGGATTATGTTCTTACTCGCTGGAGCATTCATCGTAATGAATGTGATGAATGGAAGCTTAGTTACAGCTGTCAGTGTGGCGACCTTTGCTGCGTTTATTGGCGGGTTAGGAAGCTTGTTTGTCCTATTCTGGTATTGGTATAAACGAAAGCCATATATGGATGAGCTGCTAGAGCAGGATAAGGGGACAATAGATATCTCTTTAAAAGAAATGTATAAAGAGATTATTGTTTACTCGATTCCATTTGTGCTCGTTGGTATCGCCAATCCGCTTTTTCAGCTCATTGATTTACTTACTTTCAACCGGGCGATGGATTCAATGGGTATCCCTATTGAAGAATCCGAAATAGCACTATCTATCTTGAATTACCAAACCCATAAATTAGTCATCATCCCTGTCACGTTAGCGATTGCTTTTTCAATGACACTTGTGCCAAGCATTACAAAGGCATTTGTCGAAGAAGATCGCTTAAGTATGAAAAGACAGTTGAATCAAACCTTTCAAGTCGTTCTATTTTTAACTTTGCCAGCTGCTGTTGGTTTAGCACTTCTGGCAGAGCCGATTTACACATTGTTTTATGAATATGACGTGTTAGGGGCAGATGTGCTGCGGGCCTATGCACCAGTTGCGATGCTATTCGCTTTATACTCTGTCACTGCAGCCATTTTACAAGGAATTAATGAACAGAGATTTACAATGTTGAGTTTACTTTTCGGTATCTTAGTTAAATTGTCATTGAATATTCCGCTCATTAAATGGATGGAAACAGAAGGGGCCATTTTAGCTACTGCATTAGGATACGGGGCAGCAATTCTAATCAATTTGATTGTGATTAAAATATTCTCCGGCTATCAATTCCGCTTGGTGGTTAGAAGAGGTTTATTAATCATTATATTCACAGCAATCATGTTGGCAGTAACAGCCGCAATGTATAAGCTGATAACCTTATTCTTATCACCAGAATCAAATATTCAGTCGATTTTCATTGTTGTTATCTGTGCAGCAGCAGGCGCAGGAATTTACTTCTATCTGGCATACAAATCTAAACTTGTATTTTTCTTATTTGGTGATAGAGTAGATAATTTGCTGAGAAAATTAAAGTTGAAACGGGCATAGTAAAGAAGGTCTCCGTTAAGGAGACCTTCTTCTCTAGTTATGCCTTAGCGGCCTTCAGTGCTATATCCAATACCGAGACGACGCTCTACTCTTTCTAATCTACGTTCTAAACGATCGAATTGTCTTTCAAGTCTTTGTACTTGGTTTTCTAGGCGCTCAATTCTCCTATTTGTGCTACTTCCGCCACTGCCACCGCCGGGAGGGAATCCAGGGACGGGAATGAAAGTAGGTTGTTGACGATAATACATAATGTCTCAACTCCTTTTTTCTTGCAAGTATGATATTAGACTATGTAAAATTGGGCAAAATGCTTTAGGCAGACGCCTATTTATAAATATAAGAATTGTGAATATCAAGTCGTATAAATTGTTTCAGCGGTGGTGTCTAGGGCTCGAGGTCTTAAGTCACACAGGAATGGAAGGAAAGATCCCCTTCATTTCCTACGCGCCTTAAGCTTGTCGCCCTGAGCAAGCCACCTTCGCATTTCAAATAAGGAGGTAATTATGAGAATTGATAAAATGCTAGCAAATATAGGTTATGGAAGTCGAAAAGAAGTGAAAATGCTGTTGAAGAATGGTGCTGTGAAGCTGAATGGTCAAGCAGTAAGAGATGCAAAGCAGCAAGTGAATCCGGAAGAGGATGCTGTGATGGTGAACGGTGAAACGGTAGTTTATAAAGAATTCATTTATTTAATGATGAATAAGCCGCCGGGTGTGATTTCAGCAACTGAGGACTCACAGCATGAAACCGTGCTGGATATTTTAGAAATGGATGATCTTGTATTTTCGCCTTTTCCAGTCGGCCGGTTGGATAAGGATACTGAAGGGCTATTACTTTTAACGAATGATGGTCAATTATCACATCGTTTGTTATCTCCAAAAAAGCATGTGCCGAAAACATATTTTGCTGTCATTGATAGTGAGGTGATAGAAGAGGATATCATTTCATTTAAAAAGGGCGTCATATTGGACGACGGCTATGAAACGAAACCTGCTGAATTAAAAATTCTCAAAAGCGGAATCACCTCTGATATTGAGTTAACGATTACTGAAGGGAAATTTCATCAGGTGAAAAGAATGTTTGAGTCAGTCGGGAAACGAGTGGTTTATTTAAAAAGATTATCAATGGGACCACTGCCTTTAGATGAAACACTTGAACTGGGTGAATACAGAGAACTAACAGATGAAGAGTTAAGTTCTATACAAAATTATGAAGTAGAATAATAAAAGAAAGCTCCAGCTAATTGCTGGAGCTTTTTATAACTATCTCACTTTCATGATGATATCTTTACTTTCTTTTGTGTAATCGTCCATTTTCCACGACTTGGACTTTGGACTAACTCATTATAGGCCAGGACATTTAAATCTCGTTGTATCGTTCGAGGAGTAATACCAAATTCCTCTACAAGCTCCTGAGTTGTTACAGTTCCGTTTTTACTAATAAACATATAAACGGATTTGATACGGTTTAACATCCGGTTAGTCGAAGGTTTCAAAAAACCACTCCCTATCCATTTTTCAAACCCATGGCAATTACCCTGCAACCGACAGCTTCATTGAAGAAACATGCCCTTCAAGCATATGTAGTTTTCTTTTCCTCAGACAACTCCTTTTCTGATTGAACAGAAGATTTTCAGGGATGTCATACCACTTAATTTATTGTAACCTTATTTTCAGATAATTTCTAGCCGCATGACTTAATTTACAGAAATTTTCTCTGTTTCCTGCTTATTATGTCCCACCTCCCATTACCTTACACTAATTATTATATGGTTGGTTGGGTTTGTTTTATGTTTGGAAAATTCAAAAAATATCTCTTTTAAAAAAATTCCTATCCAGTTATCCCAATTTCTTTTATAATACAACCTGTATGTAAAATATTGAAAGGAAAAGTGAAATATGGAAAATTATACACAAACACAATTAGTCACCAGAAAGGAACAGATTTATTTTGCACTTATTCTATTATTTAGCATTTTAATTTATCTGTTTTTGGTTTTTTCAATAATTGGTATTGCAGTCGTTTTAGTCCTTCTTGGATTATCTGTCTTACTTCATGGTATAGCGATGGGTGGTATACGCCGAAATGGTGTGAAAATTAATGAGAGACAGTTTCCTGAGCTTTATCATCAAGCGAAATCGATAGCAACCGACATGAATTTAGATAAAATGCCGGATATTTATGTCATCGAGTCAGAAGGAATGCTAAATGCATTTGCAACGAGATTTTTTAAGAAAGATATGGTTGTATTATATTCAGGTATTTTTGACTTGATAGAGAAGAAAAACGCCGAAAAAGAGGTTCTGTTTGTCCTTGCTCACGAATTTGCTCATTTACATAGAAAGCATGTCCTCATAAGCATGTTCCTTTTGCCTGCTATGTGGGTTCCTTTTGTAGGGAATGCTTATTTACGAGCATGTGAATATACATGTGATCGCTTCGCAGCGTATTATGTGAATTCATTTGATGCCGCAAAAAATGCATTAACGATGCTCGCAATCGGAAAAGAGCTTTATCCAAAGGTCAATCAACAGGTTTATATGGAACAGCTGGAAACGGAAAGCGGCTTTTTTGTGTGGTTAAATGAGAAGCTTTCTACTCACCCTCACTTGCCAAAGCGCATTTACGAATTATCTATGTTTTTCTCTGCTGATTCGACTGTTGAATTAAAGGAATCAAAGCGCAATGTCTGGTTCAGTTTAGTTGGCATATTCACTGCTGGGGTGATTCTATCAATTGGTCTTTGGCTTGGAATGAAGGTCTTTGAAAAGTCAAACTTCATGGCAGAAATGGCTTTAGGTGTTGAAGAAACGACTGCACTCATGAATGCGGCCGCGATGGATGATGTGGGATTGGCTGAAGAACTGATTGCTGAAGGTGCCGAAATAGAAGCACAGGATGCGGATGGGACAACTGCATTGCAATGGGCGCTCCACAGTAGTAGCAACGAAACAGCAGTGCTGCTGCTCGAACATGGAGCTGACCCTAATCTTCCCGACTTGTATGATACTTATCCTCTGCTGATTACTCTCTTAAATGAGGATATAGAAATGGCAGAATTGCTACTAAGCTATGGAGCAGATCCAACTATGGAAGATGCAGATGGTATGTCTATTTATGATTATGCGATAGAGTATGACAGTAAAGAATTTATTAAACTAATTGAACAACAATAACCACTTATTTTTAGATGGTTTATCTAATTCAGCCTGGATTTACCAAGGTTCAGGCCTTACTTTATTTTTTAAAATGCTACCATTTTGATGATTAAATAGCGTCTAACGGATGAATGGAAAGTTAAGAAGATGGAACTTTTTTCTATTGAAAGAGTATAAAAGGTGTATTATTTTCCTAAGAGCTTATCCTCAACAACTATTAAAGGATTAGGAAAAAGGAGAGTTACTTATGTACGGTGTTGAACCCATCTTCGGGTTAAAGTTCATTATAATATTAGTAACGGTAGGACTTATATTGTTTTCATTTAGTGTAGTTTTGAGAAAGTGGCTTAAAGTGGAGAAGAAGGCAACGTTTTCATATAACCATCTGAATGCTCAACATAGGAAAATTGATTGGATTATTAGAATTACTACGATGGTTTTGATCATCCTTGGTTTTTTTATTAACATGACGAGAGATTTTTGGTTTTTGGAAACATACTTTATTCTCTTTATATTTATTATTGCATCTGAGACTGCAAGGGCCACTATGGAGTGGAAATATGCAGCAAATAGGAATGAATTTATTTTTACAATTGTTCAATTAGCATTTTCAGTAATTTTGTTGGTTTTACTGTACATAACAAACTTTTTCGGGTTGGTTTAACTAGCTCAGTAATAGTTGTATTCCGGTTTTAATTGTGTGATTATTAAAATATTTGATCTATGGTTAAATCATATGATTGAGAAAAATGATAAGAGAGCTTATTGATGAAAACTTTAAATTCATTAAGAAGCAATGGCTGCCAATCTAAATGGAGGTTGGTGGCTGTTTCGTATATATAACAAGAAAAAGTTAATATCCATAATCTAATATACTTTTTAAGGTTTTAAAGGGAGTGATACTTTATGAGGAATCGGCTAAAAGTTGTTTCTGAGAAGTTTATTTCCTTTGCAATTTTTTGCATCCTCTCTGTATCAACTTCCTTTTCCGGAATACATACCGCTAATTGTTTTCTTTTATATGGCCTTTCTGTAAACACATCAACGATGAAAAATTTCATTGTAATTCACCCTTTTTCATTTAAATATTTCGTTTTACGGAATATTTAGAAGTGAGTTTCCAATACAAGTCGTGTCAACAGGATTGCCAAGCATGATTGTCAAGTTGAGAACTTTTATCGACAAGCGACAGCAAGACAAATATCTTGCTGTTTTTTAACGATTAAATGTTTTTTAAGTTCACATTTTTAATACTAAGAAACATAAAGATAACACTGATCAGTACATAGTAAATTCCCAGAATACCCAGCGCATCGGTAGCAACATTCAGAAACTCATGACTATGAATTAGAAGCCTCCAAATAAACGAACTTAATAAAAACACAGCTGGAAGTAAAATAAATAAAAAAATATAGCTTAATTTAATTTTATTATTCAAAAAACCTCATCCTTTTATCTTCGACATGTGAAAAGAGCACCGTAATAAGAACGGAGGTACTTTTTAATTAATACTACACTAAATGAACTATTCGTGCAGCATTCATACAATATGACTTATATTATCATGAATATTTATCAGTACTTTAGTGCTAAATAACGCTAGTTTTTTCATTTCTTAAATATGTTTTATAGGTCCAATTTAAGGGAAGAGTTAAGCATTCTTAAACTTTATTAGGAGATGATATCCGTGGAACTAAAAGCATTAGTAATCAATTGTACTTTAAAGAAGAGTAGTGAAACATCTAATACATTAGCACTTGCCAAAGAGGTAACAAAGCATTTTGACAACGTAGACGTTGAATATATAACAGCAGCGGATTATTCCATCGGTTTTGGGATTACTCATGAAGCAGTGGATGAGCAGGATCAATGGCCGATGCTGTTTGAGAAAGTAAAAGCAGCAGATATTGTGCTTATTGCTTCACCCATTTGGCTAGGAGAACAAAGCAGTATAGCGAACTTAGTGATAGAAAGGCTGAATGGGGGAAGCAGCTTGACTAATGAAAAAGGACAATCAATTTATTACAACAAAGTGGGTGGAGCGGTTGTAACTGGAAACGAGGATGGAGCAAAAAATGTAGGCAGCTATCTTCTCTATAGCTTACATCGCTTAGGCTTTACTATTCCGCCAAATGTGGATGCTTATTGGGTTGGAGAAGCAGGTCCAGGTTTTTCTTTTATCGAAGCGAATGGTGAGGAAAACGAGTTTACTATGGAGCATGCAAAAATGACTGCATATAATCTCATGTACTTTGCCAAGCTTTTAAAGAGCAATCCCATACCGGCAGAAAGAAAATAATGGAATTAAAGGGGACAAGGAATGATTACTTTTTCAAAGGTATCTAAGGAATATGAGGGGCATAAGGCTGTAAGTTCGCTGGATTTTACAATTAACGAGGGTGAATTCTTTGTGTTGATTGGACCAAGTGGATGCGGTAAAACAACTACATTAAAAATGATTAACCGATTAATAGAAGCATCAACGGGCCACATCATGATAGATGAGAAGGATATTTATGATTATGATATCCATCAGCTTCGGTATGAGATCGGCTATGTGTTACAACAAATTGCGTTATTTCCACATATGACAATTGAAGAGAATATATCAATTGTACCAGAATTGAAGAAGTGGGAGTCTGAAAAAGTGAAGGGGCGTGTGACCGAATTGTTAGAATTGGTCGGGCTAGATCCCGATCAATTCAGGATGCGCAAGCCAAAGGAGCTCTCTGGCGGACAACAGCAGAGAATTGGTGTGGCGCGGGCCCTAGCTGCAGATCCAAAGCTGATTTTAATGGACGAACCTTTTAGTGCACTTGATCCAATTACAAGAGAGAAATTGCAAGATGACCTTCTCGATTTAAAACAGCGAATTAAAAAAACAATTGTATTTGTCACTCACGATATTAGTGAGGCGATGAAGCTTGGCGATCGAATAGCAGTAATGAATGAGGGAGCGATTGTACAGGTAGGCACCCCTCAAGAGCTGATACAATCACCGGCAAAAACATTTGTTGAGGACTTTATAGGCCTTAAGAAGAAAACGGAGTACATAGATTTAATAGAAATCCTGCAGCGGAAGCCTGAAGGTGGCCATTTTACTGAAGATCAAATTATCCCTTCATCGATTTCTTTGGAAGATTTATTACTGAAGCTGGCAATTTACGAGTCATTACTGATTAATGAAGAAGGAAAAGAGTTAGGAATGATTGATAGAAAAACGGTGATCGCTTATTTAGCTGATAGAATGTCGTCGCAAAGGAGCCTGGCACATGAATAAATTAGCTGAGGTTTTTTCGCAAAGACAGGACCAGCTCATACAAGCGCTTATTGAGCATATTCAAATATCATTTATCTCACTCTTTTTTGCCGTGTTGATTGCGATACCAACTGGGATCTTTTTAACAAGAAGAAAAAGAATAGCTGAAGGCGTCATTGGTGTTACAGCTGTTTTACAAACGATACCTTCTCTAGCTTTATTAGGCTTATTAATCCCTTTACTAGGCATCGGAAAAGTTCCAGCTATTATTGCTCTAGTCGCTTATGCTCTATTGCCGATTCTTAGAAATACATATACAGGAATTAAAGAGGTGGATCCCTCTTTAAAAGAGGCAGCCGGTGCCATGGGAATGAATCAGCTTCAGCAGTTGGTTAAAGTGGAACTCCCTTTAGCGATTCCAGTTATTATGGCTGGAATTCGGACTGGAATGGTATTGATTATCGGAACAGCAACACTTGCAGCATTAATTGGAGCAGGTGGCTTGGGTGATTTAATTTTACTTGGAATTGATCGCAATGATTCTTATTTAATCGTTATTGGCGCGATCCCGGCTGCTGTGTTAGCAATTTTGTTCGATTTCCTTTTAAGGAAGCTGGAGCAAATGTCTTTCAAGAAGTCATTGCTCTCGTTTGGGGCAGTGATTGCTGCAGCAGTAATCATTATGGTAGTGCCTTTTATGGCTAGCAATCAAAAAAGCGACATCACGATTGCAGGAAAGCTAGGTGCTGAGCCTGAAATATTGATTAATATGTATAAGATGCTAATCGAAGAGGACACGGATTTGCAGGTTGAATTGCAGCCTGGACTAGGAAAAACACCCTTTGTCTTTAAAGCGCTCCAATCGGGAAGCATCGATCTTTATCCTGAGTTCACTGGAACGGTCATATCTGAATTTCTCAAGGAGCCGGCTGAAAGTAAAAGCAGTGAGGAAGTTTATGAACAGGCAAAGAACGGGCTTAAAGAGCGATTCGATATGGTTCTTTTAGATCCAATGGAATTTAATAATACGTATGCTTTAGCGGTTCCACCGGATATTGCTAAAGAGCACCAGTTAACAGCTATTTCAGACTTAAAAGCGCTTCAGTCAAAAATAAAGCCAGGTTTTACGCTCGAATTCTCAGATCGAGAGGATGGCTATCTCGGGATACAAAAGCTATATGGCATCACATTTACTGATGTAACTACGATGGAGCCAAAGCTGCGTTATAGTGCAATTGAAAAAGGAGAAATCAATCTTGTTGATGCTTATTCGACAGATTCAGAAATCCGCCAATACCAACTTAAGGTATTAGAGGATGACTTGACGTTGTTCCCTCCTTACCAGGGTGCGCCTATGCTTCGTCAGGAAACGATTGACCAATATCCGGAAATCGGTGCACCGCTTAACAAGCTATCGGGTAAAATCAGTGATGATGAAATGCGGCAAATGAATTATGAAGTGAATGTAGAAGGAAGAAGTGCAGATGAGGTTGCAAGAGAGTACTTGGAGAACGAAGGACTTCTTTAATAGAACAGATGAAATGACTCAGAAAGTTTAATTCTGAGTCATTTTTTTATTTTTAGCTATTTAATAAAAACCTTTTCTCTTTTTATTCGTAAATCATATTGAGGTGAAAAAAATGAATTTATTAAACGTAGCAATTCAAAATGCAGGCTATGAAAAAGATGAACCGGTTATTCATGATATTCATTTCTCAGTTAGTAAGGGAGAGCTAATTGGTTTAATTGGTCCGAATGGTGCAGGTAAAAGTACAACTATTAAAACAATTCTAGGATTGCTTGACCATAAAGCAGGGGAAATTTCTTTTTATAATGAAGCGAGCTATTCGTATATTCCAGAAAGGCCGATTTTTTATGACGAACTGACTTTATGGGAGCACTTGGACTTTATTGCAGCCGTAGAGAATCGAGATGATCAAGCGTATAAGGCAAAGGCGGAGGAATTGTTAATAAGTTATAAGCTGCTTGAACATGCACATGAATTTCCCGGCAAATATTCAAAAGGCATGCAGCAAAAAGCTATGCTGATCTTAGCGATGATTACTGAACCAGATGTATATATCATAGACGAGCCTTTCATTGGGCTGGACCCGAATGCGATGAAACTCTTCCTTACGTCCATTGAAGCTGAAAGGGAGCGGGGAGCTGCCATCCTTATGTCCACCCACGTATTGGATACGGCAGAAAAGGTGTGTGACCGTTTTTTAATTATTCATCAGGGTGAGCTTCAAGCAGCCGGTACCTTATCTGAGATAAGAATTCAATGTCAATTGCCTGAAGGTTCTCTGTATGATTGCTTTCATACCATTGCAGAAGGTGATGCCATTGAATAGCTGGAGTATCTTTCTAAAGAGGTTAAGGAAAAATAGCAATTATCAGTTTCGGGTTTTCCGTTCCGTTGCAGATTGGACAGTTGTTATATATATTCTTCTTCCAGCCGCATTGATTGCTATCTTCAATTATTATTCTTGGTGGATGGAAGCACCCAAATGGATAGAGGGTATTCCCTTTTTTCTTATTTTTTCCTTGATGTATGCAATGATTTGGGCCGGGAATTTACGAACCTATGTGGAAGAAGCGGATAAGGTTTTTCTAATTAGGCAAAAACCGCTATTTATGAATATGAAAAAATGGGCTTATGGTTATACGATTGTTCATGAGGCTGTCGGTTTATTGATTTCATTTCTTTTGCTTCTACCAATGCTGCTCTATCACTATCAATTGTATTGGCTAGATATCATTTTACTTCTTCTCTTTTTGCTCTCGTTAAAATCTTTTATATTGCTTATTAAATATCATTTGCGAAAAATTGAACACCGCTGGAAAAAGCTTGCGCTGCAAAGTTTGGTTTTTCTTATTCTAGGTGTTTATTCCATACTTATTTTTCAAATTTGGCAAAGCAATTTATTAATACCTGTCATTGCCCTCTCTTGTCTCACTTTTATGTTATCGATTATTTTCAGTTTGAAAGCATTGCTCACTCATGCTTCAATTGAACATGAGATCGCCATACACCATGAAGAGAGGACGAAAAATATCGATAGGATTTTCATGATGGCTCAAGAAATTGGCAAACCTCGTATATCCAATAGAAAAAAGCCATTGTTTTGGAAGAAATCAAAACGGATTTTTCGTAATAGGACGCCTGTGAATGGTTTCGCTGAATTATTTATTAAAGCTTTTATTAGGAACCATACCTATTGGTTAAGTTATACGCAAATCATTTCAGTCTGTACGGCCGCAATTGTCATCATTCCGCCTCTATGGATAAAGGTTCTGATGTTCTTCATTTTCCTAATCTGGCTGCATTCATGGTTAGTGAATGTGTGGGATCAAATCTATTATGCGAATTTGCAAGTGAAGAAGTATGTTGAACGGGATGATTATTATATTGCAAGGACTCGTGCAGTCCGATCATTCATGGTATTAGGAATTATTCTTCTTACTTTCTTTGTAACTATCGGTCTTAGTATATTTGCGATGATGCAGTTTGTGGATATACAATCAGGATTGAGGGAAATGTTATAATAGTATTAGGCTTTTTAAAGCAAGGCTGTAGACAAACTTATATCAATTTATGAAAAAGAGTGGTATGGGATATTCCGAAGCTTTCCGCAGGAGTTGAACGGTAAGCATGCCCAAATCCAAGGCAGTTGGCTCACTTTAACTTTTGTCGACTTGCAGTTTTTAAAGCATATACAGTTCTACACACAAAAGTGTCGATTACATATTCAGGAGGTTTCCCCATTGAAACAGATTAATTGGCAAGAAGAAGTAATGAAGAGAAAAGAAGATATTATTGCAGATACGCAGAAGCTTCTGCAAATTAAAAGTGTGCTTGACGATGAAAATCCTGAGAAAGAAGCACCCCTTGGTAAAGGGATAAAGGAAGCGCTTGATTTCATGCTCCAGCTTGGTGAGAAGGATGGCTTCATACCGAAGAATGTCGGCAATTTAGCCGGTCATCTGGAGTTTGGAAATGGAGAAGAAATTCTCGGAATCTTATGCCATGTCGATGTAGTGCCAGAAGGTGATGGCTGGTCAAGTGATCCATATGGTGCTGAAATGAGAGATGGAAAGATTTTTGCCAGAGGAGCGATCGATGATAAAGGGCCAACTATGGCTGCCTATTATGCAATGAAAATAATTAAAGAGCTAGATGTACCGGTTAATAAGCGCGTTCGGATGATTATCGGGACAGATGAGGAAAGCGACTGGCGCTGTGTTGATCATTACTTTGAAAATGAAGAAATGCCAACACTCGGCTTTGCCCCTGATGCAGACTTCCCGATTATATATGCCGAAAAAGGGATAGCAGATTATGATATCGTTCAAAAAAAAGAAGGATTTCCTACAGTTGAAAACCCTCAAGCAGAGCTAATATCCTTTCATTCCGGAAGAAGATATAATATGGTACCTGATTTTGCAAAGGCATCATTGCTAATCCATTTTGAACCAACAGAAATTGTCCAAAAATATGCAGATTATCTTAAGGACAGAGGTCTGGAAGGCAATTACTTTATGGAAAAAGGGGAGCTGATATTAGAACTGGAAGGTGTATCTGCCCATGGTATGGAACCGAAAAACGGCAAAAATGCCGGACTGCTAATGACGGCATTTCTAGCGGATATAAGCCTTGATTCTAAAGCAGCTGCATTTATCCAATTCACAGATAAATATTTTGGCTTTGATTCAAGAGGAATGAATCTAGGTATTGCTTATTCGGATGATATTACAGGTGATTTAACGATCAATGCAGGAAAATTGATGTTCACCAAAGAAGAAGGCGGACGCCTAGGTTTGAATATGCGTTATCCTGTAACAACTGATATAGACGGATCACTTCAAAAGATAGAGTCATTAGCAGAAAAGGAAAATATGTTAATTGAAAACTTAGATGACTCAAAACCGCATCATGTGAATAAAGATGATTTCCTGATTAAAACGCTGCAAAAAGTCTATGAGGATCAAATCGGTGAAAAAGCAGAGCTGCTTTCCATTGGCGGCGGTACGTATGCCCGGTCATTAAAAGCGGGTGTAGCCTTCGGTGCATTGTTCCCAGGCAGAGAAGATGTAGCCCACCAAAAGGATGAATATATGTATATTGAAGATTTACTAAAAGCCACAGCTATTTATGCTCAAGCCATCCATGAACTATCTAAATAATCTATTGTCAAATTTATGTTATCTTGGTAAGATAGCATCAAGTTTAACGCTTTAAAGGGATTAAGTTATTTTGTTTAAAGATATATTTTTCAAATTAGAAAAAATGTCTAGCGCAGCGCTTTACTCCCACGGGTGGTCTAGGGGGATTCTCTCAAAAAGGTAAGTAACACCTTTCTGTGAGGCTCGTCTTATACTAGTCTTTGGGCTGAGCAGGGCGCTCGGCGCTTTTCTTAAAAGGAGATGCAGGGGAAATGGATTACGTCATCGTAAATGGCAACTTGATTGAACGTTCAGAAGCACGACTAGATATTGAAGACCGTGGCTATCAATTTGGTGATGGTGTGTACGAAGTCATCCGTGTATACAATGGAAAGATGTTTACCGCACAGGAACATCTTGAACGTATCGTGCTTAGCGCAAAGAAAATTGGGATGGAACTTGTTTATTCAGTTGAAGACATGAAAAAACAATTGACCGAGTTAATTGAGAAAAACGAAGTGAAGCTTGGCACGATTTATATGCAAATTTCAAGAGGGGTTTCACCAAGAAATCACCCTTATCCCAATCCGGTTGTGCCGCATACTTTAGTAGCCTACACAAAAGAAGTGGCAAGACCTATTCCGAATTTAGAAAATGGCGTTAAAGCGATATTAAAGGAAGATATTCGCTGGCTGCTTTGTGATATCAAAAGCTTAAACCTGCTTGGTAATGTAATGGCGAAGCAGGAAGCGGTGGCTGCCGGGTGCTATGAAGCCATTCAGCATCGAGGAGATACAGTTACTGAAGGAAGCTCATCTAATATCTCAATCATAAAAGATGGCAAGTTGATCACACACCATGCGGACAACTTAATTCTAAATGGGATTACGAGAAGAAAGGTGCTTGAAGTTTGCGGCAAAGGAAATATTCCTGTTGTAGAAGAACCATTCACATTGTCTGACTTGGATGCTGCGGATGAAGTATTTCTATCCAGCACAACTTCAGAAATCACACCGATCGTGGAGATTGCAGGCAAACAGGTTGGCAACGGCCAACCAGGACCAGTTACGAAAAAAATTCAAGCCTTATTTGATAAAGAGATCGAAGCAGAATGCGGAAGTTTGAAAGAATCAATCAAATAAAGAGATGATAGCTGACGTGTGACTAATCGCACGTCTGCTTTTTTTAGAGATTAAGACAGTAAAGTGTATATTTGGCGGATAAAAATCTATATATCAATAAAAAATTAAACATATCAACTAAATAACCAGACAGTCCGAAACCACACTATGATCGCTACAAAAAAACACTCGGGAACCGAGTGTTTTTTTAGCGGTATTTTATTTAAATAAGTCACTAGATAAATATCTTTCTCCAGTATCGCTAACAATAAATACGACAACATCTTCAGTTGTGAGTCTTTTAGCTACCTGTATGGCAGCATAACAAGCAGCACCGGATGATGGACCGACGAGAATGCCTTCTTCTCTCGCCATCCTTCTCGTTGTATCATAGGCTTCTTCATCGCTGATTTGATGGATTTCGTCATACACATCTGTGTTTAAAATGTCAGGGATAAAACCGGGACTCGTACCGACGAGCTTATGCTTGCCTGGTTTGCCTCCAGAGAGAACAGGAGAGCCTTTTGGTTCAACTACATGTACATGTAAATCTTTATAGTGTTCTCTCAGCACTTCGCCGGTTCCAGTAATTGTTCCCCCTGTCCCAGCAGTCGCAACAAAAGCTGACAGCTCTTTGCCAATCTGCTTCATCCCATCGATAATCTCCACCGCAGTAGTCGTGCGATGTGCATCTGGGTTTGCCGCATTTTCAAATTGCATGGGTACAAAGCTATTTGGAATTTCCTTTGCGAGTTCTTTTGCTTTTTTAATCGAACCAGGCATTTTTTCATCACCAGGGGTAAGTACAACCTTAGCACCGTATGCTTTTAATAAGTTGATTCTTTCTAGTGTCATGGTATCTGGCATGACAAGAATGGATTTATATCCACGGGCAGCTGCGTTCATTGCAAGTCCGATGCCTGTATTTCCGCTCGTAGGCTCAATGATAGTTGAGCCTTCCTTTAAGAAGCCTGCCTCTTCGGCTTTAATAATCATATTATAAGCAGCGCGGTCCTTCACGCTTTTACTAGGGTTAAAGAACTCCAGCTTTGCATAAATGGCTGCCCCATCCTTTGGTGCAAGATGATTCAATTTAACTAAGGGCGTATCACCAATTAAATCTGCAAGATTTTCAACAACCTTCATATATTCTCTTCCTTTCATTGTATCCAATAGTCATGTTTTATTTATATCATATTTATCGTATCCAATATAGGCTGCTCCAATCAAATCATTTGAACTATAGCTTTCAAATAAGAGTGAAAAATCGGGGAATGAGGCTTATGGACTATTTGTTCCTTCTGCTTTTTGAAAATTCTTTGATAAAATGAATAATAAGAATAACTGACTGGAGTGAATGGATGTGAATGACTGTCGACAGGCTCACTTTTTCTTCGCCGTTAGTCTGCCTGAGGAAGTGAAACTGATTTTAAGAGAGCAATGTGAAAGAATGAGAACTGATATGTCTTTTAAAAAATGGGTTCATCATGAGGACTATCATATTACGCTGGCCTTTCTTGGTGCAGCAACTGCAGAGAAACTAAATACAGCCGTTGAAACCATAAAGAAAAATATACAAGAAACGCACGAGTTTAATGCTGTCATTCAACATTTTGGAACTTTTGGAAAAGCCGATTCACCACGCATTTTATGGGCTGACCTACAACATAATGAACAGTTGATTTCTTTGAGAAATCAAGTATTTTCCGGTTGCCTATCAGCTGGTTTTCAGCTCGAGACCAGGCCATTCACCCCTCATATTACACTTGCTCGCAAATGGTCGACAGAAGAGCATTTTATCGAAGGCGGCAAATATTTTGATGAAGGTCTTTCCTTTATGGTAAATGAAGTAGTATTGTATAGAACTCATTTAGATCAGATTCCTAAATATGAAAAAATAGCTATAATTCCGCTCACTAATGAGTAATAAAAATGAAATCATAAGGCAGGATTGAGGAATGGGACAGTTAATAAAATTACAAGATTATGTTTCGCGCTACGAACACAATATATTTTTATATCCTTCTAGATTTGTAAGGCTTAAACAGCAGCAATGGAGTAAGTTACAACAGAGCTGGGATGGGAACCAATTTGAGGAACAATTCCAGCAACAGGAGGCAGCGGCTCAAGAGTATATGGATGAAAAACGTACCTTTAAGGAGAAAATCAAGGGGCTTATTTCTAAAACCCAAAAGGAAAATGACGCTGGCAAAATAGATGTCATTGATGGAAGTAAAGATGTTCATACGACCCAAGAAGATATCCTCGACTTTCAAGCTGTTTTTACAGTGAAGCCTGAATCCATCCTGGAATTGAAACAGCAATTTCTTGACCAATTATTCCGCTTCCAAATGAAGTGGGCAAGTTCAACTTTAAGAGAGAAATCGGATGTCAGCCGCAAGTACTATTATGAGGAAAGATTAAAGTATCTGTTGCAAAGGTTTCCAGATACATATCTCATTTTATATCAACCGATTTTCAAGTTTAAAAATGCCCCGGTTGCAGCTGAGAATATCATTGTGACACCGACAGAAGTATGGTGTATCAGCTTCTTGGAGGAGGATCATATGACTGTTTATACAGGGTCAACGGAACATTTCTGGCTCGCTAAGGAGGAAAAGAGAGAGAAAAAGGTCTTGAATCCGCTGATTGCTTTAAGTCGTACAGAAAAAATTGTGAAGCAAGTTCTCCGTAAACATGAGATTGATTTACCAGTAAAACAAGCAGTCCTATGCAGAAATGGATATATAGATTATCCTACTGTGCCATTGGCTATCCAACTGATTGATAGAAAAAAATACGATGAATGGTTTACGCGAATGAGAAATGCGCGTTCGCCTTTGAAGAATATCCAGTTAAAATCTGCTCAAGCCTTGCTGCAATATGGAGATAGTACATCCTATCCTAGACTTGAGTGGGAATCGTTCAATGAATAAATGGGGTAGGGTCCAATGAAGCTGGCAGAGGTTAACTTTATTATTAACCCAGTAGCCCAAAACGGATATTGCCTAAAGGTATGGTCAAAGCTGGAGAAAAAGCTATTGCAGAGCGGTGTTGGGTATAAAGCTTTCTTTACTTCCTATCATGGCCATGCAAAAAATATTGCTGAATTACTAGCTGTGGAAGCGAACGGAGAAGAAGCCTTTATTGTTGCAGTCGGTGGCGATGGAACGATTCATGAAATAATTAATGGAATATGCGGGTATGCAAATATTAAAATCGCGTTCATCCCATGTGGTTCGGGAAATGATTTTGCACGTGGGTTCTCGATATCTAAAAATCCGCAACAAGCACTTCTTGATATCATTCAAAATATAAATGGTAAAGTAGATTGGATTGATGTAGGGGTCATTCAAGATAAAGAGGAGAAACTGACTTGCTTTATTAATAATATGGGTTGTGGTTTTGATGCGCTTATTGCACAAAAGGTCAATCAATCTAAATTGAAACGTGTTTTTAATCGGCTATCTATGGGGAAATTAATTTACGTGATTGTTGTTTTAAAAGAATTGTTAGCGTATCAGCCATCTGAATTAAAGGTCATTATTGACGGCCGTGAGCATAGGTTCAAGAAGGTTTGGTTTATTACAATTTCAAATCAGCCATATTTTGGCGGAGGCATGAAGATTTCACCAAACGCTTCACCGCGAGATGGTTTATTAAATATCACTGTGGTACATCATTTATCAAGAATAAGGTTTTTACTATTGTTTGCATCTGTATATAAAGGGAATCATGTGAGGTATAAAGAAGTTCTGACCTATACAGGGACAGTCATTACAATAGGTGCTAATTCGCCTTTATATACACATGCTGATGGAGAATTAATTGGTCAAACGCCTATGGCCGTTTCTATCAAACCGAATATTGTCGCGTTATCTTCAGGAAGAATAAATGAAAAAAGGAGCTGAACCCCTTTTGCATGTTATTAAAAGAAGCTTTTTTTCATATTTGGACGAAATGCAACTAATTACGATCTTGATGCCATTTGACAATCATCACGGGCAATCAGCGTTTTTCACTTTAATCCATGCGGGTGTCCAAACTCCTTTAAATATAATCGGTGTTATCGAGATTGAGAATAACAAAAAATATATATGCTCTGTCGAGGAAGAAATCATTTTTGGCAATCGATATTGGATTATGAATGAGCATGGCGAAAAGACAGATTTGCAAATAGGCGCTGTGATTAGAACATCAGCGTTTGATGAAAGCTTTTTTTACGAAGGAGAACTTGGAGTCTCTTATGAAAACTCAAACACTCTTTTCCGCTTGTGGGCACCGACTGCGACTGACGTAAAGCTCCTCCTGCAATCACCTGTTCAAAGCGTATCGAAAAAAGTAAACATGAAGAGATGTCATAAAGGGGTATGGGAGATTACTGAACAAGGCGACTTGGATTTATGGAGATATACCTATCATACTTGCGTAAATTTAGAATGGAGAGAAGCCGTTGATCCATATGCCATAGCTGTAACAGTGAATGGAAAACAAGGGGTCATTATCGATAAGGAAAAAACAAAAAAGCAAAAGCGGGCTTTGCCTCACCTTAATCAGCCAACAGACAGCATCATTTACGAAACGCATATTCGGGATTTGACGATTCATCAACAAAGCGGAGCTTGCAATAAGGGGACGTATTTAGGGGCTTCAGAGCTAGGAACAACAAATCAACATGGGCTATCAACAGGTCTTTCCTATATTAAGGAACTCGGTGTGACTCATATCGAGTTTCTCCCAATGAATGATTTTGAAGGTGTAGACGAAAGAAAGAAGGATGGTCAATACAACTGGGGCTATAATCCCTTGCATTATAATGTGCCGGAAGGAAGCTACTCTATAGATCCATCTGATCCTTATAGTAGAATAATCGAATTAAAGGCAATGATTGATACCATCCATTCAGAGGGTATAAGAGTAATTATGGATGTCGTCTATAATCATGTATTCATGCGGGAGCGTTCTTCTTTTGAAAAAATCGTTCCAGGCTATTTTTTTAGGCATGATGAAAATGGAATGCCTTCGAATGGCACAGGTGTTGGGAATGATATGGCCTCAGAACGACTGATGGTAAGAAAGTTCATTGTAGATTCGATCACATATTGGCTAAAAGAATATCATGTTGATGGTTTTCGCTTCGACTTGATGGGCATCCATGATGTGGAAACAATGAATAAAGTGAGAGAGGCAGCAGACCTCATCAGTCCGTCGATATTAATCATTGGTGAAGGCTGGGATTTAAATACACCAATCAATCCGGATAGAAAGGCGAATATAAGTAATCAAGCACAAATGCCAAGAATTGCACAATTTAATGATTGGTTTAGAGATACAATAAAGGGTAATACCTTTAATTTATATGATAGAGGCTATGCATTAGGAAATGATTTTTATTATGATGCAGTCAAGCAAGTGGTAAAGGGAAGTATTGGTGAGCACGGTGTATTTCAACATCCCATACAAACAGTCAACTATGTAGAAGTGCACGATAATCATACCTTATGGGATAAAATTGACGTTTGTTTTCCTCATGAATCAGATAAAATAAAGCAAAGCAGACATCGATTAGCAACGTCGCTTGTATTACTTGCTCAAGGTATTCCATTCCTCCATAGCGGCCAAGAATTTTTTCGTACGAAACAAGGAAATGGTAATAGCTATAAATCCCCAGATCATATAAATAGGCTTGATTGGGATGCGAGAAGTAAATTCAAGGGAAATATTGATTATATGAAAGGGCTCATTCAACTTCGGAAAAAATATCCGCTTTTTAGAATGACCGATGCGAATCAAATAAAAGACATGATGACCTTTCTTCACGTTGAAAAACCAATGGTTGCATTCCTATTACAAGGTGAGGGATACGAAGGGAAAATCATTGTTTATTTAAATCCAACTAATAAAGATTCAGGGTTCATCCTGCCGGGAGGAGGTTGGCAGTTACTTGCTAATGAAGTTCAAGCTGGAATAAAGCCAATCCACTCATACGCTGGCAAAAATGAATTAACGATAAAGGCATTAAGTATCCAAGTATTTATACAATGTGATCGTTAGCGAAAAGATGACTTGACTAAAAAAGCCATTACGAGATAAAATTTATAAAGATAGCTATTGTAGGATTTTTGTATCAATAGCTTTTTTTATTTTAAGAAAAAAGAATAAATTATTTATATAGGCATGATGAACATGCTTTTTTAATAAAGGAGTACAAGCAGTCTGTACGATGCAAGGTCGTGCATGATACTCTTTAAACTAGGGGATTGCTGGTGTACTTTGTACTGAATTTCTTGTACTCGTCTTATTTTGGTCAACTTGATTAAGGTGATTGCTTTTCTTAATACAGCTGTTTTGCAAATGGCATAGTAAATTGCAGGTGAACTATTTTGGAAAATTTTTTCGGGGAAGATTGGGAGATTGTCCCAGCTGGTGGAGCAACTGGAGAAGCTTATTATGCTCAACATGAGGAACAAAGATTATTCTTGAAAAGGAATTCTTCTCCTTTCCTAGCTGTGCTTTCTGCTGAAGGTATTGTCCCCAAGCTGGTATGGACAAAAAGGATGGAAAATGGGGATGTCTTTACTGCGCAACAATGGATGAATGGTAGTGAATTAAAGGCATTTGAAATGAATAATGAGCGAGTAGCTCGGCTTCTGAAAAAAATCCATTCTTCTAAGCCGCTGCTAGGAATGCTGACTCGACTCGGCAAGTCAGCAATTGATCCAGAAACTGTTCTCCAAGGCATTTTAAAGGAAATGGATCGTGATTTAATAGATCAGGATGTCATTGCAAACTCTATTCACTTTTTAAAAGGGAAGGTTTCAAGCCTTTATTGTGAAGAGAAAACCGTCTGTCACTGTGATGTAAACCATAATAATTGGCTACTCACAGAGGATAATCAGCTCTATTTGATTGATTGGGATGGGGCAATGATCGGTGATCCAGCCATTGACTTGGGTACGCTTTTATATTCTTATATACCTGTTGATGAATGGTCAGACTGGGTCAAGCGTTATGGACTTGAACTTACGGATGATTTAAGACTGAGAATGAAATGGTATGTCATTGCTCAAACCTTGGATTCAATTCAATGGCATAAAGGCAAGTTTCGTTACTCGGAAATGAATAATCTCATTCAAAGCTTAGGAAGAATGCTGTCATTAGATTAAGTCAACTGATTCATACCATTCACCCATTGGGAAAGCTCTTCTCGGCTCGACTCAATATGTTGATTTAAGTGATTAGATTGAATTCCGCTTTGACTATATTGATATACTTCTAATAATATGGGTTTTAAATCTTGCTTAAGGTCATTTTGGGTCATTAAGGATTTAACTAACCGTTCTACTTGCTCGCATTCAGATATGGATCCGCAGCAATCGCTTTGATGGTTATTTAATATATCTTTTAATAACCATAATTGGTCCTGTAGGCGAATTGGCACAAAAAACATCCTTTCTTATTGAAATTGATAGATGAAGAAGGAATCACATTTAGGTTGTGATTCCTTTCATATTTTATGCATATGTGAAAGATTGAACGAAAACTGGCAGCTTACATTTAGCACCGGAAAAAAATATAGTAAAGAAGTTGGCTGCAAAAGCTTGCGCGCTTCTGACTGAACATGATATGTTTTGAACGATAAATATTATAGGAGTGTCATTATGCGACAAAGAAATAAACCATGGGCGAAAGATATGCTCGCTGAAAACCCTCAATACGTCATCGCTTCCCCTGAAAGCAATAAAGGTAAATGGCGTGAGTATTTTGGTAACGACCACCCAATTCATATTGAAATCGGGACCGGTAAAGGCCGTTTTATTACGGGAATGGCCAAGCAAAATCCAGAAATTAATTATATAGGTATAGAGCTTGCAGAGAGCGTCATTGTCTCAGCTTTGGAGTTAATTATTGAAGAAGAACTGCCAAATGTGAAATTAATGAATATCAACGCTGAGGATTTACGCGATATTTTTGCCAAGAACGAAACCAACCGGGTCTACTTGAATTTCTCTGACCCATGGCCAAAAAAGCGCCATGCGAAACGAAGACTAACATACAAAAATTTTCTATCTCTTTATGAAGACATCCTGCCGGAAAAAGGTGAAATCCACTTTAAAACCGATAACCAGGGATTATTTGAATATTCGCTTACTAGCTTTTCAGAATATGGCATGCTATTAACGTATGTAAGCCTTGACCTCCATAAAAGCGAGTATGAAGGAAATATCATGACAGAATATGAAGAGAAATTCTCTAAAAAGGGCAGCCGTATTTTTCGCTGCGAGGTTCAATATAGATAGAGAAAAATCGTGTGTGCTGAGGCATACGCGATTTTTTTGATGAATAATTGGCTGGTAAATTCTGTAGGATTGGTGAATCACTGAAAAAATATTATTATGATCCATCTAATCGAAATAAATGGGAATTACAGCAACTAACCTCTTTGTATCATTTTTCGAATGAAAGTTCTTAATATTTCATCAACTATATATGTAAATGGTAGAATAAAGGTGAGATGCGAGAGCTAAGGAGGAACATAATGGAGACCTTACAAATTGATGATTTAAAATTTACTTGGTTGCGTGGGGGTGTAACCCATTTGGATGGGGGAGCAATGTTTGGCGTTGTGCCAAAGCCTCTATGGTCAAGAAAGTATCCAAGCAATGATAACAATCAGATCCAGCTGCGTACGGATCCAATCTTAATTCAATGGGAAGGGCAGAATATTCTCGTTGAAAGCGGCTTAGGTAATAATAAGATGGATGAGAAACAGAAGCGCAATTATGGAGCACTGGAAGAATCAAAGGTGGATGAGGATTTACAATCTTTAGGTCTTACACCTGAAGATATTGATTATATACTAATGACCCATCTGCATTTTGATCATGCTTGCGGGCTTACCAAACAGGAGAATGATGGTTTTGTTTCCGCTTTTCCGAATGCAAAAATTGTTTCATCCAAGATTGAATGGGATGAAATGAGAAATCCAAATATCCGTTCTCGGAATACATATTGGAAAGAAAATTGGGAGGCAATAACAAACCAGGTCATAATTTTTGAAGGTGAATGGTCGCTTGGCCCAATCCGTATGGTCCATACAGGCGGTCATAGTGACGGGCACTCTATTCTAGTCATTGAAACTGGGGAACAGTTGTTGATTCATATGGCTGATATCATGCCGACCCATGCTCATCAAAATGTTCTATGGGTTCTTGCGTTTGATGATTATCCGATGGACTCCATTTCTGCTAAGCAAAAGTGGATGAAGATTGGTCTTGAAAAGAATGCTTGGTTTTTATTCTACCATGATGCGATTTATCGAGCGGTCAAATGGGAGCAAGATGGCAAAAAGATTGCTGCCACCATTGAGAGAGAAAAATAAGATAAAAAAACGACTTACATGTTAGTATGTAAGTCGTTTATTTTTAGCTGATTAAAGAGGATATGCATCTAAGATCACACCCGTTTTTGCGTCCGCTATGAACTCATATTGTTTCACTTCTTCGCCAGTATGTCTGGAAATTCCGCCTTTATAAACTTCGTAGTGAAGTTGGCCTTTCTCATAGGGTTCTTTTTTCATATGTATCCAAGAGCCACTAATGGAACCAACCTCTTTAAAGGCAGCCTTTGCATTGTGCAATGCTTTTTCTGGTGATACTTCAATCTTTTCAGAAAGTAGTTCTCTAGTAATATAACCACCGGCTAGCCCTAGACCAATTCCTAATACAAATGATTTCCAATTCATAATTGCACCTCCGTAGGTTGAAAATAAGTGGAATAACTGATGAAGCAAAATGAATTTAATTATGGTTAATGGTTTCATTTTTAGAATCTTCTTTCTTATCTTAGCAAAAAACGGTTAAATTAAAAACTGATTGCCATCGGATAAATGGTGGCAACCAGTAAGAAAGTTCTGTAAAATGAAATCTATACATATGAAGTGAATTATGAGCAGGACAAAAAAAGGAGTGGGTAATCATGAATGAAAACACATTAGCGCTTTTTAAAACATTAACAGAGCTACCGGGCGCACCAGGAAATGAACATCTAGTCAGAAACTTTATGCGTGAGCAATTAAGCCAATATGCAGATGAAATTGTCCAGGATAAGATTGGCAGTATTTTTGGTGTGAAGCGGGGAAAAGAAGAAGACCCAACGATCATGGTTGCGGGTCACATGGACGAAGTTGGCTTTATGGTAACCTCGGTAACAGACAATGGGATGATCCGCTTTCAAACATTAGGCGGCTGGTGGAGCCAGGTGCTGTTGGCACAGAGAGTCCAAATTATCACTGATAACGGTCCGGTCATTGGAGTGATTGGTTCTATCCCTCCTCATTTATTAGATGATGCAAAGAAAAATAAACCGATGGAAATCGGGAATATGCTGATTGATATTGGTGCAGATGATCGCGAAGATGCGAAGAAAATTGGGATTAAACCAGGGCAGCAAGTGGTGCCGATTTGTCCGTTTACTCCTATGGCAAATGAAAAGAAAATATTGGCAAAGGCTTGGGATAACCGCTATGGCTGCGGATTAGCAATTGAGCTTATGCAAGAATTAAAAGATGAAACACTTCCAATTAATTTATGGTCAGGTGCAACGGTCCAAGAGGAAGTCGGATTAAGAGGCGCAAAAACAGCGGCAAATATGATTAACCCGGATTTATTCTTTGCGCTTGATGCTAGCCCTGCAAATGATATGACGGGTAATAAAAATGAATTTGGCCAGCTTGGCAAAGGGACGCTGTTAAGAATTTTTGACCGCTCCATGGTCACTCATCGCGGGATGAGAGAGTTTGTTCTAGATACAGCTGAATCAAATAATATTCCATATCAATACTTTGTTTCTCAAGGTGGAACGGATGCAGGAAGCGTGCACTTATCCAATGAAGGCGTGCCAAGTGCGGTTGTGGGCATTTGCTCACGTTATATCCACACACATGCTTCGATGGTTCATGTAGATGACTACGCTGCAGCGAAGGAATTACTTGTGAAGATTATCAAATCATTGGATCGCACAACAGTTGAAACGATTCGCCAAAATAGCTAAAGAAAAATGAGAGACAGCTCTGAGCTGTCTCTTTTTCTAAAAAGAGGGGTCTTATAGATGAGAGTGGTTATAGGTTCAAAAAATCCAGCGAAGATTAAGGCGATAGAAACTATTTTTAGCCAATATAAAGCTGAGTTCATAGTGATGGATATACCGTCGGGTGTAGCCGAGCAACCATTTTCGGATGCTGAAACGATTAAAGGAGCTGTTAATCGTGCTGCTGATGCTCTTTATTCAGGTGAGGGTCAGATTGGTATAGGTCTAGAAGGAGGAGTTGAGAAGACAGAAAACGGGCTATTTCTGTGCAATTGGGGTGCATTAGTTGAAAAGGATGAACCCCCAATTATCGCTGGAGGTGCTAGAATTCTACTGCCTGAAGAAGTGGCCGATCGCTTAGTAAAAGGTGAAGAGCTAGGTCCAGTTATGGACGATTATGCAAAAAAGCAAAATATCCGCCATAACGAAGGGGCAATTGGTGTATTTACGAATGGACAAATCAATCGGGCTGACATGTTTACCCATGTGGCAAAGCTTTTGCTGGGTCAATATGAATATAGACATGTAAAAAGGAGATAGCGTGTACTATCTCCTTTTTACTATGCTAAAACTCCTTGGCGATTTGGATTTATTTGCAAATAGAACAGTCAATTTGCAGCTCTTGATGACCATAAGTCATCGTTTTTCCATTTGAAATTATTTGTTTATATCTATTGTTTTATCTTCATGAACCTCAATAAATCCCCATAAATAATTTCATCGGATAAACGTAATTCATCCCTGACGATTTCTGCAGACTTTTCACATTCACTCTCAGGTATCGCTTCGCCAGTTGCTTTTTTATAACATATATTATTCTGCATCACATATTTATCATTCACGAAGCTCCCATCACGGAACACGACGGGGTGTCTGTTTGATCTGGTAAGCAAATTATGGCCGAAAGACATTAGGTTTTCGGATTCAATTCCTAATAGATGCAATAAGGTTGGCCGGATATCCACTTCTCCGCCAGGAGTGGATATTGTCTCACCTGCTAAACCTGGAATATGGATGATGACAGGCACTTGCTTATATAATGTATGGTTGATTGGGCTTTCTTCATTTTCCAGGAAATCAGTTAAGGCAGTCTCATATTTTTCTGAAATGCCATAATGATCCCCATACAGGATAAATATCGTATTTTCATACATTCCATCACTTTTGAGCTGGTCGAACAATTGCTTAATGGCCTCATCTTGGTATCTTACGGTCGTTACATAGCGATTTACAACGCCATCACCGGTATTAGCCATGGAAATAAATTGTTCGTCTTCATCTAGCAGAAAAGGAAAGTGATTGGTTAGTGTAATCAGCTTGGCAAAATAGGGGCTTGGTAAATCACTCATATGTGTGACCGTCTGTTCAAAAAACGGGATGTCCTTAATGCCATAATTTATCGAGTTATCATCTGTAACCTGATAGTCTTTTTTCGAAAAGAATCGGTTATAGCCCAAGCTTTCATACATTTGCTCGCGATTCCAGAACGATGCATCATTTCCATGAAAGGCTGCTGAATAATATCCGCCTTCCTCTTTTAAAAGTTGTTGGAGACTGTTAAAGACATTATCTGGGCGCCGGACAAATACAGAGCCTCCAGATAAAGGATACAAGCTTGTATCTATCATGAATTCGGAATCAGATGTTTTTCCTTGCGCTGTTTGGTCATAAACTTGATCAAAGTAGAAGCTCTCCTTGATTAGGCCGTTCAGGAAGGGGGTGATTTCCTTACCTCCTACCTTTTGATTGATGACGAAGTTTTGAGTTGATTCCATGCTAATCATAACAATATTTTTACCTTTGGCAATTCCGAACAGTTCCGTTTTCTTTTCGTCCTTTTCTGATATATATTCTACTATTTTCCCCGTATCCAAATGAGTGGCCATCGCTCGGTCAATAGAAGGACGGACTCCTGTTGCAATATCATAGAGATGATAGTTAAATGGGCCGATTGCCTTGACCATCTGCTCCCGGTTGTACGAGGCTGTAAAAAGGTGAGGAGAGTGGATCAAGCCAATTGCAGCATTTATGATAAGGATGGTTGCACTTATGGAAAAGTATAGGCCCTTCGTTCTCCTGCTCACTGTTTCCCGAGGCATAGTTGTTTTTCTTGAAGCCCAGGCGATAATCAGGATATCTGCAAATAATAATAAATCCCAGCTGCTCATCAGTTCGAAGGTACTTGGTCCAATCCCTCCTACATTTTTAAATTGAAATAAGATGGACACCGTTACATAATCGATATAAAAGCGGTAATAAAGGAGATCCCCATATATCAGGCCGGTCAGGAGAAGCATGGAAAAGAGAAGCCATTTCATATTTACAGTCTTTGTTAAAAAAACACTGGCTCCAATTAAAAGCAAAAGGGATCCGATTGGATTTATGAGCATCACAAGTGCATCTGCCAAAGAATGGGCCGGCAATTCAAACCCAACAAAGGAAACAGCAACTGTTTTAACCCACATGCATAGCAGCGCCAACAGAATAACATGTTTGGCGCTGAAGCGATGATTGAATCGCATTATAGTACCTCGCTTTTAACAGTGAAGGCTTCCTTCGCAAACACTAATTCTTTTTGGAGGATTTGTAATTCTTCCTCGCTGTGATGGCCCATTAAAGAAATTTGCAGCCAATTTTTTTTCAATAAATAGTGGCTTTCATAGCTTGTGAAAATGTTTTTTTGCTTTAAGTAGTCTCCTAACTTTCTTGAAGACAGACTGGCGGGCAATTGGATCGTAATGATTCCAGGTGAATAAAAATCGTCACCTGCCAATAGATAGTTCTCCTTTTTGAGGAAGATCCTCAGTGAGGCAGCATTTTTTTCTATAATCAAGAAATTAAGATGGTCCATGGCTACATGCAATGCCTTTACCAAATTGGATGAATGGGTAAAGGGGACACTATTGCTGCCATGGTAGAGGCCCAAGTCCAAATATCGCGGAATATTGGGATTGCTCTTGATTGGATCACGGTGAAATATGATAGCCAAACCGGGATAGGACCCCAGCCCCTTTCCGCTTACACTTGTAGCAAATAAAAGGTTCTGAAAAGAAACCGGAATGACTCCAATAGAGCTGCAGGCATCTACGCATAACTCAACCTCTGCAGCATGACATAATGATTCAAGGGCTGCCAAATCATAAACATATCCGGTGCTAGTTTCGCAATGAACTGTCCATATCCAGGTGATATCAGGATTACTCAGAAGCATCTGCCTGATTTCACCTAGATTAATAGGTTCATTCCAATCCTTTTCAATCGTATGGAACTTTAAATGAAACCGGGATGCGTGATTAATTAGACGATAGCCAAATTCACCCGTTGCCAAAATAAGTCCACTTCCACTCAGCGATTGTAATTGGGCAGCGACAATGTCATTGGCAAGTGTTCCTGTCCCCACTGCTAAATCCGCATAGTTTGCCCCTGTCAGCCGGCATAGCCTTTTTTGTACCTCTTTACATTCAGCAGCAAAGACTTGATCTCGGTGCGAAACCGAAGGAAGGGTAAAAGCCTCTTCCACAGCCGGGTGCATCTGAACAGGGCCTGGTAAAAAGCTAACAGGCTTTTTAGACTTGGATATCCTTGTCATCGCTCGTTTGAACATTTTTGTCGATGATTCAAACTGCTCCTTTGTGAGATACATCGGCTGGAATCTCGCTTTTCCCGTTCTAACCATCTTCCCAAAAGGGATGAAACCCATTTTTTTATATAAAGGTATTTGGTTTTCAACCCCTGAAATCAAGGCCATGTTATAACCATGCTCTAAGCAGTAGCTTACGAGCAGCTCGGATAATTTATAAAAAACCGGACTTTTCCGGAGGTTTTCCTTAACTGAGAGAAGCCTGATTTCACAAGGACGAGCCTCTTTTGGAAGAAGCTCATCTAAATCATCTAATTTTAAATCAAGGGAAAATGGACGTGTTCCTCTAACCGCAATCATACCAACCACTTCATCATTCCGTTTGGCAATCATATATGTGTTCTCATCATCGAATCTATCAATCAATCGCTGTTGTTCATTCTGAGCATGTTGGGGAATTTCTTCTACAAATGTTTTATAATTAAGCTGATAAATCTGGTCGTGTTCATCTTGATTAGTGGCAATTTTATAAATGAATTCCATCATGTTCACTCTCCTGTATGTTGAGGTTGTTTTTGGATGTATGATTCGGTTTGTGCATGAATATTACGATACCAGCCATTAACGACAAACCAATGACTAGTTGATGGGAGTTACCCAATAGGTATGCGGTTACAGGTATGGATAGTATGGAAATCAACCCTGGAACCGTGAACCGCCTAGCAGCAATAAAACCCGCAGCCAGGACAATCCCTGCCACAAGGATTGTGTACGGCTCCAGATAAAGGGCAGCAGCCAGGAATACAACAACACCCTTCCCACCCCGGAGCTGAAGCTGTACAGGCCAAATATGTCCAAGCAGCAGACCGAAACCACCGATTATTAGTGCAAATTCGTTATTGCCAAATAGTGTATTGGCAATCAGTAAAGCTAAAAATACTTTCACAGCATCTATGATGACTGTGATAACAAAACCCTTTTTCCCTAAGTGTCTTCCGGCGTTCCTGGCCCCAGCATTCCCGCTGCCGAACTGTCTGATGTCATTATCCTTCAACATAATCCCTAAATAATATGCGCCATTCACACACCCAAATGCATAGGATAATACAAATATGAGGACGTATAGCATAACTTCAATCCGCTCCGATCTAATTTTGTTTACGCATTGGTAAGTAAAAAAAACGGCCTGCTGTCTTACTAGAAAAGCACAAGCCCCTTGTTCAGCCCAAACAAGCAAATGTTCTCCACCTGGAAAAAGTCGCTCTTGGACTTTTTTGGTGGAGGTTATTTGACATCGAGGGCTTGGTGCTGGAGTTGGACAACTGTAAAAAATTGAAAAAATTGAATTCTTGTTTCCATTTTATCCAATGTAACCTGACAATTAAAGCAAATTCATAAAGAACACGATTATTTTTCTAGGGTGATCTATTAATGTATTTATCTATAAAAAAGTTAAACTTAGGAATGGTACAGTGGCTACCAAAGCGAGGTGGCTTGGTACCTCCTGCTACTTAGGGATAGTTACATGTACATTGCTTCTGTTCATCCACCATTCCCTCTTTATGTCACTTCTGAATCGGATCATTTGAGAGTACTTACTATAAATATTCATTACAACATCATGACTCCAATCGAAAAGGAGCAGCCAGTTAGCTACCCCTTTTCAAAAATATATTTTAGACCGTGTTTGTTATATTTAATCTCTATGTCTTATTGGTTTCATTTCATCCACTTTGCGTCTTATGCTTATCGGGGCTGAGCGAGGCCCTTTCGCTTTTCATGTCTAGCTACAGGTCCTAGCCCCTCGAGGTCATAAGCCACAGTGGAATTGAAGGCAAAGATCACTCTTCATTTCCACTGCGTCTTATGCTTGTCGGGGCTGATCGAGGCCCTTTCGCTTTTCATGTCTAGCTACAGGTCCTAGCCCCTCGAGGTCATAAGCCACAGTGGAATTGAAGGCAAAGATCACCCTTCATTTCCACTGCGTCTTATGCTTGTCGGGGCTGGTCGAGGCCCTTTCGCTTTTCATTATTCCTTGTCAAAGATATAGGAAAGGACTTTGATGGCTTGGTTGACGGATTCTACTGTTACATTTGCTTTATTGGAAAGTTCTTTTAACGGATGGTGCAGTCCTTCAGGTCTAATAAGAATAAGCGGTTTTCCTTGTGAGATGGCCGCACTTGCATCCATGGCTGTATTCCACTGTTTATATTTTTCTCCGAATAATGCGATGACGAGATCAGCCTTTTTTAAGAGCAGCTCTGTGCGTAAATTGTTAATGCTGGAAGCGGCATCGTCTCGAAAGATTGCATTGGGCTGTTCCCCTAAAATCTCTTCGCCAATAAAGTCTGAACGATCATGATTTTCCATTGGACCGTAAAATTGAATGGGCAGTTGAAGTGATTTAGCTTTCTCTTTTATTTCACTGCGCCAGTTAGAATGAATTTCCCCTGCTAAATATACGTTTAATTCCATTATATACACTCCCTTTATTCGCTTTTTTCATATTTTATCATTTTCGCTTGAATAGTTGTAACGATAGTATATGAAAATAAATACAAGTCTGATTTTAAAGATGAGTTTTTGTGACAAGCTGAAAACGAAGTAAACCAAGAGAATGATTTTATTGCTTATTATTTGCCAAAAGGATATAAAATCAAAAGAGAAAAATCAAATAATTTATTATTACAAAAAGGCAGACGCACCTATTTGCTTTTTTACAATCACCATGAAGCATATGATAGTGAAGGGGTTTACGATACAGCAATAGAACAAACTGAATATGATGTGAATGATGATTTTCGTGATGATAAAAGCTTTGGATTTTTGTTAATGAAGGCAAATGACGATCAGACAAATGAATTGATAGTTGGAATTGGCGGTGTAAAACTGACTGCACAATCCAAAACAAAAAATATGGTGGAAGATACAAGGGTGATGATGGAAATTGCTAAGTCTGTGAAGATAAAATAAGTGCGAATATCGGAATGCTTAGAGTATATAGAAGGCATTATTTAAAAACGCAGAGTTTTGAACCCTGCGTCTAAAAAAATTTGTTTAGATCATTATTTTTTTCGCTTCTTTAATCGAAATTTAAACCGCTCTAAAGTCAGCATTTTGGATTTAGGTAGGCTGATGCTGGGATTCTCCTCGCCATTCGACCTTAATTTAAATTGGCTAACTTCAGCTTGCAGGTCATTAGCAATTTTACTTAACTCGACAGCTGAAAGGTTGACTTTTTCAATTGCTTCAAGCTGATTTTCACTGGAGGCAGATACTTCTTCCGATGAAGTAACTGACAATTGAGAAACTGCTGAAACGCCTTTTATTCTTTCAGTCAAATAATCATTTGTTTGGTGGATGTGATTGACCGCTTCCTCAATGATGATGGTTTTTTCATGTATGTCCTTCACATTAATTACGATGTTCTCAAAAGCGGTTTTCGTTTGCTGCACCGAATTTGCTTGCTGCTTTTTATATAAATTAAATTTGTCGGCTTCAATCATGAGCTGATTCATTTTATTGTTCATTATAGTGATTAATGTTTGAATTTCCTGGGCTTCGTTTTTAGAGCGTTCTGCTAGTTTTTTGACCTCTTTTGCTACGACAGCAAATCCTTTTCCAGATTCACCAGCCCTAGCTGCCTCAATCGCTGCGTTTAATGCCAGCAGGTTCGTATTATCGGCAATATCCTGTATGGTGCCAATAATTGTAGAGATGCTCGAAGTTTGTCTTGATGCCTCGACTGCTTTATTAGTCACATCGGTTGATAGCAATAAGAATTGATCGGATACTCTTTGGAGCTCTGTGATTGTTTCTAACCCATTTTGTCCTTCCAGTTCTGCTAAGGAAGCATCAGATGAAATCTCCTGGCCAAGCTGTTCTGTATGAGAAATCGCTTTTTTTACCTTACTGATATCGACCATACATTCTTCAAGCTCAAAGGATTGCTCTTCTGCCCCTAATGCGATTTGTTTAATGGCAGCATTGACCTCAGTTGATTGAGCATTTGTTTCTTCAGATATCGCTGCTAGTACTTGGGAAGAACCTTGTACTTGTGAAGATGAATCAAGTATATGTAAAAAAGCTTGCTGTACCTTCTCCGCCATTTGATTAAAAGTTATAGCTAACTCTGTCATTTCATCCTTGCCTTTAAATGGCACGCGATAATACAAATCGCCGTTACCAATCTTATGTGCGCCTGTTTTTAATAGTGTAATTGACCTGGATATATTGCTGAGTAAGTAATTTCCGACTAATGACAATGTAATAAGTAAAATCATGCTGATGGCAAGGATACCCCAGGATAACCATTTGTTTTGCTGGTCAATGGATTGGTGAAGAGCATGCATATTGGTTATTGCTTCTTGCTCTGCTGTAGAGACAAATTTCTCTATGGCTCCTGCTTGCTGGTCGAACTGAAGAATGAATTCATTGGTTTGCAGATAGGAGCTATTGATGGTAGCCATCGCATCTAAATATTGTGATAGTCTATTCGATAAGTATTCCTTTGCTGAATCATCCAGACTGCCGTCTTTATTGATTTCAGTTATAAACACTTCACTTGCATCTGTAAATTGTTTGTAGGATTCCTCGCTTTTTACAGAAACAAACTGATTTTCATACATGCGCATGAGGCTTAATTGCTCCTCGATTTTTGGATTATTTAAGTAAGAGGTCAATGATATGATTTGTTTTGCCGCGTTGTCTATCTGGCCCTTAAGACCGCCTGTATTATGATAGCCTATTTGTTCATACATTTTTGCAAGTTGTTTGAATTGTTCTAAATACGTATTGGAAATGCTATCAACCTGGTCGAAAAGAACTTTCATTTTTGTATTTGACTGCTTTTCACTAATCGACTTCGCCTCAGATTTGACACGATCCAGAGATTCGGAAACCAATTCAACCCCTGCTTGATCAGGAGCCCGCAAAAACTGCTGTTCTAATTTCCTGGTCATGGCCAAGTGATATTTAATTTCTTTACTATCAACTACTGTTTGCTGTATCTTTTCTTCTTCTTTGCGACTTTTCTCCTGTATCATCGTGTTGATGAAGTTGGATAACAAGAGAATAGCAAACCCTCCAATGGTCATAAATAAAATAATGCGTAGCTTGCCGCGTATGGTTTTCAAAGCTGTCACCCCCCTGTAAAATATAATGTAATATTCTAAATATTTAGTATGACTATTATTATAGAGCTAATGACCTATATTGACAATAACCGACATGATCAAATATTTTTCATTACATCTGTCTTTACATGTGGTAATCTATTAAAGTGTTATTAGGATATGATTGTCTGGACTCGGTATGGGTTGGCTACAATGGCAAAGAGTATGCCTACTGTAGCATTTATGATTGGGAGGAACAGTATGCGAGATTTTTTAAATAAAAAAGGGGTCAGTTTATCCCCTAAGGTCTATTTTATTGATGCCTTAAGTAATATGGCTCTAGGTTTATTCGCATCACTAATTATTGGTTTAATCATAAAGACAATAGGAGAGCAGATTGCAATAGGGGTGTTTGCATCTTATTTAGTTGAAATGGGGACAATGACGATGGGCTTGATGGGCCCTGCCATTGGCGTTGCGGTTGCTTATGGATTAAAAGCACCTCCTCTTGTGCTCTTTTCTGCATTATTAAGTGGATCAGCAGGGGCTGTGTTAGGCGGTCCGGCTGGTGCTGTTGTGGCTGCGCTGATTTCAACAGAAGTTGGTAAGATTGTTAGTAATGAGACGAAGCTGGACATCATAGTTACTCCATTTACAGTTGTTTTCACTGGTTATTCAGTCGCAGCTTTGGTTGGCCCATGGATTGATCATGTGATGAAAGGAATAGGTAAGCTTATTATGTGGGGGACAGATCAGCAACCGCTATTGATGGGAATCATTGTTGCAGTGCTGATGGGTTTTGCTCTATCGGGCCCTATTTCGTCAGCTGCGATTGCCATGATGCTGGATTTAAATGGATTGGCTGCAGGAGCAGCAACAGTGGGCTGTGCGGCTCAGATGATCGGCTTTGGGGTTAGCAGCTATCGTGAAAATAAAATAGGGGGATTAGTAGCACAAGGATTAGGTACATCCAAACTGCAGATTTCAAATATTATTAAGAATCCGCTTATTTTGATTCCCCCGACGGTTGCTGGGATTATTTTAGCCCCTGTTGCTACACTAATTTTTAAAATGGAGAATGTTGCTGCAGGAGCGGGGATGGGCACAAGTGGTCTGGTTGGACAAATTATGACTTTTTCAGCAATGGGTTTTAGTTTTGTTGTAATGTTAAAGGTGATCATATTGCATTTAATTGGACCAGCAGCGATTAGCTTGATATTATCAGAATATATGAGAAAAAAAGGCTGGATAAAATTTGGTGATATGAGGTTAAATATAGGAGGGAAATGATTATGGAAAAATTAGAATCAATGGAGCAGTTTGAACAAATGAAAGGTAATGGCAAGCATATTTTTATGTTTTCAGCCGTCTGGTGCGGAGATTGCCGTTTCATCGATCCTTTCATGCCTGAAGTAGAGGAGAAATATAAAGAATATACATTTGTTCATGTTGATCGAGACGAGTTTCTTGATCTCTGTATTAAGCTTGATGTATTCGGAATCCCAAGCTTTGTTGGCTTTAAAGATGGCAATGAGCTAGGAAGATTCGTTAGCAAGGATCGTAAAACTCAAGAAGAGATTGAACAATTTATTGGATCTCTTTCATAAAACACGTTCACATGAAAGCGGATCAGTCTTCTCATAATGACTGATCCGCTTTTTTTGTCGATTAAGATGTGAAGGTCTTCCACTTTTGTTTAACTTTATTTTAGTGTAAACTGTATACGGAATTCTTCCCCGCAAAGGAGGGGCTAAAATGAAAAATAAAATGGATAGTAAAAAGATGAAAGCAGAGTTAGAAAAACGTTTAACGAAAGAGAATCGTTCGTTTTCTTTTGATAGAGAGAAAGATCAGCTTCGCATTGAAAATAAAGAAACAGGTAAAGGAATTACCGTTTCATTACCAGGAATTATAGCAAAGTGGCATGAGCAGAAGGAAAATGCTATCGATGAGGTTGTATATTATGTTGAAGAAGGACTAGAAGCAATGACAGGTCAAGTTCAGTTCTCTGGTCAAGAGAAACATATATATCCGGTCATTCGTTCCACTTCATTTCCGTCTGAATCGCAAGATGGTGTTTCGTTCTTATTTGATGAGCATACAGCCGAAACGAGGGTTTATTATGCGCTTGATCTGGGCAACACGTATCGATTAATTGATGAACAAGTGATGAATAAAGAGGGATGGCAGCATGAGCGAATAAAGGAGACTGCACTTTTTAATGTTCGGTCCCTAACCACTTCATTAAAAAAGGACGAAGTAGCTGGTAACACTTTCTACTTCTTAAATAAGAATGATGGTTATGATGCCAGCAGAATTCTGAATGATGCTTTTCTAAAAGAGATGAAGCAGAAGATGGAAGGTGATATGGCAGTTGCTGTACCACACCAGGATGTATTGATTTTGGCTGATATAAAAAATGAAACAGGCTACGATGTTCTTGCACAGATGACCATGAGCTTCTTTGCAAGCGGACGTGTACCGATTACTGCATTATCGTTCATATATGAAGATGGAGAGCTTGAACCTATCTTTATTTTGGGTAAAAATAAGAAGAAGTAATCAAGTGGATCACAAAGGTGGTCCGCTTTTTTTTTGCAGTTTCAAGAGTTTTCATTTTGATGTCATCCTTTTCAATCCAACTATAAAAGTATCAATGTGAACTCATTCTCTTAAATTCACTGCAAACAACAGCAATTACTGCTAAAATAAGAAAGATACAATCCAAGAAAGAGATGGTTTTTAATGAGCTGGATAAAAAAACTAATGAATGTGTTTAAAAATGATGATGAACATGATTTTATAGATGAACCTATAGAAAAGGAGCAAACTCAGCAAAAACGAGAAGCTTCAAGAGAAATGGAAACACGAGTAACCTACCAATACCCAAAAGGGGAGTTTCGTTTTCCTATCATCCCTGACGAACCGCAGCAGCCGAGAAGAAGGCACCCGAGATCAAGTGGAGTAGACAAACGGGAAACAAAACAACAACAACAACCTGATAAAGAGGTTCGTCAACCTGAAAGAAAGAAGAGAACGCCTGCAACAGCGCCCAAAAATGAGAAAACACCGCAGGAAGAAACACCTGTCACACGTAATGAAAGAGATGCACAAAATAGGAAAAGGCCGTTTAAACCAACGGAGATCCCGTCTCCTATTTATGGCTTCGAAAGGCCAAGAGCAGTAAAAAAAGAAGAAAGTAAACCTATCGTAGATTCAGTAGAATATGAGCTTAATAGTGGAAGCTCACATCTGAATGAAAACAGTCCGATTAACCAGGAAAACTCTGAGCCCATCGTCAAGGTACTAGAGGATGAAATCAAAGCGTTTAAGGTTGAAAAAAAGATTGAGTATCATCAGCAAACTGGTTTCGATTCCTTACATAATGGAAATACCGTTCATTTTCCAGAACGGATGGCGGACCATGTGGTTTATCCGAAAGAGTCTGAATCCAAAGTTCAGTCATTAGAGGATAAAACGGTGGAGTTTGAGCTAGATAGCACGATTGATGATGATTCGCAGTTTTTCGCAACTTTAGAAAACGTGGAGGCGATTCATTTTCCAAAATCACCGTCAGATCAATCTGTACTTGAGGAAGAACCTGAATCTATCATTAAGATAGGAGAGGGTGAGCCGGAGGAGCTTGAAGATGCGATCGAAGG
Source organism: Cytobacillus purgationiresistens (assembly GCF_030813235.1). Lineage (GTDB taxonomy): Bacteria > Bacillota > Bacilli > Bacillales > Cytobacillaceae > Cytobacillus > Cytobacillus purgationiresistens. The sequence goes on along the minus strand of NZ_JAUSUB010000021.1, from coordinate 24,489 downwards.
TCAATCGGCTGATTTCAGTGCTTCAAAGACGGTTCTTTTTCCAGAATCAAGGGCGGTTCGTTCTTTAGATGAGGAAGAGCCTGAATCTATCATTGAGGTAGTAGAAGATGAGACGAAGGAGCTTGAGTTTGAAGGTGCAATTGATGCTTCAGAGCCGATTCATTATTCAGAATCAACAGCTTACAATTTTTCTAATGAACGTGAATATGCAGCAGCCGTTGAAAAATTAAATGTACCCATTGCTCAGGAAAATGCTGATACATCGGAAGAAAATGTGGCAGTTAAACATACTTCAGTAGAAGGAGATTCAGTTGAACCGATTCAGCCTGATGCGGAAAGCGAAGTGGTGGTTGAGATAGAATCTCCTTGGCTCGATAGCGAGGCAGTAATTGAGGAAGGCGTAGGTGAAGAGATTCAGGAACAATCAAATAGCACATCTCGAAGCCATATTCCCTTCAACGTTATTATGCTCAATTCTGATAAACAAAAAAATTCAGTGCAAAAACCAAAGTTGCAAGTCGAAAAAGCGGGTTATGTTGAAGAGATAATGGAAGAAAACACCGTGAGAGTTGACATTCAAGAGGATGAAGAAGGGCTTCCGCCGCATTATATTTTTCCATCTAAAAGCTTATTAACCCCGCCTGTAGTGGAAGAAGAGGATTCTGCGTGGTTACTTGAACAGGAAAATCTCCTAAATTCCACGTTGTTGAACTTCAATGTGCGGGCAAGCGTAGTGAATGTTACAAAAGGGCCGGCAGTTACACGATTTGAAGTCCAGCCTGAACCAGGGGTTAAGGTTAATAAGATTACAAATTTATCAGATGATATAAAACTAAGCCTGGCAGCAAGAGATATCAGAATTGAAGCACCTATTCCAGGTAAGCATACAATCGGAATTGAAGTGCCTAATCAATCAAGCAGACCAGTATTAATTAGTGAAATCATTAATAGTCCGGAGTTTAAAGACGGAGGTTCACCACTAACTGCTGTGTTAGGACTTGATATTGCCGGCAAGCCTGTAGTAACAGATTTACGGAAAATGCCGCATGGACTAATTGCAGGTGCAACAGGTTCTGGTAAAAGTGTATGTATTAACTCAATCCTTGTCAGTCTTCTATATAAATCAACGCCAGAAGAGCTAAAGCTTCTGCTTATTGATCCTAAAATGGTAGAGCTTGCACCTTATAATCACATTCCTCATCTTGTCAGCCCGGTAATCACGGATGTGAAAGCGGCCACAGCTGCATTGAAATGGGCTGTAGACGAAATGGAAAGAAGATATGAACTTTTTGCTCATGCAGGAGTAAGAGATATTAATCGTTACAATGAAACAGCAGAAGCAAATAGGGATTTCTCGAAAAAGCTGCCGTTTATTGTGATCATTATTGATGAGCTGGCGGATTTAATGATGATGTCTCCTGCGGATGTGGAGGAAGCGATTTGCCGTATTGCACAGAAGGCGCGTGCTTGTGGCATTCATCTGATTATCGCTACACAAAGACCTTCTGTAGATGTTATTACGGGTCTAATTAAAGCGAATGTACCAACAAGGGTCGCTTTTTCAGTATCGTCTCAAATTGATTCCCGTACGATTATCGACATAAGCGGTGCAGAAAAACTCCTCGGGCGTGGAGATATGCTGTTTCTTGAAAATGGTTCATCAAAGCCGGTGCGCCTCCAAGGAACCTATGTTTCGGATCGAGAAATTGATGAGGTTGTCTCTCATGTGAGGAAGGAACAGTCTCCACAGTTTCTCTTTGAACAGGAAGAGCTTTTGAAAAGGGCAAAGATAACCGAAGAAGAAGACGAGTTATTTTATGATGCATGTAAATTTGTTGTTGATCATCAATCTGCTTCAACCTCTTCTCTGCAAAGAAAATTTAAAATTGGCTATAACAGGGCAGCACGCTTAATTGATATGATGGAGCAACAAGGATACATTTCAGAAAATCGTGGGAGCAAGCCAAGGGATGTGCTGATTACTGAAGCCAATCTTGAAACAATCAATGAAAACTAAAATGAGGTACTAGATGTTATGGGTAAGTCATCGAATTGACTTATTTCTTTAAAAAGACAAACAAGATTATTAGTGATAAAATATTAGATGTTTGTGGGAAATAATGCCTAACTTGAGGGAATAAGGAGCATGCAGTATGGTGATGAGGGATCACTCAATCTTAAATTTAAATGAGTATCGTGCATTGAAGCAAGCTCAAGGAGAGAGGAGCATCAATCACTTACATAGTTTAGCTATGGATTTCATCAATCAGCATGTTAATATTCGAGAAAAGGTACGAGCGAAACATCTTTTTAGAAAAAAACTCGAGCTGCCGCCTGAAGAGGCTTTGTCTGAACAATTACAAGTCATTTTTCTAGATTGGTTTATGTTTGATTATAAAACGGTCCAAGGCCTAACGATATTTAATCTATTTATTAAATATCGTACTCTTTGTTTAAAGGAGTACGAATTAATCCAAGCTGCTCTTTGCTTATCAGCGGTTATGGAGCCGCTTGAGATAGCTCATATAAGCAAAGATGGAAAGGTGTCTGTGAAGGAAGCTGACGGAAAAGCAGCTTCCCTACAGATAAGCTCAATGAATCCACTCAACCTTCAACAAGGGGCAGTTTTACTGTTGAGGAAAGTCCCTGGTGTTTATCATGATATCGTTATTGGTCCAGTGATTCATTTAAAAGCTGCCGACCGCTTAGAAAAGATTAAAATGGGCTTTGAGCGTTGTAAAATAAGTGAGCCAGAAATGACTTGGCGAGCCTATTTAAAATTATTTGCATTAGAAATTCTACTTCCTTTAGAAAGTTGGGAAAGAATAGGCGAGTAATTTTAACTAGGAAGGTTCATACTTATAAATACACACTAAAATCCGTAGTTCTGATTGCCTATAATTATGTATGTAAAAGCTTTTGTTAAGCCTTTCTAAGTGAATATGGTTTTTCAGGAAACATGATACATAGTTTTTGAAATTGAATAATGCTATAATGTTAAAATGTGATTAGAAAATGGCCAGTTCCATGTTCTTCATGGAATATGAGCAAAACTAGATATATGTCATATACTGTTTTACAGATATACGATGGTTGGAGGTTTCTTTATATGACTATTTACCATTTCGTAGGTATAAAAGGGTCGGGAATGAGTGCGTTAGCACAAATTCTTCATGATATGAATTTTAAAGTTCAAGGTTCTGATGTTGAAAAGCATTTCTTTACTCAGGTTGCTCTTGAGGAATCAGAGATAAAAATCTTGCCTTTTCAAAAGGAAAATATTGAACCAGGAATGACAATTATTGCTGGGAATGCTTTTCCAGACGATCATGAAGAAATACAGGAAGCAATGAAATTAGGTTTGCCTGTAATTAGATATCACCGTTTCTTAGGTGATTTTATGAAAAGCTTTACAAGCATTGCGGTAACTGGTGCGCATGGTAAGACATCAACAACTGGTTTACTTTCTCATGTCCTTTCAGGGGCAAAACCAACGGCGTTCCTCATAGGTGATGGTACGGGAAAAGGGGATAAAGACGCTGAGTACTTTGCGTTTGAAGCTTGTGAATACAAACGGCACTTCCTTTCATACTTTCCGGATTATTGCATCATGACGAATATTGATTTCGATCACCCAGATTATTTTACCAGTATCGATGATGTGTTTTCTGCTTTTCAAGAGATGTCTTGGCAAGTGAAAAAAGGGATTTTTGCTTGTGGTGATGATGAGCAATTGCAAAAAATCCAAGCAAAAGTACCTGTTCTTTTTTATGGATTTGGAGAAGAGAATGATTTTCAAGCAAGAAATGTTGTAAAGTCGACTGAAGGTACAACATTTGATGTATTTGTACGCAATACTTTTTATAATACATTTTCAATTGCTTCTTATGGGGATCATAATGTCTTAAATGCACTTTCAGTTATAGCCGTTTGTCATTATGAAGGAATCGATGCACAAATTGTGCAAGCGCAATTAACAACCTTCGGTGGTGTAAAAAGAAGGTTTACTGAAAAGGTGATTGGTAGACAAGTCATTATCGATGATTATGCCCACCATCCAACTGAAATTAAAGCAACGATTGAAGCTGCTAGACAAAAGTATCCTGAGCGAGAAATCATCAGTGTTTTCCAGCCGCATACATTTACGAGAACACAAACTTTCTTAGATGAGTTTGCAGCTAGTCTTAACATGGCAGATCAAGTTTACTTATGTGAAATCTTTGGATCAGCTAGAGAAAATCATGGCAAGCTTTCAATTGAAGACCTGCAGGCAAAGGTTTCTGGTGCACTCGTATTAAACGAAGCAGAAACAGCTATATTAAAAGGCCATGATGAAAGTGTTCTTATTTTCATGGGAGCTGGAGATATTCAAAAGTTCCAAAAAGCCTATGAAATGCAGCTATAATTTATCTATATGAAAACCCCAAGATCATTCTTGGGGTTTTCATAGTGTCGACAAAAGTAAAAAAAGCAATTCTAATTGGGTTTGGAGAAGCTTACCGCTCGACTCCTGCGAGAGAAGCGAGACCGTCGAGACCCTGCTGAAGTGAAGTGACCCCAAAAAGTTAGACACATTATTTATGCAACTGTAGACTGAGACCGGTATTGTACTGGACTCAGTCCTTTTAATTTTATTTTAATCCGTTTGTTGTTATAGTAATGAATATATTTCCTTAGTTCTTCTTCAAAATGCTCTACACTTTCAAATTCTCTTAAGTAGAGAAATTCCGATTTTAGTATCCCAAAGAAATTCTCCATGACGGCATTGTCATAACAGTTCCCTTTGCGTGACATGCTTTGTATAATGCCTCGTTCCTTTAACCTATCTCGATAGTGTTTCATTTGATATTGCCATCATTGGTCTGAATGTATCATAAGCGTAGGATGACCTTTTGGTAAACGCTCAAAGGCTTTCTCTAACATTTCAGATACCAATGAATAGGTAGGTCTAGAGGCAAGGTTGTTGGTGATGATTTCACCATTAAATAAATCGAGTACAGGTGATAAATACAGCTTTTCTCCTTATAGGTTAAACTGAGGGTTCTGGTGCAAGAACTTGAAGACAATTGAAATTAATCTCTAAATCTTGGACATACTGATACTATTACTCTAAAAAAAGGTGTGTGATCGGTATGAAAAAAGAAGATTTGTTCAAATGGAAGCAATATCAGCCTGTTATTTTATTAACAGTACGATGGTACCTACGGTACAACTTAAGTTTGCGTAATTTGGTGGAAATGATGGAGGAGCGCGGCTTATCCATGGCTCATACAACGATTATGCGTTGGGTTCATCAATATGGACCTCAATTAGATAAAAGAGTACGTCGTCATCTTTAGCCAACAAATGACTCTTGGAGAGTCGATGAAACGTATATCAAAGTAAAAGGTCAATGGATGTATTTATATCGTGCAGTCAATTCAGAAGGGAATACCATTGATTTTTATCTAAGTGAATCAAGAGATAAACAAGCAGCCAAGCGCTTTTTCAAGAAAGCCTTGGCTACTTCTCATGTTTGTAAACCTCGTGTCATAACAGTGGATAAAAATCCAGCCTATCCTGTAGCGATTCAAGAGTTAAAAGAAGAGAAACGCAAGCCTGAAGGCAGACAAATAAGGCAAGTTAAATATCTCAATAATATAGTAGAACAAGATCATCGTTTTATAAAGAAGCGAGTTCGTTCGATGTTAGGATTGAAATCATTTCGTACAGCTACTTACATACTGAGTGGCATAGAAGCCATGCATAGGATTAAAAAGAAACAGGTTCATCAAGAGGTGAAGTCTGCCCAAAATCAAAAACAATTTATCCATAAATTGTTTGGAGTAGCATCATAATTCATAGATGAAAAGGATATTGAGGTTCTATGTTTTTAACAAATCATATTTGCACCAGAACCCTCTCTAATGTTGAATTCTACCTTTATTTTACTAATTTAACGTTTTACTCATCGAAATCTACCATAATGCTTTTCGTTTGAGTAAAACTGTCTATCATACTCTCTAATGAATATTCTCTTCCCATACCACTCTGTTTGAAACCCCCATAAGAGTGACCTGTCAACATGCCAGCTCCTCGATTTATCTGTACCCATCCAGATTCTAATTGATTAGCAGTTCTCATTGCTCTTGTAGTATCATTAGTCCAAATATAAGCAGCTAATCCGTAATCGCTCCTATTTGCCATTTCAATGACTTCTTTTTCATCTTCCCATGGAATAACAATTAAAACTGGTCCAAAAATTTCTTCTTTAGCAATTCTCAAATCATCGTGAGGAGATGCAAAAACAGTAGGTTCTAAATAATAACCCTCGGAAAGGGGGCCATCTTTTGGTGGTAATCCTCCTAAAAGAAGCTCAGTATCTTTATGATTAATTCCTTCTTCTATATAATTACAAACCTTATTAAATTGTTTTTCATTAATAATACAACCTATATCATTATTTTCATCAAGTGGATCCCCCACTTTTAGAAGCTTCAAATTCCCGATTAATTTCCCTAAAAATGAATCATAAATCGATTTATGAAGATAAAGTCGTGATCCGGCGGAGCAAGACTGCCCTTGACGTGCAAAACGCATAGCTGATATTACATTTTTTATTACTTTATTGCTGTCTGCATCAGGATATACGATTTGTGGGCTCTTACCACCTAATTCTAGAGAAATTGGAATGATTCGATCCGCGGCTTCGTGCATAATAATTCTTCCAGTTTGAGTAGAACCTGTAAATGTTAGTTTTTTTACAAGCGGATGCTTTGCTAGAGGTAATCCACATTCTTCACCAAAACCTGTAAGAATGTTTACTACCCCTGCAGGTAGATACTCTGAACAAATTTTTGCTAATTTAAGTACAGCTAGAGGTGCATCTTCAGCAGCTTTTAAAACAATCGTATTGCCTGCAGCTATCGCTGGAGCTATTTTTAATGCAGCGAGTTGGAAAGGGGAGTTCCAAGGAATTATCCCTCCAACTACTCCATATGGTTCTCGTTGTGTGTAGGCAAACAAATTATTATCTACGGGCATTGTTTCCCCCTTTAACTCTCCTGCTACTCCACCGAAATAACGAATAACATCAGCAGCTCCTTTTACTTCTCCTTTAGCCTGTGTATATAAAGCATTACCGGTTTCTGTAGCAATTGTTCGAGCTAGATCTTCAAATTGCTCTTCAATAGCATCCGAAATCTTCCAAAGTAGTTTTCCTCGTTCTCTAGCTGGTACCCTTTTCCAACTTTTAAAAGCCTTATTAGCTACATTTACTGCAATATCTACATCCGCTGCATTTGCCTTTGGTACTTCTGCGATAACAGAGCCTCTTTTTGCAGGACTCTCTATTTGGAAGAATTCTTTACTTACAGCTTCAGTCCATTCTCCATCAATTAGCATTAGTTCTCTTGAAATAGTTTCTGTTTTCATTTCAAACACTTCCTTTTGATTTTTTTAATAAAGAGTATATTTTTTCTTAGTATCAAATCTAGTCAAATAATATTCGATACTAAAAAACTTCTTTATTAATCATAAAATAGAGATGGTAGGTAGCTAAATAAATCTGGAAAAATAATCATTAGCATAAGCACTATGAATATACATCCAATAAATGGTATGCTTGCCCTAGCTACTTGAAATAGCCCTCAAAAGGTTTTTTGATACTTCATTTGATTGGAATCCGAATTTTCAACTAATTTTACTGACGAAAAATCTTCAATTACTTGACAAACAGCTGTTTGGTCTAACGAGCCTTTGTTATGAATTTTCGCTATATGGAACAAGTTATATGTACTTGCACCAATAAAGGATGGTACTCCTACATCCTGAGTCATATTTACATAGAGTCCAAGATCCTTATGCGCGTGATTTAACATAAACTTAACGTTATCATAGGTGTTATTTATAATGTTTGGTCCAAAGTATTGTAATACCTTACTATTACTCACACTTTTCCCAATTACATCTGCCATGACTTTAACATCCAATCCATGTTTGACTCCTGTCGCAAATGCCTCCCCAAGAGCAACTATGCTTGCTGCACCAACCATGTTATGACATAGCTTTAGTGCTTGGGCTATCCCTGACTCTCCGATGTATTCAATGTTAGTACCTATAAAACCTAAATATTCAATAATATTTACAAACTGCTCTCTGTCACCACCTACCATTATTGTAAGAGTTCCTTCATCTGCACCAGCGGGTCCTCCACTAACTGGACAATCAAAGTAATGTGAATTATATTGTTTACACAAATCGTTCATTTCCCTTGTCGTTGCAGGGTCAATGGTACTTAGATCTAAAATTGTTGTGTGGCTCTTCATTTCTTTAGCTATTCCTTCCGTCCCCAGAAACAAATCTTTAATAATTTGTGGACTAGGCAAGCTTAAGAAAACTATATCTGAAAATTGAACGATTTCCTTTGGATGATTTGCAACAAGGCCACCTAAATTCCTTATTTTTGCTTTTCCTTTTTCAGATATATCGTAAGCAAGTACTTCACAGTTATTTTTAATTAAGTTTTTTAATACGCCTTCCCCAATAGCACCTACACCAATTAATCCTATCTTTTTTACTTCATTTGTCCTTTTTTTTGATCCAACCATAACTCCTTCGATTTCATTTTTTAAGTGATTATTTTCTACCAATTTCACTGATGCTAAATCCTCTATAATTTGACACACAGCTGTATGATCTAATGATCCTTTATTGTGAGTTTTAGCAGCATGGTACAGGTTATATGTGTTTGTACCAATAAATGATGGTACGCCTACTTGTCGGGTCATATTTACATAGAGTCCAAGATCTTTATGCATGTGATTTAACATGAATTTAACATTATCGTAAGTATTGTTTACAATGTTTGGTCCAAAATATTCTAATGGCCTGCTACCCGCCAAACTTTTTCCAATTACATTTGCCATGACTTTTACACTTAAACCATGTTTGACTCCTGTCGCAAAAGACTCTCCAATAGCCACTATGTTTGCTGCACCGATCATGTTATGACATAGTTTCAATACTTGTGCTAATCCTGACTCCCCAATATATTCAATATTAGAACCTATGTAACCTAAATATTCGACAATGTTATCAAATTGATCTTTGTCACCACCTACCATTAATGTAAGAGTTCCCTCATCTGCACCAGCGGGTCCTCCACTAACTGGACAATCAAAGTAATGTGAATTATATTGATGACACAAATCGTTCATTTCCCTTGCCGTTGCAGGGTCAATGGTACTTAGATCTAAAATTGTTGTGTGGCTCTTCATTTCTTTAGCTATTCCTTCCGTCCCCAGAAACAAATCTTTAATAATTTGTGGACTAGGCAAGCTTAAGAAAACTATCTCTGAAAATTGAATGACTTCCTTGGGGTGATTAGCAACGAAGCCACCCAGATTTCTTATATTTTCCTTTGCTTTTTCAGATATGTCGTAAGCAAGTACTTCACAGTTATTTTTAATTAAGTTTTTCAATACACCTTTCCCAATCGCACCTGTACCAATTAATCCTACTTTTTTCACTTTATCCAACTCCCTCTATTAATAAATGATTTTGTTCCAAATGCTCGTCCTTACTTAGAGTTTCATAGGGATCCAATCAAAACATATTCATGGAATTTTTGATGATGTTGACTTGGATGCCATCAACAGTCGGATGGGATTTTCGACAATCACGTCTACTTTCTTCGCTAACTTCAAATGGAGCGCTACTATAAATTGTAAACGGACCCTTTCAAACCCTCTAACGGAAAATGTTCTTCATGTTGTGTCTCTCTCTTTCACAGCATCTAAAATGCATTTTGATGCTCTTGTATGATTTGAGAATTATAATCATCATGGTATTGAATAATGTTTGCCCTGTAAAAAAGCAATAAAGACCGTACAAATCCTATCAATTTTACTAAAACGCTTGTTGGGGCAGGCATGAATAAAAACTTCGTGAAATTTCGTGTTATATTTCAATGTTTTTAAATTATCCTTGTCCACTAATGCGGTGTTCAATTTTTCAAGCAGGGCCCGCGCAGTTTTTAATTCCGATTCAGTAATCACTGGACTGCCAGTCGTATGATTTTTTGTTCCAAAAAGAGTCTGCAACTGAGCAAATCCTCGAAATCTTTGTGATCTATGGAGACGCCGGTTGATCCGCGGCTGTCTTGAACAAGGAGTCCCTCTTTGGAGCTGTTTTAAGGACTCTCATAACGGCGTTCTGCTGATTTGAAAATCTTCGGCGAGTTTGGCCACGGAAATTTAAGCGGGTTTCATTTCTCCTTTTAAAATCGAATCTTTGATGATTGCATACACTTATTGATAAATCGGCTTGTAGTGAGTAATACCCTTCTCCTTTCTATAAGTTTTTTTTTTGATAGCGAAAGATCTATTGGACTGGGGTGTTTGGCTTTGGGTGCTGAACGCCGGATCCGGGATTCTCTAATTGCATTTTTGATATTACATAAAAATTCTGAAATTGTCAATACATTGTTTTTAAAAGATTCTAAAAATTCACAAAATTATAGTGACTCACTTTTCGATTACCATATATATTAGGACAACCGGTTGAATTAGTGTTCTTTATATATATTATTATTTTGGCATTCCATTTAGAGATTCGAAAGCCATCCCAAGCAGGTGAGGTTGATTATATTTTTTGGAGAGATATTCACCCTATCACCTTTTTCTTTTAAATGAAGCTATATTTTCACTTCATTTGGACCTCTTGGACGAATTCGTCCTTTTTTAGATTTTTATCCTAGTTATTCTTTTGAAAATCACACACTATACAAAAGAACGAGGTGTTTTTCATTTATTATCATGTTTGTCAAGGAACATATTTGAAAGGCCGTCGGCCTTCTACAACAAACAAATTACATTTAATTTTTTGTGCGAAAGTTGAGTTAAGTTATTAAAGTCCTCGTCCTTTAATTAAGAGTAGCAAAAAAATTAAGAAAATTTCAAAGATAGCATTGACTACTTTCCGAATTTTATTGTAATATTGGAATATATTTTACCGAATCCCGGATCCGGGATTCATATTCTAAGTGTAATATCAGAGGATCATGGCTTATTAAGTTAATAAATAATAGAAACAGGTTATGGCTATTTTCCACGTTAACTTTAATGGCATTCCAAGTTTCTGTGAAAAAGTGGTTAGTAAACCGGATGAGCTTAAATTATCCAAAGAGGAAATTCAACAATTAATAGATGATAAGGTGATATCTGGGGAGGAGCTAGTTTATGGTAAAAAAATATGACCTTTATTTAGCAAAAGATGGTGCTATTGCAACACTGTTCTTTAATCGGCCGGAAAAACGAAACGCGTTAACATTTGATATGTGGAATAAAATGGATGAATTGTTGGATGAGGTGGAACAAGACCGAAACATCAAGGTGCTTATTCTTCGGGGCATAGATGAAACTTCTTTTGCAGCAGGGGCGGATATAAGTGAGTTTAAAACCTTAAGGTATAGCGCAGAAGGAGCAAATACTTATAATCAAGCAACTTTAAAAGCAGAAGAAAAATTGGCAAAGTTATCAAAACCAACAATCGCAATGATTCAAAGTTATTGCGTGGGCGGAGGATGCGAATTAGCATTAGCTTGCGATTTTCGCTTTGCTGATACTACAGGGATGTTTGGAATTACTCCTGCAAAATTAGGTCTGATCTATAATTTGCCTGGAACAAAAAATCTGGTGGATCTTGTTGGACCGTCCAACGCCAAGGATATCTTGTTCTCAGGGAGGATCATCAAAGCGGATGAAGCATACCATATGAGATTAATAGACCGCCTTTATGAGCCGGAGGAAATTATAGAAAGGACTTCCGAATATGCAGAATTGATAGCAAAGAATGCACAAATGTCAGTTCGAGGGTCGAAAACAATTATCCAAGAGGTTTTAAATGGTGAAATAAAAGAACAAGATGAAGTCGCACGGTTGGTGCTTTCATCTTTTGAGAGCGAGGATTACAAAGAAGGTGTCAGCGCATTTCTTGAAAAAAGGAAGCCCAAATTCACATATTCATAATTTTTTGTAGGGAAAGGATGAAAGCCATTACGTCACTTTCATAGAAATACAAACTTTAAAAATAATAAGAAAAGAGGAAGGGAAATTATTAAGGAAAAATATAAAAGGAAATAATGAAAAGATTATACTGTAATCACTAGCTTATTTGAATGCGGTTATATTAGGCTTTTTAACAAAACATATGAGGTGATAATGTTGGGACCATTAAAAGGTATAAAAGTTTTGGATGTATCACAGATTATGGCAGGCCCATATTGTACCATGGTCTTAGCTGATCTTGGGGCTGATGTTACTAAAATAGAAAAAATAAATGGTGGAGATGATTCCCGACAAATGGGACCATATGTGAACGGGGAATCAACGTGTTTTTTTCAAATTAATAGAAATAAAAAAAGCGTAGCTTTGAATTTGAAAAGTCAGGAAGGTAGGAACGTTTTTTATAAACTGGCTAAAGAAGCGGATGTTGTCGTTGAAAACTTTCGTCCAGGTGTTACCAAATCTTTAAAGATTGATTATGAAACTTTAAAAGAAATAAATTCTGGAATTATTTATTGTTCCATCTCCGGATATGGACAAACTGGACCTTATTCCCAAAGAGGCGGTTTCGATTTAGTTGCGCAGGGTATGACTGGACTCATGAGTATGACTGGGGAAAAAGGAGAGCGTCCCATGAAATCAGGAATTGCTGTTTATGATATAGGGGCTGGAATAACAGCTGCGTATTCAATCCTAGCAGCTGTTATTCATAAAATGAAAACAAGCAAAGGACAGCACGTGGACATTGCTTTAGCTGAAATAGGACTTCCATGGTTTACCTGGGAGGCAGGGGCCTATTTTGCAAAGGGAACATTGCCAGAACCTACTGGTTGGCGCCATCGTGTTTCAGCCCCGTATCAGGCAGTTCAAACCAAAGACGGATATATGATGTTGGGTTGCGCAAATCAAAGAACATGGGAGAAATTCGCTGAAGAAGTCATCGGTAAAAAAGAATGGATAGATGACCCACGCTATAAAACAAATCTTTTACGAAATCAACATGTAGATGAACTTGAGAAAGATATAGAGAACGTACTTATGACTAAGGATAAATATTTTTGGATAAATGCTTGTGAAAAAGCTGGCGTTCCGGCGGGTCCTATTAATAATTTTGCTGAAGCTGTTAAGGATCCACACTATCAAGCTCGTGATATGATTCAAGAAGTTGAACATCCGGTTATCGGGAAAATGGAGATGATTGGTATTCCAACTAAGTTTTCTGAAACACCCGGAACTATTAAATCTTCAGCCCCCCTACTTGGTCAGAATACTGATGAAGTTTTGAAAGAATTAGGATATGACAAAAAATCAATTATTGCCATGAATGATTTAGGGGAAATAAAATCTTATAAAAAAGGCGTTCCAACATCTTGACAATAAAGGAAGGGCAAGTTTTATGAAGTAAAAAGTAAATATGGTAGATACTTCGAAGAATAGTAAGAGTGATATTTCTCTTCAATCAGAGGATGAAATAGCGACTATTTATATTAATAAACCCGATAAACGAAATACTTTAACTTTTGAAATTGAATTAATCAATGAATGCGAGCAACACCCTAATGTAAAGGTTATCACTTTTTAACATTGCAATTTACGATCGTATTATTGTGGTTGGATTTATATACCACGTGTTTAATGATTCTCATATCCAATATCTACTTTTAAGCAGTAGGTGTTTACAGTGTATTAGAATAATAAGCCATCATTAAAAGTTTAACCAAATATAAAAAGCCACTCCATGATAAGGTGACCCCAAAAAGTTAGAGTTTTATATTAAGCAACTAATTGGCTGATCTAGTGCTTTTATCTGTTCTTCGGTTAATCAATTGAATACCCGTTCGTAAATAACACGACAGGACTTTTTTCTCACATCATTTGCTGTATCTTTTAACGTTTTGTACACTGGGAGTTCATATCGGTAACGAATTAGTTCTTCTATCGATGCACGAACATGCGCCCAACAATTCGCGAAGGTAATGCCGCCAATTTTATCATAGGCAGAGTAGCCATCACAAATAATCGTACCAGAATAACCTTCGTGAAACTTTCAAGGACAGACCGAGCTCGTGATAAGGAGCTTTGAAACAGGATCATCGTGGGTCCTTGGCTTGGCACACTTCGATATACCCAGTTATAGTCGTTGGATTGACCAGATTTACCATCAGAACGATAGATAATTTGTGAATACGTTTCATCGACATGTAAAACAGATTTAGACATCATCAAATCTTTCATTCGTTCGTAAATAGGCAACAGCCAATCATATGCTGCACCTTCATCATTTTTGCAGGAATAAATTTGGCTTCTTCACGGACAAGCTTACCACCGATTTCAACCGCTGGTTCTTTCAATCGTTACGGAAAAGAAGCAAACGCTGCAATTACTGGAAATGCGGCAAATTGTAGAGTCGGGAACTGTTGAGTTAGCCGCTATGCCTCGAAATGAAGGCGATATCATAAAGATGGGAGGTTCTGCAAGAACATAAAGATATCCTTGATTGTATCGAAAACAGAGATCCAGAGGGATCCGTCTTGGCTATGAAGCGACATTTGCAGGGCGTCTTAACCTCCTTAGAAGATTAAAAGTTTCCGAGTTTTGGTTTTAATTTTTGGATATAAACTTTGCAGAAAGGAAGTTATTAACCATGTCTTCAATACCATATAAGTATTTTATGCCGACACAGGTAGAATGCGGCAATGGAATCTCTAAAAAAACAGGAGAATTCGTAAAGAAATTAGGTGTAGAAAGGGTACTCATCGTAACAGATAAAGGTGTACGGGCCGCCAACCTTTTAGAGGGAATTGAAAAATCACTCGAGGTGGCAAGTCTGGACTACGATATTTACGATGAGGTAGAGCAAAACCCTTCTGCTGAAACATTTCATAGAGGTACACAACTTCTGAAAGTTGTTAAAAGTGACGCAGTGTTGGCTATAGGAGGCGGCAGTAGTATTGACACGGGTAAGGGCATCGCAGTGATGGCCACCAATGCAGGCAGTATATTGGATTATGAAGGAGTAGGGAAGATCCCAAATCGCCCACTTCCAATCATCGCCGTTCCGACTACGGCAGGAACAGGTAGTGAAGTCACAAATTCAACAGTTGTCACGAATAAAGAAACCTCTTTTAAATTAGGTGTGCTTAGTTCTTATGTATTCCCGACTATGGCAATACTTGATCCCGTTCTTACTCTGGGACTGCCTCAGGGTATTACTGCAGCGACCGGCATGGATGCACTGACCCATGCAATTGAGTCTTATACCTCAAAGGCTGCTAACCCTGTCAGTCAGGCATTCGCTACTCAGGCGATGAAAATGATTGGTGAAAATTTAACGAAAGCCTATTTCGTTGGAACAAATATAGAAAGCAGGGAGAAAATGCTTGTAGCCTCTATGTTGGCCGGAGCCGCTTTTGCACAGTCACGTTTGGGGAATGTACATGCCATTTCTCATGCGCTTGGGGGGGTCTTTGATATTGCGCATGGCATAGCCAATGCGACACTCTTACCTTTTGTTATGAAATTCAACCTGCATGCATGTCCTGAACGATACAGAGATATAGCTGTTGCCTTAGGAAATGATGTAACCGGTTTATCCGTTATACAAGCAGCTGAAAAAGCCATAGACTCTGTTGTTGAAATGAATCAAGCCATGAACATCCCTCTTAATATAAAGGACCTTAGGGTAGATCTAGAGCTTGTACCAAAACTAGTGGAGGATGCAATGAGGAGCGGAAACGTCCTCGTAAACCCCAGACTGACAAATCCTGCCGACATTCAATTAATTATTGAGAAAGCTTACCATGGTAATTTAGAGGGATATTAATTTTAAAGATAATCAATAGAATCACTAATATACTTGACGTCTTTTTGTCGGGGGGGCTAATCAAGAGAGACTGGAATTCCATTAAAGCAAGAAAAGCGATATAAGCCATCGGGATCTGTTCCCGTTAGCTATTATTCTAACGATTTTTGTAGAAAATTCGGTACTTGCAATTTCATTAATATCTCTTGCTATCGGCGGTGAAGGTTTAGCGGCAAGAAAGCTGGTTGGGTTACAGACCTTTGTAGGTAACGTAGCTTGATGGTTAGCGCCTGTGGCAACAGGGTCTTTGATTGTTAATTTTAAAAAATTTTACGATTGCTTATTATTCCGGTCGTTATCTGTTTTATCGCTTCTCTGGGATATACATTCCTTATGGAAAACGAGGGATTATCTTTAAAAACAGATATTGAAAATGGCGACAGAATGTCGGTTTAAGGAAAATATAAGTAAGCAGTGTAAAGGAGAATCATAATGATAAATACTGAAACACATAATCTGGTTGATTTTACCAAACTGAAAATGTATATAAATGGTGAATGGAAGGCTACAACCGACGGAAAAACTTTTTCGGTTACCAACCCGTCAACAGGGAAAGTTGTCGCTGATGTTCCAAAAGGCGGATACGACGAAACACAGCAGGCGATTGCAGCGGCTGAACAAGCCTTTAAGTCGTGGTCAAAATTAACGGCTATTGAACGTGCAAAATATCTGCTAAAGATACGGGACCTTATGCATGAATACAAAGACCAATTGGCTGAAATCATGAGTTTGGAAATGGGAAAACCTTTTACAGAATCGCAAGGAGAAGTGGATTTTGCCGCAAGTTACCTGGAGTGGTTTGCTGAAGAGGGACGCCGGATTTACGGTGAAGTCATACCAGCTTCTGCCCCTGACAAAAGGTTGACAGTGATTCGGCAGCCTATCGGGGTGGTTGCTGCGATTACTCCCTGGAATTTCCCATTGGCCATGATAACGCGGAAAGTAGGTCCTTCGATGGCAGCTGGATGTACATCAATTGTAAAGCCTGCTCTTCAATCTCCAATCAGTGCGATCGCGTTTGCTAAATTGGTGGAAATGGCGGGTGTTCCCCACGGGGTAATTAATATAGTCACGGGGAGTTCGGGACCTATCTCGGATGCCATTTTCGAAAACCCGGTTGTAAGAAAAGTATCTTTCACCGGATCTACAGAGGTAGGAAAATTGTTGGTTACAAAGTCAGCGAATCAATTGAAGCGGTTATCTCTGGAGCTTGGCGGACATGCACCGTTTATAGTCTTTGAAGATGCTGATTTAGAATTAGCCGCTGCTGGTGCCGTTTTTAGTAAATTTAAAAATACAGGTCAGACATGCGTTTGTTCAAATCGAATCTACGTGCATCGGTCAGTGATTGAGAAATTCTCGGATATTTTTGTGAAAAAGGTGCAGGAGCTGAAAGTTGGAAACAGTATAGATCCAAGTGTCCAGGTGGGCCCTCTTGTAAGCCAAGACGGTTTAGAAAAGGTAGAAAAACATGTAAAGGATGCATTGGACAAAGGAGCTAAACTTTTGAATGGCGGGAATAGACTTGAAGGTGAATTGTCTGATGGATTGTTCTATGAGCCCACCGTGTTAGGGGAAGTAAACACGGACATGTTGATTACAAAAGAGGAAACTTTTGGACCGGTTGCTCCAATCATTCCATTTGATACCGAAGAAGAAGTCCTCCAACATGCGAATAGCACAGAATATGGTTTAGCGGCTTATTTTTATACTCAGGATATTAGCCGGGCAGTTAGAGTTTCAGAAGCATTAGAATTTGGGATTATCGGTATGAACGATGCAAATCCTACGGTTGCCCAGGCTCCGTTTGGCGGCATGAAAGAGAGTGGAATGGGCCGGGAAGGCGGTCATCAAGGATTGGATGAATATCTGGAAGATAAGTATATATCAATGAGTATTCAAACTAAATAAACAGGGAGCGAAGCGAGGTTTCCAGAGTTCCTGCTATGAAATAAAACTATACCGGCTGATGCTAAAAGAGAGGGCAGGAATAATCCGATCTTGAGGCTCAGCCTAATGTTTTGGATCTTTAATATTAAGATAAAAGAGGGGGATATCAATGTATGATTTTTCAATTATAGGTGGAGGGATTGTTGGTCTGTCAACAGGTATGGCTTTAAGCCGTCGTTATCCCAAAGCGAAGTAATTAATTCTTGAAAAGGAGGAAGAGTAGGCGACTCACCAAACCGGCCATAAACCGGGAAGCCTTAAAGCAAAATGCGAAATTTGCACGTGAAGGAAATAAGGCTATCATAGCGTTTTGCAAGGAATTTGGACTGAATTCGGGTAAAGCTGCGAATAACATCAACGTAGGTTTGGGGGAAATTGTTACCCATGTCTTAAACGATGAACAAGTTGACATTAGAGGTATCTATATGACTGGTGGAGATACAATGGTCAACGCCCTTCGTGTCTTAGGAGCAAAAGGAATTGAATTAATTGATTATGTAATTCCTCAAGAAAATCTTGGAAGGATTATAGGTGGAAAATATGATGGGCTTGTTGTTGGCAAGGGCGGATTAACGGGTGCAGATGATACAGCAATATCTATTGTAAAAAGAATTTTTAAAGAATCATCGACATCAAACCATTAAGAAGTCATACATGCGTAAAATCATTTAATCATTATATCACCAAATGTAAACGTATACAAAATCAATTTATTGTCGGTCAATAAAGTTGAACAATATTTTAAGATTGTTAATAGGGGGGAATTGAAAATGAGTTTGCTAGAATCTAAAGCCAATTTTAGTCCTGTCTTAAAGAAAAAATCACGTTACCGCTGGGTAGTGCTCACCATTATTTTTTGTCTTTATGTAGTTTGTATGGCTGACCGAACGAATATTGGGGTAATATTACCATTCTTAAAAAAGGATTTAACTTTAACTAATTTTCAGACCGGTGCTATCGCGAGTTTCTTCTTTTTAGGTTATGCCGTCTCCCAAATTCCCACAGGCTTCTGGCTAGTCAAAAGAGGATCCCGTGGTATCGTTACTATAGCCGTAATTACTTTCTCGGTGATTACCTTCTTACTTGGAACTGTCTCAAGCGCTGCTATGCTTATTTTGCTCCGCTTAGCATTAGGTTTGGCAGAAGGACCAGTTCCTGTAAGTATGACGTCTACTATTAATCAATGGTTCCCAGCTAAAGAAAAAGGAACGGCTACCGGCGTTTACTTTGCATCAACACAGCTTGCTCCAATTATTGTACCGATTGTCGCAACTTCTATTGCATTAGCTTATGGCTGGCGTCAAGTGTTTTTCTGGTTTGCCGTTCCAGGAATTGTTATAGCGATAGTATGGTATTTATTTGTAAGAACGAAACCAGAGGATAGTCCAAATGTTTCTAAAGATGAATTAGAATATATTCGTCAAAGCGAAGTAATTACGGAAGTCAAATCAGATGAACAGAAATCACTTGGCTGGATTGATAAGGTGATTCGTTATAAAAAAGTGAAACCAATAACCACTAATAAAGGCATTTTCACTACGTGGAATATTTGGGGGAATACACTAACTTATTTTCTAATGAATAGCGTGGTATACGGTATGTTAACTTGGGTTCCTATGTATCTAGTCAACGCTAAAGGCTACTCGCTTTTGAAGATGGGTTTTGTAGCTTCGACTCCTGCAATTGGTGGAATGATTGGGGCCATTTTGGGTGGCTGGTTATCTGACAAAGTCTTCTTAGGGAGACGTAAACCAACGATGTTAATAACAGCTATTGCTACATCTATTATGATGCTTGTCGTTATCAACATACCAAACAACGGTTTGCTTGTAGCTCTTAGTTTAGGTCTGGCGGGTTTCTTCCTTAATATCGGCTTGCCGGCATTTACTGCCTATCCGATGGGACTAACCAATAGAGATACGTACCCTGTTGCAATAGCTACAGTTAATAGCGGGGGGAATCTAGGCGGTTTCTTTTCTCCATTGATTGTTGGTGCTATTCTTGATGCGACAGGCAATTATAATCTTGCCTTCGGCTTCTTTGGTGTATTGTTAGTACTTGGTTTCTGTGTAATTTTAACTATAAAAGAACCAGTTCAAAATTAACAAATGGTGGCTTCCCCTCAAGGCCACCATGCTTTTTAGCTAACTATTTTGCTGAAGAAACCTCTCGATGTCATCCAAGATTGGTTCAATTGTTTGCAAATTCTTCTTTTGGCGGTACATTTATGTAATCTTCAAACGGTCTGTATCATTCGCCACCCGAATTAAAACTAAATGATGGGGCATTAAAATAATTCCCCTTACCTTTCCGCTTCCTTGATTGGGTCATGAACAAATTTTTCTAGTTCACGCTTTGGCTCGATCCCTTCGGTTTGTTCTCCGATTTTAAACACTCGATAATAGCGCACCATGGGAATGTTTTTCTTCCCTTCTTCTGTTTCTTTGTCATCAACTTGAAACATTTTCCAGAAAACAATGATATGACTTTTAGAACCTTTTTTAACTGTGGCACCAGTTTCTTTTATTTGATTGAAAGTCGCATACTCAGCCATCTAAAATGGCATTGACTTATTTAAAAAACTTCTGTATTGTAATCTTAATAGATGTGGATCCCGGATCTATAAACCATCAGAGAAAAGAGGCAATTTTATTGAAGGTTATAAAACAATCCCAACCCATATATCAACAAATTTATGAGCTAATTAAGCATTTAATAATATCGGGACAAATTAAACCCGGATCTCGAATAAATGCATCCAAACTGGCAGAAGAATACGGAATTAGTAGAACCCCTTTAAGGGAGGCCTTACGTCAATTGCAAAAGGAACAATTGCTGATCCAAAATAATCAAGGAGCAACCGTGATTGAACTTGACCAAAAGGATTTTGAAGAACTCTGTTCGAGTAGACTATTACTTGAAAGAGAAATAATTAGATTAGCAGTAAAGGAAATTTCAGATAAAGAGTTACAAAAAATAGATAATATCGTAACGAAGGCAGAGTCATTATTAGAACCCGGCGAGGACGGTCACTCCTTTTTAGAGCTCAATACAAAATTCCATGAAATCATTATTCATTCAATAAGCAATAAACGGTTGATTCAATTGTTGGATCAGGTTCGTTCTTTATTACTGTTATATCGAGCAACAATCGTTAATTATTCTGACCATTACGCTGAAATAATAAAGGAACACAGGTTGATACTAGAGGCTCTTAACGATAGAGATGAAGAAAAGGCCGTTCGTTTGGTTGAAGAACATTTAAAAAATGACCAAATTCGTGGTCAAAAATATTTCGAGACTAAAAAACATTAGTAAAAAAGGAGACTAATTGTTTTGTAAGAATGGCTCTTAAAAAGCAAGAAGTGAAGGGCAGTTGTTTATGAATTACAAATTAAAAGGGAAAGATCCACAAGTAGTTAAGAGCACCTACATTTCCCCGGGAGTCCAATTAATAGGTTTATTGTACTGAAAAAGGATACCTCTGTATGGTTCAATGTAATATTGCGAGGGGATAATGAAAAAATTATAGTTGATGAATGTTCAAATATTCAAGAAGGGGCAGTTGTGCATGTAGACCCGGGGTTTCCAGATTTCAGGCTGATATTGCTCCATCTACTTTAATAAAAGAAGTTGCAGTCGTATAACCTCCATAAGTAGCAGACATCCTACCACTTGAATTACCAGTTGAAAATAAAGATACAGCCATAGGGTTGATGGAACTTTTTATAACTTGGCCATCACCTGTTTTTCCGAGTACATATTTTGCGTCCTTTTCATTAACATAATTCATAGATGAAAAGGATATTGAGGTTCTATGTTTCTAACAAATCATATTTGCACCAGAACCGAAAAGAGATTGAGCAATTTAAAACAACTAACCAACGAATTTATGAATGTGTTTGTTATGAAAAATATTTAAACAATATACAGTAGAAATCTGTAATTAAAAATTGTGAATGAATACACTTAAACCAACGTGGCAGAATAGTTTAAGAAGCGAAATTTTTTGATATTATCCCCAAAAAGAAGAAAACCTTATATGTTATAATAATTAAATCCAAAAACAGAAAGGAGATTAGACTTTTATGCTAAAACTTATTATCGCAAAATAAATTCAAACGAATTTAATAAGGGTAGTATTCTATAATTTTTAGATAATTATAGGTTTATTTACTATACCCTTTTGCGATGTGTAGAAAAGCTATTATTGTCTAATTTCTTATTTAGCGACTAATGAAGTAGCATATTAGGTTAAACTCTTTTTCAGTTTGATCTAATCTCTTATTTAGTGTGCTTGTAAAAAGACTTTATGAGTTTATTCTCGTAAAGTCTTTTTCTGTTTCTGGGGGTGATTAATACAAAAGAGATTGAGTAAAGAAAATAAAATTTGGAGGGAACTATTGATGACGAGTTACAAGTTAGTAAGTGATTATCGAAATAATAAGGAATTGAGAAAAAGTTTTAACGAATTAGCTAAGGAAACTTTCGGAATAGATTTTAGTGGCTGGTATGAAAAAGGCTATTGGGGCGATAGCTATATTCCTTATTCATATACAGAGAATGGAAATGTGATTGCCAATGCTTCTATTTTTAAAATGTCTGTGGTTATTAACAGTAAAACGTATAATGCTATGCAAATTGGAACAGTTATGACAGATCAACGTTATCGTAACAAAGGACTTGCTAAAGAATTAATGTTGCATATCATGGAATTACACAAAGTATCTTGTGACTTTATGTATCTATTTGCGAATGAATCTGTTTTAGATTTTTATCCTAAATTCGGCTTCTCTCGTCTTGATGAAAGTGAATATTGTCTAGCCTTAGACAAAAGTAATGTTCAGCGAGTAAATAACACAAGTCTAAAAAGGCTGACCATTGAAGAAAATCTTACATTACTTGAGGATTATGCAACTAACCAATATATATGTGCAAAACAAATAGACGTTAGGAATAATAAGAATTTATTAATGTTCTATTTTACGATCGTTTTCCCTGAAGCTATTTACTATATAGAAGACTTAGAAACAATCGTATTAATGGAGCATGAAGAAGAAACATTGCATGTATTTGATATCATTTCTCATCAAAAGCAAGATATTGAGACTTTATTAGCCAATATAATTACGGATTCTACTAAGCAGGTTGTGTTCCACTTTACACCTGAGTATTTAGTTGCAGGTATGGAAGTAAATACAATGGCAAATGATGACGATGCGTTATTCATTTTATCAGATACTCCATTATTGAAAGGGCATTTTAAATTTCCATTTACATCACATTGTTAATAAAGATGTAAGTTTACAGGAAAAAAGCGATTATTAAAAGTGAATTAATAGTCGCTTTTTTGTTTATTCAGTATCATAATCCGTGAGTTGCGATTCTGAATACTATGACAAATATGCCGGCTAATAGTTGGTTTGTGAAGAACAGCACTTAACAACGGGGGCTTTTCTCTAATAAGAAAGCTCTTTTTCTTATGGAACAAAAGGGGCAGCATTCCTGTAATAACTGAAAATGCGATTTGAATGAAAAAAGACCTCTTGGTAAGATGAATGTGTCCTGAGCTGGCCAGCTAAAAAGGACAAAACATCTACTCGGAGGACTCACCATGAATTATAACCAAAATCATAAAATAGCTCAAATTACACCTAAAACCTTAGTAATTGGTATTGATATTGCCAAACATCATCATGTAGCTAGAGCACAAGATTATCGTGGAATGGAGCTAGGATCTACTTGCTTTTTTGATAACACCCAAGAAGGGTTTAGGGCATTTATTAATTGGATTAATCAAATAAAAGAGTCATGCGAAATGGATTCTGTCATTACTGGAATGGAGCCAACAGGTCATTATTGGCTTAATCTAGCTCATATTCTAAAGGAGGAACAGATTAAGTTCGTAACGGTCAACCCTTTACACGTCAAGCATAGTAAGGAGTTAGACGATAACTCTCCAACAAAAAATGATGTAAAAGACGCAAAAGTCATTGCACAACTAGTTAAAGATGGTAGATACGCTGAACCAACCATACCACAAGGAGTTTTCGCGGAACTGCGTGTGGCTAAGAAATTACGCGATTTATTAAATGTAGACTTACAAATTGTGCAGGGACAAGTACACAACTGGATTGATCGATACTTTCCAGAGTTCTTTACCGTTTTTAAAAGTTGGGAAGGAAAGGCAGCTCTTCATTTATTAAAACTTGAAGTGCTACCTCATGAATTAGTGAAATATACAGACGAAGAATTACTTAATTATCTAAGGCAAGCAGTGAAAAGAAGTATAGGAATTAAGAAGATTCAGTCCCTAAAAGAAGCCGCCAATCGCTCGATTGGCATTCGTCAGGGAGCCATGATGGCTAAAATGGAATTAAAAGCGTTAATTCAAAAATATGAACTCATTCAAGCCAAGTTCGAAGAGCTTGACCAAACTCTGGATACACTGCTTCAAGATATTCCAGGTGTTGACCAAATGTTAGAGATAACAGGCATTGGACGGGATACAGTATCGGGTTTTTTCGCTGAAGTAGGTGATTTGAGTGAATATAATCATCCTCGTCAAATAACCAAACTGGCAGGACTTAGCTTAAAAGAAAATACATCAGGAAAGCATAAAGGGAGAACCAA
>NZ_JAUSUB010000020.1 GCF_030813235.1 Cytobacillus purgationiresistens | reverse complement strand
CGAAGGTTGGCTAGTTTCCTGCGCTTATTTTCTTCGTAAACTGCTAAATTGAGTTCTATTCGTTCTAACCAAAACTGTAAAGTTAAACAAGTTAGATAGTAATATGGAGAAAAACTGCGTATTTTAGAGATAAGTGTTTGTTTATTGAGGGAGGTTAGTTCAACAAGGGATTTACCCATATTTGTATAATGTTATTTGTTACAAACAATTTTAGGGGGGTAACTTGAACAAAAACACAATAGGATGGTTGTTTTTAGAGCTTGCAGGTTGCTTCGGCTTATTATTTATTGCGATGGTAAGGCAAGGTTACGGCTTATTAAATAGTCAATTACACGGGAATTTGTAGTTGAATTTTATGGGGATAAAAATCGCTGACGGGATTACAACAACCACAAGATGGAACCAGTATGGAATATATTTTTATCTATGGAGTTTAGTACCATTAACATTTACTATTTTCTGTTATAGCAAATTTTCAAAACTCGTACCAACTATTTCAAACTAATATAATTTGAATAGCTGTCTTTTAGGACGGCTTTTTATCTATTGTTTAGATTGTGAAAGAATGTTCTTAAACTAACGGGTGCGTTAGCTGAAGATCGGAGCTGTCTTTAAGGCAGCTTCTTCTTTATGCAACTAACGGGGCAGGTTAGCATTTCTGTAGAGCGTTAAATATTAACTTTGATAAAAAAAGAGCCCCTCAGTATGATGAGAGTACACACAAACACAACACTCATCTTAAGGAGGAAGCTCTACTATGAAGTATAAAATGCAACAAAAACAAAATCAACTCATTGAACGAATTTCTGATCGACATCTCGTTGTTGGCGTGGATATTGCCCAACAATTTCACGTTGCTCGAGCTGTAAATTATCGAGGAATCGTGGTAGGTGATCCTCTTACTTTTGAAAATAACGAAGAAGGCTTTAACAGATTTCTAGAATGGATTAATAAACTAAAAGGTAAAAACAGCTTAGACACAACTATTGTCGGTATGGAACCTACAGGTCATTACTGGATTAATCTATCGAAATGGTTATCTAACGAAAAGATTGATGTCGTAACAGTCAATCCTCACCTTGTAAAAAGAAATAAAGAAAATCGAGATAACACTCAGTCCAAAAGTGATAAAAAAGACGCTCTCGTGATTGCGGATATGGTCAAGAATGGATACTATTCTTTTGTTCATGTGGCTTCAGAGTCTTTCGAAAAACTTCGAGTTCTTATGTCCAACCGTGATGTAATCGTAAGACGTCTCGTTAGTTCTATTAATCAATTAAATCGATGGGTAGATGTTGTCTTTCCTGAGCTACGACAAGTGTTTAAAGATGTGAAAGGAAAAGGGGCAATCGCAACTCTACGTTTGTTTCCGACACCAATCGAGTTACGATCGATGCAACCTCAAGATATTGTAGCCAAATGGAAATCGGTAATGAAGCGTCAGCCTGGGTTGAAAAAAGCTTATCAACTTATAAATTAGCTAAACGCTCTATCGGATCCCACCAAGCACATGCTTATTCCGAAACGAAAAAGAGACGTTTCTGCCATTGAAGATAAGGTATTAGCTATGTATGCACGCGGGATGTCCCAACGTGATATTTCCTCCACGATTAAAGAGATCTATGGATTTTCTATTTCCCATGACACGATGATTTCGGATATGACTGATCAAATTCTACTCGACCTAGAAGAATGGCAATCCAGGTCCGTGTTACGCCTTCTTATTTGTGGATTGTATGTTCACTACGATTCGTAATCAATATGAGACGAAGAAATATGCCGTGTACACCATTTTAGGATATACAATGGATGGGAAGAAAGAAATCCTTGGGTTATGGTTAAATGAAACAGAGAGTACCCATATGTGGATGCAAATATTTGATGAAATCAAAGCCCGTGGGGTAGAAGACATCTTTTTCTTATCCTCTGATGGAGTATCTGGTCTAGCAGAAGAAGCACGCACGACCTTTCCCCATGTGATTGTACAACGGTGTATTGTACACTTAATTAGAAATTCAATTAAATATGTCCTAACGAAAGAATATAAAGCATTTACTGCTTCGTTAAAAAAGTGTATGGAGCTCCAAGTCAAAAGGCTAGCCAAAGTGCATTCGATTCATTTTGCCAACAGTGGTCAGCCTATCCTGGGGCAGTAGACGTATGGATTCGAAATAGGAATCATGTAGAACAGCTTTTTGATTATGGGAGTGCGATAAGAAAAATTATGTATACGACTAATGCAGTGGAAAGCATTCATGCCAGCTTTCGAAAAGTAACCAAAAAAGGAGTATTCCCCCATGAGAATGCCCTATTCAAGTTACTCTATTTACGTATTCAAGAACTAGAAACGAAATGGGAAGGTGGACATATTCAAAATTGGTCAATGGTCATGAATCAATTCTTACTCCACGAAAAGCTGAAAGAACGTGCCCTTACCTACCTAGAATAATTTACACACTTAATTTTAGAAACCCTCTTTTATAGTTTTCCTAAACTTTTATTAATTTTAATTTGTTTTTTCATTTCTTCTTGCTGTTCTTTAGTTAAAATTTTTTGCCCCGTAAAGTGTTTTAAAAGATCTTTACTGCTTACTTTAGGATTTATATTGTAAACGCTCGCTTCATTCAAATCTTTATCTAGAACAGAACCAGTTTTTAACCCTTTTACTATTCCTTTTGCAATATCTTTCGTAACATTTACTTTTTTATTTTCATTTTCTTTACTGTTCATAATCTCTTCTTCTTTATAATTACTACTACATATCAAGTATTTTTTAACCAATTAACCTACCATGCTAAAACTTATTCTCAATTTTAAACATTCCTTTAGTTTTTGTATTTATCTAAGAAAATGCTGTAGAATGCTTATATTAACTCAGACAAAATACGGTCACAAAGAGACATTGTATGAACGTTGTCACGTCCATTGGACGTTGGTTTTCTTTTATTTTTGCAACAGTCTATAAAATGAGTCATTTCTCCAACAAAGCCACGTAAATAAAGATCTCTGTAAGTTCCAGACATAGGGGATGCAGATGGAGTAAATACAGTGTCAGCCTCTTCAAGAGATTTCCATGGCAAATCACTAAATGTTTGTGATTTATGGATAGTAAGTGAATTCACTTCATCTGCAAAAGCAAATCCATTATCAAATGTAACAAGAATGTTTTCACTTTCACGAGACCAAGCTGTCATTCCTGTAAAGTAAAGGCTACCAACAACACCATTTTCAAACTTTAGTGAGATGCTGTGAGAAATAAACCCATTATCACTATTCTTAAAACCTGATACGTATAAAACTTCTCCAAATAGGTAGCGTACTAAATCAACGATATGTATCGCAGCAAACTTGATAAACTGCTCATCATCTTTACAAAATGGCGTGCTGTCTGCTGCAAATCTTGCTTGAAACGAACGGGCATTTCCAAGACTACCATTTTCAATAATTTCTTTTAACTTAGTATAACAAGGAGCATAACGTTTCATAAATCCAACCATTACCGTCACTCCAGCTCCATCAGCAGCATCTGCAATTTCACCAGCTTCATCAGCACTCATTCCAAGAGGCTTATCCACAAATACATTCTTTCCAGCCTTGATACAATCCATCACGAGAGAGGGCTGATCTTCAGGCTGAGCGACTACAACAACACCATCGCACTCTTCATACTGTAACATTTTTTTATAGTCGTCATAGGGCGTCCCTTCGCTTCCAAAACGCTGAAGGGCAGCTTTAGAACGCTCAATATTCCTTGTAGCAACAGCCTGTATTGCTGCACCTGCTTCAATAGCAGAAGGATAAATATTAGTAGATGCATGAAATCCAGCACCTATAAAACAGAGATTAGCTTTTTTCATTTTCATCGCTCCTTTTCTCTAAAGACATTTACGATTAGAACTGCAATTGTATCATAATGTTAGCCCTTTAATAAGTAGGCAGATTATATTGCAAAGGTTATATGAGTACCATCACAGTCTTGTTCATCCAGTGCACTAACTGCTACTAATCGAATCGTCTGGATAGACTTTGGCAGAAGATTAATCACGTACGCACATGAGGAGATGGAGTACAATTTACGGTAAGGTAGAAAGGCTCCCTTCTACTCGACTAATTTAATAAAAAGGAAAGCACATATTACCTGAACTAATATGTGCTCTCCTTATTTCATAATGAAAGATATAGATATTATTTTTAGCTCTTGGTTAGCCAGCTGACTTATATAGTGATTCAATCAGCTTCTATATTCCCGAAGATTTATTATTGCACCAGAACCGTATAATTGATAAAAGAAATTATAAAAACATGACATGTGTCCTTTTTTATCTTTTGAAAGGGCTTTAAAATTCTCAATAGAAGGTGATTCGATGAGCAAAGGTATATTAGAACAATTCATTGACAAACATGATTGGTTTCGAGATATGTTTAGAAACATGCCAGAGGATATTCGCTTGCACTGGAAAGTCAGAAATTACAATATTGGAGACCAGGTGTGCGGGCAGGACACGGAGGTGACGCATTTTTATATTTTGGTTACAGGCGAATTAGCCGTGGAACGACAATTGTCCGATGGCAAAGCGTATACTTTGTCGACAATGCAGCCAGGGTTTGTGGTTGGTGACATTGAGATTTCTCTGAACACGCCTTTCATCAATCGGGTATACGCCTTTCAACAATCTACCTTACTACTTATTGAAACTAAAATTTATAAAAATTGGGTTATGAACGATCCGTACTTTTTGAGAAGAATCAATTACCAGTTAGCAAAGAAGCTATATGTAGTTGGTCAAAAAATGATTTCAAGTAACTTTCACACAGTTCGTAAAAAAATCCTTGTCTATTTCTACGAATTTATCCAGTCTTTCTGTTCCACAGTACAAGACTCCTACGTCCTAGTTGCTTCTCGTGAAGATATTGCCAAACATTTAGGTGTGTCGGTCAGAAGTATAAACAGGGTCATTAAAGATTTGAAAGACGAAAAAATTGTTAGCGTAAGACATAAACGTCTCATTTTTAATGAGTATAGTGTGAAACAGATAGCACAAGAATTAGCTGAATAGGTTTCAACATTAAACTGCAGTCATATGCTTTAACCTATATGATACTTGTGATTTAGGAAGTTTAAAATAGAGACGGTGATGATGAGTAACCGGTCACAGAGCATCAGTTGTAACCCAAACTAAGCTTAGATGGTTGCTCAAAAATAAATTAGATATCTAAAGGAGAGAGAATTTACATGAATAAAGAAATTACGACTACTGAAATGATTTCCGCAGGTGAAAAATCGATTCATTGGACTGAAATGCACATGAACTTGCTACAAGACATAAAAGAAAGCTTTCTTAAGACAAAACCTTTACAAGGTTTAACAATTGGCATGTGCCTACATGTGGAACCAAAAACAGCTGTTTTGTGTAAAACTCTGAAAGCCGGAGGTGCCAATGTCGTAATAACTGGCAGTCCGGGAACCACAAAGGACGATGTGGCGGCAGTATTGATGGACGAAGGTATCAAGGTTTACGGTCAAAGAAACGATGGCCGCGAGGAACATTTACAAAATATTCATAGCGTATTGAAACACCAGCCGCAGATTTTAATGGACAATGGTGCTGACTTAACAAGAGAGTATATTAAGAATTATAATGCAGAAGGATTGATCGGCTGCACAGAGGAAACTACGACGGGAGCAAATCTGTTGAGAGAAGATTTGAAGGGGGAATTTCCGGTTCCCATCATTGTTATTAACGATAGTCCATTAAAGCAAGTTATTGAGAACGAACATGGCGTTGGTCAAACGATAGTCCAAGGCTTTATGCGGACGACTAATTTAATCGTTCCAACAAAGCGATTCGTGGTTGTAGGATATGGAACTTGCGGTCGGGGTATCGCTAGATATTTACGAAACCTTGGAGCCCAAGTTATAGTGGTCGATCAGAATCCTATTGCTGGTTTAGAGGCCGCACTGGATGGCTTCAGAGTTGCCCGTTTGGAGGATACATTGGAATATGGACAAGTGTTTATCACCGTTACGGGACGTCCTAACATTATTCTAAAAGAACATATCAAGAAGATGAACGACGGTGTCATTCTTGCTAATGCAGGTCATTTCTCATGGGAGATTGATTTGGAATATTTAGAGAGTAAAGCTGATTCCATTGAGAGATTAAGCCCTGATATCGAACAGTTTACGATGAAGGACGGTCGTCGACTTATGTTGCTCACGAAGGGTGAGATGTTGAATCTTGCTCAGGCTGGAGGCGGTGGAAATCCGGTGGAAACGATGGATTTGGGCTTTGCTTTACAGGCGTCTTCTGTATTGTATTTGGTGAAGCAACACGCCCAAATGGTAACGGGACCGCAGCCAGTTCCTCACGAGGTGAACATCGAAGTGGCTAGCAACATGCTAAAGCAGTTAAATCTTCCAGAGTGAAAAAAGGCATATATTCACTTTACGATATCAACTTAAATCAATTGTATGAAAAAGACGTGTAATCTATTATGTTTAATATAATTTGAGTACTTATTGAAAGCATATCCGTAAAGGGTGAGTAGAGTAAGATCTCCTTTTGTTTCGCATCCTACTATTTCTTCGCCGAGAAAGTAACGAAGAAATGAACGTTCATCAATAATTGATGCGTTATAGTTGAATAAATCATTCAAAAATAGGCAGAAACATTGACTATCATTACTTTTGCTTAAATAGTCAATGTTTCCGTCCTGTTAAAATTTATAAACGGACAAGTGGGGATGAGAAGTGAAAGTAATATTTTGGTTACAGGACTATTGTTAGTGTTCGGATTACGTTTATAGTTTGTAAAGATAAAAAAGAAATTAAAATCAGACCCATTGCGAGTATGTTGATCCTTCAGTTAGTCTTGGGATTTTTATTAATGAATACACAGATAGGAATTACGATTGTAAGCTATATCGCTAAAGCGTTTACAAATTTAATGGGCATGACGCTCGTCTTTTTTTATAAAAATCTCCTAATAGTACCATGTTTTGATACCATTCTATCATATACTTAAGGTATCAAAAATAAAGGTGTGAAAGAATTATGAAACAGTACTCTAATGCTGAAGAATTAATTGAATCAATCGATAGAGCCTATAAGAAATTTATTGAAGAATTTAAGGGGATTCCTGAAGAGTTGAGAGGTAAACATATCTCTGAAGTGGATAAATCTCCTTCTGAAATACTTTCTTATCAACTGGGGTGGATTAACTTGTTGTTGTCATGGGAAAAAGACGAACAATGTGGACTTGATGTACAAACGCCCACTCCAGACTACAAATGGAATAACTTAGGTGGACTATATCAATCTTTTTATGAGCAATACGGTATTTTAACCTTAAAACAGCAGGAGGAAGAATTGACAAAGTTAGTCCAAATGTTAGTCGATTGGATAAATGAACTTTCTGAAGCAGAATTATTCCAACCAGAACAAAGAAAATGGGCCACAACAAAAGCAATGTGGCCTGTTTGGAAATGGGTGCATATCAATACAGTTGCTCCATTTACGAATTTTAGAACTAAAATACGCAAATGGAAAAAAATAGTTTTATAAGTGATTTAAGAAAAGTAAGTATCCAGACAGTTAGACAAAAGACAATAAAGCCTATTTCTTATAAATTAAAAGAAATAGACTTTATTTATTTGAATTTTCTTAGTGTGCAAAATTCACGCTTTGTTGAAAGAACCTTGGACCCCTATTAGTGTTAGTTTAAGAATTAAAGTTGGTTTCAATCAATCTTTATTTTGAATCTACAAGTATGGGTAGAGTCACAAAGTAGGAAATAAAACTACCATATATGTTAGCCGATACCGAATACTGGTTAAATGTCAGCACATAGTTGACAAATCTGAGAAGAAAACTGACTTCCACGAGACATGGCAGATGCGACAAATGTCAGCGTACTCTCGAGTAAGTCGGATGCATTCTGCTACTATTTTGACATCCTCTTGTTTTAAACATGCATCATAACAATGATTACACTCTGTTAAACAAGCAAGACATTCTTCAATACACTTTTTAAAATTGTTCATGCATTTTCATATTCCTCCTAAGTTATGGTACAATCATATCGTACCCCAGTTACGTATACTTAAACATTTAATTTATAAAATATTTTTAAGAAATGAAGGTGACGCTTGTATGAACAACGCTGAAGAAATAAAGGTAACACAGAGATCAACAAAAGAAAAAGATCAGTTAATTACCCGATTAAAACGGATAGAGGGTCAAGTACGTGGTATTCAAAGTATGATTGAAAATGAGCGATATTGTGTGGATATTCTTACCCAAATCTCTGCTATCAATGCAGCCATGAATAAAGTAGGCCTTCATTTATTGGAAAAGCATACACAGCATTGTGTATCTGATGCGATAAAGGATGGGGATGGAGAAGAAGCGATTCAAGAATTAATGGAAGTTTTTAAACGGTTTTCTAAGTCCACATAGCATAAAGCCAGACATTGTATGCTGGCTTTATATTTTAGGTGTTGACATACCCAACATAGGTATAGTATAGTGAATTTATGTTAACGAGCCGATATGTTAGGCAGTTAATTCTACTTCGAAAGGGGGTATAAGATTGGGAGACAATAATAATTTCTGATGAAACATGTTGTAGCAAACAAGAAAAAGAAAGTGGAAACTATCCAAGTGACTTACAAGACAAACTCATTAAGGGATGAACAGAATTGAGGGTCAAATTAAAGGAAAAAAATATGATGACGAGAAAAACTTATTGTGATGATATTTTACACCAAATCTCAGCAGCTCAAGCAGCATTAGAGTCATATTAACACTTGCGTGATTGAACGGTTGAGACAAGATGATCCTGACATTGTAAAAGAGTTTTTAACCACCGTTTCTAAAATAACAAAATAAATTTAAAAGTTTTCATTTAA
Organism: Cytobacillus purgationiresistens; assembly: GCF_030813235.1. Lineage (GTDB taxonomy): Bacteria > Bacillota > Bacilli > Bacillales > Cytobacillaceae > Cytobacillus > Cytobacillus purgationiresistens. The sequence goes on along the minus strand of NZ_JAUSUB010000020.1, from coordinate 94,050 downwards.
TACCATACCAGGGTATAGTAATATAATAAATATAGAAAGACTAAGAAAATCAATTAAGGAGGAATTATTTATGCAACAAGTAACACTTAATGTACAAGGAATGTCTTGTGGACATTGCATTAATTCAATTGAAGGAAATGTGGGTAAATTAAATGGCGTTGAATCCGTCAAGGTACATCTTGATGAAGGGAAAGTCGATGTTACATTTGATTCAAATACAGTAAGCTTGAAAGAAATTACAGATGTTATTGAAGATCAGGGGTATGATGTAGAGCAACCTACAAAAGGTCAAAGTTGCCATTAAAGAAAACTGTAAAAAGATCGTGCTGATTTTCAGCACGATCTATTTCGGAAAAACACATACCCCACTATAGTATAGAAGTTAGGAGTGAGGAAACATGAGTCAAAAGGAAGTAACCCTTCAAATAACAGGAATGACCTGTGCTGCCTGTGCAACAAAGATTGAAAAAGGGCTGAAAAAGATTGAAGGGGTAGAAGATGCAAACGTTAATTTGGCACTTGAGAAAACAAAAATTAAATATGACCCAGATAAAACAGACGTAACGAAATTTAAGGAGAAAGTCCAATCCTTGGGGTATGGCGTTGTAAGCGATAAGGTCGAGTTTGATATCACAGGGATGACTTGTGCTGCTTGTGCAACAAAAATTGAAAAACGTTTAAATAAGCTAGATGGAGTTGAAAAAGCAGGTGTTAACTTTGCAATAGAAACTGTTCTTGTGGAATATAATCCTGATCAAGTCTCTATCCCTGATATGAAAGAGGCAATTAAAAAGCTAGGCTATACACTTGAACAAAAGAAAGAAAATGCAGGGGAAAAGGTTGACCATCGACAAAAAGAAATCGAAAAGCAACAAGGAAAGTTTCTTTTCTCTGCCATTTTATCATTCCCGTTATTGTGGGCAATGGTTAGTCACTTTGAATTTACGTCTTTCATTTGGTTACCTGACATGTTTATGAATCCTTGGGTACAATTCGCCCTCGCTACACCTGTTCAATTTATAGTAGGTAGACAATTCTATGTTGGAGCTTATAAGGCGTTAAGAAATAAGAGTGCAAACATGGATGTACTCGTTGCATTAGGTACATCAGCTGCTTATTTCTATAGTCTATATCTAAGTATTATGTCGATTGGTTCAAACGCTCATATGGTCGAGCTCTATTATGAAACTAGTGCTGTTCTTATTACCTTAATTATATTAGGTAAACTGTTCGAAGCGAAGGCAAAAGGCCGATCGTCTGAGGCAATTAAGAAATTAATGGGATTACAGGCGAAAAATGCGACGGTAGCTCGTGATGGCCAAGAGATGATCATTCCGATCGAAGAAGTCTTGGAAGGCGATATTGTTTTTGTGAAACCAGGTGAAAAAGTACCAGTAGATGGTGAAATTGTTGAAGGCAGGTCAGCGCTTGATGAATCTATGTTGACAGGGGAAAGTATTCCAGTCGATAAAACCATTGGAGACCATGTGATTGGATCAACCATTAATAAAAATGGTTTCCTAAAAATTAAAGCAACAAAAGTTGGAAAAGATACAGCTTTAGCTCAAATTATTAAGGTAGTTGAAGAAGCACAAGGTTCTAAAGCGCCGATCCAGCGTTTAGCTGACGTGATTTCAGGTATTTTCGTACCGATTGTAGTGAGTATAGCAATCGTAACCTTCCTTGTGTGGTATTTTGCCGTAAGTCCTGGAGAGTTTGCGGAGGCCCTTGAAAAATTCATTGCCGTATTAGTCATTGCTTGCCCTTGTGCACTTGGTCTTGCTACACCAACTTCCATTATGGCTGGCTCAGGTCGTGCAGCTGAATTTGGGATTTTATTTAAAGGCGGAGAGCACCTTGAAACGACTCACCGTTTAGATACGATTATTCTTGATAAAACAGGCACGGTTACAAATGGTAAACCATCTTTAACAGATGTTATTTTAGCAGAAGGTATGGATGAAACGGAATTTCTTGTGCTTGTTGGTACGTCAGAGAGAAACTCAGAACACCCACTTGCCGAAGCGATCGTTGAAGGGATTAAGGAAAAAGGAATTGAGCTAGGGTCATCGGATACATTTGAAGCCATTCCTGGTTTCGGAATCCAATCGACGGTGAATGGTAAACAATTATTCATCGGTACACGCAGACTCATGGCGAAACATAACATCGATGTGCAAAATGAATTAGCAAAAATGGAGAACTTGGAGAAGCAAGGGAAAACAGCCATGTTAGTGGCCATTGACGGCCGCTATGCGGGTATTGTTGCCGTAGCCGATACGATCAAGGAAACATCAAAAGAAGCCATTGCCCGTTTGCACAACATGGGCTTAGACGTAGTGATGATCACAGGGGATAACACCCAAACGGCTCAAGCGATTGCGGATCAAGTTGGCATTAAGCAGGTCATTGCAGAGGTTTTACCAGAAGGTAAGGCGGAAGAAGTGAAAAAGCTTCAGCAAGCTGGCAAAAAAGTGGCCATGGTAGGGGATGGAATTAATGATGCCCCAGCACTGGCAACAGCTGATATTGGGATGGCGATTGGTACAGGTACCGATGTGGCAATGGAAGCTGCAGATATTACTCTCATTCGAGGTGATTTAACAAGTATTGCAGACGCGATTTTCATGAGTAAGAAGACGATCACGAATATTAAGCAAAATCTTTTCTGGGCTCTTGCGTATAACAGTTTGGGTGTCCCAATAGCTGCAGTAGGTTTCTTAGCTCCATGGTTAGCCGGTGCAGCGATGGCGTTTAGTTCTGTATCGGTTGTTCTCAACGCCCTAAGACTACAGAGGATTAAGTTAAAGGCTTAAATGCAGAAAGGAGGAGGCACATATGAAACGAAGTATGATGATTTGGGCCATTTCGGCTATCGTGTACCTTGGGGTAGTCATCGCGGGTTACAGTGTGTATGCAAATATGAATCCAAAAACAGATGAGCAAACAAATAATGCAGCTAACGATCAGGAAGGAAAAAACATGAATAATCAAAATGGTCATTCTATGAACATGAAGGGGATGGATCACTCCTCTATGGATATGAGCCACGAATCCATTACAGAATTAAAAAGTAGTCTTGGGAAAAATGAATTAAATTTTCCAAAGGTACTAAAACCGGATCACGAGGATAACAATTCCATTTCATTTACCGTTCGAGCGCAGCATGGCACTTCCGAATTATTTGAAGGAATTGAAACAAAAACATATGGCTATAATGGGGACTTTTTAGGTCCAGTGATTCGAGTGGAAAAGGGAAAGAAGGTAACTATTCATCTAGTTAACGATTTAAAAGAAGATACTACTTTCCATTGGCATGGTCTTGAAGTACCTGGTAACGAAGACGGTGGTCCACATAAGGTGTTGAAACCTGGCGAATCTGAAACAATTAACTTTACCGTTAAACAGGATGCAGCTACACTCTGGTTTCATCCACACCCTATGCATGAAACTGGAAAACAAGTATTTAAAGGCTTAGCAGGGCTGCTTTATATCGATGATAAGAATAGTGAAAAATTAGATATTCCAAAAACTTATGGAGAAGATGATTTTCCAATTATTCTTCAAGATAAAACATTTACTGATGATAAACAACTTGATTATGACAAAGTAATGAATGAAGATGGGACAACAGGAGACACTCTTTTGATCAATGGGGGTGTCGATCCAAAACTAACAGTCGATCGTAAAAAAGTTCGCTTACGTATTTTAAATGGTTCCAATATGAGAAGTTACACTCTACACTTTGATAATGAAATGGAATTTCATCAAATCGCAAGTGATGGTGGTTTCTTGAATAAGCCAAACAGAACAAAAGAGATTGAAATTGCACCTGCTGAACGGGCCGAAATTCTTGTGGATTTAACAAAAGTGAAGGGAAATGTAGTTACACTTGTTAATGAAGAAAATACAACGATTTTGCCAATTCATTTGAAAGAATCTCTAGATAGTTCCCAAACAACCAATGAAGCAAAAACATTAAATAATCTTACCCTTACTGATGAAATAAAAAATAAAAAGGTAAAAAAAACAATCAAATTGGCTGGCATGGGCGAAGATGTGACAATTAATGATAAGAAGTTTGATGCAAATCGAATCGATTTTTCTCAAAAACAAAACGAAACAGAAGTATGGGAAATTGAAAATATAAAAGATTCAATGGGAGTCATGAATCATCCATTCCACATTCACGGTACACAATTCCAAGTTATATCAATTGATGGAAAGGAGCCTCCTGACAATTTATTAGGTTTAAAAGATACCATTTCCCTAAAACCTGGACAAAAAGCAAAAATTGCTGTTAAGTTCACTGAAAAAGGAGTTTACATGTTCCATTGTCATATTCTAGAACATGAAGATAATGGTATGATGGGTCAAATTAAGGTGGATTAATAGTCTTATTGTGGATTTAAAATAAAGTTAAATAATTGATATAGGGGTAATACCAGGGTAGCACCAACAAAGCTTTTGGTTTTTATCGTTTTGAAATTATAGCTGCATTTTTAATGGGATAACAATATTTTTCAATTACAGGATTTATCGTTTAAGAAGCTTATATCACACAACTATCAACATAGTCATCACCAGCACCATGGTACAAGCACGGTTAGCGAGGTTACACCATAGGTATCCTATGATAAAGGAGAACTCACCATTGAGTTAAAAGATAAAAATAATCATGTTCCAGAACTGGAAGTTTCCCATGAAAAATACATGCATTTTATTGTCGTCAGTTCAGAATAAAAGAGTACCATCATTTACATCCAGAGAAAAAGGGCGATGGAATCTACCAACAGAAGGTAAGTTTAGTTGGTAATTCTTATATATCGTTCGTTGACATCAAACCAAAAGGTCTTCAATATTCAGTAATACCTATTGAATTCCATGTTGGTGAAACGAATCATGAATACAATGATAACAATCTCGTTGCCGAACGGATTTTACAAAGACCATCAATGGTCAAACGGTTGAATTAACTACTGAATCCTTGGAGGTCAACAAAGAGATAACTCTTAATTTTGATGTGAAGGATGCAAAAACTGAGCCACATTTAGGCGCCTTAGGCAATGTTGTTATTTTATATGAAGATGGGGGAAAATATATCCATGTTCACCCAGTTGCGGATGATAAAACTGTGTTTGAAACTCAATTTGATAAGCCAGATATTTATAAGCTTTGGGCTGAATTTAAGTTTGGAGAACAAGTAAATGCCTATCCATTTGTTATAGAGGTAAAATAATCAAATGATAAAACCAAGTAAGGGAAAATTGGCTGAGACCATGTATATTAGTGAAAGGTGATTATTTATGGGGAAATTCCAACTTGAGCTCTATACCAGACCTACTTGCTCCGATTGCCAGGCAGGGAAAGAGTTTCTTTACAAGAATGACATATCATATATTGACTATGATTTAACCAAACACCAGTCTAAGGAAGATGAGCTAATCAAAATAACAGGTACAAGAATTGTCCCAGCTTTTGTGTTTAAAAATAAATCCTTGTTAGGATGGATGAATAAACCAAAAGTCCTGATTGGATTTGAACAAAATATAGATGAAATAAGGAAGATATTAAATATAGATAGCTGATATTATATATAACCTGCTGCTGAATGAGTCAGCTGGTGTATATTCAACCATTTTTATACCATCCCATAGTATCGTATTATTAATCAATAGCAAATAGAAAGGAGTTCATTTAATTGTCCAAATATACAATTGTTGATAAAGAAACTTGTATTGCGTGTGGGGCTTGTGGGGCAGCGGCTCCTGATATATACGATTATGATGATGAAGGAATTGCGTTTGTTGTATTAGATGATAATCAAGGAGTGATTGAAGTTCCTGAAATCTTATATGAAGATATGATGGATGCACTTGAAGGATGTCCCACAGATTCGATTAAGGTTGCAGACAGCCCATTCGACGGTGATCCTCTTAAATACGAGTAGAGCGTTTAATTAAGATTTTCTAAACGAATGAAAAAAGATGACTAGGATGTGAAACTTGGAATGAATCAAAAAGAAAAAATGGTTAAACTAGCTGTTAACGGTGGAATATCATTCGGTGCAAAATTAAATGCCAAACAATTGGCTGTAATCTCTGAGTATATGAATGATGATGATGAACTGGAGTTTACAACTTTTCAACAACTTTACATTGAGGTGCTTGAAAGTAAAGTGGAATTAGTCAAAGAAAAATTTAAGGAAGTGGGATTGTCCTGTTACCCGGTAGGGAATTTCGTTAAGAGCCTAAGAACCTGCAATTTTTGTAAAGGTGCAGAAGAAGAGGGTATGCCGGTTGCAATTGAGCTAAATAAACGAATAGCCGGAAAACCAGTTCCTTTTACGGTTCGGCCAGCCTATACCGGATGTCCAATTGGATGTGGTGAACCTCTAGTCAATGATATCGGAGTAATGAAAGTAAGAAACGGATATGATTTATATATTGGTGGAAAAGCAAAAGGAATGGATGCCCAAACGGGTACCTTATTGATGGAGCAGCTAATTCCTGAACAACTTTATGAGGTTGTCGAAAAAATCATTGATATTTATGCTGAACACGGCAAGAAGAGAGAACCATTTTTAAAATTTATTAATCGTATTGGATTAGATAACCTTAAAAATCAAATAGCCGGATAAATAAATGATGGCAAAACATAACCGTTTCTTTCGGATAGCTTAATTTGAGAGTTATCCCCAACACCATTTAAGGATTTTGCAGAAGCTGTAACGGGAATGTTATTAATCTAGAATGTTAACTTTCTATCCTGATTTCATTTCATAAGATTTGAAACCAGGATGTTTCTTCAAGAACAATGAGGACTAAGAAGTTCAAAATGATGATGAATCATATGCAGAATGGAGCAAGCTAATAGGCAGCCTCAATGGTGTATAGTAATTTATAGAGAAGCCGGAATGTTGAATTCATTCTTTTTGAAAAGTTAATAACCTCCTTCTTATCAATAAGGTACACTCTATTGATAATATTTTGGCTCCTTTATATATTAGCTTGATAGACTCTCAATAACACCTATCAAAAATACATATTAAAAGAGGACGAAATATGATCTATGGATATGCCAGGGTAAGTACACAAGATCAAAACCTTTATATTTCTATTAAGGGATATCTTGGAAAGGTTCTTTGTGTTTAAGTAAAGCGTAAATCCAATGTAAAAGCTTATTGACACAAGCGATTATGGACACTCTATAAGGTTTTCCTTCCTCACGATTCTTGTCATAGAAGGCCCTTAATTTCTTTTTCTAGGAATAAGTTCTATTAGATCCTCTTGTTTTTCTAGCGTCTCTAATCCCACATCTGACGGCTACAAATAAGGCGTGTCGCAGACGACTGGAACCTCTTTTGGTAATCCGATTCTGAGTACCTTTAAAGGTACCCGATTCGAATACACTAGGATCGACGCCCGCAAAAGCTACTAACTTCTTAGGGTTAGTAAACCGATCTATTTCAACTATTTCGGAAACAATCGTGGCAGCGATTTTCCCTCCGATTCCAGGTATAGATTGGATAATAGTATATTCCTCAACACTTTTAGCCATGGCATCTATTTCTGACTCCAATTGAGATAGATGCTTTTTGATTCTTTTAGAATGTTAATAAGCATTGTTAAGCTAATTAGATGGCTTTGATAGGTGTTTTGTTGGAATGGATTTCTTGAAGCAGCTAAGATTAACTGTTTAGCTTTATCATTTGCCCAGGCCTGTGAACGACTTTTGTAGAATTCTTTAATTTTCTGGCTAAGAACTGCATCTCCTGCTTCCAAAACATCGTGTGATATAGGGAAAGACTCTAAGACATTTAAAGAAACATCCGAATATAAATCCCCGAATAACCCTACATACTGAGGGAAAACTTGGTCTACAATGGTTTGAAACTTTAACTTAGATGTCCATTTCTTTGAGAAAAAGAATTATGTACTAATCATTATCAACCCTCTGATATCGTATCGTGCGAAAAGCTCTACTTTACGTAAGGTAAAAACAGATATTATTGATGCTCATCACCTTTGTGATTTGTTTTATAAAGATGAACTAGAACCCATGAAACAAAGAGGTATACAGCTATTAAACTTACGTATTCTCACTAGGCAAAATGAGAATTTAACAAGTATGTATGTACAATGAAGTTTGTATGCAGTCTCAAACTCCAAGATGATTCTTGGGGTCTTTTTGTAGATTTATGATCATTCAAATCGATGGGAAAAAGAATGGATGAAGGGTAAATAATAATACGCAAACAAAAGAAGAAAAGCGGAGAGGCCAAACAAATGATAAAGAAAAGAGACAGCACACATTGAACTATACCCCGGATAACGGACACTTTTTTATGTGTGTCCGTTATCCGGGGTATAGTTCATATGGAGGGTTTCTTTTTTATTTTATGTGAATATTCTATTAGCATATAGTTTTTATTAGTTGTGGTGAATTTTCCCTTATCGGGAATATCCGTATCCTTCAGTATTATATAATTGTTGAAAATGTAAATATATAAAGGCAAATTTGGATACACTACTTAAAATAAGTTCTAAAAAGGAATGTATAGAATGGTTTGGAATATTGATCGTAAATTTAAAAAACCTATTTATAAACAAATAGCTGATTATATTGAAAATGGTATTGCTGATGGTACATTTCCGTCGGATAAAAAACTCCCCTCTGAAAGAGACTTAGCTAAAGAACTAAATGTTAATAGAAGTACTGTTGTAGCAGCTTATGACGAACTAGAATCAAATGGCCTTATACAACGAAATCGGGGGAGTGGTACTACCATAAGTAAAGATATATGGGGAATAACTAAAAAGAGGATCCCTAGTTGGAACAGGTATATTGAGGCAGGTTCCTTTTTACCTAATTTACCTGTTTCTCAAAGAATACGCAAAGAGATGGAAAAGCAAAAAATAATTAATCTAGCGAGTGGTGAGCTATCCGAAGACCTTTTCCCAATTAAAGTACTAAGAGAGATTACCAATACACAGTCTTTTATTGGAAGACTAGGATATGATCACCCTCAAGGAAGTGAAGCATTAAGAACTTCTATTACAAAGCATGTTAAGGAGTTTCGAAATATTATAACGAGCCCTTCGTCTATTCTAATTACTTCTGGTGCTCAGCAAGCTTTACACCTGATTGTTCAATGCTTACTAAGACCTGGTGATTCAGTAGTGATAGACGATCCATCATATCATTATAACCTCCCAATATTCAGGTCCACAGGGCTAAAAACATATTTTTTGAAGGTAGATAAAGATGGAATTAACCCTGATGACCTTGTGAGTTTACACAAGAAACATCGAATTAAAATTATCTTTTTAACTCCAGTTTTTCAAAATCCTACGGGTATTTTAATGCACAAAAATCGCAGAAAAAAGCTTCTTGAAATATCATCTGAACTAGGAATCCCAATTATTGAAGATGATCCATACAGTTTAACCTCCTTTTCCGGGGAAAAAGTTTCAACTCTGAAATCTATGGATCTAAATGGGAACGTATTATATATTAGCTCTTTATCCAAAATCGTAGCGTCAGGATTGCGTATAGGTTGGATTATAGGACCTAGAGCAGTAATTGAAAGGTTGGCGGATGCAAAACAACAAGTTGATTTTGGACATGCAAGTTTCACACAATGGATAGCAAATGACTTTCTAGAATCGGAGGCTTTTCTTTCACACATTAAGGATTTGGTAATAAAACTAGAAAGTCGTAGAAATCAAATTGTAAAAAGTCTTCAATATCATTTAAAGGATCAGGTTGATTTTTTTACTCCACAAGGTGGAATCCACATATGGTGCAGAATAAATAAAGAATTTAATGAAATACAATTACTTGAAGAGGCAATTAAAAGAGGGGTTATATACATTCCAGGTTCAACTATGGGTTCAGAGCAAGGCCGTGTCCGTTTCACATTTGCGAGGGAGAAGGAAGAAGTGATTAACGAAGGCATAAAAAGATTTGCAGAAGCTCTACAAGTGTTGTGATTATAAAAGATACATTCGAGTCATGAATTTATTCATGACTTTTTTTTGTGGAAAGTGGATGGGTTAAAAAGTGTTAAAATGGATGATTATAAAATTTTCAAATCGATTATTATAAAAGTGTGCTTTCGAACTCCTGATTACACTTGTAGCATATCAATGAACTAACACCTTTCATGTGAATAGATTCACAATTAATTTTTCACTAGGAGCTATTTGCCTAGTAAACAGCACAAGTTCTTAATATGTTTTGGTCAGATAATAAATTAAAACTGATGGGAGAGTGAGGAGTGAACAGGATGAATCAAAACCAAATAAAGCATCGTGCTGTATTGGGAAAAATAAAGCTTTACATTCCTGGTAAGCCAGTGGAAGACGTGCAAAGGGAATTAGGAGCGGCAGCAAAGTAAAAAAATTAGCTTCTAACGAAACTCCCCTAGTCTAGGCTTCATCGGCTATCATACAAGCTATCAAGGAATGCATGGTTAGTCTTAACCGTTATTCGGATGCTGAATGCTACTGACCTGAAAAGCACGATTGAATAGCAAAAATCACTATCTTCTAATAATGTTATTATAACCAATGGTGCAGATGAATTAATTACTTTGATATCAGAAACATACCTTGAGGCAAGTGACGAGATTATTGTTCCTTTACCATCACTTAGTGAGTATGATTTATGTGCATATTTAATGGGAGCGAGGGTACCCCTTAATGGCCAATTCCAATTCGAAATAGGTGATATCCTGTCGGTTACTGAAAAGACCAAATTTAATATATATTTGTTTACCAAATAATCCAACAGGGAATTACTTATCTTAAAAAATTGAGAGGATTTTTCCACTCCCCCCAAATCATATCCTGGTTGTCTTTAATGGTCTATAAATTCATTATGCAAACAAAGAGGACTATACAGACGGTTTAGGGTTTATTCGAGCAGGATACCTGATTTTAGTTATAAAAATTTTTTCGAAAATATATGGTCTCGCAGGAATAAGAGTAGGTTTCGAAGCAGCATCGGATCCATGATACAGAGTATCAAACGTGTGAAGGATCCATTTAATGTAAATAGTCTTCACAGGTAGCAGCATCTGTCCTTCAGGAACGAGAGCATGCGATGCGAGTTAATAATGCGGGAATAGAACAAATCTAAAATGAAACGAATTAGGTATATCCTATACAGAAAGCATGTTTAATTTCATCCTAATGGAATTTGGACAACAGTCAAGGAATTGTTACGATTTTCTAATGTCTCAAATTCAAATTATAGGGCAAAAGCTGATTTTATGTTCATGTTTCTTCGTCTTAGACATGCAAGAGCTAATTCAAATTGAAACTGCTTTTAATAAACGAAATTCGCAGAATATATCATTCCATCAACATCTTACACTTCTATAGTAGAGCTAAGCAATTATCTTCTAAAGGGAGAAAATCCATAAAGCCGGCCAGAGTTAAGGAGCTGGCTGTATCCAAATGTTCCTGTTGATGACTATCTATGTTTTTATCCAATAAATAAACTTCGAGAAGGTGAAGATAACTGGTATATGCTACCGCCTGATGAACGTAATCAAATGATGAAAAGTCATAGTTTGATTGGTCGGAAATACGTCGGTAAAGTTAAACAAGTCATCTTGGGATTGGTTGGGTTTGACGATTTCGAATGGGGCGTAGCACTATTTGCAAACAATCCTGTTCATTTTAAAAAACTTGTTTATGAAATGCGCTTTGATGAAGTGAGTGCCCGATTTGGCGAGTTTGGTTCCTATTTTATAGGCAGGAATCTATCCTAAGGAACTTGTTCAAGGGTCTGAAGAACAGGAGTTAAAATCTATACGTGTTATAAAAGAACATTCTCCTGTCCGTTAAAGATACTTACATTGGAGTTGTATTCTATTTTGCCAATGAAAAAATCGATAGCTTACAAGATGATAAATTCCCACTTTTTTTGAAAAATCCACAGGAATATCTCATTAATATATATAAATTTAAAGGAGAGAAAACAATGGAATTCACTAAAATGATAGATCATACTTTACTTTCGCAAGTTACTAAGGATAAAGAAATTTTAAAATTATGTGATGAGGCAAGGCAGTATGGATTTGCCTCAGTGTGTGTAAATCCTACATGGGTGCGTCTCTCAGCAAAGCAATTACAAAGTTCGGGGGTCAATGTTTGTACTGTCATAGGTTTTCCATTAGGTGCGAATACACCTGAAACAAAAGCATTTGAAACTAAAAATGCGATTGTAAATGGTGCATTAGAGGTGGACACAGTTATTAATATAGGTGCTTTAAGGGATAAAAATGACCTTCTAGTAGAGCAGGACATTCGCAGTGTAGTAGAAGCAGCCAAAGGAAAGGCTTTAGTAAAGGTAATAATTGAGACAAGTCTTTTAACGGAAGATGAAAAGGTTCGAGCATGTGAGTTATCAGTCAAAGCCGGTGCAGATTTTGTCAAGACTTCAACAGGTTTTTCGTTATACGGAGCAACAGTTGAGGATGTAGCCTTGATGAGAAAGACGGTTGGCCAAACTGTTGGAGTTAAAGCATCCGGAGGTGTCCGTAATGTTGCTGATATAAAAGCTATGATAGAAGCAGGGGCATCAAGAATTGGTACTAGTTCTGCAGTTAAAATCTTTAAAAACAACGGCAACGCATCAACTTATTAACACTGACTTATTTTCTAGAAAGTATATTAGGCTTCAACAAAGGAGGCTTTGAAATGGGAAATACGAGTTTTACTGTCAAGGTTGCTGTTATACAAGCTGCATCTGTATTTATGGATAAGGATGCAGCGTTAAAAAAAGCTATAAGCCTCATTAAAAAAGCTGGTAATAGGGGCGCAAAAATAGCCGTTTTTCCAGAGGCATTTATTCCAGCCTATCCAAGAGGCTTTTCATTCGGAACTATAATAGGAAGCAGAACAGAGGAGGGAAGAAGAGATTGGTATCGCTACTGGGATAATTCAATTTCGGTACCGGACAAGAGACAGATGTACTTGGTGAAGCAGCCCGTAAAGCAGGTTTATACCTTGTTATTGGTGTAAGCGAGCAGGATAGCTAATTTAGCGGAGGCACTTTGTATTGCTCTCTTTTATTTTTTGGGCCTGATGGTAAGCCCTAGGAAAACATCGCAAAATAAAACCGACTGCTGCAGAACGGATTATCTGGGTCGGAGGAGATAGGAGTACATTACCTGTGTTTGATACTCCCTATGGAAAAATAGGAGCCCTTATTTGCTGGGAAAACTATATTCCGTTAGCAAGAGTAGCAATGTATGCTCAAGGTGTCCAACTTTATATTGCTCCCACAGCTGATGATAGGGAGTCATGGCAGTCAACCATCCGTCATATAGCCATGGAAGGCAGGTGCTTTGTTTTATCCTCTAATCAATATGTAACAAAGGATATGTATCTTGAGGATTTAGCTTGTTATGATGATCTTTCATCAGCCCCCGAACTGATGACTAGTGGAGGAAGTGCCATTGTTGGGCCTCTTGGTGAGTATGTAGCTGAACCAGTTTGGGGAAAAGAAGAGATAATAATTGCTGACTTAGATATGAAACAAATAGTACGAAGTCAATTTGACTTTGATCCGGTTGGACATTATTCCAGACCTGATGTATTTAAACTGAATGTAAACAGGGAAATGCAGCAAAGCATTGAGTGGAAAACTAACTTATATTTAATACAAAAGCTGGTTTCTTCATCGGGAGGGAATCGACTTTCTAACTATTTTGTAGCAGTTTATATGAGGAAGGAAGAGAGTACTGTGATATGACCTTTTTTAATTGTTTGACTTTCCTTCATTTTGGAGTCCATTTTTTCCACTTTTCTATTTATCACTCTAATAGCATTATCTTCTAGAAAAGAAAGTGGATGCTTGTCATAAATATAGTGTGAACAATAGGATGGTATGGATATGGTATGGATGGAAAGAGAGGTTATGTTTCCAAAAATAAGAGCTGATACAATTGCCACTATATATGCACGAGGTTATTTATTAGGCATATTGGTATTAGCCTTATGGATTCGAATCGTTTTTCGTTCCTTTATTAATACAATAGGATTATCTGTCGCAACGGATGTCAAAATAAATCTACATATTCTGTTATTGGATCATTTGACAACACGCCCTGTCATTTTCAATAAAAAGATACAATATGGTGAAACCGTACATCTGTGATCGTTTTATTGGCTAAAAGCAAATCATTCACATCAATTTTTTCATCCTGTTCAAAGTGGGGGTGCTCCAAATTGACATACCACCCCACAGCTAAATCTACATCCTTGTCCACCGTTACTACATTTCTCTCGTTTACAACTGAATAAGTCCCAAATAAAGATTGACCAAAAAAGTTGGTTAATTCCTCATAAATGATTGTGATGTCGGCAAGTCCCATCATCCATTATCCTTCAAAATAAATCAAAAAACTTCTTACAAACATATGGATGGCCTGACAAGCATTGGTTACACTTCCGGCCCTATTACAACATGTTCTCCTCGCTCTAAAGTCGTTACTCCATCACCAACTTTTCTACAACACTTGAACCCTCATGAACTAAAATAGCAGGAAGGGGAACCAGATATTCTTAATCTTGAGCAACCATATCAGTATGACAAATACCAGAAGCAACAATCTGAATAAGTATTTCATCTGCTTTTGGTTCATCAAGATGAATCTTGGTTTTATTTGAACGGATATTCATTTTGCCTGTGTAAATTCATCGACAATCCATGGATTACCGAAACGGCCGATTCCACTGCCTTTCATACCGCCAAATGGAATATTAGATAAGCAGTTAACCGTTTGGTCATCTACATGTGTCATACCTGCTTCAATTTCTACTGCCACTTCTTCACCAAGTGCTAAATCACTTGTGAAGACAGCAGAACTTAAACCATATTCAGTATCAATGGCAATTTGAATCGCTTCTTCATCAGTAGACGCTTTAATGAGTGACACAACTGGTGAATAGAATTCTCTTCGTGCTAAACTACTTGCATTATCGACATTACGGAAGATGAATGGTGGTAGAATATTGCCTTCACGTTTACCCTCTAATAACACTTCCACACCATCCGCTTTTGCTTCTTCGATAAAGCCTAATACTTTTTCCATTTGTGCATGGTTAATACGAGGGCCAATGACTGTGGATGAATCTTGTGGATTACCATATGTTATTTGTTTTGCACGTTCTACAAACTTACTAGCGAATTCTTCATATAAATCTTCATGAACGATGATACGGTTAATACTAATACAAATTTGACCTTGGTGTAAGTATTTACCCATGATTGCTGCATTCACTGCCTGGTCAACGTCTGCATTCTTTCAAGAATAGGTTATTTCCACCTAATTCTAATGCAGTACGTTTCAACAATTCACCAGCAACTTTCCCAATATGTTTACCAACACCAGTTAAGCATGTGAAGCTAATTAGTTTTGAATGCGGATTAGTAATCATTGTATCTCCGATTTCAGGTATATCAGTAAGAATTTGAATACACCTCCTGGAACGCCAGCTTCTTCAAATGCTTTTGCAATAACAGAGCCGCCAAGATAACAGTTTGAAGATCCGCTTTATGCACAATAGTGTTCCCTAATGCTAATGCTGGCACAATAGTACGCATAGATAAATATAGTGGGAAATTGAAAGGCGAAATAGATGCAATGACACCAAGTGGTATGCGAAATACTTTATTCATTTTATCAGGAATAGCTGACTCAACTGTTTTCACTGTGCCTACTTTGTCAACTGTTTTTAATGATTCTTCTAAATCAGCAATAACAAAGCTAACTTCTACATTACCTTTTAGTACGCTACTACCAGTTTCTCAAACTAATACATCAACAATTTCTTGCTGGTGCTCTTTAAAGTAGCGATTACTTTTTCAATAACAGGTTTACGAAGTTCGGCATTTTTTGCCCATTCTTTTTGTGCTTCACTTGCTGCTTCGAATGCAGAATCTAATTGTGCTTTTGAAGCAATTGAAATATTGGAAACTTTAGTATCATCGAATGAGTTTAAACCGTTATATATACGACCAGTTTCCCCTTCAACCCACTCACCATTAACATAACTTTTATTTAATAAAAAATATTGATTCATAGAATATCCCTTCAGATATTAAAAAAAAGATACTTTCAGTCAGTAAAAGCCAATGTCTTTTCTGTCTGTTACTGTATTTCTGGTGCAAACACCTTTTGTGAATTTCCCAGATATTTCTCGTAATCTATGCCATTTAAAACTTTTATAAATGAGCTATTGAGCTACCTTTATATTAGAAGATATAGTAGTTGAGGGGACCATCTAATTTATTGTATTTTTAACCATCCAATTGTAAAAGCCCAAAAAATATATCAATCTAAATTTATTTGGTGTAGATTTAAGTGCACAGTTATTCTATTAAATGGCCAGTTTAAGGAAAACAAGATTACTAAACGAGGTCGAAAAAAGTAAAGAGCATTATTATTCAGGGCATCTATGATTCTAGTAGCAAAAAATATAGCTCTTAAAGCTCTCCATCATAATACACAACAAGACTTGAAAAACCCGTAAAAAGTTTGTGTTTCAGGAAGAAAAAATTCTCATATACATTCATTTATCAATGAAAAAGTAGCAACTTAAATCTATTAAAACACCTTAACTAAATGGATTTGGACGTTTGTATTGACACAATCAGCAAAGGATTAGCGGCAACGCAACTAACGTAAGGACATAAGATTCATTGAGCAATGACCGACATCCACCTTATGGAAAGGTTGAACGAAGGAATTTTGGAGCGTAGACTCTGAGAGACTTGGGAGGGTAGAACTCCATAAGATATGTGGGCATCATTTGTAAATAAGGTATAATTGGATGGTTAAAAAAATGAGTAATTGGATGGATGATAAAGATCAAAAACTATTACAATAAAATTGTAGCCTCTAATCCAGAGATTACAAAATGGAAATAAAAAATACCTTTATTTATATTTATATAATAATTTTCAGGAGGATGAAAAATGAAAAAGAGAATTGTATTTATAATTGTATTGACTTTTTTGATGATTTCTGTATTTTCAATAAATATATTGAATGATACTAGTTACGATGAAAGTTTAATTGAGTTTGATATAAAACCGGTTCAAGAAGTATTGTTACCAGAGCGAGCTATTCTTATTGATGCAAATATTACAAAGGATAATGAAGAGTTAAAAGATGCAGATGAAGTCTACTTTGAAATTAAGGGAAAAGGAAGTAATAATCATACAGAAGCTAGTGCTATTAACTTGAAGAATGGTACTTATCGAATCCAAACCATGTTTCCAAAAAGTGGTGAATATTATTTGAGGGCTACAGTAAAAGATGGTGATTTAATAAAGACTTCATCTGAAATTAAAATAAATGTTGATAAGGCGTAATTAAACCTCTAACATCACTTGAAATTTAATCATTTTT
Organism: Cytobacillus purgationiresistens; assembly: GCF_030813235.1. GTDB lineage: Bacteria > Bacillota > Bacilli > Bacillales > Cytobacillaceae > Cytobacillus > Cytobacillus purgationiresistens. The sequence continues at coordinate 76,616 of NZ_JAUSUB010000020.1, read as the reverse complement.
GTTAAATACACTTTATATAAATTAGTATCTTTTTAATTTATTTAGCAAAAAATACGGTTTTCCTTTATTGAACTATACCCCGGATAACGGACACACATAAAGAAGTGTCCCTTATCCGGGGTTTTTTATGTTTCAATAGATGTAATGAGTATAGACGGAGGGTTTTTATGAGTAAGAATATATATACTGAATTTCAGATTAAAGAACTTGAAAAGAATCCCAATATTATAAATGCTTCAGAGCGTTCTATTTCCTATAATCCTGAATTTACAACTAAAGCTGTTAAGGCATATAAAAAGGGAAAATTCTGCTTACTGACATTACCTATCTTTATTATGGAAAAGGTCAAAAAACGTATTTGTCATGCGTAAAAGATGCGGCTACAAAAGAAATAGTTACGTATCATTTATCAACGTCATTAGAAATGAATATCGTTTATGAAACTTTAAACAAGCTAAGGCAGGCTGTGAATTACGAGTTCCATCCGAGTGCAATTCTGCATTCTGATCAAGGATTCCATTACACCCATCCGCTTTTTCAAAACAAAGTGATGGAACTTGGGCTAACCCAATCCATGTCCAGGAAGGGAAACTGTTGGGATAATGCGCCGATGGAAAGTTTTTTTGGCCACTTTAAGGATTTAGCAGAATATAAAACATGTACTAATTTAACGGATGTGAAGGAAGAAGTTGATCGAGTTACAGAAGAATACAATGTGTGTCGTTACCAATGGGGACTAAAGAAAATGGCCCCGGTTCAATACCGGGACCACCTATTAGCTGTTTAGGCACTTTTTTATACTGTCCGAAGAATGGAGCATAGTTCACATAGCGGTGTCTCTTTTCTCTGGATATATATTGTTTAAGCAGCTGAAGTTTGAACTAGCAAATTTACCTCAAGTTCTCAGGGTTAAGAGGTTCTAGTTCAGGCACAACGAAGCGGCCGTCTTTACGAATGAGCGTATCATCGAAATAAATCTCGCCGCCGCCGTAATCTGGACGCTGAATGTTGACTAAATCCCAGTGAATATTAGATTTATTGCCATTGTAGGCTTCATCGTAGCATTGTCCTGGTGTAAAGTGGAAGCTGCCGTCGATTTTTTCATCGAATAAGATATCTTGCATTGGATGAAGAATGAATGGATTGACACCAATGGCAAATTCGCCAATAAAGCGAGCTCCTTCATCTGTGTCAAAAATCTTATTGATTCTGTCAGTATCATTGGCAGTTGCTTCAACAATTTTACCATCTTTGAACGTAAGCTTAACATTTTCAAATGTGAAGCCATTGTATGGAGATGGCGTGTTATATGAAATAACACCATTAACTGAATCGCGAACTGGAGCTGTATACACTTCTCCATCTGGTATATTCATTTGACCAGAACATTTGATTGACGGAATATCCTTTATAGAGAATGATAAATCAGTGCCTGGTCCAGTCAAACGAACTTTATCTGTTTTATTCATAAGCTCTGCAAGGTTATCCATTGCTTTGTCCATTTTTCCATAATCAAGATTACAAACATTAAAATAGAAATCTTCAAATGCTTCCGTGCTCATTTTTGCAAGCTGTGCCATAGATGAATTTGGATATCTTAAGACTACCCATTTCGTTTTTGGTACGCGAATTTCTCTATGTACTTTTTGTCCGATAGTTGAACCATGGATTCTCATTTTATCATCGGGAACATCCGCATGCTCATTAATATTATCACCTGAACGCAGGCCGATGTAGGCATCCATATGGCTCATCACATTTGCTTCAAATTCCGCTGCCAGGTTGAATTGTTCTTCCTGTGCACCTAGTAGCAATGCGCGATCCACTTGATGATCTTTAAGAAGGACAAACGGCTGGCCGCCAGCTGCATAAGCTTCTTTTACAAGCGCGGTTACAAGCTCTTTTTGCAGGCCAAAGTTTTCAATTAGTACTTTTTCGCCTTTTTGCAGACGAATGGAATAATTAATCAAATTTTTTGCAAGTTGTTCAATACGAGGATCTTTCATCTTTTATCCCTCCGAAAAACAGATTCATATATACTTATATATTGTAACCTAAATATTTCGTTTTGTTTATTCATTTAAAAAGTCTTTTAAATTGTGGTAATATTTACGTAGAAATTAAAGGCTTGGCATCTGGCAGTTTTTTTTTAGAAGGTTTAGAAAAGATGTATATTGGGAAAAGAATAAGTAATCAATTCTTATTCATATCTTCATGTCAGAATTGTATTCAGCCCACATATCGGAAAGCCGTTCTCTTTAATTTTAATCAACTGGAGGTGTACCCAAAGTATGCAGATCATTTTATATTTGAGTGTAGCGGTTATAGCTATTGCATTCCTTATTTTAGTTATTTATTTAGCGAAAACATTAACATCCTTACAAGTCACATTAAACAGTGTTTCTAACACATTAGTGGGTCTTGAGAGACAACTAGATGGCGTGACAAGAGAAACAACCGAGTTATTACATAAGACAAACACACTTGCAGAAGACATTCAGCATAAATCTGAAAGTCTCAACAATGTTGTCTATGCTGTAAAAGAGGTTGGAGACTCTGTTCGTACATTTAACGGGTCCATTCAAAATATTACATCATCTGTTAATACACAGATTGAACTAAATAAAGATAAGGTTGCACAGGTTGTGCAATGGGGCAATGTCCTGTTTGAATTAAGGGACAAGTATAAAAAGCGTAAGGAAGAACCAGTTCAAACGTATTCAGCTGATAAAAGTTTTCCGACAAAGAGAAGAGAAAGATCCAGATCTTAAATAAATGGAGGTAGAGTAAAATGGGAAATCAGGATCGTAATCAAACAGATGCAAAGCAAGTAAATAAGAATGATGACAGCATTAATACAAAGGATTTTTTAATTGGGGCATTAATTGGCGGTATTGTCGGTGCTGGTACAGCGCTATTGCTCGCACCTAAATCTGGTAAAGAACTAATTAGTGATATTAATGATCAAGCTTCAAACTTAAAGGATAAATCAAGTCATCTGCGTGATACTGCGATGGAGAAAGGAAATGAATTTGTTCATGCAGCAAAGGAAAAAACAAATGAAATTTCTCAAACCGTTTCTAAGCAATCTACCGAAATTATTGATAAGATTAAACAGATAACAGCCCAAGAAGACGCAGCAGAAAGTCATGAAAAATCTTCAATGGAAGATGATGAAATGGTCCTAGCAGGCGGTCATACTGTAACCAATGAAAATGATGTCCAAGTGAAGCTAGAGGAAACTAAAAAAGCTTTCGATGAGACTGAGCAAAAAGTAAATCAATAGGTAAAAAGAGCGAACTATTTGTTTTCAAGACGGTGAAGTGATACGATTACTTCACCGTTTTATTTTTTGAATTTTAATTTCAAGGAGGAACTGGACAATGGAAAGACTAACAAGCAATGAAGCATTTGAGAAGGCATTAGAAGACAATAGCAAAATGTTATTATTAAAGCATAGTAATACATGCCCAATCAGTGGAGACGCTCATGAAGAATATGAAAAATATACGAATGAAAACGGGGATGTTAAAGCATTTTATCTAATCGTTCAAGAAGATCGTCCATTATCAAATGAAATTGCAGAGAAGTATGATATTAAGCATGAATCACCACAAGCGTTTTTATTTAATAATAAAGAGGTTGCTTGGCATACATCACACAGAAAAATTACATATGATTCACTTGCTACAGCAGTTGCTGAAAGTAAATAAAAAAACATCCTAACTGGATGTTTTTTTATTTTTAGTAATCACTACTTTTTTTATAGGCCAAACGATCTCCAGGACGTCACCATCTTTAATTTGGTCATGAAAGTTAGATTCTTCTCCATTTTTTAATAATGTAAATCGCCCGCTGGAGCCATGGGGAATATCGACTTTAATATGTTTGAAAATATCTTGAAAGATGAAAGGTGCATTTATTGTTTGCTCATACGTAATATGATCGCCCTCATTAATCGAGTCATACTCTTTTAAAATCTCTCGCTCACGTTTAAATATAGAAATGGTCTTTGTCAGCTGTAGACTTTGTCCATTATAGGTAACAAACATGGTTTTTATATACGGAAGCTGTTTATAGTGTGCTAAAAGTCGTATGGTAAGTGGTTCCTTCTTTTGAATTGAAAATTGGTCAAGATGTTCGAAGGGAAAATGCGTCTTTATCTCATTGCCATTTCGAAATAGTTTGCCTGCTGCTGGCGGAATGACTGTTTCTTTGTTATTTAAAATGATTTTTAACGGTTTTAGGTCATTTAGAAAAGAATCGAGCTTTAAAAAACGAAACAAATCCTCGATAGTCGATGGGATTTTGCATAGTATTTTATCACGATCCTCAATGAGGCTCTCCATAGACGATTGCTGTCCATTCTGAATCACAGAGGCAGTAATTGTATATGATTTCCCGTTAATCTGTACTTGCCTCATAGCTACCTCATCAACTAAATCCTTGATTCGGACTTCAGCTTTTTTGCCATCTTTTCCTTTTATGACAGCCAGATGATCCCCATTCTTCACTTCATCATCAAGCTGGCAGATTTGTTTATCCAGCGTTAGAGTTGGAGAGGTGCCGTGACTTCCAGGGATAGTAATATTGTTCCCGTTTAAGGAGATAATCATAGCAAGGCCTGGTTTACCATAAAGCTTGCTTATTTTAATACCTGCAGCTAATAAACAGTCGCCTACAGTTAATTTATTGATTTCAAAAAGACGAAGGGGCTGCTCATTTACATAAACTGTCCGATATTGAACAGGAGATTTATGTGCAGCAATGGCTATCCCTATCGGTGTAACAAGCTCAGGTCCTGTAGATACGCTCTCGGAAATGGATAAAGATTGAATCGCATCAATCCCACGGATAGCGACTCTATTTTCTGGTAATTGCAGGGTAGCTGCTATCCTTTTCGTCAGTTCAGGTGTTTGGCTTCCTCCACCAACCAGCATAACTGCTTTAGGGGCTCTCTGATTATTTAAGCTTAAGATCTCCTCACAAATAGCTGTTGTTAAGCGGTCTAAGGCTGGTGAAATATCTGAAATGATCTCTTCTTTCGGCAGTTCTGTTTCAAACCCAAGAATATCTGCCACTGTAATATAATCTTTAGTGTTAAGATCTTTTTTTGCTTGCTCTGCTAAAGGGAAATCTAATAATAAACATTGTTGTACAGCTTCAGTAATTTCATCTCCAGCAATGGGTACCATGCCATAGGCAACTACAGTTCCAAGGTCAGTGATGGCTATATCTGACGTTCCTGCCCCAATGTCGACAAGAGCAACATTGAGCTTTCGCATCGACGGAGGAATGAGCACATTGATTGCAGCGATTGGTTCAAGCGTTAAAGCTTCCATTTCCAGTCCTGAACGATGAAGGGCAGCAATGAGTGACTCGATGACAATCTTGGGTAAAAACGTTGTAATAATGTCAACAGAAGCCTCTTTTCCTTTCTGGTCAATTAAATTACCTATTTCTTGACCATCCAGATGAAAAAAAAGGATAGAGTACCCGACACAATAATAATGGTTACTTTTTTCGATTGCATTTTTCTCTGCTACGCTAGCTTGAGCTTGTTGAACAGCACTTAATTCTAAATGAAGGATATCCTGCTTACTCATAAGCGGCTTTCCACTAATGTCAATGGACGCAGATGCTCTTTCTGTCTTTAATGCTCTTCCTGCTGCAGCAACACTGACCTTTTTTAGTGGACCATGCTTCTCTTCAAGCTTTTCTTTTATGTTTGAAATCACACGTGAAACTGCAACAATGTCGTGGATTTGACCATCAAGCATGGCCCGCTCAGAATGCTCTTGTGCAAGGATATCAATCACATTAAATTGCTCATGGTTTTTCTCAAGAATAATGCCAACGACCGATCGTGTACCAATATCTAATGCAAAGATTTTTTTTGGTTGATTCAAGGGCTACACCTTCTCCTAATAGGTACTTAAATGCTTTATCGCTTAAAAGCGTTTAATTAATAAAGAAAAATATAGTGACATGAGAGCTTATTTCATATATAATAACTCTAATTATAGAAAATGTATCATAAATTTTGAGGCCGATAAAGATGAATGTGTCTGAATAGAGGTAGAATATAAAGTTTTCAATCACCTTTGGGCAAGTCATGCATCATATTATTCTAACGGCTAGTTTATATTCGAGAGGATGGGACTGTTATGGGTAAAGAACTAGAGCAATTGCGTAACCGTGTGGATAAAATTAACCTTCAATTATTAGCTTTGATTAATGAAAGAGCTGAGCTTGTTCAGGAAATTGGAAGGGTTAAGGAAACACAAGGTGTTTATCGTTATGATCCTGTCCGTGAACGAAATATGCTTGATTTAATCAAGGAGCATAATAATGGTCCTTTCGAAAACTCTACAATTGAGCACATGTTCAAGGAGATCTTCAAAGCGGGCTTAGAGCTCCAAAAAGATGATCATCGCAAAGCATTGCTTGTTTCACGCAAGAAAAAATCAGAGAATACAATCGTAGATGTGAAGGGTGAAAAAATAGGTGACGGCAAATCTCATTTAGTATTTGGCCCTTGTGCAGTTGAGTCCTACGAGCAAGTAGCTACAGTAGCAGAAGCAGTTAAAGGGAAAGGGCTTAAGCTCCTTCGCGGAGGAGCATTTAAGCCAAGAACCTCTCCATATGATTTCCAAGGCTTGGGTCTTGAAGGGTTAAAGATCCTTAAAAGAGTCGCCGATGAATACGACTTGGCAGTTATCTCAGAAATTGTCAGCCCGAATGATATTGAAATGGCTGTAGACTACCTCGATGTTATTCAAATTGGTGCAAGAAACATGCAAAACTTTGAACTATTAAAGGCAGCGGGTTCAGTTAATAAACCAATCCTGCTAAAACGAGGTATGGCAGCAACAATTGAAGAGTTCATTAACGCGGCAGAATATATCATGGCACAAGGTAATGGGCAGATTATATTATGTGAGCGCGGAATTAGAACATATGAAAGAGCAACAAGAAATACTCTAGATATTTCAGCTGTTCCTATTCTTAAACAAGAAACGCACTTACCAGTATTTGTTGATGTAACTCACTCAACAGGCAGAAGAGATCTATTGCTTCCAGCAGCGAAAGCAGCATTAGCCATCGGAGCAGATGGTGTAATGGCAGAAGTACATCCAGACCCTGCAGTGGCATTATCAGACTCTGCACAACAAATGGACTTGAATCAATTTGATCACTTTATGAAAGAGCTAAGTACATCAGCATTTGCAAGAGTATAATATTGCCATTAGAAGCCTTCTGCATTTGTCAGAAGGCTTCTTTGTGCTTATATCGATTGGTGTTTACTTAAGAAGGTTCTAGGCTCTAGCAAGCCTCCTCCGCATTTCGTTTAGTCTAGCTGCGGCTCCTAGTCCCTCGAGGTCTTAAGCCAAAATGGCTCGGAGGTTAAAAGGCAAACCTCCAATCCATTTTGGCTTAAGCTTGTCGGGGCTGAACAGTCGCCTCCGCTTTTCTTTATTAATATTGACTTTTTTGCGAAAATTTATGGCTTGACATTGCGGCAATCCTCGCTCTGTCGTATGATAATACATAATTAGAAATGTGTTCTTAGCATCGCAATGATGTTACATAAGAGTTAGCTTTGGAAGCATGTTATTAAATAAGGTACTGGAACTTTATAAGGGAGTGTTATAAATGAATATAACGATATATGATGTTGCAAGAGAAGCAAATGTTTCAATGGCTACTGTTTCACGGGTGGTTAACGGGAATCCTAATGTAAAGCCGACTACCAGAAAAAAGGTTTTAGAAGTGATCGACAAACTAGGCTATCGTCCCAATGCTGTAGCAAGAGGACTTGCTAGTAAGAAGACTACAACAGTTGGTGTCATTATTCCTGATATTTCTAATACTCTTTTTGCAGAGCTGGCTAGAGGAATAGAAGACATTGCAACGATGTATAAATATAATATTATCTTGAGCAACTCTGATCAGAATATGGATAAGGAGCTGCACCTGTTGAACACGATGCTTGGGAAGCAAGTGGACGGTATCGTATTTATGGGCGGAAATATTGTAGAAGAGCATGTGGCTGAATTTGAAAAGTCACCTGTGCCTATTGTCCTGGCTGGTTCGATCGAAAAGTCAGAAACGATACCATCGGTCAACATTAATTATGAACAAGCGGCTTTTGATGCAACCACGGCATTTATAGAGAAGGGCCATAAGGATATTGCAATTGTAATTGGACCATTGTTAGAGCCGATCAATCAAGAGAAAAAGTTAGTGGGCTATAAGAGAGCGCTTGAGGCTGCAGAGATTCCTTTTAAAGAAGAATTAGTGATTGAAGGCGATTATACATATGATTCCGGCATAGAGTCATTTGAAAGATTGTTGGAGGCAGATCCACAGCCAACAGCAATCTATGCAGGGTCAGATGAAATGGCGCTTGGTATTATTCATGGTGCAGTGGATAAAGGTTACTCTGTTCCAGGTGATTTTCAAGTTATAAGCTCAGATAGTACAAGGTTAGCGTTAATGGTTCGACCGCAGCTTACTTCAGTTATACAGCCGCTGTATGATATTGGAGCGGTTGCGATGAGGCTTTTAACAAAGTATATGAATAAAGAAGAGGTAACAGACCATATTGTAGTACTTCCGCACCGTATTGAAGAACGAGACTCAACAAAGTAAAATATTGACCGATAGAAATGATAAGAGAAAACGGTTGTAATCCATAGAGAGAGAATAGGAGTCACTATGACTGTAAACAGGAAAAAGTGGATTTGTCTTCAATTATATGAAGGCGGATTTCACTTTTTCTTAATGAGCAGGGAGCGGGAGAGAGGAAATGAGAAAGCTAGATAGTTTAACACCCATTGGATTGGTCATTGGTGTATGTATGATTATTTTTGGTGTGGTATCAACGGGAGGATGGTCGGGTATCTCCTCATTTTTTGACCCAGCCTCTGTCTTCATCGTAATCGGCGGAGTCATTGCGGGCTTGCTTGTAAGTTTTCCATTCAAGGGTATTGCACATGTATTCACTGTTATTAAGCAGGGCTTTACTCATCAGGAGAGGTCAATCCATCATCTTATTCAAACATTCGTCAAGCTGTCTGAGCGCGCAAGGAGAGAAGGCTTGTTGTCATTGGAGATGGAAATAGGAAATGAATCTGATCCTTTTATTCGCAAAGGCATCTTGCTTGCTGTTGACGGTATGGAGCCACAAATGATCAATGATATTATGGATGCGGATATTATTGCAATGGAGGAGCGTCATAGAAAAGGGCGTGTCATCTTGGAGAAAGCCGGAGAATACGCACCTTCCTGGGGGATGATAGGAACGTTAATTGGTCTGGTATTGATGTTGAAAAATCTAGAGGATCCATCTAGCCTAGGACCTAGTATGGCCATTGCATTATTAACAACTCTATATGGTTCACTATTAGCGAACTTATTTTTTATTCCCTTGGCTGCAAAGCTTGAGACTCAGACGGAAGAGGAAGTCTTTTATAAACAAGTAATCATAGAAGGGGTAATTGGCGTCCAATCAGGTCAAAATCCTTCAATATTAAGACAAAAATTAAGTGCATTCATTTCAGATAAAGAGCGTAAGGAAGCAGAAGAGATGGAAGATGAGGCCTTGAATAATGAGGCGTAGGAAAAGACCTTCAAATGATAAAAAGGGTGCACCCATTTGGATGGTTACATACTCTGATTTAGTAACTTTAATACTTGTGTTCTTTATTTTGCTATTTTCGATGTCGCAAATAGATATGATTAAATTTAAAGCACTTTCAGAATCTTTTAGTGATAATCCGATTTTTGACTCCAACCCATCCATTATTCCGCTTGATGAACCAACAGATGCAGAGAAGAAAAACGAAAATGAATCGAATGATAATCAGAAGCATTCACTTGAATCATTGTTGTCAGAGGTACAAGGATTTTTAGAGGCGAATGGTATGGAGGATGTCATTGTTGCAAATAAGACAGAACGGGGAGTGGTACTCGTTTTGCAAGAGCAAGTTCTGTTTGATACGGGAGAAGCGAATTTAATCGAAGGCTCATTTTCTTTTCTAGATAAGCTAGGGGAAATGCTTGCGGGAATGGCGAATCTGATTAAAGTCGAAGGCCATACCGATAATCGCCCGATATCGACAGTTCGTTATCCCTCTAATTGGGAATTATCTGCTGCACGATCAAGCAGCGTGATAAGATATCTGATTGAAAACCATGAAATAGACAGCATACGCTTCACGGCAATTGGCTTTGGAGATACCCGACCGATTGTGCCGAATGATCATCCCTCTAATTGGGAAAAGAATCGCAGAGTGGAAATCATTATATCTGATCCTGAATATATTGAAGAAACGAATGAAGCCAAAGAAAGTGACTAATGGGTTATGCCATTAGTCACTTTCTTTGTTATTTGGATTCTGATTTATTTCGAAGCGGATATAGCGCTTTTTCTAGCGTTTTAAGATTTTTCTCTGAAATTTCACCTTTTCTTGGAATAGGTGCGTAGAGACCATCTAGATCCTCCCAATTCGTTGGTAAGGCTACAGGGGCTTTTTCCTTCCAAGCTCCGATCCACTCCTGTGGTAAAGCGCCATAACAATTTGAGTTTTCAGTCATCTCCAGCCATATATGGGCCCAGGCTCTGGGGACGACTCTCCATAGGTCGTAACCACCGCCGCCAACTGCAATCCACTTGCCGTCGCAATATTGATGTGCCAGTTCATGAGCGAGCCTTGGGATCTCCTTGTATATTTTCATTGTTGCAGATAAATGAGTAAGCGGATCAAGAAAATGTGCGTCAGCTCCATTTTGTGTGAAGATGACATCCGGCTTGAAAAATTCAGCTACCTCTCTGAAAGAAGCATCATATGCTTCAAGCCAAGATTCGTCCTCAGTAAAGGCATCGACAGGGATATTAAAGGTATACCCATATCCTTGCCCATGACCTCTCTCATTTACATTTCCTGTCCCGGGGAAAAGGTATCTTCCTGTCTCATGGATGGAAAGTGTACACACATTAGGATCATCATAGAAAGCCCACTGGACACCGTCTCCGTGATGGGCATCGGTGTCCACATATAGCACTCTTGCATTATATTTTTCTCGTAAATGCTTGATCGCGACCGAGCTGTCATTATAAATGCAAAAGCCGGATGCCTTCCCTCTAAACCCGTGATGGAGCCCTCCGCCAAGATGAAGGGCATGTGATGCTTTCCCCTCCATCACTTGATCGACGGCAGTGAGTGCACCGCCAACAAGGAGGGCACTTGCTTCATGCATATGAGGAAAGATAGGAGTATCTTCTGTGCCCAGTCCATAGTTTTCCGCCGTCTCCTCAGGTAATTCTCCTCTTCCAGCAAGCTTTACCGCTTGTATATAGCTGGGATCATGGACAAGCTGTAATTCTTCATCAGTAGCTGCCCTTGGAGGAATGATTTGTTCATCATTTATTGCACTGAACGACTTTAGTAAATCCAGCGTTAATTTAAGCCTGATTTGGTTAAAGGGATGATCTGCATTAAATCGATAATTTAACAATTCATTTGAATATAGAAATACTGCATTCTTCATGGTGATCACTTCCTCGGATCAATGGGCCAGAGAACATGATGTCCTGCCTCCCGAAGGTCATCGATAAGGCCAAGGGGATTCATCGTTTGAACTCTAAGCACAATAATTTTATAATTGATATCCTCTTTATCAGGGTAGACAAGGACGCTTTGAATGTTTGCTTTTCGATTGCGGATCACAGAGCTGACATCGAAGAGCTTTCCCGACTTATTTGGTACTTTTACTTCAATTTGTGACCCTGGCTGATGTGCACCAGTAAGTTCAACAAGTGTATGAAGAAGGTCGGTTTGTGTGACGATACCGACAAGCTTTTGGTTATTTAAAATAGGGAGGCAACCAATGCGATGTTCATATAATGTTGCAGCAATTTCTTCGACGAAATCAAGTGGGTGCCCCGTAATAATATCTGTTTTCATCACCAATTTTAAAGGATTGGTTACTCCTTCTTTGAATTTATCTGTTTCAAATATCGATGGTGTGGCATCTCTTAGATCACGATCGGTTACTAATCCAATTAAACTTTCGTTACTATCTACGATAGGTAAATGTCTTATTCTTTTTTCTCGCATAAGTTTTAATGCATCTGCAATGGTATTATTTTCAGATAAGACGGCTACTTCCTTTTTCATGATTTCTTCAACGATCATAAAAAGTCCCCCTTTTGTCTAAAAAACTAGTACATGAATCGATTCATAAATCTTAATTGATCGAAACGCTGTATGGAGTCCTGGTCGATTCGAGTGCCGATTCGAGCCATTAAACAGTTTGCTGGATGTGAACTGATTTCAGGGTCATCTGTAGCGTACCAAACGAGTCCGCCTGCGTTCATCATTTTTTCCATTATTTTCCTGTATTCCCACACATTAAGACCTGTTCCTTTTAAATCCCAATGCCAATAGTACTCTGTAGTGATAATAATATAATCGTCCATCGCATCGTCCATCATCGAGACTCTTAATAGATTTTTTCCTGTGCCGGAACCGCGGAAGTCCGGAATGACTTCAATCGCACCAAGCTCGATTAAATTTTCCATTTTGCCTTCCGACCATCTTTCTAATGGATCGGGATACAGATAGGTTACATAGCCTACGATTGTGTCTCTCTCCCTAGCAATGATGATGCGTCCATCAGGTAAATCAGCAATCTCAACTAAGGCCTTCTTCTGCTGCTCCGGCGGCCTGAAGGCTACTAAGTCTTTATGAAATTCATAGTCTTTTAAAAGATTCCCGCTGATCGGTCCTTCAATAATTAAATTTCCGTTCGGTGTCTTTAATTCTTTTGCATTATAAGTTTTATGATGATTCAATTCACTCCACCGCCTAAAAACATTTTCAATGTAACTCTATTATACATAATATCTTAAAGCGCTTTCATATCAATTCCTATTAATTTATCATATATTTTATGACAATTTGAAATTATTTGGTTATTGATATAAAATGATGAATTAAATAGAGAGTCTTTTATTAAGAGGAAATATTTTAAAAATTGTGAAAAAAATATATTTATACTATAATAATAGTAAACATGTAAAAAGGGGGATAATGGAAATGAAATTGGAAGCGCTGCCAGCAATACAAGGGAAACATAACCTGAAAAACTATGAAGAGTTATATGGGAATTTTGATTGGAGCGAAACGAAAAAGCAATTTTCATGGTATGAAACGGGTAAGATGAATATGGCTCATGAGGCCATTGATCGCCATGCCGAATCCTTTAGAAAAAATAAAGTAGCACTATATTATCGCGATGGCGAGAGAGATGAAAAGTATACCTTTAAAGAAATGAAGGAGCTCTCTAACAAAGCGGGTAATGTATTAAAAACCTACGGTGACGTTGAAAAAGGAGATCGGGTATTTATCTTTATGCCTCGTTCCCCTGAGCTATATTTTGCAGTATTGGGGGCCATCAAGTTAGGGGCGATTGTAGGTCCTTTATTTGAGGCTTTCATGGAGGGCGCTGTCAAGGATCGCCTGGAGGACAGCGAAGCAAAAGTATTAATTACAACACCTGAATTGATCGGCCGTGTACCTGTGGATCAGCTGCCTAACTTAAAACATATTTTTGTCGTTGGTGAGGGAGTGGAAGAAAAGGGATCGATTGTCGATTTTAATAAACATATGGAAGATGCTAGCAAGAGCTTATCTGTAGAATGGGTTGAACCAACAGATGGTCTCATTCTTCACTACACATCTGGCTCAACAGGCAAGCCAAAAGGGGTATTACATGTTCACAATGCAATGATTCAACATTATCAAACAGCAAAATGGGTGTTGGATTTCCAAGAAGAAGATGTTTATTGGTGCACAGCAGATCCAGGCTGGGTAACAGGAACATCTTATGGAATCTTTGGCCCGTGGCTTACAGGAACATCCAACTTAATCGTTGGAGGAAGATTTAATCCAGAATACTGGTATAAAATGATCGCGGATTATGGCGTCACAGTTTGGTATAGTGCGCCAACTGCTTTTCGGATGCTCATGGGTGCCGGTGATGAGGTTGTGAAGAAATTTGACCTAAGTTCACTGCGACATGTATTAAGTGTTGGCGAGCCGTTAAATCCTGAAGTAGTTAAATGGGGCGTCAAGGTATTTAATAAACGCATCCATGATACATGGTGGATGACAGAGACCGGTGCACAGCTCATCTGTAACTATCCATGTATGGAAATAAAGCCAGGTTCAATGGGCAAACCAATCCCAGGAGTACAAGCTGCGATTGTAGATGATCAAGGCAATGAAGTGCCTCCAAATAGAATGGGTAATCTAGCAATTAAAAAGGGTTGGCCGTCTATGATGCACACGATTTGGAATAACCAGCAAAAGTATGAATCTTATTTTATGCCGGGTGATTGGTATGTATCTGGTGATTCAGCTTATATGGATGAAGATGGTTACTTCTGGTTCCAAGGTCGTGTAGACGATGTAATTATGACTTCAGGAGAACGCGTTGGACCATTTGAAGTGGAAAGCAAGCTACTTGAACATCCAGCAGTTGCTGAGGCTGGAGTCATCGGCAAGCCTGACCCAGTCCGTGGAGAAATCATCAAAGCATTTGTCGCATTAATCGATGGATACGAGCCATCCGATGAATTAATAGAGGATATCCGTCAATTTGTTAAAAAAGGTCTTGCTGCTCATGCAGCGCCACGCGAAATCGAATTCCGCGACAAGCTACCTAAAACAAGAAGCGGTAAAATCATGCGTCGCGTATTGAAAGCTTGGGAGCTTAACTTGCCGACTGGCGATTTATCCACGATGGAAGATTAAAACTTCATATGTATTAAGCCTGCATATTGTGCAGGCTTTTTATTTTTATCTATATATAAACAGACATATGAGAAGCGTTAAAGCAATTATTAATTTAGAACTAGATTATAATGAGATTCATCTGGCGTAGTGAAAAGGCTGTTCAATCATAGATCAACCCATTCGCACTGATTTTTCCTGTAATGCAATTAAGCATAGAGGTTAGGTGCCCAAACGCATTAGTACTTATCGAATAGGGAATCTAACGAAGAGTTAGCTACCCAAACGCATTAGATACCCATCAAATAGTGAACCCAATAGAGAGTTAGTATCCTAAACATATTAGATTCTCATCAAATAGAAAGCGAGTCTAATGTTTATAAAAAAAAAGCGCCTAAACCGGCGCTTTTGAAATATTACTCATCGTTATCTTCATCTGAAGGTGGATTTTCTTCTTTTTTATCATCTTTAGGTTCTTCTGGTTTAGGCTTATTTGTTGGTTTATCATCTTTAGGTTTTTCTTCTTTTTTTGGTTTATCCTCAGTCTTTGGCTTTTCCTCAGTGTTCTGGTCTTTATCCTTTGCCTCTACTTCTTTTTTGCCCAGCTCAATTACATTTGAAGAAGAGGACTCTTTACCTGCGATATCAACCGCTGTGACATGATACTTACCATTTGCTGCTTTAAAGCTGAGGCTATCGCCAGCTTTCACACTGCCAACTTTTTTACCATCTTTATAAACACGATAGCCGATGACATCACTTTCAGGGTGTTTGCCCCAGCTAATCGAGCTTCCTGATTCTTTTATGCCCGGTGCGCCAGGTACTTTGCCATTTTCCGATAGTTTATCAGCAGCGACAAGGACATTTGCCCAGCGATCTCTTTTCGGAATTAAATCACTTGGATTGGCTTTAATGCCAAATAATTGTTCGATATAATCGGGATCTAAGACCATGCCAGGTTCCGAGAACTCTTCTGGTGTAGATTCCAAGGCAAGGTATTTCTTTTCACCAATTCTTACTAAGCGTCCTGTTCCTAAGCTCTTATCGACTTGTGTAGGGACGAATTTCGCATTAAATAAATCTGTATCTACTAGACCTGCTTTCGAGCAGGCTTCTGAAGGAAGCAAGCCAGAGATGGCACAGAATGAACGACTTACAATGCCATCTGGTCGTTTGAAGCTTTCACTCGGATCGACTAATTTAGGATTGATATCATATGCTGCATTCATGAGATCTGCCCATAAGTAGTTCGTTCTTAAACTATAGTTTAAGCCGCCTGTTTTTAATGATTTTGGTGTATCATATCCGGTCCAAATACCGAATGTAACATTTGGATTTGAAGCTACAAACCATGAATCTTCAAAGTTATTACCTGTACCGGTTTTTCCAGCCCAATCTGAGCCGAATTTTAACCTGCTTTTAACTGATGTAGCTGTACCGCTGTTGAGTACGCCACGCATCATATCTAAAGTTAAATATGCAGTTTGCGGACTGAACACATCATTAGGCTCTACTTTATGCTCAAAGATTGGATTGCCTTCTTTATCTGTGATTTTTTCAATCATATACGCATCAACGAATTTACCGCCATTTGCAAAGGTCGTATAGGCATTGGTATTTTCTTCAACCGAAACGCCATGTTCCAATGATCCAATGGAAGCAGCGAGATTTGTATAGTCTACATCAACTAAAGAAGTAAAGCCCATTTTTTCTAGGTAAGTAGCTGGGCGTTGTCCGACAATATCTTTATAAAGTTTAACAGCTGGAACATTATATGACATTTCCAGTGCATATCTAGCTGAAACAAGCCCGTTATAGGTCATTGTATAATTGTAAGGCCATGGACGATTTAATCCTGGATGTAAATATAATGGTACATCGGGTAGGATGGTACCAGGTTGAGCTTTACCCATTTCCATTGCTGGTGCATAAATAAGCAGCGGTTTCATTGTAGAACCATTCGGTCTTATAGATCTAGTTGCATGGTTCGTCGCTTCACTTTTATGGTCTCTTCCGCCAACAAAACTAATAATTTTTCCGGTGCTATTCTCGATTAAAACAGCACCAACCTGTACTTGCTCAGTTACTTCCTGTTCTTTGCCATCGACAACTTTCATCTGCGGTTTATCAGGTCCGTAGTTCGGATAATCATCCTTCACTTTTTGCATGGCATCATAGATTTTTTTATCGATGGTTGTATGGATTTTATAGCCTTTTTGTCTAATTGCACGATCCGCAAGGGTTTTATATTCTTGCTTAAGCTCGTCATCAGCCTCTAAATCTTTTTCTTCATATCCATCTTGTTCAGCTAAAATCCCCATCATAATATCTTTGGCTCTTTCTTCAACCTCAACTGTTAAGTAAGGGTATTTCTCCAAAGGATCGGCATCTTTTTTCGTTTTAAAATCTGCAACGATATCATGGTTGATGGCGCTATCATATTGCTCTTTATCGATCTGTCCATCCGAGTGCATTCTATTCAATACAGTTTTCATTCTGTTAACGCCAGGCTGTATGCCTGCCTCATCCTTCAAGCCCCCGCCTTGCATGAATGGAGTATATCCGAATGGGCTTTGGGGAAGGCCGGCAATGAATGCCGCTTGCGGCAGACTCAGATCCTTGGCCTCGACACCAAAGATGCCTTTGGCCGCAGCTTGAATGCCGGCAATGTTTCTTCCCTCTGCATTCCTGCCAAAAGTCGAAACATTTAAGTAAGCTTCTAATATTTCCTCCTTCTCGAAGAACTGTTCAAGTCGAAGGGCAAGTAAAATTTCCTTTGCCTTACGGTCAAAGGATACTTCATTCGTCAAAATTTGGTTTTTAATCAGCTGCTGGGTCAGTGTGCTTCCCCCAGATTGATTGGCTGAATTTGTTACTTCTTGGAAAAGTGCACGCAAAATAGCCTTAGGCACAACTCCATCATGTTCATAAAAATACTCATCTTCTGTAGCGATGACGGCATTTTTAACATGATCCGATACGTTTTCAAGCTTTATTTCTTCTCGGTCAAGGTCTGTCCGCAGTTTCCCGAGGTACACATCATCAGCAAAGTATAGCTGTGAGGTTTCCTCATAGTTGTATATATCCTTATGCATTTTGTCGTAAGAGCGTATCGGTTCATCCTTAACGAGCGACGCAAAGTAGCCTGCACCGGCAGCTCCTGCAAAAGCAGTTCCAAGGACAGCGGTAATCATGAGTAGTAACAATAAGTTCCAGATAACTTGATATGTAATACTGGCCCCTTTTGTCGCCTTTTTATTAGTTAAAAAACCGAAGGCAGGTTTTACTTTATCGAATAGCTTCCTGAAGGTTTCTTTCATTCACATCAATCCCCCTAAAATCACATACATTATAGCACATCAATCTCTGCAATATGACAAGGTTCGCTATTAAGTTTGAATTTTCCTTTTTTTAATAAAAAATCATAGGAAGGACGTCCTTGTTTGTTGTGATTGGTATGGGGAATAGGTAGGATAAAATATATACTCCATTAGAAAATTCAACCTTATATTGACACGAGTAATATCAATATGATAAAAATGCTTTAATGAAACTTTTAATAATATGCTTTGATGGGAACCTAGTAGTACTTCTATCCCTGTTTAAGAAAGCTGACGGTCGCTGCGAGTCAGTACAAATAGAAGGATGAAATACCTCCCTGAGCATTCGCTGTCAACCTTGCATTTTAGTTATAGCAGCGGACGGTAAATCCGTTATCAGTAATGAGTGGAGGATTAGTTTATCCTCAATTTGGGTGGTACCGCGCACAATATGAATCATGCGTCCCTGCAATTTGCAGGGGCGCTTTTTATTATGGTTCGAATTTAAGGAGGACTTTGAAAATGAATTTATTGGAAGACTTGCAGTGGCGAGGAATCATTTATCAGCAAACGGATGAGGAAGGATTAAAAGATACATTAAAGAAGGAAATGATTTCTTTATACTGCGGAATGGACCCGACTGGTGACAGTATGCATATTGGGCATCTTCTCCCGTTTTTAACGTTAAGGAGGTTCCAAAACGCTGGACACCGTCCAATCGTTTTAGTTGGAGGAGCGACAGGATTAATCGGAGATCCAAAAGCAACAGAAGAAAGAACGCTGCAAACGCTTGAAAAGGTGCAAGAAAATGTAGAGGGACTAACGAAGCAACTGAGAACAATCTTTGATTTTGAAGGTGAAAATGGCGCTACACTGGTGAATAACTATGATTGGACATCAGAGATGAGCGTTGTTACCTTCTTAAGGGACTATGGAAAGCATGTCGGCATTAACTATATGCTTGGAAAAGATACAATTGCCAAGAGGCTAGAAACGGGCATTTCGTTCACTGAATTCACTTATACCATTTTACAAGGGATGGACTTCAAACATTTATATGAGGATCATCAATGTAAACTGCAAATCGGTGGCAGTGACCAATGGGGCAATATTACAACTGGACTTGAACTTATCAGGAAGATGGTAGGAGAAGGTTCTAAAGCATATGGAATGACGATTCCGCTTGTGACGAAAGCAGACGGTACGAAGTTTGGCAAAACAGAAGGCGGAGCGATTTGGCTGGATGCAGAAAAAACTTCCCCATATGAGTTCTACCAGTTCTGGATTAATACGGCAGATGCAGATGTGATCAAGTACATGAAATACTTTACGTTTCTTTCACGGGAAGAAATTGAAGTTTTAGAGCAATCTGTTGAAACCGAAGCACATCTTCGCAAAGCGCAAAAAGCCCTTGCAGAAGAGATGACAAAACTGATTCACGGTGAAGCAGCGTTGATTCAGGCAATTAAAATTACCGAAGCCCTATTTAGCGGCGAAATCAAAGAATTAACTGCAGCAGAAATCAAAGAAGGATTTAAGGATGTTCCAACGTATAAGCATGCTTCAGCTGATGAAACAACGATTGTTGATTTATTAGTAGCAGCAAAAATTTCCCCATCGAAACGCCAAGCGCGCGAAGATGTATCAAATGGAGCAATCTATATCAATGGAGAGCGTATGACATCACTTGACTATGTTCTTGGAGAGAACGACCGGATTGAAGGTCAATTTACGGTGATCCGCCGCGGGAAAAAGAAATACACTTTAATTAAATATTAATAAGGAAAGTGTCCGTTAATTTTTAACTGCGGGCACTTTTTTTTAGTTGGAATGATTGAAGTAGTTCTAAAGCAGAAACAAACGCTTAAAATAAATCTGACGGGATAAAAACTGACTACTATGAAAGTATAAGTGTTCAATCAAAATATAGCTGATTCAGAAATAGGAATAAAAAAATGAAACTTTTCACGAAGTAAATCAGTATATGTAGTATAAATTTCCCTATCCGTTCAAGGGAATGATAGTGTCAATAATCATCTGATAGGTTCCTATTTGGAAATAAGAATACCAATGGAGGAGATTCACTTTATGAGTATTATTACTAGATTTAAAGATATTATGGCAAGCAATATTAACGCTTTATTAGATAGGGCGGAAAATCCAGAGAAAATGATTGATCAATATTTAAGAAACTTAAATTCAGACTTAGGCAAGGTAAAGGCAGAAACGGCTTCAGTAATGGCTGAAGAACAGCGCTCGAAAAGAGTATTAGATGAATGTCAAGAAGATGTTGAGAAAATGGAGCTCTACGCGATGAGGGCTTTAGAAGAAGGCAACGAAAATGATGCGAGGAAATTTTTAGAGAGGAAAGCAGCCTTGGCAACGAAGCACTCAGAATTGCAAACAGCTTATGAATTGGCTTACTCAAACTCACATCAAATGAAGCAAATGCATGATAAGCTTGTTTCGGATATTGGAGAATTGGAATCCCGCAGAGAGATGCTGAAAGCAAAATGGGCAGTGGCGAAAACACAGGAACGAATGAATAAACTTGGTTCGTCTGCAGGTCAATCGGGTGATTCATTATCTGCATTTGAAAGAATGGAAGAGAAAGTGAATCGGGCGCTGGACGAAGCGAATGCAATGGCGGAATTAAATGCCGGCCCAAAAGATGAAATAGCGGAGTTAACAGCTAAATACGATAAACCGGGCAATACAGTCGAAGATGAGCTTGCTGCATTAAAAGCGAGAATGAATAATAGCAAATAGTCTCATAGTGATAAAGCTGCAGCCTGCAGGCTGCAGCTTTATCTTAGATATAGAAACTGCTTGATCAAGAAGAGGTGGATAGAACATGATTTTGCATTACAAATGTCAGGGCTGTGGGAACGATATGAGTTTTGATGCAGCAACCGGCAAGTTATCTTGTCAAAGCTGCGGCAGGCAGGAAAATATCGAAAATCATCCTGAACGGCTCGTTACTGCGACCTTTGATGATAACGAGGTCAAGGAATATCATTGTAATAACTGTGGCGCTGGCATTATAACTGAAACACACACAGCAGCGACGAGCTGCAGCTTCTGCGGTGCAGGGGTAGTACTTGCTGATCGATTATCAGGCAATCTTGCGCCGGTAAAGGTAATTCCTTTTACAATAAGCAGAGAAGAAGCAACAGAGGCGTTTCAAAAATGGTGTCGAAAAGGAAGATTGACTCCAAAAGGTTTTATGAGTGCAGACAGAATTAAGAGCATTACCGGCCTGTATGTTCCTTTTTGGCTCTATGATTTAAACAGCAGAGCGCAGGTGAATGCAGTAGGCACAAAAGTCAGAACCTATACGCAGGGTGATTATATTTATACAGAAACCTCGTATTACGATGCCTATAGAGATATCAACCTTGATTATGTAAAAGTGCCAATAGATGCTTCTGAGAAGATGAACGATCATTTAATGGATAAGCTGGAGCCATACGAATATGGCGAATTAAAAGAGTTTAAAACGCCTTATTTAGCAGGCTATATTGCAGAGAAATACAATTATACAGATGAAGAACTTCTGCCGCGCGCGAAGGATAAGATCAACGGGTATATTGATGCTTATATTAGTCAGACATTAGGCGGCTATCGTACTGTAACATATAAAGATAAACAAATTGATACGAGCAAAGTGAAATGCGATTACGTGCTTCTGCCTGTGTGGATGGTCAGCTATGATTTTGAGCAAAAGGAGCATGTTTTTGCAATGAATGGTCAAACGGGTAAAATAATAGGCAAGCCCCCAATTAGCAAAAGCAAAGCATTTATGTGGTTTGGCGGGATCGCCGGCGGAACTTTTCTTGCAATGAAAAGCATCTCCTTTTTAGTGGGGGGTGGCTTTTGGTGAAGAGAAATTATCTTTTTTTTCTATTGATTACATGTATGATTTTAAGTTTTCTTCCATTTCAAATGGCCGCGAATGCAAATCAGCAAACATTTATTTATGATTATGCAGAGCTGCTTACAAATGATGAAATTAAGCAATTAGAATCTTTATCAAGCGAATTAAGCAAGGAAAGAGAAACAGCCTTTATTATTATTACTGCCGATGGCACAGATGGGAAAAGCATTAAAAAGTATGTCCAGGATTTTTATGATAAGCAGGCAGTAGGGTATGATCAGCCTCATGGGAATGCAGCGATTTTAACAATAGATATGCAGGAAAGAGATATCTATTTGTCCGGCTTTAAAAAAGCTGAGGAGTATTTGAATAATTCACGTTTAGATGTCATTCGCAGCCAGATTTCACCCGATTTATCAGATGCTCGCTATTTTGATGCGTTTTCAGGATTTATCAAAAAGGCTGCATCCTCCATGGAGACTGGGGTGGAGGCCGCTGCTGGGCCGGCTGGCGTGCAAACAGAGGACAACGGTCAGACTGATTCTTCCAATGCTTCTGTGTATGAGAATGAAGTTGTTAATGGGGAGAAAGCAGAAACGAAGAACATTTTCTTCGAATGGTGGTTTCAGTTAATCATCTCTGTTGTGTTAGCAGGTATAACGGTATTGCTAATGATGGCAGGCACAGGAGGCAGAATAACTGCTAGTGGAAGCACCTATATGGACCAGCGGAAAACAAGAGTGTTGAATGAGTACGATCGCTATGTCAGAAAAACCGTCACTAAAACGAAAAAACCGTCTGCTGATAACAATAATAACAGCAGCGGAGGCGGTGGCATTACTCTGGGAGGCCACTCGCATAGCGGAAGCAAGGGCAAATTTTAACGGATTTATACTTGCTGTGAATGAGGAAGGAGCAAAGAAGCAATGTCTTTTTTTAGGAACCAATTTGCCAATGTAGTAGAGTGGGAAGAATTTAGAGAAGATATGATCTTCTATAAATGGAAAAACAACGAGATTAAAAGAGGCAGTAAACTGATTATTCGTCCTGGCCAGGATGCCATCTTCTTTAATAATGGCAAAATTGAAGGGATCTTCCAAGATGAAGGGGAATACGATATCGAATCGCAAATCGTCCCTTTTCTATCTACACTAAAAGGATTCAAGTTTGGATTTAACAGCGGCATGCGCGTGGAAGTATTGTTTGTTAATACAAAGGAGTTCAATGTAAAATGGGGAACGAGAAATGCCATTAATATTCCATCGTTGGGCTTTCCAGGCGGCATGCCGATAAGAGCAAATGGAACATTTAACTTTAAAGTAAATGATTATATTGCTTTGATCGATAAAATTGTTGGCGTACGCAATCAATATTTAGTGGAAGATGTAAGAATTCGGATTACAGCAATTCTTGACCAATTATTAATGAAATGGATTACGCGTGAAGGGAAAGACATGTTTAATCTTCAGTCGAATTCCTTTGAAATCTCAAAAGGAATTAAAGAGGATTTAGATATGCAAATATTGGGAGATGGGCTGACCGTTACCGGATTCAATGTAATGAGCTTCAACTACCCTAAAGAGATTCAAGACATGATTACGAAAAATGCTTCACACGGCATGATAGGAAATATCGATCGCTATCAGCAGGTCTCAATGACCGATGGCATGGCTTCAGGAAAAATGAGCGGCGGCGGGGCAGCATCAGACATGGCTGGGATGATGATGGGGATGAATATGGCTAATCAAATGATGAATAATATGAATCCCGGAAAACAAAATGAACCCACAGCACCGAAAAATGAGCAATCTGAACAACCGAAGTCATCAGATCAAGAAAGACCAAATTTCTGTCCGAATTGTGGAACTAAAACAGGAGAAGGTAATTTCTGTTCTAACTGTGGACATAAACTTAAATAAACATTAATAATTGTCTATATCCATTTGTTGTTTCTAAAGCTGTCCCAATTAGAGGACAGCTTTTTTGTATGAAGTTTTCATTAGAAATAGCCATGGATGTTAAGTGTTAAGAAAAATTATCCAATTATGTATGTTGACGTAGTATATTATACGTCGTATAATATGATTATCACTAATGCTATATGCTGTATAATACTATACAAATAATCGGAGGGGTTCGAATGTCATTCCAGCTGGGTTCCTCTTTACTTGATGCATGCGTACTTGCCGTACTGGCGAAACAGGATGCATACGGGTATTCCCTTACACAGCAGGTGCGTGAGGTAATGGATATCTCAGAATCGACACTATATCCAGTGCTGCGCAGATTGCAAAAGAAAGAATATTTAACAACATATGATCAGTCGTTTCAAGGCAGGAATCGCAGATATTATCGAATTACTGCAAGTGGCATTGAGAAGTATGAAGAACTGCTTAAAGAGTGGGTGGTCTATAAGCAAAAAATTGATTCCGTTTTAGTAGGAGGTATAAATGGTGAGTAAAGATGAGTACTTAAAGAAACTGCAGTCGAAAATTAAGAAATTGCCAAATGAAGAAATAAATGAGGCCATAGATTTTTATCATGAATACTTTGCAGAAGCGGGGGAAGAAAATACGGATTCTGTTATTGCTAGATTAGGTTCCCCATCCTTTGTTGCATCGCAGATCTTGGCTGACTATGCGGTAAAAGACTTGGATACCAATACGAGTACAACGAAAAAAAGCTTTTCGGCTATTTGGTTTATCATTCTGGCCATATTAGCTTCTCCCATCGCTTTGCCTTTGCTCATCATAATCATCAGTCTTGTATTTACCTTAATCATTGTATGTGGGGCGTCTATTCTCACGTTTTTTGTATTTATCGTTGGATTGCCTGTTTCTGGAGCTTTCAGTATTATAGCTGGGTTTGCTGTAATCGTTCAACATTGGCAAACGTCTATTTTCTTTATAGGAATCGGCTTAGTTGCCGTTGGAATGGGAATGCTTTTATTCTCGCCCTTTGCAAATTTCTCCAAAATGGCCACCTCTAGTCTAGTGAAACTGCTAAAGAAGCTATTTGATAAACTCACATACAGACGTAAGGAGGGAATATAAATGAAACAATCGAGAAAGCCCATCACAATAATTGCTATCGGATTGGTTGTGATAGGCATCCTTCTTGCAGCCATTGGATCTTTTGCTGGAGCAAAGTTTTCTATTATAAATACAGATAACGGTTTAAAAGCAATTAGTAAAGACGATCGTAAAAATGAGGAAATTTCTTTAAAAGAATTTAAGAATGTAAAGGTTGATCTTTATGATGCCGATATAGAAATTATTCCTTCTAATGAATTCAAATTAAAAATTGAGAGGTTGGAAGGTACGAAGATTACACATGCAGTTGAAAATGATACGCTTATCATAAAAGATGATGAACATGATTCCGGTTTGAAATTTGCGATGAATTTTGCAGTGAACATTCAAAATACATCTATTAAAATTTATATTCCGAAGGATGCCAAGTTTTTAGATGTCTCTATCATCAGTAAATTTGGCGATATTCAATTAGACGGAATGGCAACAAACAAATTGAACATTCATTCAAATGATGGCGATGTAACAATCAATGACATTCAATCGAATGAATTAGCCGTTGAAAATGGATATGGTGACATTACAGGCACCAAAGTGAAAACAAATGAATTAACGATTGAAATGAATGATGGAGATGCGGTTTTAAGTTCAATAGACGCTGCGAAAACTGTTTTGAAAAATCAGTATGGGGATATCTCCTTACATGACTTTACTAGTCAAGAGGGTAAATTAGAAAGCACAGATGGCGATATAGAAATAGACGGAGAACTTTTGGGTCAAACAATCATTGATTCTAGCTTCGGAGATATTTATTTGGCGTTATCTAATAAGGAATCAGAGTTGAGTTACAATATACAGGCTGATTTTGGTGATATTTCAGTGAATGGCAGCCCAGTCGAATCAAAAGCCGTTAAATCTGCAAACACTGGTCATAAATTGGATATCACCTCAAATGATGGGGATGTAGAAGTAACATTTAAACAATCTAAATAAAATAAGATGATCGTCCAGTCATTATAAATACAAAAAATGAAAGAAATCCATTTAATACGATTTCTTTCATTTTATATTTTGTGGAAACAACTCTCACATCTCTAATGGACACCTCAATAGACGTGTGGTCTGGATATCTAACTAGATTTTCGTGTATCATGATTGCTAAAACATTGTGTATTAGAATGGAATTAATTCGAATAGGAAACTGACTTTTTATGAAGCAAGGCTACCGTGAAAATATAACGAGGAGCATGTGCTTTGGTTATTTCCTTTTAGAGCGCATTCCTTTAAAAATGGTTACATGATTGGACTTAAGAAACCAGTTATACGCATCACTTTTAACATCATATATGGCAACCTTTCCCTCACTATCATAGTGAATCCCCCACCCATATTTTTTTACTAATGGAGAGGCTCTAAAGCAAGCCTTTGGTTTTAAGAAAAATTGTTTTCGTAATTTCATTTCCTTCACTATTTAAATCCAGTTCGTTCTTGATTAAATACGTTTTGAATTGTACATCATCTTGGGTGTATTGATATGGATTGCTCTTAATCAAATCGTATTCAATTGAAGCAATTGTTGGTTTTTCGTTTCTTGGAAAAGGTATATTGGCGGAAGTCACATTTGAATCTTCAGCAATTTGGATAAACGTGTTTTTATAACTCATAATTGGCCTTCTTCCTTTCATTGTAAGTATGTTTGTTAGTTCCTAACCTATTTCCGCTTTTCCTTTTTTAGCGGAGTTCTATATTAATTCTAGCTTTAAATCTCGTCTTCCTTCTTCTTAAAACTGCTTACATAAGCCCGAAATGTTGTTTCTAGAACTGAATCATTTTTGAGGCTTTTAAGAGACTGTTGAGCGATGAAAATTCATAGAAATCATTCGTGTTCCACCAGCATACATTAGAACTAATACTCCTAGGTATTTATGACTTGTAAAAAAGGCGCAGAGTTTTACCTATACCTTGATAGATCGTCTATTTGTCCAGTTAGATTGCGAATCTGTTATACACAGGAAAAAGCTAAAATTAAACGAAATAAGAAAATGATCGTATTTACGGGTTATTGGATGGTAATAGAGATCAATCTTTCCTAATAAATCCAATAGCTGTTAACAAGTCCTTGTAAATAAAAAATAAGAAAATCTGAGTTACCAGCAAAAGGACCAAGATAATGAATCCGTTAGGGGTGTTGGCGGTAATGGGGAAAACTAAAAATATCATTGTAAAAATCATTGGGCTGGAACTTCTTTTAATCGTTTTTTATACAATAAACGGTGCATATATGACTATAAAGGAGCCGTCTAACCCTGTAATGCAATTTATCGGTCTTGTACCATTAGCAGCTGGGGTATATATATTCTTAGCATTGAAGAATAAATGGGGGGAATATTTCTTCACCCGTACTATACGGGTGACTAAATCTAATCTACTATTGATTTTTCCGCTATTTTTGGTCTTATTAATTATTTTCTTCGGCAATAAAGGATTAAACACTTCTTCTATTTCAGATTTAATATACATGTTTTTCATGCAGCTTTTAATCGTAGCATTTATTGAAGAAACTTTCTTTCGCGGAATGATATATAAGCTACTCCTGGGCAAAGGAGCAAAGCTTGCAGTCCTCATCTCAAGTTTATTATTTGGCATCACTCACTCCCTTCAGCTTCTTGGAGGACAATCCATTGAAGATACGCTTGTACAAATTGCTTATGCTTTTCTAGTCGGACTTGTATTGAGCTTGCTTATCGTCCATCAGCAATCCATTCTTATTACGATTTCATTTCATGGCTTGAATAATTTTTTGAACTTCATGGGCAAGGAAGAAGGTTCGAACACATTTGCATATATTATCATCGCAGTGTTTTTCATCTATGCTTGTTATTTATGGATGAGAATGAATAAAACAGAGTGCTGAAAACCGGCATGGGCGGAACAAGCAATGATAGAGAAAGTAAAGATAAAATACACTGTCTGATAAGGAAACTGAATTAAAAAAAATAAAGTTGGCGAGGAAAAAATCGCAAAAGTTTATGGAGCAGAAAAAAGATAGTGTAAAAGGCATGATACCGATTTCTATTAATATCCCAGAGATTGGTGTCGAGGCAAATGTCATTGAAGTGGGTACATTAGAAAACGGTGAAATGGGCGTCCCCGAAGATAATTAAACAGTCGGCTGGTATGCTCCAGGCTTTAAACCAGGCGAGCAAGGAAATGCTGTCTTGGCTGGCCCTGTTGATAGCAAAGAAGGTCCTGCAGTTTTCTTTTATTTGAAACAGCTTAAAGAAGGTGATGAAATGATTATTAAAGGGAAGGGTGAAGAGAATTATACTTTCCAAATGCAAAAAGTAGAAAGCTTTCCCACTGATGAAGCGCCAATTAAAGAAATATTTGGCTCGGAAGATAATAGAAGCTTAAACCTTATTACTTGTACGGGTACATTTAATAGAAAGACGGGAAATCATGAAGAAATGCTGATTGTTAATACTGTATTAAATGAGGAAGCTTCATTTGATAATGGTGAAAGAAGCTTGCCAGAATCACTGCAAAAGTTGAAATTCAAGGCTCATTAGTAAAATGGCATGCAGTCCGTCATGAAAATATAGTTGGATATCGCATCTATCGATTAAATGAGCAGGGGAAAGATGAGCATGTAGGAGCGTTTCGGCACATGAACGAAAAAGCTTCTACCAGGAGAATCTGCTGAATTATTCTTATTATGTAACAGCAGTTGACAGTCTTGGCCAAGAATCGGAGCCTTCTAATATAGCAGAACTGAAAGATGAAGAATGACTAGTGACTCTCCATCTTTCAGTTACAAAATGTTCGGCAGGACGTGGTGAAAAGAGGAGTGCATAAGCGTCCATCACCTGGCCAAACGGGTTACCAAAGTAAAAATAAAAGGCAGGAGGGGGGAGGCCATGTGTTAATTCAGCTCGCTTTGCTTCAAGATATCTACTTATCCGACAATCTTCATAAGATCCGTCAGCGCATGGACTTCGTACTTCGGCTTAATTTCTGTATTGTTTACTTTAAGATGTGGATTAAACCAGCAGGTGTCAATTCCGTAATTTATGCCTCCCTTAATATCGGAGGTCAAAGAATCGCCGACGATCAACACTTTGGCTTTGTCTGTAATCTGTAGCTTTGAAAAAGCATAATCAAAAATACCCTTATCAGGCTTCTGAATCCCAGCCTCTTCAGAAATAATAATATGTTCAAAAGTTTTAGAGAGAGGAGAACTAGCAATTCTTGATGTCTGCACATCTGTGAATCCATTAGTTATAATCGCGAGCCTGCAACCGGCAAGATTTTCACATAATTCTACTGCTCCCTGTACAAGGTGTGTCTCCTTACTCAAATATCCAAGATAAACGTCGCTAAACACCTCTGCATTGATTTCAAGCTCATTCGCAAGGAAGAGTCTCTTAAATCTCTCTACCCGAGTTCAGATAAAGTGGTAAGCCCCTGTTCCAAATCTCTCCACAATAATTTACTAATCTCTTTATAGTGTGCTTCATAATCCGCAAATCCTGTAGGTAATCCGAACTCGCTAAAAGCTTTATGTAGTGCCATTCCTTCCGACATACTGAAGTCGAATAATGTATCATCAACATCAAACAATATGATTTCGTATTTCATAGCTGCCTCCATTTATTATTACAGACCTCAAATAGACACTGATCTTAATTTCTCTTTATTACATTAACATTGAGTATTACCAAAAAACAGCAGCTATTCTTTCTCTGCTTTTTCTCTTATTCTATTAGAAGAGTAAAATGCAATTGCGAGTATGAAAAGTCTGGAATTGATTGCAAAAATAATTCCATTCTTCATCGAATACAGTTGGCAATCAGACTAATTAATTTTCTAAACTGACAGCAAGTACAAAAACTCAGAATTGTCCCTAATGATATTAATCAGCAGCTTCTCATTTTCCTTATTGTAACAAGATAGTGTTTAAACATCCTTCTACAAAGCTGACTAAAAAAAGAGCCTGAGAATGTTGATATTTCAACATTTTCAGGCTCTTATAGTTAACGAAGATCCTATTAACGAGAGTAGAACTCAACGATTAGAGGTTCGTTAATTTCAGCTGGAAGCTCAGAACGCTCTGGTAAACGAGTGAAAGTTCCTTCTAATTTATCAGCATCAAAAGCTACGAAATCAGGTACAAAGTTACTTACTTCGATCGCTTCTTTAACAATGTCAAGGTTGCGAGATTTTTCACGAAGTGTAATTAATTGACCTGGTTGCATGCGGTATGAAGGGATATCAACGCGTTTGCCATCAACCATGATGTGACCGTGGTTTACAAGCTGACGAGCTTGACGACGAGTGCGTGATAAACCTAAACGATAAACAACGTTGTCTAAACGTGATTCTAAAAGAATCATGAAGTTTTCACCGTGTTTACCAGTCATTTTACCAGCTTTATCAAATAGATTACGGAATTGACGCTCATTTACACCATACATGTGACGAAGCTTTTGCTTCTCTTGTAATTGTAATCCGTATTCTGATAATTTTTTACGTTGGTTTGGACCATGTTGTCCAGGAGCGTAAGGACGCTTTTCTAATTCTTTACCTGTTCCGCTTAGGGAAATGCCAAGACGACGGGATAATTTCCAGCTTGGGCCAGTATAACGAGCCATAAATGACTCCTCCTTTGTGTTTTTATTTTGGTAAAATAAAAACAGTTGTGTGTCAGCTTTCATGTCCATTTTGTTTTCATGCACCTTCGCCCTCGCAGCAGAGGGTTACACAGTACCCCATCACCATACAATGGTTGAGGAACAAAATGAGAACGTCAAAGTGCTCACATAGGCTGCGATATTTTACACAAGGTATATTATACATTTTATTATAAGGAAAAGTCAACCGTCTTTAATAAATGAAAAGCTTCTTATAGATTATCATGATTAATTGTAAAAGTTTAAGAGTAATTTAAGGAAAAATTATGATATAATATAGGTAAAATGTATCATGTTTTATACTGGATTTATTTCTAAAACCAGTAGAATCAATGGTTTGTAAAAAGCATTTTATTATGCAGTACACGAAAAATAGGTCTTTAGTCTCTTGTTTGGTCATGTAAATAGAATACGTATGAAAAACCTATGAGTTCACTTTTCTGAATTATTTGAGCAAAAAGAGTAAAACATAAAAACAACATACTTTGGACCCTTTCGCATCTGTCGCTAGCAATATTAATGAAAGTGCAAGTAAGAGACATCCTCCAATCATATGACAATTAGGTGATATGTAAATGAAAAAGAAGCTGGAGCACCAATTTATATTAAAGCTAAAAAGCAGTTTATTCAATCTCATTTATACTGGACAAACGCTCTTTCGCTATGAAGACTTTTTGTTTGAAATGCTGAAGAGTATTCGTGAGTTAAGCGGTGCGAGCGATGTCACCTTGTATGGCAGGGATGAATGGAAGCAGGAATTTTTTGTAGAATGTTCAACAAATGCAAGTCATGATCTTCTGAATTTGCCGAAATTGGTTAGCTTTCAAGAAATAAATATGCTGATGCAGGAAGCAAATAAGGCTCAATCTCGTTTTAATAGCAGGGTGCCAAGTATGAATGAGCACGGGGATATGCTGTTTCTTATGAATAATGGGTTTGTCGAGGGCTGTGTGATATTGCAATATACTCAAGGGAAGCCCTCCAACTTAACGGATTCGATGCTTAATGTTTTAGCTGACGAGTGCAGCAAAGCATTGGTAAGTGTAAAAGGAATTACGTTATTAAAAACAGAGAAAAAGCGTTTTAAAAAGCTTTTTCATGTAACTAAAAAGTTTCATGCTTCTATGCAAATGGATTTATTATTAAGTGAAATAATTGTCACATTGAAAGAAATGTATCCAAGCTTTACCTATTTTTTATTATTATCTCATGATTATGAAAGTGATATTGAGCTTCCTATTAAAGACTTGGATTATAATGATGAAAATATTGCAGCAATGCAAGCATATGTAACGGGTGTTATCCAGTTTGAAGATGAAATTGCTGATAAACGTTCCATTCTGTATGCTCCGTTAATGGGGAACCAGGGTGTCTACGGTGTTCTTCAAGTAATAGCAGCAGATACCTTATTGTTCCCAGCCAAGGAAGTTGAGTTTATTAAATATTTGGCCAATACAGCTGGCAGTGCACTGGAGAATGCGCAGCTCTATCAACAATCTCAACAGTTAATTTCCGAATTGCAAATGATTAATGAAACGTCTCATCGGTTAAACTCTGATCTGAGATTAACGGAAACAATTAAATTCATGTCAGAACAAATTATCCGCTCCTTTCAGGCCGAGGAGGTTGGATTCATCCTCTTTTCTCAAGAAAAAGAAATTGTTAGCATATTAAAAGGAAGTACAGACTTCTTTTATAAAGAAGAAGCTATTCCTTATATAGAATTTGCTGATAACAAAATTGGCAAGGACAAAGAGGCTATTTTTATTGGTGATTTGCATGTTCCCTCTTCAACGGACCTGGAAGACTTCAAATCAATAATGGCTGTTCCAATGGATCAAACAGGAGAGTTAAAGGGGCTAGCTCTAGTTTTACACCATATTCCTTATTATTTTTCATTTGATTCCTTTAAATTATTGCAGTCATTAATCCATCATTCTACCTTAGCGTTTAAAAACTCGCTTTTAAGAGAAGAGCTTGAGAAACTGGTTGTCACTGATCACTTAACAAAGTTATATTCAAGGAGCTATTTGGATGACAAGGTTGATGTGTCTATGAGTGAGGATCAAGAAGGTACATTTATATTAATTGATATTGATAATTTCAAATCGATTAATGATCGATATGGTCATCAAGTAGGGGATACCATTATCATACAATTGGCAGATATCATTAGTAAAAATATTAGAGGTTCAGACATAGGCTCTAGATGGGGTGGGGAAGAGATGGCAGTTTATCTGCCAAATGTTCCGAGTGAAACAGGCATGAGGATTGCAAACAGGCTGGTAAAAAAAGTGAATAACATGACTGATCCTGCAGTAACCATTTCATGTGGAGTGGCTTACTGGAACAACGAATATGATGATAATTATACTTCGTTATTTAAGCGTGCAGATGAAGGGCTTTATCAGGCGAAGAATACGGGAAAAAATAAAGTGGTTTTCAAACATCACACCAATCATCATTGAGCAGCTCCATATTTGCAGGAGCTGTTTTTTAATCTGGAAATAGCGGATTGCTTCCAATAAAGAAAGTTCTTTCTAAATTGAAGAAATTATCATATGCTAACAAGGAAGGGGAAATGACACAATAACCAAATGAAATGTAAGCGGTTTCAAAGGGAGGAGGAATGAATCATTGAAGAAACATGATATGTCGTTTGAAACAAAACTAATTCATGCAGGGTATGATAGCGGTGAATTTAAAGGGAGCTTGGCGCCTCCTTTATTTCAAACATCAACGTTTGCCTTTGATACAGCTGAACAAGGAGAGCGGCGTTTTGCAGGAGATGAAGAGGGATTTATTTATTCAAGGCTGGGCAATCCAACGGTTAGAATGCTGGAGGATCGCATAGCTTCCTTAGAAAATGCTGAAGCAGCACTTGCTTTTGGCTCTGGAATGGCCGCTGTATCTTCTGTTCTTATCGCTTTGACAAACGCTGGCGATCATATATTATGCTCGCAAGGTGTATATGGATGTACGTTTGGTTTATTAAAGATGATGGAAGAAAAGTATCAAATTACCCATGAATTTTCAGCGATGAAATCAAAGCAACAGTTGCTAGACGCAATTCGTCCGGAAACAGTCTGTCTCTATGTAGAAACTCCGATCAATCCAACTTTAGATTTAGTGGATTTAACGATGGTAGCTGAGGTTGCTAAAGAGAAGGGGATTTCTGTGATTGTAGACAATACTTTTTGTTCTCCATATTTGCAGAATCCGCTTTCCTTAGGCTGTGATATTGTTGTCCATAGTGCGACGAAATATATAAGCGGCCATGGTGATGTAATTGCTGGAATGGTTGCGGGCAGTAAAGAACGGATGGCACAGATTTCTATGACGACAAGAAAGGACCTCGGTGGGGTGATCTCTCCCTTTGATGCATGGCTTCTACTTAGAGGATTAAAAACTTTAGCTGTAAGAATGGATCGGCACTGTGATCATGCCCGTCAACTTGCAAAATACTTATCAAATCATTCGAAAGTTGAAAAGGTATTTTATCCAGGAGACGTAAACCATCGCGACTTCGCTATCTCCGAAAAGCAAATGAAGCAGCCTGGAGGATTAATTTCATTTACAATAAAGGGTGATAAAGAAACGGCACAAAAGTTCATGAATGAACTAAATTTAATCAAGATTGCTGTTAGTTTAGGAGATGCAGAGACACTTATCCAACAGCCTGCCACTATGACACATGCAGTGGTACCAGTAGAGGAAAGGTTTCTTATGGGAATAGAAGAATGGCTTGCTCCGATTATCTGTGGGCTTAGAGAGCCTGGAAGACATCCGAAACGATTTAGATCAAGCGTTTATGAAAATAAAGCATTGACCCGTATCGAACGAAACAAAAAAGAGGATGTTTCTAATTGCCTGTATAAAAAGCAGGTTTAGAATCATCCTCTTTACTTAAATGAACTTAACTAATTCGCTTATAAATTCTTCGAGCATTTTTTCATCTATTTCATCAAAGCGTTCTTTTTCTGGAGAGTCAATATCCAGTACGCCAAATAGTGCTCCATCCTTTATAATCGGAACAACGATTTCTGATTGTGATGCGGCGTCACACGCTATGTGGCCAGGGAATTGGTGAACATCATCTATCCGCATCGTTTCTTTGTTTGCAGCAGACGTTCCACAAACGCCTTTCCCTAATGGGATTCTCACACAAGCAGGGAGACCTTGGAAGGGACCTAAAACGAGTTCTCCGTCTTCTATTAGGTAGAATCCAACCCAATTCGTCCGATCAAGAAATTGATTCAGCAGTGCAGACGCATTACTGAGGTTGGCTATCCGATTTGTTTCACCTTCAAGCAGTGCAGCCAATTGTTTTATGACTAAACGATAATTATTTTCTTTTGTTCCGCGGTACGATTCGACGTTAAACATCAAACATCACCTTTCTTTTTTAATTATATTAGGGAGTTATGCAAAACCTTAATGAAAAACCCAAGACTTTGTCGAGATTCTTTAAAAGGATTAGATAGCTAGTAGCAAGAATAGTTTTATTATAACAAGAAAACTGTAGTATTTCACAGAAATAACGCAGGAGAGAGGTGGAGAAGAATGAAGGAAAATTCAAAAGCAGCTATTATTGAAGCCGCAGTCTATTTATTTAATCATAAAGGTTTTAGCGGTACATCCATTCGTGATATTGCCAATAAAGCTCATACGAATGTAGCAAACATCTCTTATTATTTCGGAAACAAGAATGGATTGTTGGAATATTGTTTTATTGATTATTATGAGGCTTATTTAAGCGGAATTGAAAAGGGCTACTCACTTTTAGATAAAGGAGCAGCTCAGAGCTTAAAAGCAATTGTTGAAAATATTATGGTATTCCAATATGAAAATATTCAATTAACGAGGCTTATAATTAGAGAAATGTCGATTGATTCTCAAATCGTACGAGAAATTATGTCAACATATTTAACAAAAGAAAGATTCTATTTAAGCAAAGTGTTTGAAAAGGGATTCAAAAGTAAAGAGTTCCGTATTAACACTACCAATTATTTAATCCTGCAACTGAAAAGTCTGTTAACGATGCCTTTTTTGAATAGCCATTATGTAACAGAAGTACTCCATCTTCTCCCGCATGAGAAATATTTTGCTGATAAATATATACGAGAAACTCATTCTTGGATTGATCGTGTAGTTTGCAGTTCAAATCAACCGAGGAAACTAAAAGCGAATTTATTGAAAATTTTATAAATTTATTAACGGTTCAATCTCGTTCCAGCCTTGACCGAGAGCCTTTACTTGATGGGCATCTGATCCGTAGACAAGAGGAATGCCATGCGATACCGCTTGCTTTGCAATTGAACTTGGCGGATAGGATTCCCGGCATAATGGTTTTATTGTCCCAGCGCCATTGTAATCCAGGGAGTAACCCTTTCTCTTAATAGCCGTTAGAATTGCATCCATTTCCTCATGATATTCCCGTACAGGGGGATATTTTTTTTGGAATTTCTTCACTAAGGTAATATGCCCCATCCTTTTTGGCTTGTATATCCCCAAATCGGATTCAATCGCTAATAATAACGTACTAAAATAGCCTCTATATACTTGGTCAATAGAACCGTAGCGCTCTATCATTTCACCAAATACATCGGGACTGTAATCAAGGCAATCATATGTATTATGATGCTTCAAAAAATGGACAGAGAGTATTGCCTCATCAAGCTGTGGACCAAAATGATTCAGGAAGCTTTTTGTTTCTTCTTCATAGCCTTCAATAAAATCAACTTCCAGCCCACAGTTAATTTTGATATGTGCTTGATGTTTCAGCTTTAATTCCTCGATTTCAGAAAAATACTTATCAAGTTGCGAAAAGGGCATTGCACTATCACTAGTAGGTGAAGGGTCGGAAAAGCTTGTTGGCAGAGGTGCATGCTCAGTAAATGTGATCTCGTGGAAACCGAGGGAGACTGCTTTCTTGACATACGCCGCCAAAGAATCCTTTGAACCATGAGGGCAGTATGGGGTATGAATATGGCCATCCTTTTTCAATATGATCCACCTTCCGATTCATTAATATAAGAAAGAATGCTTGTAAAACGAAAGAACTATATTTGTTGAATTTTATAGTAGGATATGAGATAAAGGAGGTTCATATCACCATTCAACGGAGTTTCACCAATTATTTCAATAAAATATGAAAATAATAGTCAAAAATTGTCGTTTACATGGTATCATAAAAGCATTGAAATGAACATGATTATAATTTATATGATATAGATTACATATACTGGCTCGGTTCAGAACAGGGGGCTTTACAGATGGAATTTGTGATTGGCGGAATCGTCATTGTTATATGCATTTATTTTACAGGATATTTTTTTAAGAAAAAATATTATAAAGAAGTGGACAGGCTTGAAACTTGGAAGATGGATATAATGAATCGCCCTGTTTTGAATGAGTTGTCTAAAGTGAAACAATTAAATATGACCGGACAAACGGAGGAGCTGTTTGAAACTTGGCGCAGCGGATGGGATGAAATTGTGACAGCTCAACTTCCTGGTGTGGAAGGCTCTTTATTTGATGCGGAGGAATACATAGATAAATATCGATTCAAAAAAGCAAAAGAAGTTCTCGTTTCCCTAGATGCCAATCTCAATAAAGTCGAAGAAAAGATTGAGGAAATATTAGCAGAATTAAACGAGCTTATCGGCAGTGAAGAAAAAAACAGATTAGAAATGGAAGCTTTGAATGAGGAATTCAAGAACTATAAGAAACGTCTCCTTACCCAGCGTCATACATTTGGCAAACCAGGAGATCTTATAGAATATCAGCTGGAAGAAGTATCTAATCTTTTCGAAACCTTCGAAGATAAGACATCAGAAGGTAATTATTTAGAAGCGCGTGAAATTGTTTTTTCCATAAAAAGCATGCTGGATGATATTCAAGTGAAATTAGAACAAATACCAAGTCTTCTCGTTGAATGTCAATCAAAAGTTCCTGCACAAATAGTTGAGTTAAAAGATGGATATAAAGATATGCTTGCAGAAGGATATATTCTGGACCATATTCAAGTCGAGCAAGATACAGAGCAAATGGAAACAGAGCTTGTGAAGCTATTGGAGTATGTTCACCAAACGAAGATTGAAGAAGTAACTGGCGGGTTGGATGAAGTAAAAGCGAGGCTTGATTCTCTATATGACCTCCTTGAGAAGGAAGTGCATGCCAGACATTTCATTCAACAAGAAGAGCCAGCTGCAAAAGACCTCCTCTTTTCAAGCAGTGAAAAGCATGTTCAGCTAAAAGAAGAGATGACCCTTGTTTGTGAAAGCTATCATGTACCTGATAAGGATTTAGAGGGTCAAGGGAAATTAGAAAAGACATTGACCACACTCATAAAAAAATACGACCTGCTTGAACATAAAATAAACAGCCAAAATATTGCTCATACCGTAATTAAAGAAGAGTTGACGGAAATTAAGCTTGAGCTCGAGTATATTAAAGAAGAGCAGGACGCCTTTACTGAAAAGCTTCATGCTCTAAGAAAAGATGAAATTATTGCTCGAGACAAAGTAAATGAACTGAAAAAGAAAATAAGTGAAATGATAAGAATTGTTTCTAAAAGCAATGTTCCTGGTCTGCCACAAGAGTATAAATATTCCTTGCAGGATGCGAATGAAAGTATTAAAAATGTTGTTGATCGGTTAGCAGAAAAGCCGCTCAATATTCAAACGGTTCATCAATATTTAGAGATTGCTGTGATGACAGTCGAGAAAACCGTCACTTATACAGATGAAATGGTAGAGACCATTTTATTAACGGAAAAAGTGATTCAATACGGTAATCGATACAGAAGTGCGTACCCATCCATTGCAGAAGGGTTGAATAAGGCTGAGGATTCATTTCGTAATTATGAATATAAAGCTGCTCTTGAACAAGCAGCTGCAACAATTGAGGAAATAGAGCCTGGTGCTTTAAAGAAAATCGAAGACCTAATAAACGAATGATAAAAAGGATTCGCCTGAGGAATTACCAGGCGAATCCTTTTTTGTTTAGCTGAGGCAGCTGAATGAAAAAACGGCCATGAAGTTTTTCTTGACCTTCATGGCAGTTCGTTATACTAACATTATTTCTGGTTCTAGTAATGCTAGTATATCTATTAGTTTTGATCTGAAGCCAACTCTTTGTTAGAGCCGAGTGTAATAGTAAGGATATAGCCAATAATTGCTCCAACAATCGCTGGTACAAGCCAGCCGATACCTTGTGCAAATAAAGGTAAGAATGATAATGAATTATTTAAAGCAGCAATCTTGATGCCTGCTGTATTTAAACCGTCTACGATGCTGATAAGACCCGTCGGAATTAGCGCACAAATGTAGACAAGAGAAGATCCTTTAAACAAGTTGTCCATCAATGAAAGGACGATGAGCACTATCGCAAGCGGATAGATAAATGTTAATACAGGGATTGAGAAATTAATGAGTTGAGTTAACCCAATATTTGCTATTCCTGCACTGAATAATGAGAAAATTATAACGTAGTTTTTATATGAAACTTTAGGCATAATCTCATGGAAATAGCTTGCACATGATGAAATTAATCCCACGGCTGTAGTTAAACATGCAAAAATGATTGCAAATCCAAGGATATATGCACCGGCTGATCCGAATAGGAACTGGGCAGCACCAGAAAGGATTGCGCCTCCATTAGCTTGTGCACCAATTGCTTCGGGAGCTGTAGAGCCAATATAAGCTAGAGAAACATAAATAATTGCTAGAGCTGCAGCTGCGATTAAACCAGCATACACACACATTTTAGTAATGGCTTTCTTGCTTGTTACACCTAAACCTTTAATAGATCCAATAATAATAATACCGAATACAAGTGCTGCAATGGTATCCATTGTTAAATAACCTTCAATGAAGCCTTTAAAGAAAGCGCCATCTGCATATGGACCTACTGGAGCTTGAGGAGTACCCATTGGAGTAATGAAAGCTTTAATTACAATAACAGCAAGGACAATTAATAATATTGGAGTCAATATATTGCCTATCATATCTACTAGCTTTGTTGGATTCATCGCTAGCCACGCTGAAATCACAAAGAAGGCAATTGAAAAGGCAAGCAATGGCCACGGTGTGCTGGAAGCGGTTTCAGATAAGAACGGAATAACCCCAATCTCAAATGAAACTGTTGCTGTACGTGGAATTGCGAATAATGGTCCGATTACAAGATACATTACTACTGTAAAGATAATCCCGTAAACAGGGTGGACGCGGTTTGCCATTGTTTGTACATTACCCGCTTTTGCGATGGCAATGATCGCTACTAATGGTAAACCAACCCCTGTGATAAGAAAGCCGATGATAGCTATCCAAACTTCGCTACCCGCTTCTTGTCCCAGAAATGGTGGGAAGATCATATTGCCTGCACCGAAGAATAAGGCAAAAAGCATTAATCCTATGGAAAGGATATGCTTTGTTGAAAGTGTGTTATTATTCATACAATTTACCCCCTAGGTCTCTAATTACAAGTCACTATGTTTTGAACATTTACCATACTAACATGGTTTTTGCAAAAAGTGTCGAATAAAATTAAAGTCGTAATTTTGGGTATATTAAAATAACGGTAGCAAGCTTTGAGAATACGCTAACGGGGTAGTTTTTTATACTCATTTTATTTCATTATAAAACACAAACCCAAAATTACCAAGAGAAATCTGTATTAATACAATAGATTTTTTTTGCAAGTGTATGGTAATAAGAAACTATATTAAAATAATATAGTGACTCATATGATACATTAAATAACATTTCTTTCTGAAGAATTTTTATGCTATGATTAAAAATTGCATAAAGGTTGGTTGAAAGGAGCAGACGATGATTTATTTTGACAATAGTGCAACAACAAAACCATATAAAGAAGCAATCGATTCATTTGTTAAGGTTTCTACCTCCTATTTTGGCAACCCATCGTCCTTGCATGGATTTGGTGAAAAGGCTGAGCGGCTCCTTAAGCAAGCACGGGAACAAATGGCAAATCTATTAGGTGTAAAAAGTAATGAAATATATTTCACCTCAGGTGGTACTGAGGCAAATAATATGGCCATCAAGGGAACCGCTCTCATGCATCGAAGTAGAGGGCGCCATATTATTACGACAAAAATCGAACATCCTTCTGTTAAAGAAACGATGGATCAATTACAAGAAGCTGGCTTTGAGATTTCGTATCTCCCTGTCGACGCTGCTGGAATTATCGATATTTCAATATTAGAAAAAGAAATTAGAGATGATACCATTCTTGTTTCCGTCATGCACGTTAATAATGAGACTGGTTCGATTCAGCCAATTGAACAAATCGGTCATCTATTGAAGTATTACCCTAAAATTCTTTTTCATGTTGACCATGTTCAAGGTATTGGTAAAGTTCCATTAGATTTTTATAAAAGTCATATTGATTTTTGTTCTATTTCCGGCCATAAATTTCATGGATTAAAAGGAACTGGTGCTTTATTTATTCATGAAGGAGTAGACATTGCTCCTCTTCTCTCAGGTGGGAATCAAGAGAAGAAAAAAAGAAGTGGAACTGAAAATACAGCTGGGATCGTTGCGATGGCAAAAGCATTGAGACTGACTATGTCTGAAATGAACAACAAGCTTGAGCAACTAATGAAAATAAAAACTTATCTGCTAAATGAACTATCTGTAATAGAAGAAGTAATGATTCACACCCCGGAGCATAAATCAGCTCCTCATATTATCAACTTTTCATTGAAAGGTTTTAAAGCAGAGGTATTTGTCCATGCATTAGAAGAACTGGATATTTATATATCTACCACTAGTGCGTGTTCCTCAAAACACTCCTCTGCCAGTGAGACACTCATGGCGATGGGCGTGACAGAAATGACTGCAAAGAGTGCGGTAAGGGTAAGTTTATCTTATGAAAACACAATAGATGAAGCGCGCTACTTCATTGAATCAGTGAAAAAGACAATCGCTCAGTTAAGGAAGGTAATGAAAGCATGATCACATATGACAGAATTTTAATTCGTTACGGAGAAATTTCTACAAAAGGAAGAAACCGCAATTTGTTTGTTGATAAATTAAGAAGAAGTATTAAAAGAGTTTTGCATGATTTTCCAAATATAAAGATTGAAGCGCAAAGAGACCGAATGTTTATTCTATTAAATGGTGAAAATAGTGAGGAAATAGTTGAATGTTTACAGGGTATTTTCGGAATTCAATCCTATAGTCCAGCGATTAAGGTAGGAAAAGATATAGATGAAATGAAAGAAGCGGCTCTGGCACTCTTTAGAAAGGTTTATCGTGAAGGAAATACCTTTAAAATCACAGCTAAAAGAGCTGATAAGGACTTTTCATTGGATACAGGAGAAATTAATCAAACTTTTGGATCACATATTCTTGTTAATATCCCGGATTTAAAAGTTGATGTGAAAAAGCCAGATATCAATATTGTAGTTGAAGTAAGAAAAGAGGCATGTTATTTATCTTGTGAAAATTATAAAGGCGCAGGTGGTCTTCCAGCAGGATCCAGTGGGAAAGCCATGCTAATGCTATCTGGCGGAATAGATAGTCCTGTAGCAGGATATTTATCAATGAAGCGCGGTATTGAAATAGAAGCTGTGCATTTTTACAGCCCGCCATTTACTAGTGAACGCTCTAAACAGAAAGTAATCGACCTCGCAAAAAAGTTATCAAGAATAAGTGGAGGCGTTGCCCTGCACATCGTTCCTTTTACAGAAATTCAGCAGCTCATTCAAAAACAAGTTCCAGATAATTATACAATGACTTCTACAAGAAGAATGATGATGAGAATAACGGATGAGATTAGAAAGAAATATGATGGTTTAGCGATTGTAACGGGAGAAAGTTTAGGTCAAGTGGCAAGTCAAACAATGGAAAGCATGTATGCAATCAATGACGTTATTAGTACACCGGTATTGAGGCCATTAATTACAATGGATAAAGGGGATATTATCGATATTGCGCATGAAATTGATACCCATGATATCTCAATTAGACCATTCGAGGATTGTTGTACAGTGTTTGTTCCCTCTTCACCTAAAACAAAACCAAAATTAGAAAAGGTTCAGCATTTTGAAAGCTTTACTGATTTTGAGCCTTATATCGCAGAAGCCGTTGAGAAAACCGAAAAACTTATAATCAAACCCAATACATTAATCGATGAGGAAATCGAGAATTTATTCTAAATTCCGATAAAAGAATAAAAGAAAGAATTACCAATAAAAATTTGTATACGGCCATGTGATTCTACACATTCTATACTCACAAGGAGGTGAAAATCACATGGCAAACAACAGTTCAAACCAACTAGTTGTACCTGGTGTACAACAAGCTCTTGATCAAATGAAATATGAAATCGCTACTGAATTTGGTGTAAACCTTGGTGGAGAAACTACTTCTCGCGCTAACGGATCAGTAGGTGGAGAAATCACTAAACGCTTAGTTCAAATGGCTGAGCAACAATTAGGTGGTTACCAAAAATAATTATTTATAAATATAAATAATATGGCTACAAGGAGCAGGACATTACGTCCTGCTCTTTATTTGTGTTTTGAGGCAGTCAATGAACGGGCTTTCTTAAAGGATAAGAAAGTATAAATTTTTCAATAAAAAAATGTCCAGCACAAGCGCCCTATCTCCTATCAAACTTCAGGTCTCCCTGTGATAAGTCAACATCGGTTCGCTCTAGCTCATTTATCAAAGAACAAGCCCCTCTGTGTTCTATGGGCCAGAGGATGCGGGTCATTTAGATTGC
The DNA here is from genome assembly GCF_030813235.1 of Cytobacillus purgationiresistens. Taxonomy (GTDB): domain Bacteria; phylum Bacillota; class Bacilli; order Bacillales; family Cytobacillaceae; genus Cytobacillus; species Cytobacillus purgationiresistens. The sequence goes on along the minus strand of NZ_JAUSUB010000020.1, from coordinate 33,140 downwards.
CAGAGGACGTGGCTCACTTAGTCAGCGATCATCGATAAAGCGAGGCGATTGCGCTTTTCTTATTGTATAGCTGATTAAATATTTTAATTGTTAAAATAATTTAGTATAATAAAATTAATCACATAATTTTGTCGATATACAATCATTTCTAAAAGGGGAGATTTTACATGAAACGTGAAGACTTATTAGCACCTGAGCAATATAACCTCGTCTCAGAAGTGGAGCAGTTTGCAAAAGATAAAGATAGATATGCAATTAAGTGGGAAGATGAGCAAGGAGATAAGAAAGAAATTACATATAATCATTTAATGAAAAATGCCAATAAAATTGGAAACGTTTTCGCAGAAAATGGATTGGAAAAAGGGGATGTTGTCCTCGTTATTGTTCCGCGTCTGATTGAGGCTTATCAAACCTATCTCGCTGCATTAAAGTCTGGATTAGTGGTTATTCCAAGCTCAGAAATGCTACGTGTAAAAGATCTTCAGTATCGAATCAATCATGGTGACGTAAAGGCAATTGTGAGCTATCACCCATATGCTGAAGAGTTTTCCTCAATCAAAGAAGCTGAAAATCTCCCTAAGTTTGTTATTGGTGGAAAAGCAGATGGATGGATTCATTTAGATGAAACAATGGAGTCAGCTTCTGATCAGCTAGAATTGGCAAATACCTTTAGAGACGATATGGCTTTCCTTTCTTATACATCAGGAACAACAGGCAATCCAAAAGGAGTCGTTCATACACATGGTTGGGCATTTGCTCATTTACGCACTGCAGCTCCTCATTGGCTCTGTATTGAAGAAGGAGATACAGTTTGGGCAACTGCTGGACCTGGCTGGCAAAAATGGATTTGGAGCCCCTTCCTATCTGTATTAGGATCAGGAGGAACCGGCTTTGTTTATAATGGTAAATTCGAGCCGAGAAAATATTTGCAATTATTAGATACATATCATGTAAATGTACTTTGCTGTACGCCTACTGAATATCGCTTAATGGCTAAGGTGGATGACATCTCAAGCTATAAGCTGCCGCACCTTCATAGTGCGGTGTCAGCAGGTGAGCCATTGAATCGTGAGGTCATTGACATATTCCAAAAGCATTTCAACTTAAAAGTGAGAGATGGCTACGGGCAAACGGAAAATACTCTGCTTGTTGGTGTGACCAAAGATATGGAATTAAGATCAGGGTCAATGGGGAAACCAACACCAGGGAATAGAGTGGAGATCATTAATGAGGAAGGGCTGCCTTGTGCGGTAGGCGAGGTTGGCGACATCGCTGTTCATGTGGAGACACCAGCCCTATTTAGAAACTATTACAAGGATCCTGAAAGAACGGCAATGCAGTTTAGAGGTGATTATTATATCACTGGAGATAAGGCAAAGATGGATGACGAAGGATATTTTTGGTTTGAAGGACGCGGGGATGACATTATTATTAGTTCTGGGTATACGATCGGGCCGTTTGAAGTAGAAGATGCGCTTGTTAAACATCCTTCTGTTAAAGAATGTGCCGTGGTTGGCAGCCCGGATGAAGTGCGTGGCCTTATTGTAAAAGCTTTTATTGTATTAAAAGATAATGTGGATCAAAATGATCCAAGGTTAATTCCATCGCTACAGGAGCATGTTAAGGAGCTTACAGCACCATATAAGTATCCACGGAGCATTGAATTTGTGGAGGACCTGCCTAAAACAACTTCAGGAAAAATCATGCGTAAAGAATTGCGAAAGAAAGAAGCATCAGCTTCGAAATAAGGTATGGAATAGACAGACGGGATACTCCGTCTGTCTTATTTTTTTGTTATTTTTACTATATAGGGAGATATACAACTTTCTGATATACTGAAGTAAAAAGCGATAAAGGAGTAATACATAATGGGAACGCTTTGGTATGGGGGAAATATTTATACGCTTCAGCAAGAAAATGACAGAGTAGAGGCAATTTTCACCCGAGGTGATACGATTATTGCACTCGGTAAAGAGAAAGAGCTTAGAGAACGATATGATAACGAACTTGATAGCGTGGTTGATTTGCAAGGATCTACCCTGCTCCCCGGATTTGTTGACAGTCATATGCATTTAATTGGCCATGGAGAAAAGCTTATTCGACTGGATTTATCGATGTATCATTCAAAGTCAAGCGCCCTCTCGGCATTAAAAGAATACGCACAAGGTTTTTCTCCAGGAGAATGGATTATCGGAGAGGGATGGAACGATAATTTATGGGATGAACCAATGCCCATTCTAGCACATGAAATAGATGAAGTGGTTCCGGACCATCCTGTGATATTAAAAAGGATCTGTCGTCATGCCATTGCTGCTAACACCCAAGCCTTGGAATTAGCAGCAATAGATAGGCAAACCATCTGTCCTCCAGGAGGAGTGATAGAAAAGGATGAAAAAGGAAACCCGAACGGACTTTTGAAGGATCAGGCGCAGGAAATTTTATTAAATGTCGTACCAGCAGTATCTTCTGCTTATATGGAAAAAGCGATGCGAGCTGCGATTGCAGATGCCCATAAACTAGGATTAACAGGCGGTCATACGGAAGACCTTAATTACTATGGTGGATTCGATCAAACCTACCAAGCCTTTCAGAATGTAGTCGAGAAAGAGGGCTATAAATTTCGGGCCCATTTACTCGTTCATCATGAAGTTGTCGAAGACATGATCCATAGCAATAACCACTATTTAAGTGGAGGTAATTGGATTGAATTCGGTGCAATGAAGCTATTTGCTGATGGGGCATTGGGAGGAAGAACAGCGTTGCTAAGTCATACTTATGCAGATGATCCTTCTGTTTCTGGCGTGGCCATTTTTACTCAGGAACAATTAGATGAATTAATATTAAAAGCAAGAAAATATCATATGCCTGTTGCGATTCATGTGATAGGTGATCTTGCATTTGAAATGGCCCTTCATGCGATCGAAAAGCACCCATTAACAGATATTGGAAGAGACAGGCTCATACATGCACAAATTCTGAGAAAGGAACTCATTGAAAGGGCAAAGAGGTTACCGCTTATCCTGGATATCCAACCTCGATTTGTCGCTTCAGATTTCCCGTGGGTAATTGATCGCATTGGGGAAGAAAGAATGAATTACTGTTATGCTTGGAAAACCCTGCTGGACGAGGGAATCCCATGTGCTGGCGGTTCGGATGCACCGATCGAGCCGCTTAATCCGCTGCTTGGAATTCATGCAGCGGTAACGAGGACAAATATAAATGATTCTGACAAGACGATTTATTATAAAAGCCAGTCATTATCTGTATATGAAGCAGTCTCGTTATTCACTAAAGGCAGTGCATTTGCTGCTTGCCATGAGCATGACAGAGGCATGATACAGGAAGGCTTTGCTGTAGATTTTACGATATTGAAAGAAGATATCTTCATGATGGCACATGATCACATACCTCTTATATCTGTTGATAAAACAGTCATCGGTGGAGAGGTAGTCTTTGGATAACTCGTCGTTTGCTTGAATGGAATTAAAAAAAGATTGCAGACTCCTTGCTTATAGGATTATAATAACAATATTTCGAAAATAGAAAGAATCGAGGATTATCGTTATGAGCAAAGAGGTTAAAACAGGTGCGTTTTATGCAGGCTTCTCGTATATTTTATGGGGAGTGCTTCCAATATATTGGAAGTTGTTGAATGACGTAAGTGCTGGGGAAACACTTGCTAACAGAGTGGTGTGGAGCTTCGCCTTTATGCTCATTTTATTGGTGCTCATGAGAAAATGGGGCGCGTTTATTCAGACGTTCAAAGGTTTATTCTCCAATAAGAAGCAATTGATGGGTCTGTTTCTTGCTTCCATTTTAATCAGCGGAAACTGGTATATCTTTATTTGGGCCGTGAATTCGGATAGAATTATTGAAACGAGCTTAGGTTATTATATCAACCCCTTGATCAGTGTACTACTAGGGATGCTCGTTTTTAAAGAGAAACTATCGGCCTCGCAGCTGGTATCGTTTATATTGGCAACTGTTGGTGTACTTATTCTCACTATTTCTTATGGCGAATTTCCTTGGGTTTCTATTTTACTTGCTCTTACCTTCGGACTATATGGATTAGCAAAAAAAATGGTGAAAGTCGATTCAGAGATTGGCCTTACTTTAGAAACGCTCGTTATTACACCGATCGCATTCATTTTTATCGTCAATCTCTTCATCAACGACAATCATTCTCTATTTAATGGAGAGATGCAAACAGATCTATTGATGATGGGTGCAGGGGTAGCAACAGCGATACCGTTGCTTTTCTTTGCAAGAGGAGTGCAAAGAATCCCGCTCTCTATGGTAGGGTTTTTGCAATATATTGCGCCAACGATCATGTTAATATTAGGAGTATTTGTATACGGTGAATATTTTTCAAAGGTTCATTTGCTTTCATTTATCTTCATTTGGATTTCACTTACACTTTACTCGATGTCTAAAACAAAGCTCATAATCCATTTGGAATCAAAATGGAAAAAAGGGAATGAAATAGGGCTCTAATTATGCAAAAAACCACCAGATGTTTTCAAACATCTGGTGGTTTTTTATGTCATTGTTCGTTTCATTCATTAATCAAGTGGATGGCAGTGGATCGGCACTTTTAGGAAGAGCATTATAAGAAAGACCGTTTTACTTTTTCCCAAAAAGAGTTATCTTTGAGCTTCACTGTTTTAATTTGCCTGTCACTTAATTGGATGTCAATTTTCTCCACATGCTGAATGCTCAAGGCCTCATTATCCATTCCCATTGTTGGATGATCATTTCCATCTTGGACAATTTTTAAGGTAAGCTTCCTTGCCCCGCCTAAAATGAAGGATGAGCCCAATGTGCGATATTTATTATTATTTAAAGAGGCCAGTTCGCTTACCTGCAGGCATGGGAGCGTTGGATCAACAACGGACCCGTTTACTGATTTATTATAAGCAGTGCTTCCTGTTGGCGTTGCAACAATCATTCCATCTCCTCTAAAAGTTTCAAAGTGGAGATCATCAATATAAACATCCATAACGAGGGTTTTAATGATTGCCGAACGTATGGAAAATTCATTTAAGCAATAGAAGGAAGTCACCCCATCGATTGTCACCTTGATTGTGGGATATTTTCTCACTTCCAGATTGTCATTTAGTGCTGCTTCTCGCATTTTATCTGTATCTTCCAGTTGGAAATCACAATAAAGACTTAAAGGGCCTGATGTAGAAATGCCGGCATAAAGACAGTCCTCTCTAAATCCAGTTTTCCGGACAGCTTGCAGGAAGGCACCGTCTTCACCAATACTGGCAATAATATTTGCAGCTTCATCATCATTTGTAACTGCAAAGCCATTATTCTCGGCTAAGTTTTTTAATGATTGGACAATATTTAAGGTTTCAATATCTTGTTTATGGTGAAAATACAAATTACGTCGTTGATTCATGTTATGTTCCTCCTTTAATAATAATTATATGACCTCGAGGCTACTGGACAAAACGACAAATGGAAGTGTTTTGCCCTGGAACTGCATACTTAAGACTTCGAGTTCTTAGCCACTATCGCTAGATTCATTCATATTCACGAAAAAGATAAATAAAATGGAAAGTAGGGCCAATAAATTTCTAAATAATTGATATTTTGCTATCATAAGGATGATTGACATTAGTCTACCTGTTTTTGGAACTTTTTAAAAGTTTAACCGTATGTAGTAATACAAAGGAGGAGTTCAACTATGACAGCAAAGCGTTGGGCAGCATTAGGCATTGCGGGAGTGATTTTATTTATTTCCGTTGTTTTCAACTTTCTCACAGCATTTGCTTTTAGGGATGTAGAGAATACGTTTTCAGATTTACTAGCTTTAGGAGATGCGAATTTTGTAGAGGAGACAATTGAAGAGGGAGACGCGATGAAGAAAATCGCTGTTCTCAATGTGAGTGGAGCGATTCAAGATACAGGTGATTCAAGTTCTGTATTTGCGACTTCTACCTACAATCATAGTAGTTTTATGAAAAGCCTTAATCATGTAAAGGATGACAATACAGTTAAAGCCATTATTTTAAGAGTAAATACCCCAGGTGGCGGCGTAGTGGAAAGCGCAGAAATACATGACAAGATTGTTCAAATTCAAGAAGAGAAAGAAAAACCAGTATACATATCTATGGGATCAATGGCAGCATCTGGCGGATACTATATCTCTGCTCCTGCAGATAAAATTTTTGCAAGTGCCGATACAATGACAGGTTCCCTTGGTGTCATAATGCAAGGAATTAATATTTCAGGTCTCGCTGAAAAATATGGTGTTGATTTTAATACGATCAAAAGCGGTGAATATAAAGATATTATGAGCCAAACGAGAGAAATGACTGAAGGGGAACATAAGATTTTACAGGATATGATTAACAATGCATATGACGGGTTTGTAGATGTCATTGCAAAAGGCCGTGATATGTCCCCAGAACAAGTTAAAAAGGTTGCTGATGGCAGAATCTATGATGGAAGACAAGCGAAAGAATTGAATCTGATTGATGATTTTGGCTATCTTGAGGATGTGATCACACAATTAAAAGAAGATAGCGGGTTGGAGGATGCACAAGTCATTAAGTATACAGAAAACGCTGGCTTCGGATCCCTGCTAAGTATGGGTGCAAACAAAATCATGGGCAATGATGTTGAAATGGCAGGAATTATGAAATTATTATCTCAGCCAAATTCACCGCGTCTCATGTATTTATATGCTGAATAGGGGGTGCGAATAATGAACATAAATGACCATGAAAATTCACAGTCATCAGATATTACTTTAGAGAAAACAGAGACAGTTTCTAATGAGAATGAGCTTCGTTCCGAACAAGTGCCTAGTACTCCTATTATTTCACATCGTTTTGCAGGATTTTGGATGCGTGTTTGGGCCTATCTCTTAGATATTGTTGTCATTGGCAGCATTGATAGAATTATTATTAATCCAATATTCAGGGCGTTAGATATTCCCCTCCATGAAATGAGTCCGTTTGCACCAATCACGATTGCTACTGCTCTCACGTTCTATTTGTATTTTGTCTTAATGACTAAGTTCTTAGGGCAAACAATTGGAAAAATGGCTTTTGGCTTGAAAGTCATTGACTTAAAGGGAGAGAAATTATCCTGGAGTACAGTTATTTTCCGAGAGTGGATTGGGCGATTTATTTCCGGCTCAATTATGGTTTTTTATATCGTTACCGCCTTTCATCCGAAAAAACAAGGAATTCATGACCTGTTTGCAGATACGACGGTTATTCATGAAAGATAAAAATGATTTAAACCTGTTAGCTTAGTCTAGCAGGTTTATTTTTTTATTTTTATGAGAATACTAAACCGTTGAAAGGCTGTGAGAAAAAATGAAGTGGCTGCTCTTTATTTTATTCATTTTAATCATATTATTCATCATAATCATTTGTACAAAACTTAAAATCACACTTCACTACTTCCACCAAGGGAAAACTCATCAGCTGCATATTCAATTTAGAATTTGGCGGTTTATAAAATACAAAGTAGAGATTCCTTTGGTAGAACTTAATCAGGATAAGCTTGCCTTAAAAATAACTGAGAAAACGTCCGCATCTGGGGGCGGGATGTCTGAAGAGAAGATGGAAGAATTCACAGCAAAGGATTTGCTTAATAGTCTTTACAACACGAGAGAGCTGCTCTCACATGTTGCTTCCTTTTATCATATTGCAAGGCATTTTATGAGTAAAATAACCATTCAGCAATTAAGGTGGCATACTGTGTTTGGCGTAGGAGATGCAGCGATTACGGGGATGTTAACCGGTGCTTTTTGGGCTGTAAAGGGCAGTTTTCTTGGAATCATCAGTCATTATATGAGGCTGAAAACAGCTCCCCAACTATCGGTTTCACCACAATTTCAATTTGCCGTTTCACATACATCATTTTTATGTATTTTTCATTTTCGTATCGGGCATGCTATGTTAGCAGGAATTAAACTGATTAAATTTTGGAAGAACGGAAAGGCCCACTTTAAATCAGCGTCCTTACCCGTTTTATCTGATGATAAGTCAAAAACATACTAGATGAGGAGGCGCAGATATGTCTGATCATCCAATACAAGGTCTCATGACAACTGCAATGGAAAATCTGAAAGAAATGGTAGATGTAAATACAATTATAGGTGACCCTGTAGAAACCCCAGATGGCAGCGTCATTATTACAGTGTCGAAAGTTGGCTTTGGCTTTGCTGCAGGCGGATCCGAATTTATCATGGAGAGCACCAAAGGAAGCGGTGGAGAATCCAGTGGTCACCCATTTGGAGGAGGTAGTGGTGGAGGAGTATCAATTACACCGATTGCCTTTTTAATTGTTAATTCATTAGGCGTTAAGATGGTCCATTTAGATGAGAGCACACATCTATATGAAAAAATTCTAGACCTCGCTCCTCAAGCAGTTGATAAAATTCAACATATGTTTAATAAAAAGGAACAAAGCCATGAAAGCCACAAGCATCATGAAGAACCGGAAAGAAAACAAGATTTAGATTTATAAGGCGGCTCCCAAAAAAGTTAACTTCATTGAAAAATGAGGTTAACTTTTTTATTGCAGCTTCTGTTTAAGCTTGTCGGGGCTGAACAGTCGCCTTCACTTTTCGAATGGGCTAGTTGCGGCTCCTAGCCCCTCGAGGTCATAAGTCAAATTGGCCATGAGGTTAAAAAGCCAACCTCCTGTCCAATTCGTCTTAAGCTTGTCGGGGCTAAACAGTCGCTTTCACTTTTCGTGATCATTTCAATTGCAAAAAAGATTCTGAAAAGATATGATTTAAAATGTACATATATATGTAAAGGAGGAAGAAAAAATGGCATCTGTTACATTCAAAGGCAATCCGATTACTTTATTAGGACAAGAAGTAAAAGTTGGTGATCAAGCGCCTGATTTTACAGTTTTAGCTAACGATATGTCAGAGGTTAGTCTCTCTTCTTCAAAAGGGAAAGTGAGATTAATTAGTGTGGTTCCTTCTATTGATACGGGTGTATGTGATGCACAAACTCGCCGTTTTAATGAGGAAGCAGCAAAGCTTGATAATGTTGAAGTATTAACTGTAAGCGTTGATTTGCCATTCGCGCAAAAACGCTGGTGTGCTGCAGCAGGAATTGAAAATGTTCAAACCGTGTCTGATCATCGTGATCTATCCTTCGGTGAAGCATATGGAGTGGTAATGCAAGAACTTCGTCTGCTTGCTCGTTCTGTTTTCGTTATTGATGCTAATGATAAAGTTACTTATGCACAATATGTAGGTGAAGGAACAGACCACCCTGATTATGAAGCTGCAATCGAAGCAGCAAAAGCTGCCAAATAATAAAAAGAATGCCCTGGAAATGTTTCCAGGGCATTCTTTTAGTGAAAATAGCGGCTGCTGCACTAACAATCTGCTCTAAAGCTATTGCCATCATTCTATAGAGGCTGGCGGCTATTTAGTTAGTCAATCTGAGAATATAGCTTGCTGCCCACACCCAAAATCCTCCATTCTTTTTTTTTGAATATTTCCAAAGACAGCGCAAAACTTGTGAATGACAAAAAAGCCCGTTACAATAGGAAAATAGAATACAGACGGGAGAGGTCTAAAATGAAAATAACTCCAGTTGAGGAATTATTCACTGCACTTAATGAAACATCAGATATGATAAAAGAAGAATTAGATTGCACCTATTTGGAAGCATTAGCTGAAACAGGTGAAAATTTATTCCATGAGAGTATCCTGCAAGAAGAGCTTAGTGAATTAACTTTGAAGAGGCTGAAGAAAAGCTATGAATCCCTCCACTTGGATAAGTTCTCTAGTGAAGAATTGCGTAAATCCTTCCAGCTTGCCATCCTTAAAGGAATGAAAGAAAATGTACAGCCAAACCACCAAATGACACCTGATTCCATTGGGATGCTAGTTGGATATTTAGTAAATAAATTTGTACAAAGAGATTCTATAAAGTTACTGGATCCTGCCGTAGGTACAGGTAATCTATTAACAACTGTCATCAATCAACAAAATGGAAAATCAGTTGAGGCTACGGGAATCGAGATTGACGATCTCCTTATCAAATTAGCTTATATTAATGCGAACCTTCAAAAGCATCCCATCCAATTTTTTAATCAAGACAGCTTAGAGCCATTATTTATGGAGGAAGTGGATGCTGTTATAAGCGATTTGCCCGTAGGATTCTATCCGAATGATTTAAGAGCGGCGGACTATGAGTTAAAAGCAGATGAAGGACATTCCTATGCCCATCATTTATTTATTGAGCAAAGCTTAAAGCATGTAAAGCCAGGAGGATATTTATTCTTAATCATCCCTAATGGATTATTTGAAAGTGAACAGTCTCCGAAACTGCACGAGTTTTTAAAAGAGCAAGTGATTATTCAAGGGCTGCTGCATTTGCCTATTTCACTATTTAAAAATGAAAAATCAGCGAAAAGTATTTTTATCATTCAAAAGAAAGCGGAAGATGTAAAGCCGCCTAAACAAGCCTTGCTCGTAAATCTACCTAGTTTATCGAAGACGGCAGAAGTAGATAAAATCTTAAAACAAATTAATGGATGGTTTAAAGAGAATAAAGAGTAGATATGAGCTGAGGGCAAACCCCTCGGCTTTTATTAAGGGTAAAAATCAGAATATAATTACTTTATATTGAAGCGGTGATTTGTTACTTAATGTCTTGAAATGTCATGGTCAGCATGGTTAAATGATACATTGGACGGTTAAAAAAGTCCTATTAACATAAAAATGCCTACAAGTGTTGACTATAAATAATATCGTGTATGATATAAAGGAGCGGTTGCCGTATGGCAAAGATCATTGCAATAAACGCCGGCAGTTCATCTTTAAAGTTTCAGCTATTTGAAATGCCAAGTGAAGAAGTCATAACTAAAGGTTTAGTCGAGAGAATTGGATTAAAAGATTCAATCTTTAGTATCTCTGTTGAAGGTAAAAAGGTAATCGATACGGCAGATATTCCAAATCATGAAGTAGCGGTACAGTTGCTTTTGCAGAAATTGACCTCACATGGAATCATTGAATCTTTAAATGAGATTGAAGGAATTGGGCATCGTGTGGTGCATGGGGGAGAGGATTTCTCAGAGTCAGTTTTAATAACTGAAACTGTACTCGACAAATTAGATGTGCTATCAGAGTTAGCCCCACTCCATAATCCTGCAAATATAACGGGAATCAAAGCTTTTCAACAAGTGTTGCCAGAAGTGCCGGCAGTAGCAGTTTTTGATACGGCTTTTCATCAAACGATGCCAGAAAGTTCATTCTTGTACAGTTTGCCTTATAATTACTATACAGATTATGGGATTCGAAAATACGGATTTCATGGGACTTCACACAAATATGTATCTGAGCGTGCCGCAGAAATGTTGGGACGTCCACTCGAACAATTGAGGTTGATTTCTTGTCATTTAGGAAATGGCGCCAGTATTGCCGCAATTGAAGGCGGGAAATCCATCGATACTTCAATGGGCTTCACTCCGCTGGCTGGTGTAACCATGGGTACGCGCTCGGGAGATATTGACCCTGCATTGATACCATTTATTATGGAGAAAACAGATAAAACAGCCGATGAAGTGCTGGAAGTGCTAAATAAGAAGAGCGGGCTGCTTGGTGTAACAGGATTTTCAAGCGACCTGCGCGATATTGAAACAGAAGCAGAGGATGGAAATGACCGAGCCGAGCTTGCTTTAGAAGTATTCGCAAACCATATTCATAAATATATCGGTTCATACGCAGCCAGAATGTATGGCATCGATGCAATTATTTTCACAGCTGGTATTGGTGAAAACAGTGATGTAATTCGGGAGCGTGTATTAAGGGGCCTAGAATTTATGGGTGTCTACTGGGACCCAGCCTTAAATAAGGTTCGCGGCAAAGAGGCATTTATCAATTATCCTCATTCACCAGTAAAAGTGATGATCATACCGACAAATGAAGAGGTGATGATTGCTAGAGACGTTGTGAGAAAGGCTTTGTAATAAGCTTTGAAAGCTTCCTCAAATGTTTTTCGCTGATTGAATAGTAATTAATGGATAACCTTTTTCATGTTTAACATGAAGGAGGTTTTTTTCTCTAAAAATAAACATTATTTTAGCCTTCTTATTAAAGTATGATGCCTAAATAAACGGGTGATAGGTATAAGGTGATGAGTCTTATGTATCGAGTGATGTAAAATGAGGCTTATAGGCAACTACATAATAAGGTTTGTAAGAGGATAATGATGAGTGTTCTTGATTATAAAGGAATGACTTCAAGTGGTTTAACAGCAGATTTGAATGCAAGGTAAAGTGCTGCTGATTGTAAACACTGCTACGAATTGTGGATTCACTCCACAATTATCTGATTTGCAAAAATTGCAAGAGGGATATCAAGATAGAGGGTTTCAAACCCTAGCATTTCCTTTCAATCAATTTGCTGATCAAGAGCCGTGGAAAGATGGATAGATTTCTGAATTTTGCGCAATGAATAATGGTGTGGATTTTTCCGATTTATAAAAAGATTGATGTGAGAGGCAATGAAGCACACCCATTATTTACTTATATAGAAAGTCAGAAGCCTTTTGAAGGCTTTAATATGAATCATCCAGTTACAAAGCTGCTAATGGCAATCTTAAACGAGAAATATCCCCACTACTTGCATGGAGACTCTATTAAAAGGAACTTCACCAAATTTTTTATTGATAAAGAAGGTAATGTTATAGAACGCTTTGAGTCTACTACTGAACCATTTGAAATGGAGAGCTATATTGAACATTTACTTTAAAGACGATTTCAAACATTTAAACACCAGCCTCAATCAATGTGTGCTCATAATTGAGGTAGTATCGCTTTACCTTATCAGCAGCAAAAGCCCTTTCTCAAAGAGAAGGGCTTTTAGTTATTATGCCAAATTTGATACTTCGACTAGTCTTTCAGCTGATGTCGCAACGTGATTGGTAGATTCACCTATTTCTTCAATAACAGCAGCAAGTTCCTTCATTTGTAGCTGGGCTCCATAGCCCTTTCCAAGCTAATAGTGGATGAGTGATTGATATTTTCCAACATATCATTCGATTGTGAGGCTTTAGATCTTCCTTCTTGAATGACTTCGTTCACTTTAATTGACGTGATCACTAATTCAGAGTAGTTTCTTGATGTGCTGATTAAGTTTTGAATATGATCGATTGAATTTACTGTTTGATCTGCCAGCTTCTTTACCTCATGCGATACAACAGCAAATCCTTTTCCATGCTCACCGGCTCTGGCTGCCTCAATCGCAGAATTTAAGGCTAGTAAATTCGTTTGATTGGCAATGTCTTTGACGATTTCCACTACTCTTAAGGCAATGCGATAATGGACTTTGGCTACGCGCAATCTCTTTTCCATAAAAGTATCAGCAATTTGACCACTGAAAAGCTCGATTATATGATCTTGCAGGGTTCCTCGCAATTTATCAGCAGTACTATGCTGCTGAATCATATTCTGCAATTCAGGTATTAGAAAAATTGTTTCATAGAACGAATCTACAACAAAAGAAATATGATCTCTAATTAAAGGCTGCAGACTTGCTATAAACCGCATTTCAGTATGATTGATCTTTAACATTTTGATTTTTGATGCCAATAAAGGATTAGTTATATTAACTTCTACTTCTATATCAGAAATCTTTTCAAGTAAAGATAGATTTTTCTTTTTAAACATTGTGATCATTGCATAACACCTCATTGTCTATATTCAATTCCATCATCTTATAAGATAGTGCTTATTACCCAATAATGATATAGACATAAACACCTATTCTCTGAAATATATATATTTTCTCTATCTTTGGTACTTACCTACTATGACAGGCAATCATGCATGGGGTTATGCTATACTAAATACAAATTTAAGAACAGAAATGGAGGAAGCTGATTATGGCATTAAAAGAGCGGGAGCAAGCGGTACTTGAGGAAATACGTGAATGGGAGCAGAAAATCTTCAGCTATGAGCCAAATGACATTGAGCGCTCGTATGAAAAATATTTAGAGCATGCCTTTTCTTTATTGTCCGAAGAGGTTCAAGCGCAATTTTTTACGGCTTTAGATAGCTGGTTATTCCATTTGCATGCATTGATTCAAGGGTCACATTTACAAATTGATGCAAAGGAACGGATATTGACAGCAGGGCGTATTTTTCAACCGGAAATACAAACGCTCGAGGATATGAATGTGCTTCAGATTGATCAGCTTCAATACATAGCTAAACAGCAAATCGCGCGTCACCGCATGTATTCATTGGTTCAAGGCGGAGCAGCAGGAACTGGCGGAGCCGTTATGCTAGGCAGTGATATACCTGCTATGGCTGTCATCAATTTAAGGTCCGTTCAGCTTATTGCGATGACTTATGGCGTTGAAGTAAACACTCCGTTTGAAATGATGAGTTCTTTAAAAGTATTCCATGCATCAACTCTGCCGCCGCGGATGCAGAGCAGAGCATGGGAGGACTTGCTAAATGATTTGGAACGGAATGAGGATCTTTATTTTTATGAGGGTAAAGATGATTTAACGGACGTGACTTGGCTGGAACAGCCTATTAAGCAACTTCTGAAAGCTATAACGATATTTATGTTAAGGAAAAAGTCAATACAAGGCGTACCTTTCATTAGCATGGCAATTGGTGCGGGAGCAAACTACCAGCTCACTCGAAAGGTAACTGATTTTGCTCATAAATACTATCAGTTAAGGTATTTAGCAAATAAGAAAGGTGAAGAATATTGAGCATCATTGAACATAAACAATCTGCACCGAAACAAGTAAGATGTAAAGTAATCACCGTCAGCGATACAAGAAATGAAGAAACGGATAAAAGCGGCAAGCTTATGAAGGTGCTTCTTCAAGAAGCCGGTCATATAACAGTCGACTACGAGATTGTAAAGGATGAGAAAACAGCTATTCAAGCATCTATTCTTGAGGGCATTGCAAATGGTCAAGTGGATGTGATTATCACAAATGGAGGAACGGGAATCGCTCTCAGGGATGTTACCATAGAAACTGCTGCAGAATTATTTGAAAAAGAAATCAATGGTTTTGGTGAATTATTTAGGATGCTCAGCTATACAGAGGATATTGGATCAGCGGCTATCTTATCCAGAGCAGCGGCAGGAGTGATTTCCAATAAGGCAGTATTTTGTACACCGGGATCATCTGGAGCTGTTAAGCTTGCGATGAATAAGCTGATTATCCCTGAAATTGGTCATATTGTTAAAGAATTAAATAAAGATTTATAAAAAGCAGACGAGTTTGGCTTGTCTGCTTTTCTTCTGCTGAACTGTGCGGAATTTAAAAATGTCTTTTATCAGATAAATTCTGATTTGTTCGATACCACAGCCATAAATCATTTATTTGAGATGCAAGCTCGGCAATCTCACTATTAAGTCTGCAGGAATGATTAAAGTCGCTTTCATTCGATAAGGCATCTTGTTTGCGATTAATTATTTTTTCGAGCTCAGCCATTCGGTCCGGAATATGACCTTTGATTTTTTCCCAGTAAAGTAAAATTCCTTGTTGCGTCTCTTTATCATACATTTCCCATTCATACTCAAAAGATGGGACGAGAATGCCGAGTCTCTCGTTTAAAGTAAAAAATTCCTTCATTAATATTTCTCCCCACAAGGTTAGTCATTTTATTTTACTTTATAGCTTGCGAATTA
The DNA here is from genome assembly GCF_030813235.1 of Cytobacillus purgationiresistens. Classification (GTDB taxonomy): domain Bacteria; phylum Bacillota; class Bacilli; order Bacillales; family Cytobacillaceae; genus Cytobacillus; species Cytobacillus purgationiresistens. Next base: position 17,482 of record NZ_JAUSUB010000020.1, on the reverse strand, counting down.
TATATGTCTAAAGTTTGATGAATGAAGAACAGCCAAATAGGTATTCTATTATAAGCTAACATCTTAGAGATAGAACAAATGGGCTGATTTTCCCTATTCCGTTTACACAACTAGAAGAATATATTAACATAGATTTAAATATTTTAATATTCAAAATTTATATATATAAAAGTGAAGGCTGAATGTTAATTCCTTCTTCCAGGCAGCTCAAAGGCAAAGAGCGGTGAACGAGTGGCTTCCACTTTTTTAGAAAAGGAGCAGGATATGAAAAAATCTGTTGTACTTATTTTGATTTTATTACTTTTGTTATTGCCTTTAAGTAGTACAGGCTCCGATGCGGCAAATCTAATGAAAAATGATAAAGAGCAGCAATGGGCTTACCCGATAAAACATGGCTATCCAACCTTAAAAAAAGCTAAAAAACCTGAAGAAGCTGGCTTCTCCTCTAAGGGGTTGAAAAAGGTGGACCAGTTAATTGAAGCAGAAGTGAATGCCGGTTTTCCAGGCGCAGTACTTATCGTAATAAAGGATGGAAAGATTGTAAAGGAAGACGCGTATGGCTATTCACAAATTTATGAAGAACATTCTTTATTAAAGAAACCGAAGAAAATGAAAGCTTCAACAATCTTTGATCTTGCTTCAAATACAAAAATGTATGCAACCAATTTTGCCCTTCAACATCTAGTAAGCACTGGTGCCTTGGATATTAATGAAACTGTCCAATATTACTTACCAGATTTTAAAAATCAGCCTGAAGATATAATTAAAAGGAAAGAGGAAATACGTGTAAAGGATTTGCTCCAACATGTTGCCGGCTTTCCATCAAGCATACATTATCATAACCCGGATCGAGCAGGAAATTTATATTCTCAGGATCGCGAGAAAACATTTCAGATGCTGTTAAAGACGCCTCTTGAGAATGAACCAGGCACTGCGCAAATATACAGTGATATTGATTATATGCTGCTTGGAATGATCGTGGAAGAAATAACCGGCCAGCAGCTGGATGCATATGTGGAGAAGAACATTTATAAACCACTAAAATTGAAAGCAACCAAATTTAATCCTTTGAATAAGGGGGAAAAGCAAAAGAAATTCGCAGCCACGGAACTGTTAGGTAATACGAGGGATGGGGCTATTTCATTTCCGAATATTAGAAACAACACATTGCAAGGGGAAGTGCATGATGAAAAAGCATTCTATTCTATGGGTGGAGTATCCGGTCACGCCGGCCTTTTTTCAACAACTGCAGACTTAGCTATTCTTATGCAAGTCATGCTGAATGGGGGCGGTTATGGCAAAGTGCAGCTATTTGACGAAAAAACAATTCAAAACTTTATCTCACCTTCTGATTTTAGTCCAACGTTTGGGTTAGGCTGGAGGATTAATGGAAATGAGAGCATGGAATGGATGTTCAGTGAATACGCTAGTAAACATGCATTCGGACATACAGGATGGACAGGAACTGTCACAATCATCGATAAAGAAAATGATTTAGCCATTGCATTACTGACGAACAAAAAACATTCAAAAGTAATAAATCCCTCCAAAGAGCCGAATAAATTTCACGGAGATACTTACGGAATAAGTGAATATGGAAATGTTGTGAAGGCAGTATATGAGGCGATGATTCGCTAAAAAATAAGAACAGATCCACCATTAAAAAAACAGCACATGCAAGCGAGTCGCTTCCATGTGCTGTTTTTTCTTTTTGCGAATTGCTGTTTATTCTTTATAAGTTAATGCTTAGCGCTGCAATAAAAATCGTCTTGGGAAAGGCAAAGTGCAGCCAACTTAAAAACATCCATTTTATCATTTATTCTGGGAAAATATATGCTCCAATGCAAAAGGGTGATATTCATGGAGATTTTTGAGAAAATTGCACGAAACTATTGCATTTTTAAGGAAAGGTTGTTAAAGTAGTATCATAATAAGTTGAATAAAAATATATATAGATGAATATTTATACGTAAACACTTCAAGGAGGAAATAATATCATGACAAACTCAAAAAAAGTTGTTCTTGCCTATTCAGGCGGTTTAGATACTTCAGTTGCTATTAAATGGTTAGGAGACCAAGGCTATTCAGTTGTTGCCTGCTGCTTGGATGTAGGAGAAGGTAAAGATCTTGATTTTATCAAAGAGAAAGCAATACAAGTAGGTGCTGTTTCTTCATACGTAATTGATGCGAAAGAAGAATTTGCTAAGGACTTCGCCTTGGTTGCCTTACAGGCGCATGCACTTTATGAAAATAAATATCCACTTGTTTCTGCATTATCTCGTCCATTGATTGCAAAGAAATTGGTAGAAGTTGCAGAACAAGAAGGTGCTGTAGCGGTAGCTCACGGTTGTACCGGTAAAGGAAACGACCAAGTCCGTTTTGAAGTGGCTATTAATGGATTGAATCCAAATTTAACTGTACTTGCTCCTGTTCGTGACTGGAAATGGTCTCGTGAAGAAGAAATCGAATATGCAAAACAAAACGGTATTCCTATACCGATTAAATTAGATTCACCATACTCTATTGACCAAAATCTTTGGGGAAGAAGTAATGAGTGTGGAATTTTAGAAGATCCTTGGGCGGCTCCACCAGAAGACGCTTATGACTTAACGGCAAGCCTTGAAAATACGCCAGATACACCGGAAATAATCGAAATTGGATTTGAGCAGGGTGTCCCTGTTACATTAAATGGTAAAGAATATCCACTATCTAATTTAATTCTAGAGTTGAACTACATTGCAGGCAAACATGGTGTGGGTCGTATTGACCATGTTGAAAATCGTCTTGTTGGGATTAAATCACGTGAAATCTATGAGTGCCCTGGTGCAATGACGTTGATTAGAGCACATAAAGAATTAGAAGACTTAACACTTGTAAAAGAATTGGCCCACTTCAAGCCAGTGATTGAAAAACAGATTTCTGAATTGATTTATGAAGGACTTTGGTTCTCTCAATTAAGAAATGCTCTTGAAGCGTTCCTTCAAGAAACACAAAAGTTTGTAACTGGTACTGTAAGAGTGAAATTATTCAAAGGTCATTCTATTATCGAGGGAAGAAAATCACCTTATTCACTATATGATGAAAAATTGGCTACTTACACTTCTGATGATGAGTTTGATCACAATGCAGCAGTAGGCTTCATTAAACTTTGGGGTCTTCCAACAAAAGTACAAAGTATTGTGCAAAGCAACAAGCAGGTGACAGTGTGAAGAAATTATGGGGAGGCAGATTCACAAAATCTGCTGAGGAATGGGTCGACGAATTTGGCGCATCTATTTCTTTTGACCAAGAGCTTGTAAAGGAAGATTTGGAAGGAAGCATCGCTCATGTAACGATGCTTTCTGCAAATGGGATCATCGGTGAAGAGGATGCAGCAAAAATTAAACAAGGTCTTAAAGCATTACAAGAAAAGGCAGATAAAGATGAACTGTCTTACTCTGTTAAGCTTGAAGATATTCATTTAAATTTAGAAAGCGCTCTTACAGACATTGTCGGTCCTGTCGGCGGAAAGCTTCATACAGCAAGAAGCCGCAATGACCAAGTTGCTACAGATATGCATTTATATTTGAAGAAGCAAGTGAAGTTGATTATAGAATTAATCGAAGAAATGCAAACAGCACTTGTAGAGCAAGCTGAGGCAAATGTAGAAACAGTTATGCCGGGATATACGCATCTCCAAAGAGCGCAGCCAATTTCTTTCGGGCATCATTTAATGGCGTACTTCTGGATGCTTCAGCGTGATAAAGAGCGCTTTACAGAAAGCGTGAAACGCATTAACATCTCTCCGCTTGGAGCAGGTGCTTTGGCAGGGACGACTTTCCCAATTGACCGCTATCAGACAGCTGAGCTGCTAGGATTCGATGGAATTTATGAAAATAGTCTGGATGCTGTAAGTGACAGGGATTTCATTCTTGAGTTCTTATCATCCAGCTCAATGTTAATGATGCACTTATCAAGACTTAGTGAGGAATTCATTCTTTGGTCCAGCCAAGAGTTTCAGTTTATCGAATTAGATGATAGCTTTGCCACTGGAAGCAGCATTATGCCGCAAAAGAAAAACCCAGACATGGCGGAATTAATTCGTGGTAAAACAGGACGAGTTTACGGCAATATGATGGGTCTGCTGACCGTCTTAAAAGGTCTGCCACTTGCTTATAATAAAGATATGCAAGAAGACAAGGAAGGCATGTTTGATACGGTTAAAACAGTGATTGGTTCATTGAAAATCTTTGCTGGAATGATTAAGACAATGAAAGTAAAAGATGAGCAAATGGAAAAAGCGACGAAAAATGATTTTTCCAATGCGACTGAACTGGCTGATTATTTATCCGGAAAAGGCGTACCGTTCCGCGAAGCCCATGAAATTGTTGGAAAGCTTGTATTAGCTTGTGTGCAAAAAGGCTGTTACCTTGGTGACTTGCCAATAGAAGAGTATAAAGAGGTTAACACTTTATTCGAAAATGAAATCTATAAGGTCCTAGATCCATACACAGCTGTCGAGAGAAGAAATAGTGCTGGTGGAACAGGATTTGCACAAGTGAAACTTGCAATTAATAAAGCGAAATCATTGCTTAAATCAGAAGAGCACGCTGTATAATACAGCCTGCTCTTTTTTGCTTTTCATATAAAGGTCTTTCTTATCTGAAAAGGGCGTTTTTCGGTATTTGAGCTAAGAATCCAGCCCTTTCTTATCTGAAAAGGGCGTTTCTCGGCATTTGAGCTAAGAATCCAGCACTTTCTTATCTGAAAAGGGCGTTTCTCTGTATTTGAGCTAAGAATCCTAATCTTTCTTATCTGAAAAGGGCGTTTCTCGGCATTTGAGCTAAGAATCCTACACTTTCTTATCTGAAAAGGGTGTTTCTCGGCATTTGAGCTAAGAATCCAGCCCTTTCTTATCTGAAAAGGGCGTTTCTCGGCATTTGAGCTAAGAATCCAGCACTTTCTTATCTGAAAAGGGCGTTTCTCGGCATTTGAGCTAAGAATCCAGCCCTTTCTTATCTGAAAAGGGCGTTTCTCTGTATTTGAGCTAAGAATCTAGCACTTTCTTATCTGAAAATGGTGTTTCTCTGTATTTGAGCTAAGAATCCAGCCCTTTCTTATCTGAAAAGGGCGTTTCTCGGCATTTGAGCTAAGAATCCAGCACTTTCTTATCTGAAAAGGGCGTTTCTCTGTATTTGAGCTAAGAATCCAGCACTTTCTTATCTGAAAAGAGCGTTTCTCTGTATTTGAGCTAAGAATCCTACACTTTCTTATCTGAAAAGGGCGTTTCTCGGCATTTGAGATAAGAATCCTACACTTTCTTATCTGAAAAGGGCGTTTCTCGGCAGTTGAGATAAGAATCGTGTTGATTCAATCACATCTACGCCAGTCTATCAAGTCTGTCTTTGTTATTGACGGTTTTATTTGGTCTTACGACTAAAACATCACATGGCGCATGACGGGTAATATGCTCAGATACGCTGCCAATGAGGAATCTTTCTACAGCATTTAAACCAGTAGCACCGCAAATGATTAAGTCGATATTATGTTTCAGTGCAACATCTTTAGGGATTTTTACTTTAGGAGAACCATACTCAATTTCATATTCTACATGGGTGATGCCAGCTTCGAAGCATTCGTTTTTATATTTTTCCATTAATTCTTTAGCGAATGTGTCTGCCCGTTCTGCACTTGTTCGGTCATAAGCCTCAACAGCAGCGTATGTTCGAGTGTCGATAACATGAGTCAAAATCAGATTAGCTTGATTACTTTTAGCAATTTCCATCGCTTTTCTAAAAGCACATTCCGCTTCATTTGAACCATCCACAGCAACCAGTATGTTTTGATATTTTATACTCATTTTTTATCTCCTCCTTTACCTATATTATACATACCCTTTTTGCGAATAAATGTAGCAAAAAATCAAACAATAAAAGTAAATTATTTTGACAAAGGAGTGAACTGACTTGAAAAAGAATGAAGAGAATGCAATCCAAAACTTCTACAATGAAGATGAGGCAGAAAAGTCAATTAGTGATTCGATTATGGAAGCATACAATAGTGGCACAGTGGATCGAAATGAAATAAGTAATCAAGAAAATCAGGAAAATGAGTTAAGTTAATAGAGCGGAAAAAAGGTTTAAGCATCTTGTAAGAATGCTTAAACCTTTTTTTATTTACAAACTGTCATGACATTTCTTTAAAGAATTGTCAAAATGTCTAATCTCCTTTTTACCATTTTATATTAGAATAGATATTAGTATGAATATTCTATTTATTTAGAATTAAATGCTATACTATCAGAAGGAGGTTTTATTATGGACACTAGAAAAGACAAGAAAATAGATCCTCGTTTTAAGGTTTCGAATAGAGAGGCTCTTATCGCTATTGGCTTAGCAATAATAAATTTTTTATGGTGGTACGGATTTGCATATGGGATGGGCAGTGCTCCTGTTGAGGAATATACATTTGTCTTTGGCTTGCCTGCTTGGTTTTTCTATAGCTGTGTAGCGGGATTTATATTCATTACTATCCTAGTATTTATTGTAGTCCGCTTTTTCTTCTCAGATGTGCCTTTTGAGAATGAAGGGAAAGAGGAGGAGACTCAATGAATTTAGGTGTGGCTATTCCTCTCGTCATCTTTCTGGCAACACTTTTTTTAGTGGGCTTTTATGCCGCGCGCTTTGTCAAACAAGGTCCCGATTTTTTACAGGAGTATTTTTTAGGAGGAAGAAATCTCGGCGGCCTGGTTTTAGCTATGACGATGGTTGCTACATATGGAAGTGCCTCCAGTTTTATAGGAGGTCCAGGTGTTGCCTATAATACAGGCTTAGGATGGGTGTTGCTTTCGATGGCTCAGGTTGTGACTGGCTATTTCACTTTATCCGTATTAGGCAAAAAGTTCGCGATTACTGCAAGAAAGATCAAAGCAGTTACAATTAATGACTTTTTGCGTGAACGATATAACAGCAAATGGGTAGTCATTCTCTCTTCCGTCTGCATCGTCATCTTTTTATTTGCATCTATGGCTGCGCAATGGATTGGCGGAGGACGCTTACTTGAGTCCTTTATGGGAGTGTCTTATCAAACAGCCTTGTTTATCTTCACAATTTCCGTTCTGTTTTTTGTGGTAATAGGTGGATTTAGAGCGGTGGCATTAACTGATACAATTCTTGGATTTATTATGTTTATTGGAACATTAATCATTCTTATTGGAACAATCATTGCAGGTGGTGGAGTGACCAATATTATGAATGAATTAGTAGCAGAAAATCCGAACTTAATTACTCCATTTGGAGCAGATGGTTCATTGACGCCCTTATATGTATCCAGTTTTTGGATTTTGGTTGGTGTAGGAGTCGTTGCTTTGCCCCAAATCGCGGTGAGAGCTATGTCATATAAGAATTCTAAAGCAATGCATACAGCAATGATTATCGGAACGATAGTAACTGGAATAATCATGCTTGGCATGCATCTTACAGGTGTTTTTGCCAGGGCAGTCATGCCGGGGATTGAGATTGGAGATACAGTTATGCCTACACTTACTCTGAGTATTCTGCCCTCATGGCTTGCGGGCATCGTGCTTGCTGCGCCGATTGCTGCTGTAGTTTCTACTGTTAACTCCCTGCTCTTGCTTGTCAGCTCTGCTCTTGTAAAGGATATATATATAAATTATATTAAGCCGACAGCATCAGAAAAGAGAATTAAAAATGTAAGTTTAAGTGTTACAGCATTATTGGGTTTACTAGTTTATCTATCCGCTATTCATCCGCCCGATTTATTGATTTGGTTGAACTTATTTGCCTTTGGTGGGCTGGAGGCAGCATTTATCTGGCCGATTGTACTTGGCCTTTATTGGAGAAAAGGCAACGCCTATGGAGCAATTAGCTCTATGATTTTTGGCGTTGGCTCATATATATTATTAGATCGATTGTCTCCAAATCTATGGGGCATGCATACAGTAGTCGTCCCAGTTCTTTTATCACTTATCGTCTATGTGTCGGTTAGTTTATTGACGATGAACAGAAATGTTCAGCAGCAGCAAAAAATCGAAGACAAGTTTTGGTACGTTTAAGATAATTGGGAGGAGATACAATGATTAAACTTTCTGACAATCCGAGTTATTTAAGAGATAAGGATGAGGTGATTCATCTTACTCAGGAGCTTGTCCGAATAGAAAGCGTTTATCGGCCGAATGACAGAGACGGAAATGAAAAGAAAGCAGCTAATTATGTATTTGATTATTTGAAAGCACTGGGATTAGACGTTTATATCGAAGAAGCAGCACCGGGAAGACCAAATGTCATTGGTATTCTTGATTCCGGAAAACCAGGGAAAACGCTTCTTTTTGAAGGTCATACTGATGTGGTTACAGAAGGTGACAGAGAACTATGGACATATGATCCTTTCGGGGCAGTAATCGAAAATGGAATCATGTACGGTCGCGGAACGAATGATACAAAAGGGAATTTAGCATGTGCAATTACGGCGGTGCGCTCGATAATCCTAGATAAGGAGCCTTTTACAGGGAAAATCATTCTTTGTGTGCCCTGCGATGAAGAAGGAATGATGATAGGGATTAAGAAGTTTATTGAAAACGGGTGGGCAAGAGATGTAGATGGAGCAATCATATGCGAACCTGAGGAAAATCAATTATGCATTATGCAAAAAGGCGCTTTGAGAGTGATCGTCCGAACTTTCGGAAAAATGGCGCATGGAGCGATGCCTTTAAGCGGCATCAATCCCAATACGAGAATGGCAAAAATTATTTGTGAGTTGGATGAACTGGAACAAAGAGAGAAGGAGAGACTCGGGAAGCATGAATACCTCGGATGGCCAAGCATCACTCCAACTATACTTCAAGCGCCAGTCTCCGGCGAAGCGCAAATCAATGTGGTCCCAGATCAGTGCATGACTACACTGGATATACGCACCGTTCCTGGGCAGAATCATCAGACTTTGATCAGCCAAATGAATGGAATCCTCCAGAAGCTGAAAGAAAATGATCAAGATTTTAAAGCAGAGCTTGAAGTAATTGAGGACCGTCCATGGACTTCAACTGATCGAAATGATCCGGTTGTAAAAGCAGTTGCGTCTGCATACAGCGATTTAACTGGATTGCCTCCAGTTTATAATGGTGTCCCTGGGGCAACGGATGGGACATTTCTGTCTCTTGAAGGGATTCCGATTATTACAATTGGAGCAGGAGACCGTGAAGTCCCGCACCAAATTGATGAGTATATTGAAGTGGAAGAATTAGCAGTTACAACACAGATATATAAACAAGCGGCTTTAAACTTTTTGAAAGACGATCGCTTGTGAATCTATGGCTTTGCGAGAAGGAATGATGTCTAAAAGTAAAAGAAAGCGGTGAATCGCATGAGGTTATTGAATAAAACAGCTATCATTACTGGAGCAGCTGGAGGAATGGGGATGGAGACAGTAAAGCGCTTTTTAGAAGAAGGTGCATCGGTAGCTGCAACAGATATTAATACTAAGAGATTAATATCTGAAATGGGCGAACATCCAAATCTTCTGACGTTGCAAGCTGATTTGAATAATGAAGCAGAAGTAGAGGAACTGGTGTATAAAGCAGTGAACCGTTTTGGCACAGTGGATAGGCTAGTCAATATTGCAGGTATTGCCCAAAGAGCTACACCTGTTGAAGATGTCACAATTGCAGAATGGCATCGAATCTTGGATACGAATGTAACAGCTGCCTTTTTAACATCGAAGTTTGCCATTCCCGTTATGAAAAAGAACGGAAACGGTGCCATTGTAAATATAAGTTCTATTTCAGCAGTGAGGCCTCGTCCCGGTTTAAATGCATATATTGTTTCTAAAGGTGCGATCCTTTCTTTGACAAGTGCTTTGGCAATTGAACTTGCTTCAGACAATATAAGGGTCAACGCAATTAATCCAGGACCTGCAGAAACAGATATGCTGGGTCAATTTGCAGCCGCGGATGCTGATGCTGAAACTGTAAAAAATTCGATCTTCAAGGATAGCGTGCCGATGGGAAGCTTAATCCAGCCAGATGATATTGCGAATGCAATTGTTTACTTATGTTCAGATGAAGCCAAAATGGTAACGGGGGCGATTTTAAATGTCGATGGTGGACGTGGATTATAAAGGAAGCATAATGATTGGGAAGGAAAAGCATTTGCGCATGTATATTGGGGGGGAATGGGTAGAGAGCCAATCCAAAACGGTCTTTGCCACCTATAATCCGGCGAATGGCCAGCTGCTGGCCAAAATAGCCCGCGGAAGTGAGGAGGATGTGAAACTTGCAGTTGAAGCGGCGGACTCCGCATTTGAATCCAGCGAATGGCAATCCTTTCATCCCGCGAATCGCGGGAAGCTGCTTTATGATATTGCTTTAAAAATAAGAGATAAAAAAGAGGAGCTCTCTCAATTGGAAACCGCTGATACAGGTAAGCCAATCACCCAAGCAAGAGCGGATGTCGAGGCTGCGGCAAAGTACTTTGACTACTATGCCGGGGTGGCAGACAAAGTGTTCGGCGAGACGATTCCAATTGAACCGGGCATTCTTGATTACACAGTACGAGAGCCAATCGGCATCACTGCGCATATTGTTCCGTGGAATTACCCAATTCAAATCATGGCAAGAAGCACTGCAGCAGCTATTGCGACAGGAAATGCGGTCATTGTAAAACCTGCTGAGGACACGCCGCTAACAGCGTTAAAGCTGGCGGAGCTGATAGATGAAACAGATTTGCCCAATGGAATTCTTAATATCGTTACAGGCTATGGACAGGAAGCGGGTGTGGCATTGGTCAAGCATCGTAAAGTCAGCCATGTCACCTTTACAGGATCGGTCATAACAGGCATTGCTGTTATGAGTGAAGCAGCAAAAAATGTGACACCAGTTACTCTTGAATTGGGAGGGAAATCTCCTAATATCATATTTGCTGATTGCGATATGGAAGAGGCATCTGAGTGGGTGGTTAAATCAATCATTCAGAATGCAGGCCAAACATGCTCTGCAGGTTCCCGGCTGCTAATCGAAGAGAATATAAAAGATGAATTCCTTGAACTAATTAAAGTGAGAATGGAAAAGCTGACTGTTGGGCCAGGAATAGAAGATTCCGATATAGGTCCGATTATTTCAGAGAAGCAGTTTAATAGAATAGCTGAATTGGTTTCTGCTGCAAGGGAAGAGGGAGCCAGGATTGTGACTGGAGGAGAGCGCGTAATCATAGAAGGCAGTAAGGAAGGGTGTTTTTATCGTCCAACGATACTCGATCAAGTAGGTCCCAACCAATGCATTGCCCAGGAAGAAGTATTTGGCCCAGTTGTCACTGCCTTCTCATTTTATGATGAATCAGAAGCATTGGAACTTGCGAATAATAGCGAATATGGATTAGTAGCAGGCATCTGGACAAAGGATATCGGAAAAGCGCATCGGCTTGCAGGGAAAATAAAAGCCGGTCAAATTTTTATTAATAACTATGGGGCGGGCGGAGGCATACAAATGCCTTTTGGAGGCTATAAGAAGAGCGGGTTTGGTAGGGAAAAAGGCTTGGAGGCTTTAAGGAATTACACGCAGCTGAAGAATGTTGCTGTAAAATTTTAAACCAAGACGACTTTTGCCTTCAGGTGAAGCTATTAAGATTTCTCTCTTGTATTCTGTGAAGAAGTAAGCTGGCTGTACAATTAAAATTTTTTTATTAAGCAAAAAGCCTGCATACTTGATGCAGGCTTTTTGCTTGTTTATTATTTGCCGATAATCTGCAATTCTTTCGGAAACTTAGTCAACGCTTCCGCCCCATTTGCTGTTAAAACAAGGTCATCCTCAATTCTTACACCAGCAACATTTGGTACATAAATTCCCGGCTCAATTGTATAGACCATACCCTCTTCAAGCAGCAAATCATTTGTCTCTGTTAATGAAGGATACTCATGGACACTCACACCTAAACCATGTCCTAGGCGATGCGGGAAATAGTCCCCGTATCCTGCATCCGCAATGATTTTTCTAGCTGTTAAATCAACTTCTGATGCCTTAACGCCCGGCTTGCTTGCTTCAACTGCCGCCAGCTGAGCTTTTAAAACGGTGTCATAGATTTCTTTTTGCTTATCATTGATATCGCCAAATGCTACAGTTCTAGTGATGTCGGAGCAATAGCCTTTCCAAACAACTCCTAAGTCAAATAGAACCAAATCACCTTTTTGAATTTTGGTGCTGCCAGGTGTGCCATGTGGCGAAGCGCCATTTTTGCCTGTTAACACCATTGTAGAGAAGGACATTTCATTAACGCCCTTTTTCTTCAATGCAAATTCAATGGCTGCAAGCACTTCCAATTCTGATTTGCCTTCTGCAATCTCAGCACAGCCTGTTTCAATGGCAAAATCAGCTAAAGCACAAGCTTCTTTGATTATTGCCAATTCGTCGGCATCCTTCACCATTCTTAATTTGCGCAGTTTTTCTTCCGCTGAAGCGAAAGCAGCATTTGGGAATAATTCTGTTAATGCTTCATAGCGTTCAACATTCATATGCTCTTTCTCAATTGCCACTTTAGTTACCTTGCTGACTCTTTTGTTGATGGCATTATGTACGAGCTCCCATGGATTTTCGATATCGCTGTATCCAACGATTTCACCATTCCATCCGGCATTTTTGGCATCTTCTATTTCCATTTTTGGGCATACAAGAAACGGGTCTGCTTCTTGGAAGATGGCTAATCCTAGTAGACGCTCATGAGGATCGCTGAAAAATGAACTTAAATAGAAGACATTTTCAGATGATGTTAAGAAAGATACTTCTATTCCGTTATCCTTCATCCACGAAGCTACTTGATTTATTTTATGATTCATTAATAAAAACCTCCTCATTTGAGTTATATATTGAGCGTATCAACTAAATGTGAAAATGTAAACTTTAAGAACTGTTTAAATATAAAGAATAGCGGGTAATAAAAAGGGATAGGGACACTTCATGTTGAAATATCAATACATACATTCAATAGAAAGGGGATTCGTAATGAAAGTATCATTTCATGGACATTCAATCGTTAAGGTTCAAACTGAAGATAAAACAATTCTTTTTGACCCATTTATTACAGGCAATGAATTAACAGATTTAAAGGTGGAGGAAGAAAAGCCCGATGTAATCATTGTCACCCATGGCCACGGCGATCATTTGGGAGACACAATTGAGCTTGCTAAGAAAAATAACTCACTCGTAATCGGCAATGCAGAACTTGCTTCTTATCTTGGCTTTCATGGTGTGAATACACATGGCATGAGCATCGGTGGGGCGTATCAATTTGATTTTGGGAAGGTCAAGCTAACACAGGCCTTCCATGGCACAGGACTTGTGACTGATAATAACGAAATCATTTACCTTGGCATGCCTGCAGGTGTTCTGCTCACTATCAACAGCAAAACGATTTACCATGCCGGAGATACCGGATTGTTTTCTGATATGAAATTAATTGGTGATCGTCATCCAATTGATTTAGCCTTTATTCCAATTGGAGACAACTTTACAATGGGACCGGAAGATGCAGCCTATGCAGTACAGTTGCTTGGAGCGAAGCAAGTAGTGCCGATTCACTATAATACCTTCCCGCCAATCAAACAGGACCCTCATAAATTTGCTCAAATGGTAGAAGGAGATTCCGTTAAAGTACTCGAAGCCGGCGGTGTCATTGAACTGTAACAAATAAATCGCTAAAATTTGAGCAGCTAAAGGAGATTATTTTCCTTTAGCTGCTTTTTTTGACCTTCACAAAACAGTGCCCGTGACGGCGGAAAAAAGAGACTCCATTGAGTGACTAAAAAAGAGTGGGGAGTGACTAAAAAAAGGATTAGAGTGACTAAAAAAGATTTCTGGGTGACTAAAAAACGGTTTATAGTGACTAAAACGGTACCATGGGTGCTACTTTCACAATGTGGTGCCCATGAAGCTGAAAAAGAGATTAGAGAAATTCAGTAAGATACTAACCATTCCTTGAACAAGAGAAGATAGGCATCTTTCCAGCTCGTCTGCATAAATATGATAGAAAAGCTTATTGGAGGGCGTTTTATTTATGAAAAAACAACGTTATATTCTATGTTTGCTTCTATCAGGCATGCTTTTGTACTATGCTATGCCTCGATTAGATATTTATAGTGGCGGGGCTGAAGGTTTCTTCTCCATCACCTGGCTCGTTCTTGCGCTGATTGTTATCGCTGGAAATTTAACAGCGCTTCTGTATGCGCCAAAACAAGCGGGAAAAACGAGAAGAAGGCGCTCAAATACGCAGAAAAAGAAGGTCCGTTCTTATCAGTAACAAACTAAATCCATATTGATGCCAGCCGTTAATTGAACATAGACAATTTTCATCTTATAATAAGAATAAGGATGAAGATAGAGGGTGACGGTCTTGGCTACAAAACATGAACAGATTTTACACTATATTGATGAATTGCCTGTAGGTGAAAAAATATCAGTCAGACAAATTGCCAAGGCATTATCGGTAAGTGAAGGAACAGCTTATCGGGCGATTAAGGATGCCGAGAATAAAGGTTATGTGAGTACGATAGAACGAGTGGGTACTATTCGTATTGAGCGGAAAAAGAAAGAAAATATTGAGAAGCTGACTTTTGCTGAAGTGGTAAACATTGTGGATGGACAGGTTTTAGGCGGTCGTACTGGACTGCATAAAACTTTGAATAAGTTTGTAATCGGTGCAATGAAACTTGAAGCCATGATGAGATACACAGGTGCAGGGAATCTTTTAATTGTCGGTAACAGAACGAATGCTCACGAGCTGGCTCTTAGAGCTGGTGCGGCAGTCTTGATTACAGGCGGCTTTGACTCGGAGGATGATGTAAAAAAAATTGCAGATGATTTAGAACTGCCGGTTATTTCTACCAGTTATGATACTTTTACAGTTGCAACGATGATTAACCGTGCGATATATGATCAATTAATCAAAAAAGAAATTGTCCTTGTTGAAGATATACTTATGCCTTTTGAGGAAACGATTCGGCTGCAGACGACAGATACCATATCTGATTGGCTAAGATATAACCGTGAAACAACACATAGCCGTTTTCCAGTCGTTGATCAAAATATGAAGGTCCAAGGAATGGTTACATCCAAGGATATTATGGGGCATGATCCTGATACATCTATTGATAAAGTCATGACGAAAAACCCAATGACAGTTGGCGGGAAAACAAGTGTTGCCTCATCTTCTCATATGATGGTATGGGAAGGAATTGAGCTTCTGCCTGTAGTTGATGATACAAACAAGCTTGAAGGAATTATTAGCAGGCAGGATGTATTAAAGGCGCTGCAAGTGATTCAGCGTCAGCCGCAAGTTGGCGAGACCATAGATGATACGGTTACCAATCAGCTAGTGTTAACCTCAGGAAAAACAAAAGGGGACCCAGTCTATCGATGTGAGGTTACTCCGCAAATGACCAATCATATTGGAACGATTTCTTATGGAGTCTTAACAACGATTGTGGCAGAGGCGGCAAATCGCATATTAAGAAGCTATAAAAAAGGAGATCTGGTCGTAGAGAATATGACAATCTACTTCTTAAAGCCTGTTCAAATTGAAAGCATGCTTGAAATTTACCCCAAAGTGCTTGAGGTTGGGCGAAAGTTTGGTAAAGTTGATGTGGAAGTTTACAATGAGGGCGTTTTAGTAGGGAAAGCCATGATGATGTGTCAGCTGATTGAACGATAAATCTTTGATTTAAAAATTAAAACCGTCTCTTTTAAAGAGACGGTTTTAATCAACAATCATTGTTGGTTTTTAATATATTCCGCTTCTTCAATTGCGTGGGGCAGGAAGAATTTATACATTCTAATTCCGTTCCAAATGCTTAGTCCCCCTACCACAATAAATACTGCAGCAACAATATAAGAGACGGTTGTAGGGAATAAGAACAGCTGATTAATACCGAAAATCGCAACGAATATTCCAAGAGCTATTTTGGATTTGGCGGAGATCCATTGTTTTTCAGCAGGTCGTTTGGACCTGAAATATCTTACTTTATAGAAGAGATAAAATACGAACGACAAGATAATGAATACGACAAAAATGGGCATAGTTCTACCTCCAAAAAATCGACAAGCTATTTTTATTTTAACTGTATGGCCAAGAAAATTCCACATTTGTGTAATAGTTTCTTGGATATTTTCCTTAGATCCAAAATATTTATGGAAGGAGAATGAAATGAAAGAGCAAATATTAGCAGCGATTAAACGCTATGACACAATTATTATTCATCGTCACATCCGGCCAGACCCGGATGCTTATGGATCACAAGGGGGTCTGGCAGAAGTATTAAAAGCTTCCTTTCCCAATAAAAATATATATACTGTTGGAAAAGAAGAGGAGACCCTTCATTATTTACGAAGGCTTGATGATATTCCGAATAAGACCTATTCAGGGGCGTTGGTGATCGTTTGTGATACTGCAAATTCCGATCGGATTTGTGATGATCGTTATCTTCTCGGTGATCAATTAATAAAAATCGATCATCATCCCAATATGGATCCTTATGGTGATCTCATCTGGGTAGATACGGATGCGAGCTCAGTCAGTGAAATGATATATGAGTTTTATTTATTCGGAATGGATAAGGGCTTGAAGATGTCAGATGAAGCAGCAAGATTACTTTTCGCTGGAATCGTAGGGGATACGGGAAGATTTATTTATCCAAGCACATCAAATAAAACATTTGATTACGCAGGTGAACTCATTCAATTTAATTTTTCCAGAACAGAGTTATTTGACAAGATGTATGAGATGAAGCCGAATATTGTAAAGCTGCATGGTTATGTTCTGCAAAACTTTGAAATGCGTTCCGATGGAGTAGCTGTTATGGTCATTACAAAGGAACTTTTGGAAGAATATCAAGCAAAACCTGCAGAAGCATCACTCTTAGTAAGTGAGTTGGCACATATATCCGGCATAAAAGCGTGGGTGTTCTTTATAGAAGAGACCGATCAAATTAGAGTTCGCTTCCGGTCTAAAGGTATAGTCATTAATGAGTTGGCAAGAAAGTATAAAGGCGGAGGCCATCCATTAGCTGCCGGCGCTTCTATTTATAGCTGGGATGAGATGAATGAAGTGATTGTAGATTTAGTCGATATTTGTCAAGAAGGGTGAAAGAGAAGTAGGGCGGAAATGCTCTTTTCGATTCGCTTCGGGTGAGGGAGGTCCTATCGCATGTCGTTTTGTCTTGCTGCTACAGGGCCAAGGGGCTCGAGGTCTTAAGCCAAGCCTCCCATAAAGGTAAAAACCAACCTTCTGGAATTCTTGTCTTAAGCTTGTCGCCTCTCGGCAAGGCTTCCGCATTTCAGTTGTCTAGCTGCAGGGCCTAGCCCCTCGAGGTCATAAGTCAAAGGTTAAAAATCAAACCTTCCTGCCAGTCTGCCTTATGCTTGTCGTGGCTGAGCAAGGCCCTTCCGCATTTCAGTTGTCTAGCTGCAGGGCCTAGCCCCTCGAGGTCATAAGTCAAACTGCCATGAAGG
>NZ_JAUSUB010000019.1 GCF_030813235.1 Cytobacillus purgationiresistens | reverse complement strand
TATATTGTTTGGAATGTAGAAAATCAAGAATCGGAGCCCGCATATTGAGCCAAATCCCATTCTTAAAGATCTGTTTTTAGGCTAAAAATGAAAATTGGCGATAAATGGGAATGATCGTCGATAAAGTCGAAAAGTCGCTGATATATTGAGATAATCGCTGATAAAATCTAAAAATCGCCGATATATTGTTTGGAATGTAGAATATCAAGAATCGGAGCCCGCATATTGAGCCAAATCCCATTCTTAAAGATCTGTTTTTAGGCTAAAAATGAAAATCGTCGATAAAAGGGAATGATCGCCGATAAAGTCGAAAAGTCGCTGATATATTGAGATAATCGCTGATAAAATCTAAAAATCGCCGATATATTGATTGGAATGTAAAAAATCAAGAATCGGAGCCCGCATATTGAGCCAAATCCCATTCTTAAAGATCTGTTTTTAGGCTAAAAATGAAAATCGTCGATAAAAGGGAATGATCGCCGATAAAGTCGAAAAGTCGCTGATATATTGAGATAATCGCTGATAAAATCTAAAAATCGCCGATATATTGTTTGAATGTAGCAAATCAAGAATCGGAGCCCGCATATTGAACGATTCCTCACAGAAGTGCGTTCTAAATGCTTTTTTATATGGATAACAAGATTAACTCAAATTTGTTCTTTGAGAGTATTTAATATAGATGAAAGCAGCGGCCAAAAGTATTGTAAGAAAAAATATTAGTAGAAAGCCAACTAGGATAAAGCTTTGAGGCAAGAAGACAGAAAAAAGCATTACGAATCCTCCGGCAAACAATGTATAGGATATCGTCCGTGCCACTTGATTCCAAGTATTAAAGTGTGAATGGGTGCTTTCATCTTTTAATTGCAGTCTGGGCAGTGTGTTCCCGGTAATAATAAAAACCGAACCAACTATGATAGGCAGCAGGGTAATCATATTAAATGGATTTCCTAAGCCTAAATAGATGATAAAGCAATGTAATAATAAGAGTACACCATTCAGTACAGTCGTAATGATTCCTAAGCTTTTTTCAAATCGTTGAAAACATTCGAAAAAGAGAAAAAATAAGCAGTGCAATACTACTACTTCTTTTTCATGCTAATTGGCGGCTATTTCATAGCAGAAAAGATTAAAAAGGATTACGAACTTTATTTGATAAACTATCGTAATCTAACAATTATGGGTATGCTTTCAGCAGAGTGATACTCTTTCATTAATTAGAGTGATATTAAGAGACTTTTATTTTCCCTTGCCAATAAAAAAAAACGCAAGATATAAGGAAAAATTAATAATAAAACATTTGCCTATGAGAATTTCAGAACTAACTATAGTTCATATTAACTTGCATTTTATTTTAGCAAATTTAGTTATATAGCCATCCACAAATCTCCATCAAATGAGATCTGCAAATGGCTTAACCACTGTTCGTTTATTCTGCTTGTGCGTCCTTTTGTTTCCAATAATAATCACTAAACACTTCTGAGAATGCTTCCATCGTATTGTCAAGCTCCTTGCGATTATTATCAACGCCACCGGCTTCTAGCAGGATGGCTCTGTCTGAAAGGTCTTGATTGTATATGCCGTTACCTTTGCTGTAGTCTTTTTTCCCAATACCTCTGCTTAATCCTGGATATTTTTCTTCGAGCATGTTATGCAGATCTTCTGCTAACTTTAGATTTTTTTCAAAGTTCTTACTTTCACTGCCTACTACGAAAAATACTCTTGCGTACTCTTTCCCGTTTATTTTTATAAAGGTCTTATCTTTTCTTAGAGCATCTCTATGAATATCGATCAGATAGTCCAGGTCATTGTTTGCGGACATGGCTTCTGTTACAAGGTCTCGTACAAATGGATACGAATGATTAGCGTTTAAACCGTCTTGATGAAGTGCTGCAGTCATATTGGTTTTATTATGCTCGACGCCAATTCCTTTTGAATTTAAATTTTGCAGCAGCTTATTGCCGACAGATATGACGTTAACCTTCTCATTATTGCTTACGGCATCGTCAGGAACGGTTCCGTTTTTAATAAACGGCAGGTAAGATTCCCAGCTATGCGTATGATAAATATACACGTTTTTCTTGTCGGGAGGCTTAACGGGAGAACCGTTGTTATTGTCAGTTTGTTCTTTTTCTTCAGATTCTGATTGGACTGTTTCTCTATCCTTAAGTAATTCCTCCATAGGTGGAGATGATTCAATAGGCAATGTCGTATAATCCGTTCCTTGACCAGCAATATGAATCTTTGTATCAAAAAAAGAAAAAGAAGGCAGTTCCCTACCTAAAAAGGTCCTTGGATCTTCTGGTGTAATGCTTGTAGCAAATTTAAATGCCATATCTGAGACCGAAACCTGTTTAATTTCCTTTTCATCGACAAAGCTTTGATTGGCGCTTTTTAATAGATGAAGATAGATTGAACTGGACTGTGGCTCATTAATGACAGAACTAGCAATGTCTGAGGACATTTTTACTGTGAATAGAGTGATTCCACTGGCAACGATGATACAAGCGAGTGTGAAAAAGACAACTGTGGCGTTGATAAATAGAAATAATTGATAGCCCTGTGATTTCTGCATATCATCCATCCTTTCTATTAAAATGCATATGAAAAAGTGGAGGAGGATATGACAAGCGTGTTTGCAGAATCTAGCATTTTCAGCCATCAAAATAGGAGGGAACATGCATCATTTAAGGGTTTATAATTTTATAAAAAAATAAGGCGAAAAAGAAGGAAATGCTTCTTTTTCGCCTTAATGTATTATTCTTTTAACCCTTTCCCCATACCTTTGAGGAAGTGAATACCAAAGCCAATTGATCGATTAATATCAGGATCATTTAGGACTTTTACTAAGTTCATTACACCTATTTTTTGTTCTGATTCCAGGAAGGTTTTTCCTTCATCCAATCCAGACAGCGCGCTTTTAATGAGCTTGGTTGTTTGTCCAGCATCAGCTTCCATTAACGCTGCTGTAGCACCCATGAGTGTGTTAATTAGATTGGTTACTGGTTCCCTTGAGACTTGGTCTAGAGCAATTTTAGCAATTTTTTCTTTTCCTTGCAGCATGGAACTCGCTGCTTCTAATACACCAGAGTCATTCAATTCTCCAAGGATTTTAAAAAGATTATTAATTGTATCCTCGTTTTCTGAAACAAGAGATTTCAATTCTTCCATTTTTTGCTGCTTTACTGCTTCTTCATCGACTTCACGATAAATTTCCGTTATAGGAGCTGCCATTTATCTCATCCTCCTTTTAATTATCCGTTAAGTGAACGTAACCAGGACGTTTCCATTTGCGCGCAACCTCAACACCGTTTTGCGGATTGCGTTTTTTGTTCCGCGGATTCGTTCTTGGGAGTGGCTGATCTCCACTATTGCTTAATACTTCCATACGAACCATTGTTTGCTTATAAGCAGGTGTGCGTGTCCGTGAATCATATAAAGGACCTGTTAAGAAATTGATTGCCGTATCCTTATTTACAGAGTTCATTGGTAAATAAAGCTCATTTGCCTTCACTCGATCTGTAATGAGCACATTCAGTTTAACCGCCCCGAAAGGAGAGACTAAACGTACGAGAGCACCATCATTCAGACCACGATCTTTTGCTAGATTCTCTGATACTTCAACGAAAACATCCGGTACTTTAGATTGAAGTCCTGTTGATTTATTCGTCATATTCCCTTCATGGAAATGTTCGAGCATCCGTCCATTATTGATATGGAGATCGTATTCCTCAGGGAAACTTGCAGGCTCTACCCAATCTGAAAGGGCAAATCTAGCTTTCTTATCTGGGAAATTGAATCCATCTGTATAAAGTAGTGGCGTACTTTCACCATCATAACTGCCCCAGAAGAAGCTATTCCAGCCTTCAAGAACATCATAGTTTGCTCCTCCAAATAGCGGAGAAAGGCTTGCCATTTCACCAAAGATTTCACTAGGATGAGAATAATTCCAGTTCGCACCTAAGCGGTTAGCAACCTCTTGGGTGATCCACCAGTCTGGTTTTGAATCTCCTAATGTTGGTAAAGCTTGGTATAATCTTTGTACACGACGTTCTGTATTAGTGAATGTACCGTCTTTTTCCAAAGAAGGGGCAGCTGGTAAGACAACATCTGCATATTGAGCTGTTCTAGATAAGAAAATATCTTGAACAACGAAGAAATCAAGCCCTGAAAGAACTTTATCCACATGGTTGGCGTCAGCATCAACAAGTGCCATATCTTCACCAACGAGATACATTGCTTTCATATCACCTTTTTCAATAGCCTGCAGCATTTGGATATTATCCATTCCTGGCTTGCCATCGATTTTTACACCATATGCTTTTTCGAATTTAGCACGAGCTACATCATCTGTTATATGTTGATAGCCTGGGAGCCAAGTTGGCAGGGTACCCATATCACATGCACCTTGTACATTGTTATGTCCACGAAGCGGGTAAGCACCTGCACCAGGACGACGGTAGTTACCAGTTGCAAGCAATAGGTTAGAAATGGCAGCAGATGTATCAGATCCACCCGTGTTTTGAGTAACTCCCATACCCCAAAGAATACATGTTCCATCGGCATCACGAACCATTTCGGCAATATTGATGATTGTTTCTTTAGGTAATCCAGTATTTTCTTCTGCGTATTCCAATGTATATTTCTCAAGTACTTCTTTGAAATCATTAAAATAATTTACGTTTTCTTCAATGAATGATTGATCATGCCAGCCTTGGTCAATCATGTACTTTGTTACAGCCATTAGCCAAACCTGGTCGGTACCTTGGCGTGGGCTAACGAATAGATCAGAACGTTCAGCCATCTCATTTTTACGCAAGTCTGCTACAATCAGTTTTTGTCCATGAAGCTTATGTGCACGTTTAACACGAGTTGCAAGCACAGGATGACCTTCAGCAGGGTTCGCGCCGACGATGATAACCAGTCCAGCTTCGGAAATATCTTTAATTGTACCTGCATCGCCACCCATACCAACTGTACGGAACAGACCGTCTGTTGCCGGTGATTGACAATAGCGTGAGCAGTTATCGATATTATTCGTTTCGAACATTTGTCGAGCAAGCTTTTGAATCACATAGTTATCTTCATTTGTAATTTTAGATGATGAAATGAAACCGATTGAATCTTTGCCATGTGCTTGTTTGATCGAGCCTAATTTACTTGCAACAAGATCAAGCGCCTCATCCCAGCTGGATTCTACAAATCTGCCATCTTTACGGATAAGCGGTTTTGTTATTCGTTCTTCGGAATTGACAAAATCCCAGCCGAATTTACCTTTAACACAAGTAGAAATGGCATTTACTGGTGCATCGTGGCTTGGTTGAACTTTCAAGATTTTACGATCCTTCGTCCATACCTCAAATGAACATCCGACACCACAGAAAGTACAAACGGTTTTTGTTTTTTCAGTACGTGTGTCTCGCATAGCTGCTTCCACTTCAGAAATGGCGAAGATTCCGCTGTAGCTTGGCTCAACTTCTTTTACTAGATCGATCATAGGCGTTAGCAATTCATCACCCATGTTCGTCATAAAGCCAGCTTCACCAAGCATTGATTTTTCCATTAAGGCATTACATGGACAGACTGTGACACATTGTCCGCATGATACGCATGAAGAATCGTTAATAGAGGTATTTGCATCCCAAATGACGCGAGGACGCTGTCTTTCCCAATCGATTGTTAGTGTTTCATTTACTTGCAAGTTTTGGCAAACTTCCACACATTGTCCGCAAGCGATACATTGGTCAGGATCGTAGCGGTAAAAAGGATGTGACATATCCACTTCTGATTTTTCCGATTTCGGTGTATATGGATATTTTTGATGCTCGATTTCCATCATTTCGGCTGTATTGTGCAGCTTGCAGTTCCCATTATTATTATCACAAACGGTACAATACAATAAGTGATTTTCAAGAATCCGGTCCATTGCTTCCGTTTGCGCTTCTTTGGCGCGGCTGGAGTCTAAGCTAATATTCATCCCAGCGGTTGCAACAGTTGAGCAAGAACGGACAAGTTTGCCATCTACTTCAACAATACATGTATCACATGTTTCAATTGGGTCCACTTCGGGTACATGACATATCTGTGGATGGGCAATTTCATTTTCATTGATGATTTGAAGAATCGTCTTTCCGGCGTTTCCCTCGTAATCGTTTCCATTGATTTTAATATTCACATTGGAAGTCATTACATTTCCCCCTTAAAACTAACAACTTTCTAATAAAAACATAAAAAAACCACCATGTTTTACACAGCTAGCCCTAAAATAGGCAGGTGTAATACATGGTGGAGTAGTTAAATAACAACACTTGCTATTATACCAATCCAAACCATTATGGTTTTTAGGAAAAATGATAGATTCATAACAATCCAATATTACCAGTCCATCAATTCCATTAGCTATTATATCGTTAAAGTATAAAAGACACAATACTAGATTGTCAGAACAGATTTCACCTTTTGAAGCGTTAAACCACAAGAATGCATTACATTACCACTTTAATTTTTAGAAAAGTTGTTTTATGATAAAACAATTGAAGCTTTATTAAGTTTTTTCAAAGGGGTAAAAAAATGTCTAAAGTTGTTCATGAATTTAATGATATTATACGAAAGTTAAGGAAGGACTTATTCGGTAAAGGTCCAGAGAAAATCCATACAGTCTTTGTTGAAAATATGGCTGTGTCCACTTTATATGGAAATTTAACACCTACAGAGCAATTTATATCCAGATCGGTTGAAGGAAAAGATATGGTACATGCTGCTAGGACTAGAATGATTCAAGATGTATATGCTGAAAGCACTCCAGATGGTATGGAAGAGCTGATCGGTGCCAAGCTTATCCATTTGTTCACAGATATAAAAGTAGAGGAAAATATGGCTATATCTGTGTTTGTATTTGATAAAAATATAACAGAATAGTTGTTTAAAAGTGGGGGGATACATACATGAAAGAAATTGAAACGAAAAGAGAAATTATACGTATCAGTAACGGTAAAATTGAGCGTAGGCAAGATACAATCGTGACGGAGTATCCAATCACTGTAAAAATAAATGGGCAGGAATTCGTAACAATGGTCTGCACGCCGGAATACATCGAGGATATGGTTATCGGCTATTTAGCTTCTGAAGGCGTCATCAAAAAATATGAGGAAATCAAGGATATCTGGATTCAAGAAAAAGAAGGTTTTGTCCATGTGACAACAGATAAGATCAATCCTTATTATCAAAATTTCCAAAATAAGCGCTACATCACTTCTTGCTGCGGCATGAGCAGACAAGGGTTTGTCTTCGTGAATGATGCATTAACTGCAAAGAAGATGCAGGATGTAAAAGTAACATTGACACCTGAGGAATGCTTTCGATTAATGAAGGAGCTTCAAGCGTCAGCAGTTACCTTCCAGCAAACAGGCGGGGTTCATACAGCTGCTTTATGTGATAAAAACGGGATGATTATGAATCGAATGGATATCGGAAGACATAATGCATTAGATAAAATCTATGGATATTGTTTAAAAAATGGTATATCAATGGAAGGGAAAATCATTGTTTTTAGTGGTAGAATCTCATCTGAAATTCTTTTAAAAGTAGCTAAAATTGGCTGTGAAGTGATTTTATCAAAATCTGCTCCAACTGAATTCGCTCTACAATCAGCCGAAGAGTTAGGAATTACTACCGTAGGTTTTATTCGCAATGAATCAATGAATATATATACTTGTCCAGAGCGGATTACTTTTTAACAGTAAAGTTTTTAAAATTGCCAGTAGCCAAGGTTTTATTTTTTTGGTAGGATATATTTTGCATCTATGAAATGGAAATGAAGCAAGATCTGTCTCATTTCTATTCACAAAGAACATTTATGATGGTTGATTTCCTTGTATGGATTGCAAGGTGATTAGGCAGCATTCAAATTGGCCTGTATGAAGCAGGTTTGTTTGTGTGCTGTCTTTTTTATGTTTAAGGGGGATGGAGAAAATGGCATTTAGTAAGCCACAGGAAATTATGGAACAAACAATCAATACAGGGGTAGCAAAGACAAAGATACCCTTACCTGCTTTACTTATTCTTGGATTTTTAGGCGGAGCTTTTATATCATTAGGATTTTTACTAGATATAAGAGTCATAGGGAATCTGCCAGCAGAATGGGGAAGCTTTGGTTCGTTTATTGGTGCAGCGGTCTTCCCAATTGGACTTATACTTGTTATTTTAGCGGGCGGAGAATTGATTACGGGTAATATGATGTCCGTATCGACCGCGTTATTTTCTAAGCGGATTTCATTAATGCAGCTGATTAATAACTGGTTTTGGGTTTTGCTGTCTAACTTTATCGGTGCACTTTTTGTTGCCTATTTTTTCGGTCATATTGTCGGGTTAACAGAAACAGGTCCTTTTTTAGATAAGACGGTTGCTTTAGCTGGAGCTAAAATTGATGATACTTTCATGCAAACGCTCATTTCTGCTATCGGCTGTAACTGGCTTGTATGTTTAGCTGTATGGTTATCCTATGGAGCACATGATTTTGCTGGTAAAATTCTTGCGATTTGGTTTCCGATTATGGCCTTCGTTGCCATTGGTTTCCAGCACGTAGTAGCCAATATGTTCCTTATTCCAGCAGCAATATTTGCTGGTTCATATACTTGGCTAGATTTTATTCAAAATATCATACCGGCCTTTATTGGAAATGTCATCGGCGGTGCGATTTTTGTGGGACTTGCTTACTTTATGGCTTTCCAAAAACAAGATGTGAAAGAAGTACATTTAAGAAAAGTTTCATAAAATGAGCAACTTTTCTTTGTCCTTGCATATAATAATTCATTAGAATTTATTGGATGTGATGAGGATGGAAAAATTTTATTGTGATCATTGTAAGACTTTGTACAACGAAGCAGGAGTTTGTCATGTATGCGGCCTAGCTGCCGGCAAGAAAATCATTATAGAAGTGCAAAAGCATGATAAAAAACGCCAAAGCTAGCAATTGGAAAACATTTAGTAATGATTAATAATAAGAATTATTTTATCATTTAATAGCACAGCAACTCCTTCAAAACTATTCAAAGCTGAACTTAGGGAAGTCTTACTGACTTTTTTAAGTTCAGCTTTTTTTGTCTTTTTTACTATTTTTTCTATAGTTAATATAGTGGTTTAAGAAAGTGAAGTGTTTTGTTTTATGTGGCATGGGGAAATAACGAATATGCGTATATTATCTACAATTGTGGAAAAATTAACCTTATATTAATGAAGGAGAGAGCTCCACATGCCATCAATCATATCAGTTGCTGAAGCAACCCCTGAGTATACATTAGAACAGGATGAGGTTGTTGAGTTTGCAAGAGACCTATTTTCTGATTCATTTAAGGATATCGATCGCCTGCTAAAGGTATTCCAAAACGGACAAATTGAAAAAAGACATTTTGCCAAGGGACTGGACTGGTTTAAATCAGACAAAAGCTTTGCTGAAAAAAATAATGCTTTTATAGAAACAGGTGTGAGCCTAGGTGCCGAAGCAATTGAAAAATGCTTAAGCAGTGAAGTTTTCCTTAAACAAGTTGTACCCTATGATGAAATCGATGCGATTTTTACCATTACGAGCTCTGGAATCGCTACGCCGAGCTTAGAAGCAAGAATCATGAATAAACTCCCTTTCTCCGAACAAACGAAGCGTATCCCGATATGGGGTTTAGGTTGTGGGGGAGGTGCTTCAGGGTTATCACGGGCCAACGAATACTGTCTTGCCTTCCCAAAAGTGAAAGTTTTGGTGTTATCCGTGGAACTCTGCAGCCTAACTTTTCAAAGAAATGATCGTTCTAAGAGTAACTTAATTGGCTCATCGCTGTTTGCTGATGGTGTGGCTTGCGCATTAGTTGTTGGCGATGAGTGCGAGAAGGGCAACCTGCAAAAATTATCTGCTGTTCCATATATACAGGCAACACAGTCCACAACAATGAAAGATTCATTGGATGTGATGGGATGGGATGTTAAGGACGAAGGACTTTACGTCGTTTTTTCCAAGGATATACCATCAATCATAGAAGGATGGCTTAAGCCGAATGTGTCTAAATTCTTGTGTGATGTAAACATGGTTATGAGTCAAATTCAGCATTTTGTCGCTCATCCAGGAGGAAAAAAAGTCATAGATGCCTATCAACAATCTCTCCAATTTGATGAAAAGATGACAAAAATCTCCTTGGATGTATTAAAGGAGTATGGAAATATGTCGTCTGCTACCATTCTTTATGTATTGCGAAGGTTTATGGAATTTGCAGATCTGGGAGAATATGGACTTGCTACTGCCTTAGGACCAGGGTTCAGCTCTGAATTATTGCTGTTGAAATGGGAGTGATGATATGATTTTCTACTTTTTTTGGGTATTTGTAATCTGCCAAAGGTTATTCGAATTAGTTGTGGCAAGAGGAAATGAAAAATGGATGAAGGATCGAGGAGCTATTGAATTTGGACAAGGACATTATCCGCTTATTGTTATGGTGCATACCCTGTTTTTTATTGTCCTGTTCGCTGAGGTCTTTATATTCAATCATTCATTGACACCTTTTTGGCCGGTCCTGCTGCCCATCTTTATCCTTTCGCAGGCTGGGAGATTATGGGCGCTCAGCTCATTGGGTCGTTTCTGGAATACTAAAATCATCGTGATGCCGCATGCAGACGTAGTTAAAAAGGGGCCATATAGATTGATGCGCCACCCAAACTATTTGATTGTCACACTCGAATTTATTATTATCCCACTGCTTTTTCATGCATATTATACGGCTTTGGTTTTTACGATTTTAAATTTTGTGATTTTGTTAATTAGAATTCCTGCAGAAGAAGAAGCTTTGAAGCAGCTGACAGAGTATGAAGAAGCTTTTCCGCGCATGAAGTCCGATAGTGGAATCGGAAAAATTTGAAAAATGCTTGGGACATCATTGAAAATCATTCTCGATTATGATAAGATTCTAATTGAAGATGATAGTTATTCTCAGTAGAAAGGTGTTGTTGCAATATGACGACTCTCTTCGTCATTGGCACTGTCGCAGTTTATAGCGTTGTGATGAAATATGTCCTAAGTAACGTAACAAAACCGCAAGTTAGATCCTAAAATGAATTTTGAATGATACATATTAAATAAAGAAGCCGCTGAAGCGGCTTCTTTTTGTTTTTATACAGTGTGTTAAAAGCAGCATTAAGCCACTTATTGCCTGAGTGAATTCACTTATTCCTAGAATGTATTGGATATTTTAGGAAAAAAGTAACAAGGAATAAATACGAAATGATTCTATCTAATCTTTTGATTATTGTGAAAATAATATATGATTTTGGTAGATTTTTAAAAAAACATGATTAACTGTTGAGATTGATTAGTGAAAGGAGAATAGGCATGTCTGAAAAAAAAGTGAGCAGAAGAAAATTTTTAGGCTTCCTTGGTGCAGGTGTAGTTACGATAGCTGCGTCAAGTTTACCATTAAAGGTTTTTGCAGATGAAACCAATCCACCCCCAATTGAAGGAGATCCTAATAGTTTGCCCCTTGAGCCAGATCAATGGGGAGATACGTATCTTGCTGAAGATGCTGAGCTGCCCCAAGATCCGAATATTCTTTTAGTAGATATTGATTCATTGCTGCAATAGAATAATAGAAAAATTAGGAGATAGTACATATGTCGATATCAAGAAGATTAAATATGATCCAAACTGCAGCATCTCAGATAGGCACATTGGAAGGGAATAATAATGATACCAAATACGGCAAATGGATAGGGATGAATTATCAGCCTTGGTGTGCAAGCTTTGTAAGTTGGTGTGCTGCACAGTCAGGGAATAGCGATATTTTCACAAGAAGTGCAAGTGTTGAATATCATAGGAGATTTCACGATGGACTAAGTAGAGAATACTATAATAAAGAAGATTTTTTAATATTTGCTAGGTTAGAGCCGGAAATATTAAAGCGAATAATAGGTGGACTTTTGTTCTTCCGACAAGGCAATTTTTGGTCACACATAGGAATAATAGAAAGATATGATCATGAACATAAAGTATTTTATACGATAGAAGGAAATACTTGGCCAGGCGTGCCTTACATATCAACAGCACATGGGGTATTCCGAAGACATCGGTATGTAAATGATAGCAGTATTGCAGGGGTTGCTGCTCCTTATTACGAGAGTGGCAATAATCCTTATCCGCAATTAGGTGGTGTAGTCCCAATCGGACCACCATATGATAGCAGCGGTACATCATCTTTCCCAGGTTCCCGCTATTTTTATATAGGAGCAAACAATAATTATGTAACCTTATTGGGGAAAATGCTAGTAAAAGCAGGGTATGGCAGATATTATTCAGTAGGACCAGGGCCAACATTCTCGTCCGCTGATCAACAGGCATGTGCTGCTTTTCAGAGAGCACAGGGGTGGTCTGGCAGCGATGCTGACGGAATACCCGGCCCAAGTACATGGAGTCGTTTAACTGGAATTTATGGAGGAGGCAATAGTTATTCACCTCCGGGTTTCCCTGGCGCGCAATATTTTAAAAATGGAGCGTCTAATCAATATGTCACAATTTTAGGTGTTCAATTAGTAAAAGCAGGGTATGGCAGACATTACTCTGTGGGTCCAGGGCCAACGTGGGGAGAAGCAGATAGACTTAACTGTCAAGAATTCCAACGGTCCCAGGGGTGGACTGGGGGCGATGCAGATGGATATCCCGGTCCCTCGACATGGCAGAGATTATTTCAACTTGCAGGAAGTGCTCCTAACGTATCAAAGTTTCCTGGTATTCATTTCTTCGGTAACGGAGCAAACAATGAATACGTAACTTCAATGGGTAAAAGGTTAATCCAAAAAGGATATGGCCAATATTATTCTGTTGGAGCTGGACCAAAGTGGAGCGAATCGGATCGTCAAGCATGTGCTGCCTTTCAGAGAGCGCAGGGGTGGTCTGGCAGCGATGCTGATGGAATTCCGGGCCCCTCTACATGGCAAAAACTGTTTTCTTAATGAGCATAAAAGTAAAAACATTATCTA
Source organism: Cytobacillus purgationiresistens (assembly GCF_030813235.1). GTDB lineage: Bacteria > Bacillota > Bacilli > Bacillales > Cytobacillaceae > Cytobacillus > Cytobacillus purgationiresistens. Next base: position 90,484 of record NZ_JAUSUB010000019.1, on the reverse strand, counting down.
TATGATAATGTTTTTTTACTTCACAAAAAATATTGTTTTTAAATTTGGATTGTGATAATCCCTAAAGTAAACCCCTATTCAATACGCAAAAATGTTTGCCTCGACAATTCTAAGCTGTCCAGCCTTGGAGGATAGCGCTTCGAGTTCTTTAGCCAAGTAAGAAGCAGATGCCATTACGCATCTTCATTTCTTATTTCGTTTAAGCTTTTCATGGTTGAACGCGCCCGCGCAGCATTTCGTTGTTCCCATAGCCGATGTTTTATAATATATTAGTACCTATATAGGAAATATAGTGAAAATCGGATAGAATAAGAAGTAAATTGATGTGACAAGGGGATTTTTTTATGGTTCAGATAGTAGATCAACAGCTTGATCGATTAGGGTTATTAAAAAGAGCTGCGGCTTTATATACATTTTTTCGCGATAATGGAGATCAGCAAACGGCAGCAAGGGCAAAGGACCTCGTTTTAAAATTGCGCGATTCAGAATTTTCAATCGCCTTTTGCGGCCACTTTTCTGCTGGAAAATCAAGTATGATCAATCAAATGGTTGGTGATGACTTGCTGCCTTCCAGTCCAATTCCGACCAGTGCAAATTTGGTAAGAGTAAAGGCTGGAGAGGACTATGCAAAAGTGTTCTTTAAGGAAGGTCCGCCAAAGCTTTATCTGGCGCCATACGATTATGAGCGAATAAAGAGGTTCAGCAAAGATGGGGACCAAATAAGAACGGTCGAAATCAGTCATTCGGATACGACATTGCCATTGAATACAGTGATTATGGATACCCCAGGGATTGATTCGACGGATGATGCTCACCGTATTGCCACGGAATCCGCTTTGCATTTAGCGGATCTAGTCTTTTATGTGATGGATTATAACCATGTTCAATCTGAGTTGAACTTTTTGTTTACGAAGGAATTAACTGCAGCTGGAAAACAGGTGTATCTCATCATTAATCAGATTGATAAACACCGCGAGGAAGAATTAACGTTCTCACAGTTCACTGAAAGTGTGAAGGATTCATTTGCCTCTTGGGGCGTGCATCCTCAAAGGATTTTTTATACTTCTTTGAAGAAAAAGGATTTGGCAGAAAATGAGTTTCCTGCATTGCAGTCATTTATGCAAGATATGATTGCGAATAAGGAGGAACTTTTGCCGCAGTCAGTCTTTCATTCATTGAAAAAGCTTTCTGAAGAACATCTTGTTTATTTAGAAGAAAAACAAGGGATTGAATTGGAAGGATACGAAAGTGCATTAGCAGATTTGCCTGAAGATGAGCGTCCGCTCGTATTTGAAAAAGTGCAATCGCTTCAAGCTCAGTTAGCCAACATAAATAAGCTTCTTCAATCGACGGAAGTTCAATTAAACAATGACATAGATGAAATATTAAAAAATGCTTACTTAATGCCGTTTCAAACGAGGGAATTAGCGGAGAAGTATTTGGAATCAAGGCAGTCCGACTTCAAAATGGGCTTGTTTTTTGCCAAGCAAAAAACAGAGCAGGAAAGACAAGCCAGGTTGGATCGTTTATTTGAAGATTTCATCGAAAAAGTCCAAGCGCAAATTGTATGGCATATGAAAGAGCTTTTCTTAAAAAAATTCAAGGAACATGATATTCATGATGACCTTCTTATCGCAGCTGCTCAAAATTTTCAAATGACAATTGATCAAGAGGTGCTGTCCAGCGCTGTAAAAGGCGGTGCGAGACTTTCCGGCGATTATGTCCTGCAATATACAAACGATGTAGCAGAGAGTGTAAAGAAAATCACGAAAACTGCTTTAAATGGATTAAAGTCTGGCTTCGTCACTTCCCTGCAAGCAAAAATGAAAAAAGAACAAACAAAGATAGAAACAGAGTTGCAGTCTATGCAAACCTTTGCTGATGCCCTTATAGGCTTGAATCAGTTAAAGGAGAATATTGCACGCTTTAAAGAAGAGCTAGGCAAGTTTCTAACTGGTGAATATAAGTATGAGAAATACGAAATGGCATCTGAACAGCTGCTCCATGAGCAAGAGGAAGAAGCGGAAATTGTGCATCCAGGAGAAGAGGAAAAGGTGCTGGAAAAAGAAGCGCGTAACGATGCAACGGATGAAGATGAGCAATTCATATTAAATAGTGAGGAAGATTCTGCAGAAACAACCAAACATTTAGTAGGAAAGCTTAAGTATACGTCAGAAGAAATTGCTTCAGTTCCAGGATTTAAGAAAATTTCCAAGGAACTTTTGCAAAAAGCAGGCAGGCTGGAGAACAGGCAATTCACTGTTGCGCTTTTCGGAGCATTCAGCGCTGGCAAATCTTCATTTGCCAATGCTTTAATTGGTGAGAAGCTTCTTCCTGTTTCACCGAACCCGACTACAGCTGCAATCAATAAAATCATGCCTGTAAACGAGGAAAATCCGCATGGAACTGTGCTTGTCAGGGTTAAATCACAAACAGTATTATTTGCTGATATTAATCGTTCTTTGCAAGTATTTCAACGTGAGGCAAAAGATTTTATCGATGCAATCAAGAAAATCAAAGGCATTCTGGCAGACCAGCATGATTTTGATGCCAATGAAAAAACCCATTTCGCCCTTTTAGCAGCTTTTTCAAAAGGATTCGATCATTTTAAAGACGCACTGGGCACCATAATCCAAACAGATTTAGTGGAGTTTACTGATTACGTGGCAAAAGAAGAAAAATCATGCTTTGTCGAAATGATTGAAGTTTATTATGATTGCGAGCTGACGAGAAAGGGAATCAGCCTTGTTGATACACCTGGAGCAGATTCAATCAATGCCCGCCATACAGGTGTAGCCTTTGATTATATTAAAAATTCCGATGCCATTCTCTTTGTTACTTATTATAATCATGCCTTTTCAAAAGCTGATCGGGAATTTTTAATCCAGCTGGGACGTGTAAAAGATTCATTCGAGCTCGATAAAATGTTTTTCGTCGTCAATGCGATTGATCTAGCAAATAACGAAAGTGAAAAGAATGATGTATTGGATTATGTAAGTGAACAATTAATTCAATATGGCATTAGAAAGCCTCATTTATACGGGCTTTCCAGCATGCATGCACTACAAGACAAACTGAGCGGAACACAAGGCTCCTCAGGAATACAAGCTTTCGAAAAGAACTTTTATTCTTTTATTAACAATGATTTAATGAAAATCTCTGTTACATCTGCAGAATCGGAATGGTTGCGTGTGCTTTCCCAGCTGCAATCATTTATCCAATCTTCACAAGATAGCAAAGAGGCTAAGGATGGCAAAAAGAGGCAGCTTTTAAGGGAGAAGGATGAGATAAACGGGATTTTAACAAGTCAAGATGTATCTTTGTTGACGCAAAGGCTTGAACAAGAAGCAGATGAGCTTGTGTTCTATATTAAGCAGCGTGTCTTTTTGAGATTTGGAGATTTCCTGAAAGAGTCATTTAATCCAGCTTTGCTAAAGGATGATGGGCGTGATTTGAAGAAAGCGCTGAAGGTAGCATTAAACGACTTTCTGCAATCCTTTGGTTTTGATTTTGCCCAGGAATTAAGGGCAACCACCCTTCGATTGGAAGTCTATATTGGCAAGCAGCTTCAGCAATCTTTTGATCGTTTGACTAAACAGGCGCAGGAAATCAATCAGCAGCTTTCATTTAGCAGACTTGAAGTTGAAGCAATGGAAGGAACTGACTTTGAAACAGCATTTGTTGAATTAGACTTGGTTCAATTTAAGAAAGCGATGTCCCATTTTAAAAACCCGAAATCCTTTTTCGAAAAAAATGAAAGAAAATATCTTGCCGATGAACTAGAGAACGCTCTTCAAGTCCCGGCCGATGATTATTTGCAGAAATCTAATCAGCAATTAAAGGATTATTATGAAGGAATGCTGAAGCAAGAAGATGAACGACTAATTGCTTCTTTAAGTAATCAGGTTGAGGAATATTATGAGGGCATGATGGCTGCTTTAACTGCCGATTTCTCTGTTGCCCAGCTGATTGAGATAGAGAATCGCTTAAAGTCATACATGTAAATAAAGGAGTGTGCTGCAATGAAAGAGAATACATTTCATGTTTGTGCAACCTGTGTGAACTTTCGTGCAATTAAGCGAGAGAATGGGATCTCCTATATTTGCGAACGGTTAGGCTATGAAACGCAGCCTAATTACACATTTAATTGCTGGACCCCTAAAGAGCATGTGAAAAAACTGATGCAAAAAAGAATGGAGGAACAGATCGATGAAGAATCTAGTTGATGCAGATTGGCTTTTTGAACATCTAACCGACGAGAATGTAAGGATTGCAGATTGCCGGTTTAATTTAGCCGCTTCTGAAGAAGGAAAAACCCTATACTTAAAGGGTCATATCCCAGGATCTATCTACTTTCATCTTGAGAAGAATCTTTCTGGCCCCGTATCGGAGCATGGCGGACGCCATCCTCTTCCTGATGCAGACAGATTGGCAGAAGCTCTTGAAAATGCCGGCATCAATAATGATACGACAATTATTGCTTATGATGGCGGGGAAAACTCGTTTGCTTCCCGTTTTTGGTGGCTGCTAAAATTCTTGGGTCACGATAAAGTCTATGTTTTAGACGGTGGGTATCAAGATTGGACTGCTAAAGGGTATCCAATTGATAGCGCGCTTCCAAGTTATTCTGCAGCAACTTATAAGGTGAGAATCAACGAAGGCATCATGGCTTCACACGATGAAGTAAAAAAAATCTCTTTGAATGAAGATAGTAGAGCCGTCTTAATTGATTCTCGGGAGGAAAAGAGATACTTAGGCATTATCGAGCCAATTGATAAGAAAGCCGGACATATACCAGGTGCAGTGAATAAAGTGTGGACTGAGTCTTTGTCCGAAGGGAAGTTCAAAACTGCTGAAGCATTGGCAAATCGTTTTTCAGAATTTGATAAGGACCGCCCACTGATTGTTTATTGCGGTTCGGGCGTAACAGCTTCGCCTAACTTCCTTGCTTTAAAGGAAGCCGGCTATAAAAATGTCAAGCTGTATCCCGGCAGCTTCAGCGATTGGATCTCCTATGATGAAAATCCAATTGGAACAGGAAAATAAACGGAGTTCGATGAAAAAGTAAAAACAATAAGAAGGACTTAGATGAATTGATTCTAAGTCCTTTTTATTTTTGCTGTTTATGTTTCAGTCTTTTTTGTCAGTTCATATTCAATTCATAACTTATATGTATACTATTGATGGTTACTAAGTAATGATAGTTGTGAAAGAGCAATTGATTAGTTTCTTTATAACCTCAAGCCAGCTTACATGAGCGAAAGGAAAGTATAAAGATGACCAAATTACTAATTGATGATGCGTATATACATGAGCTTGTACGTCTTTTTTTAGAAAAAGAAGGCTTTGAAATATCAGAGGCGGAGGATGGCGTTCAAGCTGTGACTAAATTGGAAATAGAAAAATTTGATATAGCTATTCTGATGTCATGATGCCTCAGCTGGATGGCTGGTATCCTAATCAAGCCATGGCTTCAGAATGGAAGGGAAAAATCAATGAAATGGTTCAGGTAGATTAGGAGGCAATTGCTTTTAAGAAGATTACTGCAACACTAACTTCAACGTTCATTACAGGAGTGATAGACATAGATAACTTTGATCGCGTATCGGAGTCATTGGACGGCATATTGTTAATAGCCAATAGAAAACAAGTGGAAATGCAAGGGAGCAGCCACTGTTCTTCCCTCAATGGTGGGAAATTTGAGCTGAAGTACAATGCGCTGCCAAAGCCTCTGGCTTCTTTAGAAATAGGGGTGGACAATTTTGCAGGATATGAAGAACTCCATCAAGAAATTGAACTAAAAAAGGAAATGAATAATCCTTTCGTTTTATTGGGCGATAAACATTAATCGGTCAACTTACTGTCAACTTCTGAAGAAATAAGGGAAATGACGATCGTGACGGATAAGGATGTGGTGCTGGAAGGTGTATCAATTAAAGCTGAAAAAAAGGAAGATCCCCTTAAATACGATTGTGATTCAATTTGAAACTGAAGCAGATGACCGGACCTTATTGAAAGAGCGCACACTGCAATTCGAATCAGATGAAAAACCAGAAAAACTCATAGTGGATGGCGTGCATTATTGGAAGGACTATCATTTAAAAATTCAAATTTTCATTGATTAAAATCTGAGTTTGAAAAGGGATATTTTTCATTTTTTATAGAATTCCTTTTGTAAAAATGTCCTCGTGTTATAATAGTTTTTAGCGTGAAATGCTAGGAGGGAAAAGACTTGAACGACAATAAAGAGAAACTTTTAATTGTAGATGGAATGGCCCTGCTATTCAGAGCCTATTTTGCAACAGCTGTGACAGGACAGTTTATGATAAATTCAAAAGGAATTCCTACGAATGCAGTATACGGATTTGTGAAGCACTTTTTGACAGCTGTCAATCAATTTCAGCCGTCCCATGTTGCGGTTTGCTGGGATATGGGAAGCAAGACATTCAGGACGGAAATGTTCGATGGATATAAAGCCAATCGCCCTGAAGCTCCGATTGAGCTGATACCGCAGTTCGATCTTGTAAAGGAAGTGGTTGAGGCTTTTGATATCCCTAATATTGGCCTTGCAGGATATGAAGCGGATGATTGTATCGGTACCATAGCAAAAGAAATGAAAGACGCAGCCGAGGTAATAATCCTTACAGGGGATCAAGATATTTTACAATTACTTGAAGAAAATATTTCTGTTGCGCTGCTAAAAAAAGGGTATGGCAATTATCTTGTTCACACTCATGAGACTTTCTATGAAGAAAAAGGGATTACACCTAAGCAAATGATAGACCTCAAAGCATTTATGGGAGATGCAAGTGACAACTACCCAGGTGTGAAAGGGATAGGCGAAAAAACAGCGTTAAAGCTGCTGCAATCCTATGAACATATTGAGGGTGTGCTGGAAAACCTTCACCTTATCACTAAGGGACAGCGGGTAAAGATCGAACAGGACTTGGACATGCTGCACCTTAGCCGACAACTGGCAGAAATTAAATGTGATGTGCCTGTTGCCTGTACTTTAACTGATTCAGTATTTAGAATGGACAGAAATAAAGTCATAGAAAAGTTCACAGAAGTTGAGTTTCGCGGAATGCATAAGCTGCTTGAAGATAGCAAATCATTTGCATAAATTTTTACTAAGCTGCTAAGGCTATAGAGCCAATTATTCTGCGTGTAAAAAATGTGAAATGAATTGTATCTCATTGAACTTCGAGAAGCGTACGTTCGCTTTCCAAAAAGCTATCGGTAACATTTGATGAATTTCTCCTTTTCCCTATTATGAAATTGATGACGCTGTCTTTATACTCAGCAATCATTCAAACATTACGTTTTTTGGAACTGCAGAAAATGTTTTTTTGAAAAGGGAGTATCACTAAAGAAATAGAGCCGTGATAAGGGATTTGCACTTCAATAGATTTTGTTTACTTCGGTTATTTGAAAAAATATTGTTGACAAAAAAATGATAAGCAATGTATAATTCAAAAATATAATATTCATAGCATTTTTAATGCAGCCATGAAAGGAACACAGTAGCGTAATTATCTCCCTGCTATAGAGAGCTGATGGTTGGTGCAAATCAGTCCAAAGATAAACGCGAATTACAATCCTGGAGCTTCTTTTTCGAAATAAAGCTTAAGCTTTATGAGGGAAAGACGGTCATATGATCGTTAACACAATGAGAAGTGAACAAATCTGTTCACAATTAGGGTGGTACCGCGAGCAACCTCGCCCCTACTGAATCATTTCAGTAGGGGCTTTTTATATTTAGAATTTAATAGGATCGGCGAAGAAAGGAATAAAGTAGTGTATACCTCCCTGTTAAAGAGAGCTGATGGTTGGTGAAAATCAGTGCAAAGGTAAACGCGAATTACAATCCTGGAGCTTCTTTTTCGAAGTAAAGCTTAAGCTTTATGAGGGAAAGACGGTCATATGATCGTTAACACAATGAGAAGTGAACAAATCTGTTCACAATTAGGGTGGTACCGCGAGCAAATTCGCCCCTACTGAATCATTTCAGTAGGGGTTTTTTTATATAAAAAAATTTAATAAGATAGGCGAAGAAAGGAATAAAGTAGTGTATATCTTCCTGTTAAAGAGAGCTGATGGTTGGTGCAAATCAGTACAAAGGTAAACACGAATTACAATCCTGGAGCTTCTTTTTCGAAGTATAGCGCAAGCTTTACGAGGGAAAGACGGTCTTATGATCGTTAACAAAAATGAGAAGTGAACAATCCTGTTCACAATTAGGGTGGTACCGCGAGCAAATTCGCCCCTACTGAATCATTTCAGTAGGGGCTTTTTTATGTTGAAAGGTTGGCTGGAATTTTCTGATGTCGTTAATTCGAAAAACTAAAGGAGGTGATTCCTATTTATTGGGATGAGGCTGCAAATGAGTTTGAAAAAATAGAACTGCTCAATCAATGATAAAAAAGTGAAGGAGAGAAGCAAAATGAATGCAAATGAATTGGAACAACTAAGAAAAAGAATAGACAGGATTAATCTAGATATCCTGGAATTGCTCAATGAAAGAGCAGAGGTAGCTCAAAACATCGGCTGGAAGAAAGAAGAGCTGGGCATGAAAGCCTTTGATCCAATCCGCGAAAATGAATCATTAGCCTTAATCATAGAGAATCATCGCGGACCATTTGAAGTATCTACGATTAAATTTCTTTTTAAAGAGATATTTAAAGCTAGTTTAAATCTGCAAAATAACCACCAAAAGAAAGAGATGCTCGTCTCCCGAAAGATGCAGCCGCAGAATACGATTGTGGATATAAATGGTGAAATGATAGGCGATGGAAGCCAGCGGTTCATAATGGGTCCCTGTGCTGTTGAAAGCTACGATCAGGTAAAATCTGTGGCATTGGCTATGAAAAAGCAAGGTTTAACGTTATTGCGAGGTGGAGCGTTCAAACCGAGAACATCTCCGTATGATTTTCAAGGTCTTGGAGAGAGAGGATTGCAGATATTAAGAAAGGTTGGAGACGAGGTAGGAATGTCTGTTATAAGTGAAATTGTTTCCTCGAACGATGTAGAAATGGCATTACCGTATGTGGATGTAATTCAAATTGGTGCTAGAAATATGCAAAATTTCGAATTGCTCAAAACAGTTGGAAAGGTAGACAAACCAGTGCTATTAAAGCGTGGCCTCTCGGCAACCATTGAAGAGTTTATCAATGCAGCCGAATACATCATGGCTAATGGGAATAATCAAATCATCCTTTGTGAACGAGGAATAAGGACATATGAGAAGGCAACAAGAAACACGTTGGATATCTCTGCAGTCCCAATATTGAAAAAAGAAACTCATTTACCGGTTATTGTAGATGTAACGCATTCCACAGGCAGAAAAGATTTATTGCTGCCAACGGCGAAGGCGGCATTGGCAATTGGTGCAGATGCGGTTATGGCTGAAGTGCATCCTGATCCGGCAGTTGCTTTATCTGATTCGGCGCAGCAAATGAATATTGCTGAATTCAATGAGTTCATTGAAGAATTAAAAGTATTGCAGAAAAAATTGGCTTTAGTATAAAGAATAGAACATCATCAAGATCCCACAATACTGGTTGATCATAATGGAGGTTGGAGAAATGCGTTTTATTACAGCGGGAGAGTCACATGGACCAAGACTTACGGCGATTATTGAAGGCTTGCCTGCAGGCATGCCCCTTTCAGTTGAAGACATCAATATAGAATTATCACAACGACAAAAGGGCTATGGACGAGGAAGAAGAATGCAAATAGAAAAGGATCAGGTTGAAATTACAGCTGGAGTGCGGCACGGTTATACATTAGGCTCGCCTGTAGCTTTAACAATAGAAAATCATGACTGGAAGCATTGGACAAAAATCATGGCAATAGACTCATTGGCAGAAGATGAAGCTGAAATAAAGAGAAGAATAACAAGGCCAAGGCCTGGTCATGCTGACCTTGTAGGGGGAATAAAGTACGGTCACCGTGATATGAGGAATGTGCTTGAAAGGTCTTCAGCAAGAGAAACAGCAATCAGAGTGGCAGTTGGTGCCGTGGCGAAAAAAATATTGTCGCTATTAAACATTGAAGTAGCTTCTCGCGTCATTGAAATAGGTGGTGTACGGGCTGAAGATTTCAAATATCAAAATTTAGCCGCGTTAAAGGCAGTAACTGAAGACTCGCCTGTCAGATGTAGTGATAAAGCTGCTGAAACAGGCATGATGGAAGCAATCGATGAAGCAAAAAAGAAGGGTGATTCGATAGGCGGAGTCGTTGAAGTCATTGTTGAAGGCATGCCTGTAGGGGTCGGCAGCTATGTTCACCACGATAGAAAACTGGATGCTAAAATTGCAAATACAATGATCAGCATTAATGCTTTTAAAGGCGTAGAATTCGGCTTGGGGTTTGAAATGGCAAGGATGCCTGGCAGCAAAGTGCACGATGAAATTATATGGGATGAATACAAAGGTTTTTCGCGGAAAACAAATAGGCTTGGCGGGTTCGAAGGTGGAATGACAACTGGTATGCCGATTGTAGTAAGGGGAGTGATGAAGCCTATACCCACACTATATAAGCCGTTGATGAGTGTTGATATAGAGTCTAAAGCAACCTTTTCAGCTAATATTGAGCGTTCTGATAGCTGCGCTGTTCCAGCAGCTAGTGTTGTGGCAGAGGCAGTGGTTTCATGGGAGCTGGCAGCCGCACTCACTCAGCAATTTGACAGTGACAAATTTGATAAATTGCGAGAATCAATCGAAAAGCATAAAGCAGACGCACTAGCATTTTAGCGTGTATGCATGATGCAATAGCAAGTGGTTATAGGGGATTAAACTCAGCTAGAACAACGCTATAAGAAGGCGGGGAGATACAATTGATGTGGAAAAAACAAATATTGAAGATGCAAACTTATAAGAGAGGGAAATCCATTAATGAGGCAGCAGAACGATCAAAAACTGATTTGCTTATTAAGCTGAACTCTAATGAAAATCCATATGGCTATTCAAACAAAGTAAAGGATTTATTAACGGAGAGGCAAATTCCTTTAAATATATATCCGGAAGGAAATGTAGGACATCTAAGGAAGTCGTTGGCATCGTTATATAATATGAATGAAACTGAGTTTATTTTCTCAAATGGCACAGATGAGTTAATACAAATGATTTCAAGAACATTGCTAGAGCCAGGGAAAAATACGGTAATGGCTTCGCAGACTTTTTCGCAATATAAAAATAACTCAATCATTGATGGAGCTGAAATAAGAGAAGTGGAATTGCTGAATGGTACGCATGATTTGGAGAAAATGATAACAAAAATTGACCAAAATACTGCAGTAGTATGGGTATGCAATCCCAATAATCCAACAGGCACATTTATCCCTGAAAATAAAATAAGAGAATTTATGCAGAAGATTCCATCACATGTATTAGTTGTGCTTGACGAAGCCTATTTTGAGTATATTAATCAAGCGTATCATTCTATTGATCTTATAAATGACTTTGCTAATTTAATCATTATGAGGACCTTTTCGAAAATATACGGACTTGCCAGTTTGCGTATAGGTTATGGCATTGCGTCCCATCATATTATTCAACACCTGGAATCGATTCGACTACCCTTTACAAATAATCAGTACGGACAACATGCAGCGTCACTGGCTTTGGAGGATCAAGCATTTATAGAATCAAGTCGATTGAAAAATGTAATAGAACGAGAAAAATACTATACATTTTGTTCTGAGAACAACCTGCATTGCTTTCCATCGGAAACCAATTTTATTTTAGTTGATCTTCAATGCGACATTGAACGTCTGGAGGCTTTTCTAGAATCAAGCGGAATAATCCTTCGGTCGGGCACCGGGCTGGGGTTTCCTACATCTATAAGAATTACCATAGGTTTAGAAGAGCAAAACATAAAGGTCAGAGAAAAAATATTGGAATTTATGCAAAACCATCATCAGAACTAGCTAATATGGGTAGGGAGGTAGGACAGCAATGCTTGGTACTGTATTGATTGTCGGAGTTGGAATGATTGGCGGCTCCCTCGCTCTATCTATTAAGACGCACCATCCCAATGCAAAAGTAATGGGTTTCGATGTTAATCAAAATGAAATTGAAAAAGCCTTAAAATATAAGATCATCGATGCAGCGGCGCAGTCTTTGGAAGAAGGGGCAAGAACAGCGGATTTAATCATATTATCAACACCTGTAATAGAATCAAAAAAGACAATAGAAAAATTAGCACAAATGAAGCTAAAAGAGCACGTCATTGTTACTGATACAGGAAGCGCGAAAGGAGAGATAGTGGATGCGGCTATCAGATGTTTTAATAATCAAGTTACGTTTATTGGTGGTCATCCTATGTCCGGCTCACACCAATCAGGAGTAGATAATAGCGACCTCCATTTATTTGAGAATGCCTACTACCTTTTGACTCCAGCAACGATTGCCTGTACTGGAAGAGTGGATGAATTAAAAAAATGGCTAAGCAAAATCAAAGCACAATTTGTTATAGTGGATAAAGAAGAGCATGATTTCGTTACTGGGCTAATTAGTCATTTTCCGCATATACTTGCGAGTTTACTTGTTAATCAAGTAAAGCAGCAATCTGGTAGCAGTCCAATCACTTCGATGATAGCTGCTGGAGGGTTTCGCGATTTTACTAGAATTGCTTCAAGCAACCCTAAGATGTGGAAAGATATTACGTTGCAAAATCGAAGGGTTCTGTTAAATCTGATCAGTGATTTCCAGCATAAACTGGAAGGATTATCTGAGGTTTTGTTGGAGGGCAATGAGACAGTTACTACACAGTTTTTTGAAGAAGCCAAGCAATACAGAGATTCATTACCCTCTCGTAATAAACAAGCATCACTTCCATATTTCCGATTGAGCATACAGGTGAATCATGCACCTGAAGAATTAAACTGCTTATTCCGTTTATTAGACAATGAAAATATTCTTATTGCAGATTACCAATTGGAATGGCTGCATGCCAATCAAGTAGTGAATCTTTGTTTTATGAAAGAAGAAGACCGATTAAAGGCCTGTGAATTACTGGAAAATAATCATTTCCAGATTTGTCAGGTAGCTTAAAGGTGAATATCGAACTGGAAGGCTGTCTGCTGTTGAGTGACTCGTTAATAATGAAATTATTTCCCAGGAAGGAAATCAAAAGTAGTAAAGCTGAGTCAATGGATATAGAAATCAATAAATATGAAAACAAATGAAAAAACACCGGTAAGTTCTCAGTTCACAAGTATCCGAATGAAACCTGCCGGTGTTTTATTAAGGTCAACACCAAAGTTTAAAGCTTGTATTCTTTTGTAGACATATGTTCCCCATTTAAAATGCGAATGGTTTCAGGTTTAATCTCCAAGAATATATAGTTCGGGTCATTTGGTCCTTCAAACCAACTATTAAAAGAATCATTCCAAAATTTCTTTTTGATTTCTTTTGTTTCGTTTAATGTGCACACGCCCTTCAACTCTATATATTCATCATTGCTTCCCTTTTCTGCAAATCCCAATAATATTGAAACATAAGGATTCTTCTGGATCTCTGCCAGTTTTTCTGTATCTTTTTTAGTAGGCGTAAACAGAGTGAGGTCTTGCAGAAAAAAGGTCATATATCGTGAGTGCGGCTGATTATTTTCTACGGTTGATAAAACGCCAATCTTATGATTGCTGACGATTTTGGTAACGCGCGAGATGATTTCTGTTTCATGCATGCGAGATCCTCCTTATCTTAATTTAATGTATTAAATTCTTTGATACAGTCTTGAACAAGTGTAGCGCCTTGACTGATAGCAGCTCCACCGCCAAATGCCGCGGCTACACCGATGGCTTCCAGTATCTCTTGCTCGGTACACCCATAATCAATGCAGCCTTTCGTATGATAAATCATGCAAAACTCATCTTGTGCCTGAACACTAATTCCAAGAGCAATTAATTGTTTTTCCTTCTGTGATAGCGTTCCTTCTTTGAAGCATTCCTGTGTAAACTCATTGAATTTATCCGTAAATGAAGGAAGATTCTCTGCAAGAAGTCCTAATCCTTCTTTATATTTAATTAATGATTCCTTCGCATATGACTGTGATTGAAATTCCATAATATATGCACTCCATTCATTTTTTTATATCATTTTTATTATGAACGTATCTTCGAGAAATAATCTGTGAACTTTATTTCCATAATTAAGTATCATAATATCTGCTCACTTTTGGAAAGATTTTAATATTGAAATCGACAAAAAAGGTGGAGACGATGACTTTGAATTATGAAGCAGGAGATATTGTATATGTATTCTATCGCAATCCCCATACACAAGATGTTGCGAATATTCAAGCTGCAGCGGTTGTAAATCACCCTGATCAACCGAATGAATTAGCCTTATTCTTATATGAAACCTATTACCCCGTGTCGGAGGATATGGCAATCTATTCATCAGAAGAAGAAGCAAACGCTGCTTACACCTACTATTATGGCGATGTTTCGGAAGGGACGCTTGATGTATGAGACCATTCAATCCAAAGCTGGTTTACTTTGAACCAAAAGCACTAGACTATCCACTTGGCCAAACATTGAAAAAAAAATTTGAAAATATGGATGTGGAAATCCAATATACAACTTCCCACAACCAAGTAAGAAACCTTCCAGGAAAAAATGACTTTCAAAAATATCGAGTTGCCAAATCTACATTGGTCGTTGGTATTAGGAAAACATTAAAGTTTGATACATCTAAACCTTCTGCGGAGTATGCCATCCCATTTGCTACAGGATGTATGGGGCATTGTCATTATTGTTACTTGCAGACGACGATGGGAAGCAAGCCCTATATTCGTACATACGTTAATGTCGATGAGATTCTTGATGCGGCAGATCAATACATGGCTGAACGAGCTCCGGAGATAACCAGGTTTGAAGCTTCCTGTACTTCAGATATCGTAGGTATTGACCATTTAACCCATACATTAAAGCGGGCGATTGAACATTTTGGGGAATCAAAACATGGCAAACTGCGGTTCGTGACTAAATTTCACCATGTCGATCATCTTCTTGATGCGAAGCATAATGGAAAAACAAGATTCCGTTTTAGTGTCAATGCGGATTTTGTTATTAAAAATTTTGAGCCTGGCACCTCTCCACTGGCAAAAAGAATTGAAGCAGCGGGAAAAGTGGCGAGAGCTGGCTATCCGCTCGGCTTCATTGTAGCCCCTATCTATCTTCATGAAGGGTGGAAGGAAGGCTACTATGAAATGTTCAAACGCCTGGATGCAGAATTGCCGGCAGATGCAAGAAAAGATTTAACCTTCGAATTTATCCAGCATCGTTTTACAAAACCAGCAAAAAGGGTAATTGAAAAAAACTATCCGATGACAAAATTAGAGTTGGATGAAGAGAAAAGAAGATACAAATGGGGTAAATATGGAATTGGCAAATATATTTATCAAAAAGAAGATGAGGAGGATATGAAGACTCATTTATACAGTTATATGGAGAAGTTTTTTCCTGATGCGAAGCTTGAGTATTTCACATAAACTCTTGTAGTGTATTCACTTCTTCTTTAGGAAAAAGGTAGCGAATTGTCGAAAAATACGGTAAAATTATACAAAGATTGTAGAGGAGAAGTCAGAGAGGAATGGTTTAATCTGTGAAAACAGTGGATGATTATTTGCACGATTTACAGGGGAAAGGCTTTCAGCTTGCGGATGATGCGCTTGGTTTTATTTATTTTGGCAAGCATTATACAAATGCTTCAGATGAACTTGTTAATGTCGCAGTTGAAATGACCTTGAAAGCTCAAAAGTCTTTTGATGGGAGCTTTTACCTATCTTTGCTTGAGAATTTAAAGTCAAACAATATAGAGAGTCGCAAAGAAGCAATCCTTTTTGCGAAGAAGGATTTACTCATATCGATATAAACAAAAGGCGTGTAATTATTACACGCCTTTACTGTGAAGGTTAGGCGGCTGTTGCTTTGCGTAATTTCTTATCGGGCATCTCAGCGAATACCATTCCTGCAAAAATGAAGAGACATCCCAAGGCTGCACTGTAGGACAGGCGGTCGTTTGCCCATATAAATCCTGTAATTGCAGCGAAGACAGGCTCCATCGCAAATATAAGTGCGACTCTTGTCGGAGTGGTAAATTGTTGATAGTGTGTTTGCGCAAAGAAAGCTAGAGCGGTAGCAAATACGGAAGTAATAATGAGTCCGGCTGCGACCTCTTTGGAAAACAATATTTCTGGGTTTATTGCGGAATGCAGGTCTTCTAATAAGAAAGCAAAGAATATAGATAAAACAGCTACAGTTGTAATTTGAATCACAGTTAAAAGCAGCGCAGGATACTTGTTGGCATATTTCCCTGTGAAAATAATATGCAGGGCAAAACCAAACGCACAGATGAATACATAGGCATCACCCTGGTTGAGGGAGACAGCGTCTGTCATTGCCAATAAGTACAAGCCAAAAGTGGCAATACTCACACCAATAACGGCTTTGCGTCCTATTTTTACTTTTATAAATAAGAAGGCGATCAAAGGGACAAGGATAACACTTAATCCTGTAATAAAGCCTGCCTTAGAGGAAGAAGTGTATAAAAGGCCTAAGGTTTGAAAGGCATAGCCAATAAAAAGCCAAATGCCAATTAAGATTCCTGAGAATAATGCTTTTTTGTTCAAGTGTTGAAGCTGTTTTCTCTTGAATAATATTAGCCATCCGCCAAGTAAAAAGGCTGCAATAAGAAAGCGAAACCCGTTAAAAGAAAAAGGCTCTAGAAAAGCAAGCGCATTTTGGACAATTACAAAAGTAACACCCCAAATAAGTGCTACTAAAAGCAGACTAATGTCAGCAATGAAAGCAGTTTTTTTCATGTTTGTTGTTCCTTTTCTATTCGTTTTTTCTGATTGCGGCTCTTGCTAATTCATCAGCTGCTCTGTTTTCAGTGCTGGGAATCCATTTCATAAAAAAAAGATCCAACTGATTACTTAAAAGCAGTGCTTCTTTAAGTAAAGGCGCAAATTTCTGGTTTTTGGCAAATTCTTTTTCAATTGCCCGATTCACAGCTTGTGAGTCTGTTCGAAACGATACAGTTGTATAACCTTTATCAATGCAAATATGAAGTGCGTGAATGAGTGCACGGAATTCTGCTTCATGATTTTCCATCATACCGAGCGGGATTGAATGACGCTCGACCGCCCCGTTTGCCTTAATAAAAATACCAGCTCCACTTAAGCCGGGATTACCTGCACTTGCTCCATCAATATAGACTTCTATCAAAGTCGCACCACCTCTCACTAACAATAAATACGGATGTACATACATATCATGAATGAAATAAACTAAAAGTAAGTGTATCATAAAAATATTTGAGCTTGAAGATAATTTAAAGATCTAGGAAGGTTGAAAAAAATGAAATATAAATTGGAGTGGATTTATAAACTTAAAGGAGGGGAAGGGGTCTTAGTTACATCGGATTGGTTAGATGGAGAGACTGCCCTTCTGTTTGGAGAAGAGATTGAAAGATCAGGAAAGGGAAAAGAGCTAACCTTTTATGATGAAGCAGGTACTTCTTGGATATTGAAAGAAATGAAAAAGCTCTTGATCGAAGTTGAAGAAGAGCCACATGATATTCTTGTTTTCTTTGACGGTGGGTATAATAAGGATACGAATGAGTCTGGGCTTGGTGCGGTCATTTATTATAAACAGGGAAAGAAGAAATACCGGATAAGGTCTAACCAACTATTTCATGAGCTCGAAAATAACAATGAAGCGGAATATGCGGCTCTACACTATGCGCTCAGCTTATTAGAAGAATTGGGTGTTAGTCAGATGTCCTGCGAATTTAAAGGGGATGCGCAAGGGGTATTAAAGCAGCTTGAAGGTGATTGGCCGTGCTATGAAGAAAACTTAAGTCGATGGCTTGATAATATTGAAGAAAAGATAAACGGACTAAGTTTGCATGCTCGATATACGCCGATTTCCAGAAATGAAAATAAAGAAGCAGATAAATTGGCATCACAAGCCTTAGAAGGTAAAGTGATTCATAGTAAAATGCAACTGCTTTGAGAAGGGAGTATCCGCCTTGGAAAAAAAGAAAATCGTTCAGGAAGTGGGAAGCTTGATGGGGCATTACTGTGAGGAGTGCTTTTTGTATAAACATCACCGCAAGGAAAAGGGGCGGAATTTTGCCCATCGCTTTTGTATTTCTGAATGTACAGTAGGACAGAAAATAAAATCAATCGGAAAAAAATTGTCTTAATTTGAAGTGTTGAAATAAATAAAAGGCTGGCAATATGCCAGCCTTGTTTTATGATAAGATTAAAGTTTTACAACGTTTGCAGCTTGTGGTCCGCGATTTCCTTCAACGATTTCGAAAGAAACTTCTTGACCTTCTTCTAGTGATTTGAATCCGTCGCCTGAGATAGCTGTGAAGTGTACGAATACATCGTCTCCGCCTTCAACTTCGATAAATCCGAAACCTTTTTCATTGTTGAACCATTTTACTTTACCATTTTGCATATTAACTTTTCCTCCCTAAACCTTAGAAGACCATTACAGCCCTCAGAAAAAATTTTCATTCAACCTACATACTGCAATTGTATTATCAAATATAGAAAGTATATTCAGTTAAATGATGTTTATAATATACACGAATGTCAACATTCAGTCAAGAAATCTGAATGGTTTTTCGATAAAAAAATAAAATATTTTAAAAATTATAATAATGAATCTTTCTCAGGTTTGGTAAAGGTTTGTGAGAAATTTGCTATACATATTTTTCGTTTTTTTTCATACTAATGGTGTAAATTGATGAAACCTTGAGGTGAGAAAATATGTATCGCTTTTCTATCAATCAACAAGAATGGATTCTCCGCTTTTCAATTAATGTTACAATGGAAAAACTGGAAAAGCAGCGAGTTTTTAAAGCTATAGTTCAAATGGGTAGTGAGCTAATCCATTTCACTCATGGTGATTCATTTATTATTATTGATAAAGAGATTGGAATGGTTGTATTTAATGTTGAAACAATACCTTCATTTATATTAATTGTTTCTAATGTTGTCAGCGATGAGGACTGGTATATGTATGATGGGCAAATGGTTAAACGATATACCGGCAAGTAAGCATCACATGGCCGCAAGTGAAAAAAAATAAACATGAAAAAGAAGCTGCTTTTTAAAAGTCAGCTTCTTTTTTATTTATTTATTGACGGATTGTTTAATTGGGTTTAAAATGTTGCACATAGGAAACTTTTATAACCAAATAAAAAAATCATGTCCGAAGTTAAAATCTGTGTGCTTATTAAAAAAACATGCATATATTCATGTTAGGAGAATTAAAAGAGGAGATGAAACTGAATTGAATAAAATTTTTGCAGGGCTGATTGTATCTGTACTATTGTTATTAAGTGCTTGTTCAAATGAAGCTGATTCTACAAGTAAAAACGGAGATGGAAAACTAAAGGTAACAACTACTATTGCTCAAATCGCTGATGGAGTAAAGAACATTGGCGGTGACAAAGTCGAGGTACAAAGCTTAATGGGTCCCGGGACGGATCCCCATCTTTATAAAGCGACTCAAAGTGATATTTCAAAGTTGCAAGGTGCAGAGATTATTTTTTATAACGGTTTAAACCTTGAAGGGAAATTACATGACATTTTAGAGAAAATGAATGAACAAAAGCCTGTTTACGCCATTGCAGAAACGATTAAAGAGGATGAGCTACTCGATGATGTAGAAAACAATAACGCCATCGACCCTCATGTATGGTTTGATATTGATTTATGGCACCAAGCCCTTGAAACCGTTAAAGAAGGTTTGATTGAAGCAGATCCTGATAATGGTGCGTACTACGAAGAAAATGCTAAACAATATTTTAATAAACTGAACGAATTAAAGGCTTATGCGACTGAAGAATTAACTCAAATTCCTGAAGAACAGCGGGTACTTGTGACAGCACATGATGCCTTCGGCTATTTTGGTGCTGCGTATAACCTGGAGGTAATGGGTCTTCAAGGATTAAGTACGGATGCAGAGTTTGGTCTTGGTGACGTTAAGCATTTAGTTGATACTTTAGCCACAAGAGAAATCAAAGCCGTTTTTGTTGAATCAAGTATTTCTGAACGTTCGATCAACGCTGTTATCGAAGGTTCACAGCAAAAAGGACATGGAGTAAGTATTGGAGGAGAGTTATACTCTGATGCCATGGGTGAAGAAGGCACAGAAGAAGGTACTTATATCGGTATGTACAAACATAATGTAGATACCATTGCAGAAGCATTGAAATAGTTTTAGGTTTAAGATTTGCATTTCGTTTGTCTAGTTGCGGTGGCTAGAGGCTCGAGGTCTTAAGTCAAGACAACCAAAAAAGGAAAGGTCCCCTTTTTCGGTAGCCTCGCCTTAAGCTTGTCGCCCCTAAACAAGCCACCTCCACATTTCTATTTTGGAGTTGATGATTATGAATCCTGTTGATGTGAAGAATTTGACAGTAGCTTATGAAAAGAAAGCAGTGTTAAAAGATATTAATTTTACTGTGCCTGAAGGTCAACTGATTGGAATTATCGGGCCTAACGGTGCCGGTAAATCAACTTTGATTAAAGCTATTCTCGGTCTTATTCCGAAAGCTGCGGGTGATGTGAAAATATATGATAAACAATATCGTGCAAAGGATAGAATTGTGGGCTATGTCCCGCAAAGAGGTTCGGTTGACTGGGATTTTCCTACAAATGCTTTGGATGTTGTACTTATGGGGAGATATGGCCATATTGGCTGGTTTAAACGACCGAGTAAGAAAGATTTGAATATCGCTCATGAAAGCCTAAAAAAAGTAGGAATGGAAGAGTACGCAGATCGCCAAATTAGCCAGTTATCCGGAGGACAGCAACAGCGCGTATTTTTAGCTAGAGCTCTAGCTCAGGATGCCAAAGTATACTTTATGGATGAACCGTTTGTTGGCGTCGATGCAGCAACAGAACGGGCAATCATTGACCTATTGAATGAACTGAAGAGTCAAGGTAAAACAGTGCTTGTCGTGCATCATGATTTACAGACAGTTAAGGATTATTTTGATCACTGTATTTTATTAAATGTGAGCATCATTACTTCCGGTCCTACAGAAGAAGTGTTTACAATGGAAAATCTGCATCAAACGTATGGAGGAAAGTTATCGTTCTTAGATAAAGGACAAATGATGGTTGAACAAAAGTGAGGTGGCAAGTATGAGTGACCTTTTGATGATGCTAGGTGATGCAAATACGAGATGGGTTCTGGTTGGGACTATGCTTCTCGGACTTGCTAGCGGTGTGCTGGGAAGCTTTGCCTTGCTTAGAAAACAGAGTTTAATTGGCGATGCAGTTGCGCATGCTGCGTTACCTGGGATATGTATTGCCTTTTTATTTACTGGCGAGAAATCTTTAATCGTTCTTCTAATAGGTGCAACCACTACTGGTTTATTAGCCGCGTATTGTATCCAATTAATTGTTTCTTCTTCGATTATTAAGGAAGATACAGCTATTTGTTTAATATTATCGGTATTTTTTGGATTTGGCATTGTGTTATTAACGAAGGTTCAACAAATGCCTTCAGGTAATAAAAGCGGATTGGATGCCTTTATATTTGGTCAAGCGGCTTCGCTTGTTGGAAGTGATGTGAAGCTGATGGCAGGAGCAGCTGCTATATTAATCATCATTACCATGCTGCTTTTTAAAGAATTTAAAGTATTAACTTTTGATCCTGAGTTTGCAAAGGGTCTTGGACTGCCGACAGGTTTCTTGAATTTCTTATTTTTGTCATTATTAGTTGCGGTAGTAGTCATTGGGATCCAAGCTGTTGGTGTGATATTAATGGCAGCATTATTAATCACTCCTGCAATTGCTGCTCGCTATTGGACGAATTCTTTAAGTAAAATGATTATCATTTCCGGTATATTTGGCGCGATATCAGGAGTTGTCGGAACGCTTATCAGTACGTTTGGTCAAGGATTGCCTACTGGTCCCTTTATCGTTGTTACTGCTACATTCATCTTCTTGGTTTCGATGCTTTTTGCTCCTGAAAGAGGAATCATTGCAAAGAAAATTAAGCAAAACATATACCATAAACAATTGAATAAAGCAGGTGCAAAGGAGGGGATGTCATGAGCTATGAGGCATGGATATTGATCATCGGGTCACTAGCTGGTGTTACATGCGGCATCATCGGATGCTTCCTGATTTTACGGAGACTCTCTATGCTCGCAGATGCGATTAGCCATACTGTTCTCCTTGGGATTGTGCTTGCATTTCTCATAAGTCAAAGCATGAATGGGATGTATATGCTAATTGGTGCGGCTGTGGTTGGCGTTTTGACTGCGGTCTTTGTACAGCTTCTCTCCAGTTCAGGAATCCAAGAAGATGCGTCAATTGGCGTTGTTTTTACATTTTTATTCGCGATTGGAGTCATTTTAATTACTGTATTTGCCGACAATGTGCACTTAGATGTTGATCATGCATTAATGGGCGAAATTGCTTTTGTACCATTTGATTTAGTTCAGTTAGGATTTTTACCACCGTTGCCAAAAGCATTTTTAATGCTCTCTGCGGTTTTGATCACTAACTTGCTCATTATCGTCTTGTTTTATAAAGAATTTAAGATTACGTCATTTGATCCGCAAATGGCAGCGGCCATAGGCATCCCTGTATTATTCATACACTATTTATTGATGGGGATGGTCTCTATTACCACTGTCGCATCTTTTGATAGTGTTGGAGCAATTTTAGTTGTGGCGATGTTAATTGCACCAGGGGCATCAGCGTACCTTTTAACAAATAAGTTAACCATCATGCTTTTGCTAAGTGCAGTATTTGGCATTGCTTCAGCTGTATTGGGTTACTATACTGCAAGTTTTCTCGATGCATCCATTTCAGGAAGCATGGCATCTGTGAATGGAATTATTTTTGCTCTCGTGTTCTTATTCTCGCCATCTAAAGGACTTATTTCAAAAAAGTTTACATTTAAAAAATTGAATACAGAGTCTTAAATTGATTAAAAATCAGACCCCGCTCATTCACAAAATAAGAGCGGGCTTTCTTTTGCTTTTAAATGTTTTTTCTGGTGCTTTCACGATTAATTAAGTAAGATGAAACTATATGAAAATATGGAAGTGTGGATAAACGATGAAGTTAATCATTGCAGAAAAACCAGACCAAGGTTTGACGCTCGCCTCAGTTTTTCGGATGAAGAAGCAGCAAGGTTATGTAGAAATCATGCCGAATGATATTTTTCCAGACGGAGCATATGTGACATGGGCTGTTGGGCATTTATGCCAATTATCATCTCCAGAGAAATATGAAGCCAAATGGAAGAAGTGGTCACTTGATACTTTGCCTATCATCCCAGAACAATTTAAATACGAAGTAACAAAAGATAAGGCAAAGCAATTTAATATTATTAAGAAGCTTCTTGCTGCTCCTCAGCTGACAGAAGTGATTCACGCTGGGGATGCCGGGCGAGAAGGAGAGTTGATTATCCGCAATATTTTAAGAATTACAGACTGTCGCCTCCCAATGAAGAGAT
The DNA here is from genome assembly GCF_030813235.1 of Cytobacillus purgationiresistens. Taxonomy (GTDB): domain Bacteria; phylum Bacillota; class Bacilli; order Bacillales; family Cytobacillaceae; genus Cytobacillus; species Cytobacillus purgationiresistens. The sequence goes on along the minus strand of NZ_JAUSUB010000019.1, from coordinate 66,975 downwards.
TGTGGATATCCTCACTCACACCAAAAGCGATTAAGGAAGGGTTCCTCAGTTTACGGGAAGAGTCGGATACTAGAAACCTGTACTATGAAGCATACACGCGAGCATGCGCCGATTGGGTGGTAGGGATGAATGCCTCCCGTTTATATAGCCTCTTATTGCAGCAGAAAGGTTTTTCTGATGTTTTTTCAGTTGGCCGTGTACAGACTCCAACTTTGGCGCTCATAGTTAAAAGGGAAATGGAAATTGACAAGTTTGTTTCAGAACCTTTTTGGGAGGTACAGGCTAAATTCGATATATCTGGAAAAGCATATCTCGGAAAATGGGAAGACAAAGGAGAAACAAGGATTAAAACGAAGCTGCTTGCCGAGAAAATTGCTTCTTTTTGCCATGGTAAGGAGGCTGAAGTTGCAGAAGTTCAAGCAGAGAAAAAGGAATTTTTACCTCCTCTATTATATAATCTTTCGGCACTACAAGCAGATGCAAATCGCCGTTTTAAATTCCCGCCCAAAAAAACTTTAGATGTGCTGCAAAAGCTTTATCAAAAAGGAATGGTATCCTATCCGCGTTCAGATTCTAGGCATGTTACCCCCGGGGAAGCCGAAATGTTTCCGCAAATATTGGAGAAAATTTCAAAGCAAGCAGAATATGCTTCGTTCTTTCCTCTGCCTAAAAATTCCATTATGCATAATAAACGTTATGTAAACGAAAAGAAGGTCACTGACCACTATGCCATTATTCCAACAGAGCAAGTGCCTCGAACTGAGAGATTGTCAGTAGATGAAAAGAAAATCTATGAGCTCGTTGCCAAAAGCTTGATAGCAGCCCATTACGATAAGGCAGTGACTGAGTTTACCACGGTTAGAACGAAAGTTGATGGCAGAGCGGTGTTTATTTCTAAAGGGAAAGTGCAGCTTGAGGAAGGATATCGGAAAGTAATTCCGCAAGTGGACAATGAGAAAGAGACCACATTACCTATTTTAAGGCAAGGCGAAATAGGCAAAACTGTCAAAGCGGAGGTAAAAGAAAGTAAAACCCAGCCTCCGAAAAGATTCACAGAAGGACAGTTAATTACACTAATGAAAACGGCCGGTAAGCATATCGAGGATAAAGAGCTGGAAAAAGTATTGATGAAAACAGAAGGTCTAGGAACGGAAGCTACAAGGGCAGGAATATTAACGATGCTAAAGGATCGAAAATATATTGAAGTAACTAAAAACCTTGTATATGCGACATCCAAGGCAAAAATTTTGATCAACGCGATTGGCGAAGAAATATTAGCTTCTCCAGAGATGACAGCTAAATGGGAACAAAGATTAAAAGAAATATCTGAAGGAAGTGCTTCACCGAAACAATTCATGGAGTTAACGAATAGAATGATTACACACTTGATTAATGCATCAGGAGAGAATGCCGAGAAGTGGACGTTTTCTGCTGAAGATCAGGAAAATTTCACACCTAGGGAATATAAGAAGAAGAGAACCGTGCAGCTAGGAAAATGCATGCTATGTGAAGGGAAAGTACTAGATAAAGGTGAATTCTATGGTTGTTCCAATTATAAGAAAACAAATTGCCGTTTTACTCTTTCAAAAAGAATCATGGGCAAACCCATTACGCAAAAAGCGGTCAAACAGCTTTTGAAAGACGGAGAAACAGAAGTTATTGAAGGATTTAAGAGTAAGGAACGTACATTTGCGGCGTCACTATCATGGGATAAAAGGGAAAATAAGCTCAAATTCAGCTTTCCTGAAAGCAAAATTCTCCCATAGTATCCAAGGATGTCTTGTCTCCTTATTCTATGTGTAGTAAAATTTGAATGATGGTTAAAAAACCGAGTATATTCATGTGAATAATAATAGGCATAGCCTATTTAGCAATTAGATAATTTGTCTAGCAACAGTGCCTTGAGGCTTGGAGATCAATTTCGCACATTATGCAGAGAGAATGGCTTCCCTTCATACTGGCAAGGCTTAATTCTTTGTCTCAAACTCGGTACTAACGCTTTTTTTATGGGAGGGTCCTCATGCCAACACCGAGTATGGAAGATTATATCGAACAAATATATTTATTAATTGAAGAAAAAGGTTATGCCCGCGTATCTGATATAGCGGAAGCGCTATCAGTACATCCTTCTTCAGTAACAAAAATGGTGCAAAAACTCGATAAAGATGAATATCTTGTATATGAAAAATATCGTGGTCTTATTCTAACTTCAAAAGGAAAAAAAATCGGCAAGAGGCTTGTCTACCGTCATGAACTCCTAGAACAGCTTTTAAGAATCATAGGCGTTAAGGAAGAACATATTTATGAAGATGTCGAAGGAATTGAGCATCATCTTAGCTGGGATGCAATCGATCGAATTGGTGACTTAGTGCAATATTTCGAAGAAGACAAATCACGAATCGAAGCGTTAAGAGTCGTACAAAAGAATAATGAAGAATCTTGAAAAACCTGAGGAGACTCAGGTTTTTTTCTTTAGATATCTGTTTATTTTTGTTTAAAAACAAACCTTTTAGGTTATTTTCAATAAAAAAGAGAATCGACCAGACCAGTGAATGAAACTTATTCTCATAATATTACGTATATAATAAAAAGAAGCAGTGAACATACATAAAAAGGGTGATTATATATGGGGCAATTCGAATGGGCAAAAGAATCAGAAAAGCAATGGGGTGAGAGAGCGGATGGATGGAACTCGAGAAGTGAGGAAATGTGGGAAAGTGGAAGCAGGAAGGACATTGCCCCATTTTTCATTAAGCATTTAAATGATGGAAGCAAAGTGTGCGACCTGGGGTGCGGTGATGGATATGGGTCGTTGAAGTTAGCCAGCTCAGGGTTTGAAGTCACTGGCATAGATGTGGCAGAAGTAATGGTGCAAAAAGCAAGAACAGTAAACAAAGGACAATCAGCGACCTTTATAAAAGGAGATATCGCTTCTCTTCCATTTCAAGATGAAGACTTTGATGGAATCTTGGCAATTAATTCATTGGAATGGACAGAAAAGCCCCTGTTGGTATTAGAGGAAATTAAGAGAGTATTAAAACCCGGCGGGCTAGCATGTGTTGGTATTTTAGGCCCGACATCTGGACCTCGCCAAAATAGCTTTCCGCGACTATATGGAGAAGAAGTTATATGCAATACCATAATGCCCTGGGAATTTGAAGCACTTGCGTTACAAATGGATTTTAATAAAGTAGACGAGCTCGGTGTGTATAAGAAGGCGGCAGAACAACTTTCAAAAGGTGCCTTGCCTATTGAATTGAAGCAAGCGTTATCCTTCATGTGGGTATTTCTATTAAGAAAATAAATAAGCGGGGGTAAAATGATGAATCGGTACTCTGTAAATGAGTTTGTAGAAGCGACGAAGCAACAAGATAAAGGTGAAGGGTTATTTGAATTAGAGACACCAAGATTACTAGAAATTAATTTGGACAATCAAGTATGGGCAAAAACAGGAGCGATGATTTCTTATCGCGGAAAAATAAAGTTCGAACGAGAAGGGATTCTTGAGCATGGGATAGGAAAAATGTTCAAAAAAGCTTTCTCAGGAGAAGGTACTGCGCTCATGAAAGCGACTGGCAATGGCAAATTGTACTTGGCCGATCAAGGTAAAAAGATATCAATTTTACAGTTGAATGGTGAATCTATTTATGTCAGCGGTAATGACATATTAGCATTTGAGCCATCTCTTGATTGGGATATAAAACTGATGAAAAAAATAGCAGGGGTACTATCTGGCGGGCTATTCAACATAAGATTGGAAGGACATGGCATGGTGGCGATCACCTCTCATTACGAACCCTTAACCTTGCTTGTTACTCCACATAACCCGGTATATACCGATCCTAACGCAACGGTTGCATGGTCGGGAGATTTGCAGCCGGAGTTTGTCGCAGACGTTTCATTTAAAACCTTTGTTGGGAGAGGAAGCGGTGACTCGTTGCAAATGAAATTCACAGGCAATGGATTTGTTGTTGTTCAACCATACGAAGAGGGTCGCTCGTCTGATGATTCTTAAATGATAGAAGGTGTTATTACAATCTATGAATCTTTTTACAATCACCTTTTATAGCGGATGAGAAGTGAAAATTAAGCTAGTTTGAGAATGAAAAGTTCATTACTTGGACTGTGGATTTCCGCTCCTTATGAAGAGAATCTATTTTTAAGACTTGACTGATTGTTAGGCGACTAATTTGAGGGTATCAAATGAAATCGAGCATCAAACAAGTAGTTAGATGCCCAATTCGATGAGTATCAAATGAAAAAGGGAACCAAACAAGTAGTTAGATGCCCGACTCGATGGGTATCTAATGAAAAAAGGGAACCAAACAAGTAGTTAGATGCCCAATTCGAAGTTATCAAATAAATTTAGGCACTTAACACATAGTTAGCCCCTTAAATTCACAGCTATCCAGCCAGGGCAAGTCGCCCAGCTTAATCTTTTTATCAACTCGTTCACATACAGGGCTTGTGAAAATAACAGGATAAACAAAGGTGTTTAATATCTCAATCTACTAGTGACCCGAAGATAAAGGTTCGAGTCACTTAAATATAAGTCCTCTCTAGTTCAATCAATCCCACTTAAAAGGCGTTTCCTGATACACGTAGTAGTTGAGCCAGTTTGAGAAGAGAAGGTGGGCGTGGGATCGCCATTTGTTGCTTGGTTGTTTTTCTGGATTATCTTTCGGGAAATAATGACGAGGCATATGAATCGCTAGCCCCTTAGCGCGATCACGGTGATATTCCTCTGCCAATGTAGCAGCTTCATATTCTAAATGACCAGTAATCATTATTTGTTTGCCGCTGTTTGCACTCATGATAAAAGCGCCTGCTTCCTCTGAGGCAGATAACAATTTGATGTCTGGATGAGCAATTAAATCCTTCATAGGCACGTTAGTATGTCTTGAATGAGGGGCAACATATTGATCATCAAAACCCCTTAAAAGTTTTTCTGACCAATCCTTAACTGTGTGATTAAACACTCCGAAACATTTATCTGGTAGCTCATATTTATCCACACCGAAGTGATGATATAAGGCTGCTTGAGCACCCCAACAAATGTGAAGGGTAGATGTGACGTTGGTCTTCGTCCATTCCATCATCTCTACAAGTTCATCCCAATAATCCACCTGTCTAAAATCAAGAAGTTCCACAGGTGCACCTGTAATAATCATCCCATCAAATTTTCGATGTTTTATCTCAGGGAAGGTTGTGTAAAATTGTTCTAAATGAAGGGGGCTCGTGTTTTTTGATTGATGCGTTTCTGTTTTTAAAAAGGTAATGTTCACTTGCAAAGGTGTATTTCCTAATAGTCTTAATAAATGAGCTTCCGTTTTTTCTTTTTGTGGCATGAGGTTCAAGATAAGAATATTTAATGGCCTGATATCTTGATTTTGTGCCCGATTTTCATCCATAATAAATATATTTTCTTCCTCCAAAATCTCCCTTGCCGGAAGCCCTTGCGGAATTGTAATAGGCAAATGATCATCTCCCAGTCCGAAATTTCAATAAATTCATTATAAAGACGATTACGCGCTGGGGCAATGATTATGTTTTGAAAAATAGATAATAGTTCCTCAAATCGAATGACTCAAAATAGATAAATATTTTTCGTGATGAAAGTGATACAATAGTAAGGTGTTTAGTGCAAAGTTCTGTATACATAGGAGGACAAACATGAACCTAATAAAATCTGATATAGAAATCGCTCAAGCTGCCTTAATGAAACCGATTAAAGAAATCGGCAAAAAAATTGGACTTGGGGAAGATGATCTTGAGTCATTTGGAAAATATAAAGCGAAATTATCGACAGACGTATTAAATAGATTAAGTGAGAAGGAAAGTGGAAAGCTTATCCTTGTCACAGCGATAAACCCAACTCCTGCAGGAGAGGGTAAATCCACAGTAACAGTTGGTTTAGGAGATGCGTTAAATAAATTAGGCAAAAACGCAATGGTCGCTATGCGTGAGCCTTCACTCGGACCGACGATGGGATTGAAGGGTGGAGCGGCTGGAGGCGGATATTCTCAAGTACTGCCGATGGAAGACATAAACTTGCATTTTACTGGTGACCTCCATGCGATTACCTCAGCTAATAATGCTTTAGCGGCATTGATTGATAATCATCTTCAGCAAGGTAATGAGCTGCGTATAGATCAAAGAAGGATTGTGTGGAAAAGAGCACTAGATTTAAACGATCGCGCGTTGCGTAAAGTAATAATTGGTCTAGGCGGTCCAGTACAAGGTGTACCGCGGGAAGATGGCTTTGATATCACAGTTGCTTCAGAAATTATGGCAGTTCTCTGTTTAGCGACAGATTTGCCAGATTTAAAAGAAAGACTGGGAAAAATGGTAATCGCATATAATGTGGACCGGAAGCCGGTAACCGTTAAAGACCTTGGTGTTGAAGGTGCCTTGACACTTTTATTAAAAGAAGCGGTCAAACCGAATCTTGTTCAGACGATTGAACACACACCGGCGCTTATTCATGGAGGGCCCTTTGCAAATATTGCCCATGGATGCAATAGTGTAATTGCGACAAAGGCTGCAGTGAAACTTGCTGACTATGTGGTAACAGAAGCAGGGTTTGGTGCCGATCTAGGTGCAGAAAAATTCCTTCATATTAAAGCAAGAAGCGCTGGCATAAAGCCAGAAGCAGTTGTCATTGTAGCTACAGTGAGGGCATTGAAAATGCACGGAGGGTTGCAAAAGAATGAGCTGGCGAGCGAAGATATTGAAGCATTAACATCAGGATTTGCTAATCTGAAAAAACATGTGGAAACAATCGAAAGCTTTGGTTTACCTTTTGTCGTTGCCATTAACCGTTTTATTGCAGATACAGATAACGAGCTAAAAGTTTTAAGCGCTTTATGTGACCAATATGAAATTCCGCATGCAATTACTGAAGTATGGGAAAAGGGTGGAGATGGCGGAGTGGATCTTGCAAAGAGAGTATTAGGTTTAATAGAAATGCAAGAGTCCAACTTTAAACCGCTATACAACCTGGAACTTCCACTTGAAGATAAAATAAAAACAATTGCGCAAAAAGTTTACGGAGCAATAAATGTGGACTTTTCAGCAAAAGCGAGAAAACAACTTCACGAATTTGCTGAGCATGGTTGGGATCAACTGCCAATCTGTATGGCAAAAACGCAATATTCATTGTCAGACGATCCAAAAAAATTAGGAAGACCAGAATCTTTTATTATCACCATTAGAGAGCTTAAGCCTTCTATTGGTGCTGGCTTTATCGTTGCCTTAACCGGAGATGTCATGACAATGCCTGGATTACCTAAATCACCAGCGGCTTTAAAAATGGATGTTAATGAAAAGGGACAAGCCATCGGTTTATTTTAAATCATCAACAAAAAGGTGTCTCATTTGTTAAAAGTGGCACCTTTTTTTAAAAAAAGGAATGATTGAATGTTTGATCCTACTGCTTTTGAAAATCTAAGGGTTGTATTAGAAGGGCATATTTATGATCATGACTTATCAGGAGATATTAGCATCATTGACCGCAATGATGTTTTTAACTCATCTAAACTATCCCGACAATTTGATCTTTCTTTTACAAATGATAAGCGGAATGACAAAGACCTATACTGCCAGGTTATTCTGAAGGCAGATCTTGCTAATCTTGCTGCAGAACTGCTGCCGAATGATAAAAGCGGTTACTTAGCCGGTTGTAAACTAGCCGTTCATTTTATAACGGTTCATCGAAATGATCCCATATTAATAAAGGAAACGAGAAGAATCGTAAAATCTGTATGGGGTGAGGATAGAATTGTTAATCAAATCATTAAGCAAAATACAGCAAATGATATAAATAGAATTGAAAATGACATATCCGTTACGTTTAACCGATTAATATCCGAAGATCAGATCGATGATGTAATAGCCATGTTTAACCATATGCTAGAAACCCTTCATCATCTTGAGGTAGCCGTCGACTGAGTAAGTTCTAAGCCACCTGCGGCTGCATCCTCTCTACTTTACTCGTGCATGATGATTTTTGTAAGCGTTATATTCATTAAAAATAAATTGTTTTGTCAGAACAATGATAGTGGACAATTCGCCATGTGTTTTATGATTATTCAAGATATTCAGGATAAGGGCAGGGCTTGTCAGTGCAGAATCATAAAGCGTGTATTTTTGTTATCAGCCGAGGAAAGGGACGATTGAAGCTGATCGTATGGTCATTTCTAATATGCATAAAAAGGAATGCCGCCGGTGGAAGCGGGTGCTCATTTAGGTACAGTTGTACAAAAGCAGCTGAAGTATCAAGCAAGTGGAGTGACGCTGGTCAGTAAAATAAGACAAGAGGGAAGCAACAATTAAGGGGTTGTTTCTCGCGTTTTAAAAGTGCTTATCGGCACTTTTTTTATTTTTCTCTTTTTAAATTTTGCAGCAATCGGATGGAAACATTTCTTGTCTTGGGTCTTCATGTTACAATTAGAAGTTAGAAATATAGGCAGGTGTAGAACAATGAACGAAAAAGCACTCATTCATACAACAGAAATGTTTGTAAAAAAGGCACTTGAATCAGATTCGACAGGACATGATTGGTATCATATCAGACGGGTACGCAATCAAGCCCTATACATATGTGAAAAAGAAAAGATAGGCAATAAGTTTATTATAGAGATGGCTGCATTATTGCATGATATTCCAGATGATAAGCTAAATAGCTCTAAAGAGGAAGGGGAACAAAGACTTAATCACTTTCTGGGTTCCCTCGAGTTAGCTGAAGGATTATCTCGAGAGATAATCGCTGTTATTGCATCAGTATCCTATAAAGGCGGCGGGCAAGTCCACGATTTAAGCGATGAAGCAAAGGTTGTTCAAGATGCTGATCGCCTTGACGCCATTGGTGCGATGGGCATTGCCAGGACATTTGCATATGGCGGAGCGAAGGGCCAGCCAATGTATGATCCATCCCTGGCAGTGAGGGAGCGAATGACCGAAAAGGAATACAGAGATGGTAAATCCTCCTCAATCAACCATTTCTATGAAAAACTTTTGAAATTAAAGGATTTACTTAATACAAATACAGCAAGAGAGATAGCTGAAAGTCGGAACCGGATTATGGAAGAGTTTTTAGCTGAATTTTATAAAGAATGGAAGGGTCAATTATGAATATGATCACACTAGAAAATGTGACAAAAACATATGGGGAAAAAGAGTTATTCAACGGCATTTCCTTTACGATTGCAGAGAAAGAACGAGTTGGGCTTATCGGGGTAAACGGAACTGGGAAATCCTCGCTTCTTAAAATCGTGGCAGGTATTGACCAACCTGATTCTGGGGAAATCATTGCACCGAAAAACTACACGGTTGCTTACTCAGAACAAGAGCCTCAGCTCGAGAACACTTTAACCGTATTAGACCAAGTTTTTGCAGGAGAGGCACCTATTCTTGTTCTTCTCCGGGAGTACGAGCAAACGCTAATAGAGTTAAATTCAAGCCCTGACAATTCAATGATCCAAGAGAAGTTATTTGAATTACAAAAAAAATTGGATGCAACTAACGGCTGGGAAGCAAGTACGAATGCCAAAACAATTTTAACAAAGTTAGGGATAGAAGATTTTAATAAGAAAGTTGGAGAGCTTTCAGGGGGTCAAAGAAAGCGGGTTGCGCTTGCACAAAGCTTAATTCAATCAGCAGATCTTCTGATTCTCGATGAGCCAACAAACCACCTTGATTATGAATCAGTCAAATGGCTTGAAGAGTATTTATCTAGATACGAAGGCGCGCTGATACTGGTAACGCATGATCGTTATTTTCTAGATCGTGTTACCAATCGGATGTTTGAGTTGGATGGTGGAGAACTATTTAGCTATAAAGGGAATTATGCGGCATTTTTAGAAGCGAAAGCTGTAAGAGAAGAAAATCTGGCAGCGACGATTGATAAACAAAGAAACCTCTATCGCAGGGAATTAGAGTGGATTAGACGCGGTGCGAAGGCAAGAACAACGAAGCAAAAGGCAAGAATTCAGCGTTTCGATCAATTGGATGACAAGTTGGCAGGAGTCAAATCAACGGAAAAAATGGATATGTCATTAAATGGAAGTAGATTAGGCAAACAGGTATTTGAATTAAAGGATGCAACTAAAGGTTATCCAGACCAAACGATCCTAAATCATTATGATCTGCTTATTAAGCCAGGAGACAGGATTGGGATTATTGGCAGGAATGGGACAGGGAAATCAACCCTGTTAAATATTTTAGCTGGGAAAGTTACGCTTGATTCCGGCGAAAGAATCATTGGTCAGACCGTAAAAACTGCTTATTACACACAAGAAAGTGAAGATATGGATCCTAATAAGCGTATGGTGGAATATTTAAAGGAAACCGCTGAGATGGTAGAGACATCTGATGGTAAAACAATTTCCGCTGCGCAAATGCTTGAACGCTTTTTGTTTCCTTCCTATTCTCATGGCACACTGATTAGAAAATTATCTGGCGGGGAAAAACGAAGATTGTATTTGTTGAAAATCCTAATGTCTGCCCCTAATGTTCTTTTACTGGATGAACCAACGAATAATCTTGATACACAAACATTAACTGTGCTAGAGGATTATCTAGAAGATTTTCCGGGTGTGGTTATAACAGTTTCCCATGATAGGTATTTCCTTGATAAAGTAACTGAACAACTGATCATCGTACATGGACAAGGGAAGATTACATCCTTTTACGGGAACTATACAGATTATCTGGATAAGGAAAAGACGGACTCGAGTTCATCCGAGAAAAGCATCCAGCCAAAACGAGCAGATACACCAAAACCAAAGAAGAAAAGAATGTCATATAATGAGACCCGAGAATGGGAACAAATAGATGAAAAGATCGCTGCAATTGAAAACCGCCTGGAGGAAATTGCTGCAGAGATGGCAGGAACCGGAAGCGATTTCGAAAAAGCTCAGACACTGATGGATGAAGAAACGAAATTAAATGAAGAGCTTGAATACTCGATTGAACGTTGGAGCTACTTATCTGAACTGGCAGATGCATAATAAAAGCGCGGGCGACTTGCTCACCCTCAGTCATAGCATAAAGACGAGCCTCAAGGAAAGGTGTTTTCTTTACCTTTCTGGAAGGATTAGCTTATGACTCGAGGAGGAGGCGTTGGAGCTGGTCATTTTTCTAACATGAAAAATTTTATACCTTCTTATCTCTTAAACAGCAAAAGCTAATTGAATGATACACAAAAGACAATATGTTAAAATAATACCATTCTACTTACGATGTAAAGGGTGATAACTTTGTTGATAAAAGCGATAGAACCTACGCCAAGTCCTAATACAATGAAAGTCATTTTAGATAAAGAGCTTCCGATGGGGACGAGCAATAACTATAAAAAAGAAACTGCTGAAGGTGCGCCTCAAGTAATCAAGGATATTCTGGAGATAGAGGGCATCAAAGGTGTATACCATGTGGCCGATTTCCTTGCTGTGGAAAGGAACGCGAGATTTGATTGGAAGGAGCTACTTCCACAAGTGAGAAACGCTTTCGGAGAAGAAAGTGAAACAAATCACCAGGGAGCAGTAATTGATGAACATTTCGGTGAAGTGCAAGCGTTCGTCCAAGTGTATAAGGGAATTCCGATGCAAGTGAAATTAACTGATGGGACGGAGGAAAAACGCTTTGGTCTGCCTGACCGCTATGTTAAGGCAGTTGGTCAAGCGCAAAACCCTGATGATAATGTGGTTGTTGTAAGGAAGTGGAAAGAGCTTGGCGTTCGATACGGAGATTTTGAACAAGTAGGAAATGAGGTCGTTGATGAAATTCTAGCAGCTTATCCGGAAGATAGAATTAATCAGTTAGTAGAAATGGCTAATAATCCCGAAAGTTTGGAGGGAAGTAAAGCCAAGGAACGGCTAAAACTGACAGTGCAAGATCTTGAAGATGAAGATTGGCGCGTTCGGTACCAAAAATTAGAGCAAATGGATGACCCTACACTAGAGGATCTTCCGCTGCTCGATAAAGCGCTGGAAGATGAAAAAGCTTCCGTTAGGAGACTGGCAACGGTTTACTTAGGGATGATTGAAGACAGCAAAGTCCTACCCTACCTATATAAAGCGCTCAAAGATAAGACAGTAACGGTTAGAAGGACTGCAGGCGATTGCCTTTCCGATTTAGGATTTAAAGAAGCAATGACTGAAATGATGGAGGCTTTAACTGATAAGAGTAAGCTTGTCCGTTGGAGAGCGGCAATGTTTCTTTATGAAGCTGGGGATGAAGCAGCCCTGCCTGCATTAAAAACAGCTGAAAACGACGATGAATTCGAAGTAAGCTTGCAAATCAAACTTGCCATTGAACGGATAGAACAAGGCGAAGAAGCTAAGGGCTCAGTTTGGAAGCAAATGACAGAGTCGCGGAAAAATTAATATGTATACCAAGCCTAAGAGGAAATCTCTTAGGCTTGTTTTTTTCTTTAAAAACCAGTTATAACATAGCCTTGTCAAACAACGGCATTCCGGCAAGGTATACGGGAATTCTAATTTCAAATCCGAGATTAAACCGTCAGTAGCGGAGAATTGCAGGTATTCCAAGCTTGAAGCCGAGATTATAGCGTCAATAGCGGAGAATCGTAGGTATTCTAAGCTTGAAGCCGAGATTATAGCGTCAGTAGCGGAGAATCGGGGTTATTCTAATCTTAAAGCCGAGATCAAAGCGTAAATAGCGGAGAATCGTAGTTATTCTAATCTTAAAGCCGAGATCAAAGCGTCAGTAGTGGAGAATCGTAGGTATTCTAATCTCAAATCCGAGATTATAGCGTAAATAGCGGAGAATCGTAGTTATTCTAATCTTAAAGCCGAGATCAAAGCGTCAGTAGCGGAGAATCGCAGTTATTCTAATCCCAAAGCCGAGATCAAAGCGTCAATAGCGGAGAATCGCAGTTATTCCAATCCCAAAGCCGAGATCAAAGCGTCAATAGCGGAGAATCGCAGTTATTCTAATCCCAAATCCGAGATCAAAGGGTCAATAGCGGAGAATCGCAGTTATTCTAATCCCAAATCCGAGATTATAGCGTCAATAGCGGAGAATCGCAGTTATTCTAATCCCAAATCCGAGATTATAGCGTCAATAGCGGAGAATCGCAGTTATTCTAATCCCAAATCCGAGATCAAAGCGTCAGTAGCGGAGAATCGCAGGTATTCTAATCCCAAAGCCGAGATCAAAGCGTCAATAGCGGAGAAACGTAGGTATTCTAATCCCAAAGCCGAGATCAAAGCGTCAGTAGCGGAGAATCGCAGGTATTCTAATCCCAAAGCCGAGATTAAAGCGTCAATAGCGGAGAAACGTAGGTATTATAATCCCAAATCCGAGATCAAAGCGTCAATAGCGGAGAATCGCAGGTATTCTAATCCCAAATCCGAGATCAAAGCGTCAGTAGCGGAGAATCGTAGTTATTCTAATCTTAAAGCCGAGATCAAAGCGTCAATAGCGGAGAATCGCAGTTATTCTAATCCCAAAGCTGAGATTAAAGCGTCAATAGCGGAGAATCGCAGGTATTCCAATCCCGAATCCGAGATCAAAGCGTCAATAGCGGAGAACCACTAGTAACTACAAACAAACAAGAAGTTAAAATGTGAAATAATAAAAACTTCATTAAATTGAAGATGGATATTAACTGATTTTCATGCATTTTCCTTTCGTAATAAACCGTTTTACCGTTTTAAAGCGAAAAATAATACAAATTTATCGAAAATTATTGCAAATCAATCAATAAAGTAATATATTTGAAAGAAAATAATCCGGGGGAGGAAACAATCATGTCAAAAGATTTGAGAACACGCAGCTATGTAATTAGCGATGATGAAAAAAGAGCACCTAACCGGGCTATGCTACGCGCGGTTGGTTTTGCTGATGAAGATTTTAAGAAACCGATGATCGGGATCGCCAGTACTTGGAGTGAAGTAACTCCTTGCAACATACATATTAATGACCTTGCAGTTAAAGCAAAAGAAGGTGCACGTGAAGCAGGCGGAGCACCAATGATATTTAACACGATTACCGTTTCAGATGGCATTTCAATGGGTACAGAAGGTATGCGCTATTCATTGCCATCACGTGACTTAATAGCTGATTCCATTGAAACGGTTGTTGGCGGTGAATGTCTTGATGGGTACGTAGCAATTGGCGGATGTGATAAAAACATGCCTGGCTGTATGATTGCCATTGCCAGAATGAACTTGCCATCTCTCTTTGTATATGGTGGAACAATTAAGCCAGGAAAACTTCATGGTGAAGATATTGATATCGTTTCTGTATTTGAAGGGGTAGGTCAATTTAACGGAGGCAGCATCGATAAGGATGAGTTAACAAAAATTGAATGCCATGCATGTCCAGGATCAGGCTCATGCGGTGGTATGTATACAGCGAACACAATGGCAAGTGCTATCGAAGCGCTCGGTATGAGTCTTCCGGGCAGTTCTTCTAACCCTGCTGAAACAGATGAAAAACGGAATGACTGCTTTGAAGCGGGACAAGCTGTTTATCGCCTGATGGAGCAAGAAATACTTCCACGGGATATTTTGACAAAGAAAGCATTTGAAAATGCCATTACAGTTGTTATGGCACTAGGTGGGTCTACAAACGCCATCCTGCATTTAATGGCAATCGCACATGCTGCTGAAGTTGACTTATCACTTGAAGACTTCAATCGTATGCAGGAAAAGGTGCCTCATCTTGCCGATTTGAAACCAAGCGGAAAATACGTTATGCAGGATCTTCATAATATCGGTGGAGTACAATCTGTAATGAAGATGCTTCTTGCAGAAGGCTTGCTCCATGGGGATTGCCTAACTGTAACTGGTAAAACACTTGCAGAAAACTTGGCAGAAACAAATGATTTGCAAGAAGGACAAAAAATCATTCGTCCTGTTTCAGAACCATTAAGAGACAACGGCCCGCTTGTTGTATTAAAAGGAAATCTTGCACCAGCTGGAGCGGTAGCAAAGGTTTCAGGCTTAAAGGTCAATCGAATGACTGGACCAGCGAAGGTTTTTGATGATGAAGAATCTGCAACAGAAGCGGTAATGAGCGGTGAAATAAAAGACGGTGATGTACTTATTATTCGCTATGAAGGACCAAAAGGTGGACCGGGAATGCCGGAGATGCTTTCCATTTCAGGCATCCTTGTCGGAAAAGGGCTTGGGGAAACAGTTGCTTTATTAACGGATGGTCGATTCTCAGGCGGCTCTCATGGCTTTGTGATTGGACATATCGCTCCGGAAGCACAGGTTGGCGGTCCAATAGGTTTGGTTCAAAGTGGAGATATTATTACAATCGATAGTGAAACGAAGGAAATTTCTGTTGAGCTTTCTGATGCAGAGTTTGAGAAAAGAAGAGAAAATTGGGCACCGCCAGCATTGCCGAAAAGGGGTTCACTTGCGAAGTATGCACGAGTGGTTTCTTGTGCATCAAAAGGTGCAGTAACAGATTTCTTTGAAGAAGAGGAAAGCCTCTCATTGAAAAATAATCAGGGATCGTTATCAGAGGTATAATACTAACTGCCTGGCCTGTTGATCTATGTAATTGCAAAGCAAGCTGAAATTGTAGTATGCTTACAGTGCAAAAACATGAAAGGGAGGTATGATGAAGATGTCAATGGCATATGAAGAATATATGAAACAAGTGGTAAAACCGATGCGTGCAGAGCTTGTTCAATCTGGATTCCAAGAGCTAACTACAAGTGAAGATGTTGAACTGTTCATGGAGAAAACAGATGGAACTTCATTAATAGTTGTGAATTCTGTTTGTGGTTGTGCAGCAGGACTAGCAAGACCGGCAGTTACTCAAGCAGTATTAAATGCTGAGAAGAAACCCGATCAGCTAGTGACTGTATTTGCTGGTCAAGATAAAGAAGCTACAGCGAAAATGAGAGAATATTTTGAGGGAATTGAACCTTCCTCACCATCTATGGCTCTGATGAAAGGGAAAGAAGTTGTGCATTTTATTCCGCGTCATGATATTGAGGATCACTCAATGGAAGAAATCATGGATAACTTACTTGTAGCGTTCAATAATCATCTATAATTTAGAAAGGGGGTATCTGCTGATACTCCTTTTTCTATGGTAATATAGTTTAAATAGATTTATTTTTAAAGTAGGTGCATAGATGTTTATTACTACCTCTGGAAGAACGAATGAATCGAAGATAGCCGAGGCGAAACAAATCGCAGGAAAACTAAATGTTAAATATGTTGCCCGGAATAAATCTTCTGTTACCGAGCTGCAGGAACGAGAAGAAACAGATTGTTTTGTGGTTGGCAAAAACAGGCTTGAAATATACGCCAAGGGTAAGACCCAGCCTTTCTTTTTCCACCCAAGCTCCGCAATGTTCCGAATGAAGAGATTAAAACGCGATGAGCACGATCCATTGATTGAAGCAACTAATTTAGGATTGGGAAAAACACTGCTTGATTGTACACTTGGGCTGGCATCAGACAGTATTATTGCAAGTTTTGCAGTAGGTCATACCGGTAAAGTGACGGGTCTTGAGGGCAACCCTGCTGTCGCGTATATAGTAACGGATGGTTTGCATAAATGGGATACAGGCGATAGAGAAATGAATGAAGCGATGAATAGAGTGGAAGTGATTAACACGCATTCGCTGCCATATTTGCAAGAACAGCCTGATAATAGTTATGATTGCATCTATTTTGACCCAATGTTTGAAACAGATATTCCTGAATCAGAGGGAATCGGTGCGTTAAGGGGATTTGCTGTGTATGAGGGGCTGACAGAGGCGCTTGTACAAGAGGCTTTAAGGGTAACAAGGGATAGAGTAGTGTTGAAGGATCACTTTCGCAGCAGTCGTTTTGACCAATTTTCATTCGAGGTTTATAAAAGAAAAACGGCGAAATTTCATTATGGGATACTCAAAAAGAAATAAAAAAAGGAATGAAGCATCAATTGCTCCATTCCTGTCATTAATCTGCAAATGAAAGGTAAACGAAATATATAAGTAATAAAAAACTGCCCCCGACAGCTATCCAGCTTGTGTCCAAACAAATCACCCTCCTTTATTGTATGTATCCCCAAAAAATTCTTATATTAATCATGCTTAATGATTATATTTATTATATCAGATTATGGTAGAATACAGGTATAAGAGAATAATAGTGAGGAATAATTATGAATATAAAAATGGCAACAAGAATGCAGTCATTTCAAGAAAGCATTTTTTCAGAACTAGCAGAGATCAAACATTCGAAAATTTCTAAAGGTATCTCAATGATTGATTTAAGTGTTGGAAGCCCTGATCTCCCACCGCCTTCATACATAACAGCGGCGATGAGTGAAATGACAAGTAACCCTCATTTATACGGCTATACATTAAAGGGTACTGATGCGTTTCATGAAGCGGTCACTAAATATTATCATCGCAAATATCAGGTGGATCTTGATTTAAAAAAAGAGGTAACACTTCTTATGGGATCTCAAGATGGTTTAGTCCATTTGCCGATGGTTCTATGTGACCCAGGGGATATTGTGCTTGTTCCGGATCCCGGTTATACCGCTTATGAAGCAGGTGTAAACTTAGCTGGCGGTCAGCTTTATCCGATGCCATTAAAAGAAGAAAATGACTTTTTACCGGAATTTACGGAAGTTCCGATTGAGGTGTGTAAAAAAGCAAAATTGATGATCCTTAATTACCCAGGTAATCCAGTGCCAGCACTTGCTACTGAAGCATTTTTTAAAGAAGCGATTGCATTTGCAAAAGAACATAATATTGTTATTTTGCATGATTTTGCCTATTCGGAGCTCTATTTTGAGGAAAGACCAATCAGTTTCCTATCTGTAGATGGGGCGATGGATGTTGGAATTGAAATGAATTCTTTGTCTAAAAGTTTTAATATGGCAGGCTGCAGAGTGGCATATGCTGCAGGAAACAAAGAAGTTATAGCCCTTTTAAGCAATCTAAAATCCAATTTGGATTATGGCGTATTCTATCCTATCCAAGCTGCTGCAGCACAAGCATTAACGGATGAATCTGATTTTTTGGATAATCTGAGACGCGTTTATAAAACAAGAAGAGATTTGTTTGTGAATGGATTGAGGGAGCTTGGCTGGAATGTGGCTATGCCTAAGGGCTCCATGTTCATTTGGGCAAAGCTGCCTGAAGGTTTTGAATCAAAGGCATTTGCATTGGAACTAATAGAACGGGCAAATGTGGTTGTAACTCCAGGCAATGCCTTCGGAAAATGGGGAGAAGGCTTTGTGAGAATGGGAATAGTTCAATCAGAAGAGACATTATTAGAAGTCGTTCAACGCATTCAAAAAAGCGGAATTTTAACGGGGGTTCATACAAAATAGGTTTTGGAGGTGACTTAGATGCCTAAATGGCTGCGCAAATCGTTGGTTGTCATGGTAACCATCTTGACATTTGGAATGGTTACCCCATCACAGGATTTATTATTTGAGAATACGAATTCAGATAAGTCGCCAAAAAAGGCTATTTTTTCAGATGGCGACCATCATCATTCGGAATTTGAAACGGAAGAAGATCAGCCATTCATTACTAAGGAGGCATTTATTAGTCAAATGGTAAAAACGGCAGAACAGCAATCATTTGATAAATTTGGTGTGAAAATTAAACCAATGATTGAAAATGAATTCAATGAAATCATTCTTCCTAATATTGAAAAAGCCATTGGGGAAGTGGCCTATCAATTTCCAGAAGAAAGTCTGGTTAACTTGAAGATTTCTGAAACCGCTACAGGCGGAATGTCAGAAAAAATATTTCATATTGCGGATGAAGGGAAAAATGAAGATGTGATACGCTTTCACGTTAGAAGAGATCATCCGCCGCAACAAGGCTATTGGTTTAATTTCCACTATCATACTTATCATGATCAATTTCAAACGCATCATGATCTAGGTGCTATATATTGGGATAAAAACACACCTCCAAAATGGATGAGCTAAATAGCAAAAATAAATATCAATAATCATGAAACTTATTTAAATGTCCACCGTATAACTTATTAAGAGAAACTCTAGCAATATAACAAGGCTGATCCTAGTGATATTTATGGCATGCAGTACATATTAAGCCAAAACATCCATATTTTTCGTATTCTACCTTATCCATTAATGCATGTTAGAATGTGTTAATGGGTGTTTTATCTTAATTGGAGATTTTATCTGATTATGAAAATATTAGATATGAAATAAAAGAGAAACTTGATATATTGATATAGAGGTTTGATATAATTATCTCTAACAAAATAAAATTCATTTATTTCAGGAGGATCTTACACGAATGGCGATTATCGATGGAATTTTGCATACCTACGCCCAATTTTTTAATTGGGAAATGTGGGTAGAGGCTCTATCTAGACCAGAAAGCTGGGCACTAATTGGTACTCTGGTTATTTTAGAAGGGCTATTATCAGCTGACAATGCACTAGTATTGGCAGTAATGGTTAAACATCTTCCGCCCCAGCAGCGAAAGAAAGCTTTGTTTTATGGATTGTTAGGTGCATATTTCTTCCGTTTCTTAGCCATAGGAGTCGGTGTTTATTTAATAGAATTTTGGTGGATAAAAGTGCTTGGAGCAGGCTATCTAGCATGGCTGGCCATCAAGTATTTCATAGATAAGAAAAGAGCTGAAGAAGCCGGTGACGAAGAAGAACTAAAAGGTATTAATCAACGAGGTCTGCTGATTCGTTTATTTGGTACATTTTGGGGAACGGTTATCGCTGTTGAATTAATGGATATTGCATTTTCTATCGACAGCATTTTAGCGGCACTTGGTGTCAGTCAAGAAATCTGGGTTCTTCTAGTCGGTGGTATGTTAGGTATTATCATGATGCGTGGAGTGGCAGGGGTGTTCCTAAGGCTGATCGATCGTGTTCCAGAATTGGAAACAAGCTCATATATCCTGATTCTATTGATCGCGTTAAAGATGTTACTAAGCGCAGCAGGTATTCATATTGATCACATCTATTTCTTCTTCGTTCTTATCATTGTATTTGCAATCACGTTTATTGTGCATGCAAGGAATAAGAAAAAAGAAGCTACAGGTTGAATGAAAAGAGAATAATAGAGTAGACATCAAGTGTGGAAAAAGGGACTGACGATTGTGTCATCTCCCTTTTCTTTTATTCATTTTAAATAAAATAGTAAAATTACGTTCATATTAATGGGTCTGCAGTTGGATAAGAGATCAGTATATCCAGTGATTTTCCAATAATATAGGACATTTCATATAGCAAATAGATCACGTTAAAACTGATTTATTTGAGAAAGGAGAAGGTATATGAGGTTATTTGTTGATCTTTCAAATGAAGAAAAGAGAAAGCTCTTCTATAAGGAGCCAGAATCGTTCAACAAACATACAAGCAAAGAAGTATTATCTTATGCCCTAGGCGCTACCTTATACATGCCTGCAACAAGACCGAATATTCATCAGGATTTAGTAACAAAAAAACATGCAGGATTAACATCAATCGTCATTTGCCTTGAAGACTCTATCGGGGACAATGAGGTAGAAAGAGCAGAGCAGCTTCTCCAAAATGAACTTCAAAAGCTTTATTGTGATATTTCAAAAGGCTATGTTTCTTTGGATGATTTGCCGCTGATATTTATTAGAATAAGAAACAATGAGCAACTGTTACGGCTGAGAGATTGTCTTCAAGAGGAATGGGGATTATTGACTGGCATAGTTATTCCGAAGTTTTCACCTGATTTCGGAAAAAGGATCTTAGAACAAGTCTCGCAATTAAACAAACAAGGCCATTCCCTATACGTAATGCCCATTTTAGAAACAAAGAATATTATTTTTAAAGAGACAAGAATGAATGAACTGATATTAATTAAGTCTATTCTCGATGATTATTATGATTTAGTTCTTAATGTAAGAATGGGAGCCACTGATTTTTGCGGACTATATGGAATTAGAAGAAACACGGATACAACCGTATATGATATTGCAGTTATTAATGACTGTATAGCCGATATTTTGAATATCTTTTTAAGGTCCGATAAGGCGTATGTTGTTTCAGGACCAGTGTGGGAGCATTTTGCATCGAAAGAGAGAATGCTTAAACCACAGCTTCGGAGAACGCCTTTCAGAGAACGGTATGGTGAAGAAGGAGTAAATTTTAGATCAGAATTAATTAATAGTCAGATGGATGGCTTTATCAAGGAAATTTTGATGGATATCACGAATGGAATAACAGGGAAAACAATTATTCATCCAACCCATATTAAGCCTGTCCAGGCATTGAATACAATCAACTATGAAGAGTATCTTGATGCCAAAAGCATTATAGATCAAGCTGCTGGGGAAAAGGGTGTATTAAAGAGTGCCTTTTCAAATAAAATGAATGAGATTAAGCCGCATTATTATTGGGCACAAAGAATCCTTTTAAAATCAAGAATCTATGGGGTGCTTCATGAAGAATTCACGTACATTGACTTGCTGCAATCAGAAATCCACACTGGACATTCTCAGTCAGTTGAAGGTTCATATACAAATAACTGACAATCCATATGGGCTGAAATTAGAAGAACTATTTGAGATGGCTGCAAGAATGAATAAAAAAAGATCCTTCTTATTCGTTAGTAAACTATTAGGCAAGCACATCCCGATTAACCCTGCAACAGGGCTGGCCACAGGCCTCTTACTTGCGAATCGATATATGGAAGCTGTGTATGACAAAGAGATTGGTAAAAAAGAAGAATGGCTTAGCTATTTATCAGGAGAGCATAAAGTGATAGATGATTCTCCATTCATCGGTGAAGGTATTAATCCTGTCATTATTGGATTTGCTGAAACTGCAACAGCGTTAGGACATGCTTTTTACCAATCGTTTACTCAGGCAGATTTCTTTCACACAACAAGGGAGATTTTAAAAAGTCAGACATCAGTCATCAACTTTGAAGAGGAGCATTCACATGCAACCTCCCACCGCTCCTACATTCCAGAGGTTTTGCTGGATAATAGCAGGGAGATTATTTTAGTCGACGATGAAATGACGACTGGTAAAACGGCAATAAATATCATCCGGTCGATTCAAGAAAAATATCCAAGAACCACTTATTCGGTTGTTTCCATATTAGATTGGCGTTCGGATGATCATAAGAAACAATTTGCACTGCTCGAGCAAGAGCTAGGAATTAGGATAAAAGCTGTAAGCTTGCTGAGCGGTACCATAGAGGTTGACGGTGCCCCTGAGCCAGGAAATCAACAAATAACTGACTATAATCAATCGCAAGTGACTCCATTCATAGAAGAAATCTACCTAGAAGAAATATTTCCACAAGAATTAGAGGGTGTGGAACAAGTTTCAGTCACACTAGATGGTGTCGAGAAATCAATTCCTTATATGAGAGAGACGGGCAGATTTGGACTGCATGCCACAGAAAACGCCTCTATTCATCTAAGGCTAGAAACAATTGCTGAAGAGTTGAACCAATCTAGGACAGGTTTAAATACCCTCTGTTTGGGCACGGGTGAATTTATGTATATCCCCATGAAAATCGCAAGTATGATGGGGGACGGTGTAAGCTATCATAGTACAACGAGAAGCCCGATCTACACGTTGAATCAGAAGGATTATGGGGCGAAATTCGGCCTATCCTTTCCTAATCCTGATGATCAGCAAATCGCTCAATTTGTATATAATATCCCTCCTAAAGAATATGATGAAATATTTGTTTTCTTTGAAAGAGCAATTACAAAAGAAAAGCTTGCACCATTTTTAGCAGAGTTAGAAAAAACAGAAACACCCAATGTTAAAATAGTCTATTTTAAAGGGGGAAAACCTTAATGCATCAAATGGAGAAAAAAAGCCATTTTGGATCTTATGCTCAAGATGATGTTATTTTTCTACTTAAGGATTTGAGTACCTTCCAGCTTGAAGGTAAGACAGAGCAACGGGAAAAGGCGATACAATCAGGCCAGCATTATAGTGAAACGCTTCCCATAGAATACCAGCCTCCAGCCCCTTACTTGCAATTATTTCATGAAACACTTCAAGAATATAAGCTGAAGGTTGCGTTATGCACTGGAATTGTTGCAGAGCAGATATTAAGTAAAAAAGGCAGTCAGACCGTTCTCGTTTCATTGGCCCGTGCCGGTACACCAATTGGTATTATGATCAAAAGGTATCTAAAACAGAAATACCAAATTGATCTTCCCCACTATAGTATTTCTATTATTAGAGATAGAGGAATTGATGAAAATGCTCTCCATTATATTCTGCAAAACCACCCAGGTAAAGAGATTCAATTTATTGATGGTTGGACAGGTAAGGGAGCGATTTCTATTGAGTTAACCAAAGCATGCAGCCTATTTGAAGAAAGATATGGCATTAAACTTGATGACACACTTGCAGTTCTGGCTGATCCAGGTCATTGTACAACGATGTTTGGTACGAGAGAGGATTTTCTTATTCCGAGTGCTTGCCTAAATTCAACTGTGTCCGGTCTTGTCAGTCGGACGGTATTAAATGATCAGCTTATAGGAGTACTGGATTTTCATGGAGCAAAGTTTTATAAAGAATTAATGGATGCGGATGTGTCAAACGAATACCTTGATATCGTTTCTGCCTTGTTTCCACAAATCGAAGCAGATGCAGAAAGAACCGCTGTCAAACTAATGGATCACGTGCAGGAAGTTTCTTTTAAAGGGATGGATGAGGCAAAAAGGATTCAAAAGGAATTTATGATTGAATCCTCCCATTTTGTTAAGCCTGGAGTAGGTGAAACAACGAGAGTTTTACTTAGGAGGGTTCCATGGAAAATCCTAATGAAGGAAAAGGATAGCCCTTATGTGCGTCACATATTGGCGCTTGCCAAAGAACGCGGTGTTGAGATTGAGTATTATCCAAACATGTCTTACACTTGCTGCGGTTTAATTAAGAAGGTGGGTCAAGATGCATGATGCTGTTTGCCAGTGATTTAGACAGAACGCTTATTTATTCAAAGCGGGCTTTAGCAGAGTTCCAAGAGGAAGGTCGTCTAGACATTTTACCAGTTGAGTTCCAAAATGGTGAGGAAATGGCATATATAACGAAATCTTCACTGGAAACACTGCATAATATTGCTAAGGAAGTGCTTTTTGTCCCTGTAACAACCAGGACGCCAGAGCAATATAACAGAATTGATCTTCAGCTGCCCATTACCTATGCAATCACGTCTAATGGTGCAAACATCTGCTATAAAGGGAAAATTCTTAATGAGTGGCATCAGCTTGTGTTAAGAAGGTTAAGCGATGAATGCTTAGATATAGAAGCATTAATGAAGGATATCCACCAATTTTCAATTGATGGCATCAGAAAGGTAGCTGATGGTTTATTTTTCTATTATATTTTGGCTGACCCCCTTCCAGCAAACACTGTTCATGAGCTTTCGCAATTTGCCTTTTCCGAAGGTTGGCGAATATCCTTGCAGGGACGAAAAATATACTTTATGCCAAACCCAATCAGTAAAGGGAAAGCTGTAAATTTTATAAAAGAAAGAGAAAATATCAGCATCTCCTATGGGGCTGGAGATTCATTATTAGATGATGATTTTTTGCAAGAATGTGATCATTCATTTGTTCCAATTCATGGAGAGCTTGCTAGCCTTATCCAGTCTGGGAGAATCTATGAATTTACAGCGGAAAAGGGTATGCAGGCGACAGAGGAATTGCTTCAATCGATTGAAGAGAAGTTGCATTCATACCGGGAAATTTATGAATCAGCCAGCAGCTTGCTTAAGAGACAATAGAGGCATGCACCAAACGCGTAAAAACAGACAAAAACGATTCCAGCTAGGAACAGTGACTGATGTATAGGGTAGAGGAATATTGTAAGGAATGATGACCAGAAAAATAAATCAAACAACACAAAAAAGTTTGAGCTTACTACCGACTCGATTGCATGTAATTCATCATCAATGTTCGGTAGTCTTGATTTCTTATATAATAACCTCATAGTAAACCATCCTTTTCGTATTCCAGCGTCTGTATTGATAATGAAAATATATGCTGGGATGGGCTCATTGGTGAAAAACGGTGAAACCTTTTTCGATGCAAGTACGTAGAAAACTAATAAGCATTAAGAAAACAGTAAATTCGTGTGATATGATAGTAGTAACTAAACTAATACTATAAGATTTTCTTTATTTACTGATTTATATACACGCGCGAATGAATTCTCCAAGTGTATATAATGACCGGTGAGACTTATTATTAAGGAACAATCTTTCGCTTTAAAAGGGAAGGGATTAAAAAAATGAATGCATCTTACAGCCATATAAAGAATCATATTATACCGGTTACTTTTGAAACCTATCCAGAGCAGCTTGATAAGCCAATTAAAGAGAGACCGCTGTTTGAAATGAGAGATAGGACCTTACATACTGGCCAGATTGTCGCAAGGTTTTTAGGTGTTCCTTTTGACGAGGATGAATACTTCAACCTTTTATTTGACTTCGTCAATCGCGAACAGCAGCCCTTGACTTTGTTAAGTGACGACACTTTGGATAAAACAATGGATAATCAGCAGTTTCAGGCGATCCAGAAAGTGTTGAATATCAATCAAGATCAAAAATTATCTATCAATCGGTTTGTCGCTTTTCTTGATGGAGATCAGCTATTGCTGAAATCATCCAACCCAGCCATTCATAGGAAAATTAGAGAAGCAATGATGGATATGTTAAAGCTCTTTGATGAAAAGGAAACTAGCGGTTTAAAAAGCCCTGAATTGCGGAGAGTATTGACTGATACCATTAAATGGTCTAAAAACCATGTAGGTGACAAATTAACATCATGCAATCCAGAAATTGAATTACCGAAATTCATATGGTATGGCAATGCAAAGAAAACCCATTTTTATTTCCTATACTATCTGCAAAGACTTGGTTGTGATATTCTGGCAGTTTCTCCTTCAGGGGAAGATGTCTTTGCTGATCCAGCTGTAAATCTTGAAGGATCACTCGTACATTCTTTGCCGAATAAGAAGGAAGCAGAGCCATTCCCAACTGAAAAAAGAAGAAGGAAATCAACTGTAGCCTATAGAGCATCTAAGGAAATAGAGACGATTCTCAACCATGAAGGATCAGGTCTATATAAACCTTGGCAGCTCAGGGATTATACACCTTCATCAGTCACGTTAAAAACAACCTATGATGAGCTATTTCTCCTCCTCAAAGAAAAGGCAATGATACGTCCTAACTTTGAGGTGAAAAATGGGCAGGTGAAAATTCCTACCATATTTTCTAAGATTCAAGGTGTGAGTAAGAACCGCAAGGAATATTGGGATCGTTTACATGCCATCATCGAATACGAAAACTGTTTGATGGCAAAAAGACTACCATTCTCAAATAGCATGAATAATGACTTTCGTTATCACTATCGCAATTCGCTAGATCAGGGTGGATTGCCTGATCCGCAAAAAATCATTGCTTCTCATTATTGGAAATTTAAGCATTTACCGAATGGGTTGCAGAATGGAATCGCCATGGCTATCCGAAATATGTGTGCCCGGCCTTTATTAAAGCCGCTTTCTCAAGAATCAGAGGAAGATGTGAAAATTTATTTATTTGCACAAAGCATGCAAATTCCTCCAAGGATGATTCAACTCTTTCAAAAATTTGATTATTCTCAGGATGTACCAACATTCATCCTTTATAATAATGAAATGGATGGGATGATGGGGAGAACAGATGCTGTATTATTGCTATTACTGAATCAGTTTGGTGTAGACATCGTCATTTATAACCCTGCGGGACATAATGATGTAGAGAACTTCATTGACGAGAGATTATACGATACCCATTGGTTAGAGGATGTCGTATTTGAACAAGAATTTAAAGAACCATCGATTTTGAAAAGTGCAATTACCAAGATATTTAAAAAATTCTAAAGGAGATAGATAAATGAATACAGTTCAACCCAATCTAGATTTAATAAAAACAAATCCTGAAGAAAAATTGACAGAAGCAAGTGCGAGTGAAATTAAACTGGCGCTCCGACAAAATACGGAAGTGCAGTCTTTAGCCAGCTCAATTGATGAAAGAGATCAAATTCAAATATTAGAATTTGGTAAAGAGCCAGCACAGCAAATCTCTGGATTCTCTGATCAAATCTTAAACAATATGAGAACAACGAAGGTAGAGGATTCAGGCGAGTTACTAAAGCAGCTTGGAAAGATTATGGATAAGTTCGATGCAAAGGATTTCGAACAGGATAAAGGCGGATTTTTAGGCAAATTGTTTAAAAGAGGAGAAAAGCTCGTAGAAAAATTGTTTGGAAAGTATCAAACAATGGGCCAGGAAATCGATAAAATCTATGTCGAGATCTCCAAGTACCAAAGTGAAATGGTCGAATCCACAACCACGCTTGATCAAATGTATGAAGAAAACTATCAATATTATTTATCATTAGAGAAGTATGCGGTAGCTGGACAATTAAAATCAGATGAGTTAAAAGCAAATCAGCTTCCACAACTTGAATCTCGCGCGGCTGCTGGTGATCAAATGGCAACGATGCAATTAGATACTTTAAGAAATGCTGTCGAGCTTCTTGAACAAAGGGTATATGATCTCGAAATGGCAAAAATGGTTGCATTGCAAACTGCTCCGCAGATTCGTATGCTGCAACGAGGAAATACGAAGTTAATTGGAAAGATAAATTCAGCGTTTGTAACGACAATCCCTATTTTTAAAAATGGCTTAATTCAAGCGATGGCTGCAAAACGTCAAAAGCTTGTTGCAGATTCAATGAGTGAGCTAGACAGAAGGACAAATGAAATGCTCGTAAGAAATGCCCAAAACATCTCAACTCAAAGCACTGATATTGCGCGACTTGCGGGTGGACCAAGCATCAAGGTAGAAACGATTGAAGAATCTTGGAATATTATCATGAAAGGTATGCAAGAGACAAAATCAATCGAAGAAGAAAACCGTCGCTTACGTGCAGAAGGTACGAAGAAACTAGAGCAGCTTCAAGATAATTTCAAAAAAATGAAAAATCAAGGTTAATGGAATAGATAGAGATAGATAAATAATATACGAGGTGACTAAGGATGGCTATCAATTTACAAAAAGGTCAAAGAGTAGATTTAACAAAAGGAAACCCAGGCTTATCAAAGATTTTAGTTGGGTTAGGTTGGGATCCGGTTCAAACTAAAAGCGGTGGCGGCATATTAAGCTCATTATTCGGAGGCGGTGGCGGTCCAAATATCGACTGTGATGCCTCAGTTATCATGCTCGGTGAAAATGATAAATTGAAAAATAATAAAGATGTTGTATACTTTGGAAATTTAAAAAGTAATGACGGTAGCATCCAGCATACTGGAGATAACTTAACAGGTGATGGAGACGGCGATGATGAGCAAATTCTCATTGATTTAAACAAAATTCCAACTACTATTCAAAAACTTGTATTCATTGTTAATATCTATGATTGCGTAAAACGTAAACAGCACTTTGGAATGATTGAAAATGCTTTTATTCGCATCGTTAACTCTGCAAATAATCAAGAAATCATCCACTTTAACTTAACAGAAAACTACAGCGGAAAAACCAGCCTAGTAGTAGGTGAAATTTACCGCAATGGAGATGACTGGAAATTCGCAGCTGTAGGTACTGGAACAACTGCACCTGGCCTAAGTGAAATCGTCCGCTCATACGCATAATGCAAAGCTGGCAGAGAAAGGGTTATATCCTTTCTCTGCCAGCTTTTTTTTATAGATAAGAATTTTTCCTTAAGTAAGTGTGTTTATTTACACGGAAATAATCCAAGAATATCGTTTAGCATAAGACGTTCATATTTACTTAAAGCCATCGCTCTAACTCTATGTTGTGCTGAAAATATTACAACATATTCTAAGGAGCACGTAGATTAGGTTATTCTCTCATCAGAAAAAGTCCGGGCCTGACCAAGATAAAAGGCCAATCGTTTCGTTCGCCTTCTCCTATTGATTCCTCAGTTTTCCAATTATTAATAACCCTCCTCCCGTTTAATAGCAGATTTCATATGTTATAATTTAAGATATTATTAGCATAATAGAGCTTATTTACACTTGGTAAGGCTGACGGGAAGGAGTGCATCATTTATGAAAAAAATGCTATATATCGTACTTATCCTTGCTGTCTCATTAGCCTTAATGGGAAGTTCACAGGCAGATATCGGTGCAATTAGATTTAAGGATTTCCCTGCGTCTTCTTCCTTGAAATCCTCTTTAGAGCTGCAATCTCCGAAACAAATAGGCGACATTTTTTTGTTACCTGTAGAGCCTTTTGATGAAAGTGAAGCTGCAAAGATAATTAGCAGAATTGACCACTTGCCGTCTGCACTCCTTACTAAGATCGTTAAGGAGAATATTCAGATTAAGCTATTCTCAGGAAGGTTAACTGAAAATCCGACAGCCAGTCATCTTGCTGGCATCATTCCACGAGGTTATAAGAGTGGACTTACTTGGGATGAAGTGCCTGGAATGGGTGGCGGAAAAACCGTTCTTGTTAAGATTGGATTTAGTGAGAAAGGCAAAGGGCATGGCACAATTAATTTAGAGCTCCATGAGCTTGCTCATTCAATCGATCGATATGTATATGATGGGATCCGTTTTAATCAAGCCTTCCAATCGATTTGGAAAGAGGAACGTGAAAAGCTGTTTCCTGGTCATGCTTACTTTGCTACTTTCCCAGAAGAATATTTCGCAGAAGTGTTTGCGTTGTATTATTTAGATGCTGCGAGCAGGAGCTTCTTATACCAGCACGCACCGAAATCATTTTCTTTCATAAAAAATTTATAAAAATTTTCGCTACTCATTATAAAATACGATAGAATAATACGAGTAACTATAAAAAAGGTTGTGTGAAAAAATGAAACAATACTTACAGCTTTGTGAACATGTTTTACAAAATGGAACAAAAAAAGAGGATCGAACAGGTACAGGTACAATCAGTACATTCGGCTATCAAATGCGTTTTAATTTACAAGAAGGGTTTCCTCTTCTTACAACTAAAAAACTACATTTAAGATCAATTATTCATGAGCTTCTATGGTTTTTAAATGGAGATACGAATGTGAAGTATCTTCAAGACAATGGTGTGCGTATCTGGAACGAGTGGGCAGATGAAAATGGTGATTTAGGCCCCGTTTATGGGCATCAGTGGCGTTCATGGACTGGAGCAGATGGAAATACTGTAGACCAAATTACCGATCTCATTCATCAAATTAAAACCAATCCTGATTCTAGACGTCTTGTCATCAATGCATGGAACGTAGGAGACTTAGATAAAATGGCATTAGCTCCGTGCCATTGCTTGTTCCAATTTTACGTATCGGATGGCAAGCTATCCTGCCAGCTATATCAACGCTCAGCCGATGTATTCCTTGGCGTGCCTTTCAATATCGCTTCGTATGCCGTTTTAACGCATATGATCGCGCAAGCCTGTGACTTAGAGCCTGGTGAGTTTGTTCACACCTTTGGTGATGTTCATATCTATCAAAATCATATCGAACAAGTCAATCTTCAATTAACAAGAGAGGTTAGACCTTTGCCAAAACTAATCATTAATCCTGAAGTAAAGGATATCTTCAGTTTTAAATTTGAGGATTTCTCATTGGAAGCTTATGATCCACATCCACATATTAAAGGAGCAGTAAGTGTATGATATCTTTAATGTGGGCAATGGATGAGAACAGGGTAATCGGCATTAATAACGAGCTTCCTTGGCATTTACCAGAGGATTTAAAGTTCTTTAAGCGAACGACGATGGGACACCCAATTGCCATGGGGCGAAAAACTTGGGAATCGATCGGCCGTCCTCTCCCTGGGAGAGAAAATATTGTTATCACAAGAAACAAGGATTTTTCTCCAGAGGGAGCAACGGTGTTAAATAGCTTGGATGAATTGATCGACTATAGCAATAAACTAGATCAAGATGTTTTTGTAATTGGCGGAGCAGAAATTTTCAAATCTGTTCTCCCTTTCTCTGATCATTTATATATGACAATGATCCATCATCAATTTGCGGGAGATACCTATTTTCCTGAATTAGATTTGTCAGATTGGAAAAACCTCTCCACTGAAAAAGGGTTAAAAGATGATAAAAACCCGTATGATTATGAGTTTAAAATTTATCAGCGTAAATAAGAAAAAGATAAAGGTGCAGTCGTATAAGTCCCGTAAATAAAACGGTTGAAGGAAATTAATCAATTTCCTCCAACCGTTTTTGTTTTTAGAGGTCTTTCTCGAAATGGTAATTGAATATTTGAATCAGTCCGGGCATTAGTTTAGCTGGTCAGCTTGTCATTGTATCAATTAGGTAACTAGTTTAACCACTTAGTGACCGGTTCGCCTGTCACTGTGTCATTTCGTAAGGGGTTCCCAAAGATGTAATTTGGTTGAAAAAGTAATGAGAAAATAAAAGTTGATTTAACAGAATGCATTTTTAAATTAGGCAGTAGTGGTTAATATTAACCTTTTTGGATAGCTTTTTAATTGCGCATAAAAGTAATGATTCATTTGACTATTTATAATTATTAGATTATTCTAATAAAAAGTGATATTGTATACAGTCGACAAAAAGTGAGAGGTGAGATCCATCGTTAGTGTAATAAAAAAAGGAGTTACATTAAAAGAACAGGTATATGACTATTTGAAGGAACAAATCATTCTAGGAGAGCTTAAGCCTGGTGAGAGATTGGTAGAAGGTAAGGTGTCAGAGGCATTAAACATAAGCCGAAGTCCCATTCGAGAGGCAATAAGAATGCTTGAAAAAGATGGGTTATTACTCGTGAATCAATCCGGTGGTGTGAATGTTGTTAAACCTTCAATCAAAGATTTTCAATACTTATATGAGTGCAGAGTTGAAATGGAGCCTGTGGCGGCTTATTTTGCTGCGCAGCGCCGAACAAATGAGCAGCTTGAAACGATTCGTACACACTTGCTGCAGATGGAAGGGCTCCCAGAACAAAAGAGAATGAAAAAGATCCATGATATTAATGTTAATTTTCATGAGTCTGTTGTTAAAGCAAGTGCAAATCCCTTTCTAATTACAGTCATTAATCAGTTCAGGGGTATCAATAGCTTTTATAGAAAATCAATATTAGAAGAGAAGCCACTTCATTTTGCAGATGCATTTAATGAACATCAAAGGATTTTTCAAGCAATTGTTGATCAAGATGCGAACGATGCTAAAAAGCTAATGAAGGAACATATTGAAAACGATTTCATTATCTTTATGAGGCTAAGTAATCATGGGGTGGAGGGAGAAAGATGACTAAAAAGAAACCACTCGAGGGAATCAAGGTTTTAGAATTAGGTAATTTAGTGGCTGCGCCATATGCGGGAAAGATTCTATCAGAGTTTGGCGCGGAAGTGATCAAAGTTGAAGAGCCAACCAAAGGCGATCCGTTAAGGAATTGGCGTGTCATGCATAAGGATACTTCACTTTGGTGGTATGTTCAATCAAGAAATAAAAAATCTATTACTGTCAATATGCGTGATAAGAACGGTCAGGAAATTATTAAGCAAATAGCAGAAAAGGTCGATGTTGTGCTAGAAAACTTTAAGCCTGGGACATTGGAGAAATGGGGGCTTGGGTTAGAAGAGCTTCGTAAAGTGAATCCAGATATCATCATGACAAGAGTTTCTGGTTATGGTCAAACCGGACCTTATAAAGAGAAGCCAGGTTTTGGCAGTGTGGCCGAGGCGATCGGTGGATTGAGATATTTAACGGGGTACCCAGATTTGCCACCAGTAAGAGTTGGCATCGCACTTGGAGATATAGTGGCCGGCCTGTATGCGGTTATTGGTACTCTAATGGCCATATATGCGCGGGACAATTCAAGCAACGGAAAGGGTCAGGTTGTTGATGTAGCTCTTTATGAATCAGTCTTTAGCCTTCTTGAGGGAATCCTTCCTGAATACGATATGACTGGCTCTGTGAGAGAACGAACGGGAAGTACACTGCCTGGTATTGCACCTTCAAATACATACGAATGTGCTGATGGCAATTTTTTAGTGATAGGCGGAAACGGAGATAAAATCTTTCAGAGATTAATGACGGCTATAGGTAGAGAAGATATAGCCATGGATCCAGTATTCTCAACTAATCAAGGAAGAGCGGACCATGTTGATTTTATAGATAAAGTGATTGAGCAGTGGACAAAACAACATTCATTATCTGAGGCTCAAAGTAAGCTGGATGATGTTTCGGTTCCAGTGGGTCCAATTTATGGTATTAAGGAAATTGTGAAAGATGAACAATATCTGTCTAGGGAAATGCTGCAAGAGGTTAGCTTACCAGATGGGAAAAAGGTTTTAGTCCCTGGTATTGTACCAAAGCTTTCGGAAACACCAGGTGAAATAGATTGGATAGGTCCTAAGCTAGGTGAGCATAACGAAGAGATATTTAAAGAATATTTAAATATTAATCATGAGAAATTGCATGAACTAAAGAAGAATGGTGTGATTTGACAAGACATTGAATCTTTTATATTTTGTAAGCGGTTTCTAAGTAAAGAAATGAGCTATTTTTAAATTTGAATACCACAATATGAGTAGATTAGAGGAGGAATATGATGAGAAACTGGATCAAGTCTTTTGGGATAATGCTGATCTTAATTACTTTTGTGGCGGGGTGTAGTTCTTACAGTACTTCACAAGGGAGTGGGCAGACGAATAGCGAAGGATACGAAGAAGCAACGATTCGTTTAGCCTATAACCTCCCACAGGATCACCATGTAGCTAAAGGGGTCGAGCAATTTGCTAAGGATGTAACAGAAAAATCAGGTGGTGCAATAAATGTTCAAGTTTATCCGGCAGGGCAATTACTTAGTGACAAAGATATGAATCAATCCATTCTAACAGGGGGAGTTGAAATGGGTGTTAACTCTTCTACTTTATGGGCAAGCACCGTTCCGGTAATGGGTATTTTCGATGTACCATACGTATTTAACACATATGAAGAGGCAGGGGATGCATTGAATGGTGAGTTTGGGGATAAATTAAAAGCTTCAATGGAAGAAAAAGGAGCAAAGGTCTTAATGTTTGCCGATTACGGTTTTGCTCAATTTGCCAATAATAAACGTCCTTTAGAATCCCCTGCAGATTTCGAAGGTTTAAAGATTAGAAGTATAGGAGATATTCCGTCAGAAATGATTAAAGCATACGGGGCTTCACCTGTTTTCATGGGCGGAGGGGAAGTGTACATGGCCTTGCAAAGAAGTACAGTAGATGGAGCGACTTCAGGTACCACTGCAATGGTTCAAAGAAAATATGATGAAGTGACCAAGTATTTAACAATTAATAACTATGCATATTTAGAGTTTATTTTAGCAGTAAATAAGGATTTCTGGAATAAGCTACCGGAGAAATCACAACTTCTCTTATCAGAAACAGCTACCGAAGCAGAGGCATGGATTCGTACTCAGGCAGAAATAGAGGATGAGAAGACGGCCAAACAGCTAGAAGAGAAGGGTATGGAGGTTTATGTCGTCCCTGAAGAAGATATTCCAATGTGGAAAGAGGCCGCTAAACCAGCGTGGGACGCTTTTTCAAATAATGCAGGTAATATAGGAAAAGAATTATTAAAAATGGTAGATTAGGAGGAAACTGCGTTGAAAAAGCTATATAAATTGACCGATCATCTAATAACAATGGGAGCATACATATCAGGGCTCTTCATTATAGTCGCTACATTTATGATCTTCTTTGAAATCATATCCAGAACGGTTTTAGGGCAACCAACAATATGGGCAACGGAGCTATCGATTTATGCTATTATTGGAAGCTGTTTTTTCGGGAGCGCCTACGCAGTTAGAACCTACTCGCATATTACTGTTGATCTTATAGTGAACAATGTTAACGATCAATTCAAAACGATTTTAGCCTATTTATCAAACGCATTAGGTCTTGTTTTTAGTCTAATTTTCACCTTTTATGGATTTCATCATGTAATGAAAACGTTTGAATTAGGCGTTACTTCTGCTTCTTTACTCCGAATTCCCATGTATTTGCCGGAATTATTGCTTCCGCTTGGCGGCATATTATTATGTTTAGCATTTATTATGCAAATCATTGATGGGGGGATTCACAAAGGAGGGGAACACATTTGAATCTTTTTTTTGCAGGTGGGCTAAGCGTATTATTATTAATCGGGTTGCCTGTCGCATTTTCACTCGCATTAATTGCTGTTGCAGGTATGTACTTTTTCAATGGCGGAACCTTTGCATTCATGCAAATTCCAATCATATCGTATAAAGCGCTTGATGATTTTTCTTTAACAGCCTTGCCAATGTATGTTTTAATGAGCCAAGTTCTCGTGGTTAGCGGGGTAGGTAAAGACCTCTATGAGATGGCGAGCAAATGGTTTAGGCATTTCCCTGGAGGTCTAGCAATTGCTACGTTATTTTGCTGTGCAATCTTCTCGGCGATATCTGGTTCAAGTGTAGCGACTGCAGTTACAGTCGGCGCTGTGGCTTTACCTGAAATGGTCAAGCGTGGTTATAATAAGCGAAGGGTGTTAGGACTTTTAGCAGCCGGCGGCACATTAGGTATACTCATTCCTCCTAGTGTACCAATGATTATTTACGGCTCAGTAACAGGGGAATCGATAGGTAAATTATTTATAGCTGGGATTATCCCTGGTTTACTCTTAACCTTGTTTTTTATGATTTTTTCAGCCTATCAATCTAGAAATATAAGAGAAGCAGCTGCCACATGGCCTGAGCGTTTAGATGCTTCTAGAAAAGCAATATGGGGACTGCTTTTGCCAGCGATTGTAATAGGTGGAATATATACTGGATTATTCACTCCTACAGAGGCGGCTGCAGTTGGTGTTGTAGCCAGCTTTGCTATCGCCGCGTTTATTTATCGTAATTTAACCATGGCAAATTTTAAAAACATTATCATCTCGACGGTGAAAACGAATGCCATGATATTACTCATCATCGTCGGGGCGATGCTCTTAGGCTATATCATGACGGTTTTGCAAATCCCGCAAACAATTACAGCATTTGCAACTGAACAAAATATTTCACCTTGGATTATTTTCATCTTAATTAACATTGCGTTATTGCTACTTGGAATGTTTTTAGAGACGATATCGATATTAGTTATCACTTTGCCAATCCTTTATCCTATTATTATGGCTCTAGGATTTGACCCCATCTGGTTTGCCATCATTATGGTTGTCAATATGGAGTTAGCATTGATTACACCTCCGGTAGGATTGAACTTATTTGTCTTGAAGGGACTGGATCGAAACAATACGATTAGTGAAATTGTAAAAGGCGTTGTCCCGTATGCTATTATTATGATTCTGTTTATTGTACTGTTATCATTCTTTCCAGAGATTGCGACCTTCTTGGTAAAAGATATTACTTAATATGATTTGAAAGATCGTTGTTCAGATCATAGAGCAACTTATCAGCAAGTCGACAAAAGTTAAAGTAAGCCAACTTTCTTGGATTTGGAGAAGCGACCGTTCGACACCTGGGGGAGAGGCGAGACAGGCGGGACTTTGCAGAAGCGTAGCGAGGAAACAGCCCGTGAAAAGCGAGCGGTAAGCTTCGGAAAATCCCATGCCACTCTTTTTCATAAATTGATATGAGTTTGTCTACAATCTCAATCGTTGCTCTATTATAGAGCAACGATTTTTATTTAAAGATAAAATGTATAAATTTTTCAATTAGAAAAATGTCCAGCGCCAAGCACAAGTCATTCTGCGCTTGTTCGGCGATGAGCAAGGAGCTTGCGCTATTCTTATTATGGAGAAAAGTGGAATTAAACCATCAATAGTATAATAGGAAACGGCATTAAACGGATTGTTTTAAAAAATTAAAATTTTACAAAAATATAATTGATAAAGTTGATTATCATGTTATAATGTACAAATTAAACAGGCAAAGAAAAGAGGATGACACAGATGGAACAGAAGGCAGTGAAAGATAGAATGGTGCAATTGGAGGATATATTGATTGCTTATCAGCATCTAAAAGATATTGTTGCCCATACGCCGCTGCAAAAAAACAATCGTTTATCAGAGAAATACGGCTGCAATGTTTACTTGAAGAGAGAAGACCTTCAACATGTTCGCTCCTTTAAGCTTAGAGGGGCTTATTATTCTATGATTTCCTTGAATAAGGATCAGCTAAAGAACGGTGTTGTATGTGCGAGTGCGGGGAATCATGCACAGGGTGTGGCATATGCCTGCGGTAAATTAGGTGTTCATGGGAAAATATTCATGCCCGCTACGACACCGAGGCAAAAGGTCAGCCAAGTAGAGCTGTTTGGGAAAGATGCAATTGAAATCATTTTAGTAGGAGATACATTTGATGATTCATTTCTGGAAGCAGAGAAATGTTGTGATGCAGAAAATCGGGCATTCATTCATCCTTTTGAGGATGAGCATGTCATTGCAGGACAAGGAACGGTTGCGGTAGAAATATTGAATGATTGCGATGAGCCGCTTGATTTTGTTTTTGCGAGCATCGGCGGTGGCGGATTGATGGCTGGCTTATCTACATACATAAAAAGTGTTTCCTCATTAACGAAGATGATTGGAGTAGAACCGGAGGGCGCATCTTCAATGAAGGAATCTATTCGAATGAATAAAGTGGTTTCACTCGAAGAAATCGATAAATTTATTGATGGAGCAGCAGTGAAGCGTGTCGGTGAAATGACCTTTGATATTTGTAAACGTCATATCGAGGATATCCTCAGTGTTCCTGAAGGAAAGGTTTGTACGACAATCCTCGAGCTGTATAATGAACATGCGATCGTGGCTGAGCCAGCTGGGGCGTTATCCATTGCAGCATTGGATTTATATAAAGAAGAAATCAAAGGAAAGAATATCGTTTGTGTAATTAGCGGCGGCAATAATGATATCGAACGTATGCAGGAAATTAAAGAGCGCTCTTTATTATATGAAGGTCTTCTATATTATTTCATTGTCAATTTTCCTCAGCGTGCAGGTGCACTTAGAGAATTTCTGGATGAAGTACTGGGAGCGACGGATGATATTGTCAGATTTGAATATACGAAGAAAAATAATAAGGGCAGCGGACCAGCATTAGTAGGAATTGAACTGAAACATAAGGAACATTATAGCGGGCTGATTGAAAGAATGGACAGGAAGGGATTCTCCTATCAGGCCATTAATAATGATGAAAACCTTTTTCATTTACTTGTTTAATAGAAGGAGTTCTTTATCCAATTTTGATTTGACTATACATTTCCTTTAAGCCTATAATGAAATTGGTTTAAAGTTATTTAAAGGGGATGTTTTTCATGCTATCAAACATCGGGATTCCAGGACTGATTATTATTCTCGTATTAGCATTAATTGTTTTCGGTCCTAAGAAATTACCTGAAATTGGTCGTGCTGCTGGACAAACACTAAAAGAATTCAAAAAGTCGACTCGAGAGCTTACAGACGATGTAATGGAAGAATTCGATGATGAAAAGAAAAAGAATGCACTTAAATAAGGTGTAAGATGATAAGTCTTGCACTTTTTCTTTTGATGAATGAAGGGTAGATTATATGACTATCAAGAATGCCTGCGGGCTCTCGATATTGAAACTGGCAGGGGACGACTATGAACGAAAAAGAATTAAATTATATTGATCATTTAGAGGAATTACGAAAGAGACTCATCATTATTGTTGTAGCTTTCATCGCATTTTTTATCGTCGGATTTGTCTTCGTAGATGATATTTATAGGTGGTTTGTTCGTGATCTGGAACAAAAGCTGATAGTTTTAGGGCCAAGCGATATTATTTGGGTTTACTTTACGATTGCTACAGTGATTGCATTTGCAGGGACAATTCCCGTCATTGCTTTACAAATATGGCAATTTGTAAAACCGGGATTGGTGCCAAAGGAGAGAAAGATTACTCTTTCATATATTCCAGCCCTATTCGTATTATTTATTGTAGGTCTTTGTTTTGGATATTTCGTCATACTTCCAACTATGTTTAACTTTTTAACAAACTTAAGTGCAGGTATGATGGAAACCAGCTTTACTGTCGATAAATATTTTAAATTTATTTTTCATATGACGTTACCATTTGGTATTCTATTTGAGCTTCCTGTTGTAGCAATGTTTCTCACATCTATGGGTATCATCAATCCGTATGTGCTGACGAAAATAAGGAAGTATGCTTATTTTGTGCTAATTGTTATATCAGTATTGATTTCACCGCCAGATTTAATGTCTGATATTATTGTGAGCATACCGCTTTTAATTTTATATGAAATAAGTATTAATCTTTCTAAGATTGTCTATAGAAGAAAGCTTAGAAAGGAAAAGGAAATGCAGGTTGAGGAAACGGGCCTATAACAAGATAAATATTTGTGAAGGTTACAAATTTAGACACATTTTGCTAGTTTTATGAGTTATAATGTAGTTAAACGGGTGAAAAAGAGGATTGATATTTTGCTATTCAAAAGCCTAGAGTTCAAAAATGCGGTTGGACAGAAGGTTAAGATCATTGATATACCAGTGTTAGAAAAAGATAGTCCTTATTTTTTCTTAGTTCAAGTCCGTTTACAGGCGTATATGACATTCGTGTTTCATACTTGTGATAAGATTCATACTTATTCATTTAAAGAGTATTTAAAACGAGTGATGAGATGGCCAGACTATGACCGAATTTTCCAAACACCAAAATTAAAGAGTAATGCTTAAATTCAGGGTACCGGTTATTCCGGACCTTTTTTTGTGTTCTTATATAACAACATGTAAGTGTTTTCCTCTAACTTTAAGGAAACATTAATATTTAGATATGGAATTTTTATATTTATACATCGCATACCTGTAAATTCTTTTATTCGGGACAAGAACCATGTATAATAAGGATGAATTGTTATAATAGGGACGTGAATGCATGAGTAAAATTAAAATTATTACGGATTCAACTGCAGACCTTTCAAATGAAATAATCGAAAAATACAATATTACGGTTGTACCATTATTGATTCATATTAATGGGCAAACGTATCAGGATCGTGTAGATATTACACCTTCTGAATTTATAGAACTTATGAAAGAGTCTGATGAATTGCCTAAAAGCTCGCAGCCGCCGACTGGTGTCTTTTTAGAACTATATGATCGATTGCATGAGGAAGGATATGAAATCCTTTCCCTTCATATGACCGGTGGTATGAGTGGAACCGTTCAATCTGCAGAGAGCGCTGCAGGCATGTCAAAGGCAAATGTGACTGTTGTAGATTCCAGATATATTTCCAAAGCTTTGTCATTTCAAGTAATTGAAGCGGCAAAAATGGCCCAAGAACATAAATCCATGGATGAAATTTTAGCAAGAATCAGTGAAATTCGCCAAAACACACGTTTATATGTAGTGGTTGATACTTTGGAGAATTTAATTAAAGGTGGAAGAATTGGCAAAGGAAAAGCATTTATTGGTTCCTTGCTCAATATTAAACCGATCGCTTCCCTTGATGATGGCGTGTATACACCGGTATCAAAGGTTAGAAGTCATACGCAAGTTGTCAAATATTTGGTAAAGCAATTTGTCGAAGATGCCAAAGGGAAGACGATAAAAAGTGTTGGTATCAGCCATGCAAATGGTTTAGAACTCGCAAATAAATTAAAGCATTCAGTTGAAGATCTAACAGGCTTTTTACATGTAACAATTGAAGATACCACACCAATCATCAGTACACACACCGGCCCAGGTGCAATTGGTTTTTGTTACCACATCGAGTAAGTATATCTAAATCATATATATGTACCTTTGTTCCTCCTCCTTCCTTTTTCAATTGGCAGGAGGAGGTTCATTATTGTTATATACTTAAATTGTGATTGAATGAAAGAACAAGAGTGAATGATGATTCGTTCACATCTTTGTCAAAATCTTTTCTTTCTTCCATCAACAACGTTTGATACAATGATATTCGTATATTAAAGAAGCGGGTGAATAGATTGAAGAGAACCATTTGGATGATAATGATTGGCTTTACCTTGCTCGTGCTATCAGCTTGTGGCCAGGAAGAGGCAATAGAAAATCCTCTTAATTATGATATAGGCGATTTTACTTTTACAGATCAAAATAATGAGCCTCTTAGTTTAAAGGATTTAGAAGGAAAGGTTTGGTTAGCAGATTTTATTTTTACAAGCTGTGAAGATGTCTGTATGCCGATGACAGCTAATATGAATAGACTTCAGGCAATGGCGAAGGAAGAGGGTATTGAAAATATTGAGTTTGTCTCCTTTAGTGTAGATCCAACCGTTGATACACCTGAAGTATTGTTAGAGTATGGTGAACAATATAATGCTGACTTCAGCAACTGGCATTTCCTCACGGGTTATGATCAAGCTGAAATTGAAAAGTTTGCCGCAGATTCCTTTAAAGCGCTTGTGAAGAAACCTCAATCTGGTGATCAAGTGATTCACGGAACTAAGTACTACTTAGTTGATAAGGAAGGAACTGTCATGAAAGATTATGATGGCGTATCAGAAGTACCGTTTGAGCAAATCATAGAAGATATGAAGAAACTACAATAGACCTTTGATAAGGTCTATTTTATTTATTCTTATGGTAATCCCTATTTTTTTAAAAAAACATCCTATCTTTTTAGTATAAATGGTCATCATGATATAATATGTATACAATAAGAAAAGCGCTGGGTGCCTTGCTCATCGCCGTACAAACTGGAAGGCGTTGTTCTTTCGATAAAGGAAACACGGTGGGCGTAAGCGAACAGATGTTAACTTATCTTGGTGAGGAGACCTGAAGTTTGATAGGCGCTGGAGCTAGACATTATTCTAATTAAAAAAATATCCTTTTTATCTTTTAAAAAAGCAGGTGATTAGATGAATAAAACATTCACCTTATTACTCATTACTTCATTATTATTAACAGCATGCAGTGTAAATTCTACTTCAAATAACAATGAGCCAAATTCCTTAAAAAAAAGTGAGATTTCCACAAAGCAAGAGATACCTGCCGGTTTTTTTCCAGTAGATTTGAATGTGGTCTCTGTGGGGGACTCTTTGACTCAAGGAGTGGGAGACACTACTGAAAAAGGGGGATATGTACCATACCTTGAGCGGTTGCTGAATAATGATAAGGGGATCGAGCAGACAGAGATCCATAACTATGGGGTCAGAGGGAATCGTTCAAATCAATTATTAAATAAACTAGAAACGGATGAAGTGAAGCAAGCGCTAGGTGAAGCTGACTTAGTGATTATTACTATAGGCGGCAATGATATTATGAAGGTTATCCGTGAGAACTTCACACGGTTGAATCTCGATGATTTTGATATAGAAAAGA
Organism: Cytobacillus purgationiresistens; assembly: GCF_030813235.1. Classification (GTDB taxonomy): domain Bacteria; phylum Bacillota; class Bacilli; order Bacillales; family Cytobacillaceae; genus Cytobacillus; species Cytobacillus purgationiresistens. The sequence continues at coordinate 24,718 of NZ_JAUSUB010000019.1, read as the reverse complement.
GAGTGTTTGAGGAAAATCTGCGTGATGTTTTAAATTCGATCCGAGAGGGAAATTCAAATAGTACGGTTTTATTGGTTGGATTATATAATCCTTTTCTTGAATGGTTTTCACATATTAAAGAGATGAGCATGATTATGGATGATTGGAATCAAGCGAGCAAAAGCATCTTATCTGACTATGAAGGTACTTACTTTGTAGATATTGATGACATCTTTGAAAAAAGTGAAGAAGATTTATTGTATACGGATTATTTCCATCCGAATAACCGTGGATATGAACTCATTGCGGGTAGGATTTATGAACGATTACAAGAAGAAGGGCTAAATGAGATACTAGAGAGAAAGTAGTGAGAAAGAGGGGGAAAGACATTTGAAAATGGTTAAATGGAAACATCTTTTTTTCATTTTATTGGGAGCGGTTGTTTCTGTTGTTCTCATATTGATTATTATGATGAGCATTCCTCCTAAAGATGATCAATACAGGGGAACCTCGTTGGATGAGTCAGATTACGCTCCGTTTAATATATCAACTAATAAGCATGATTTAAATCTGTTGATTAATCATTATTTAGAGGAAGAAATTTTAGAAGGAGCGATGGATTATAAGGTGCTGCTAGATGAAGAGGTGGATTTATATGGAACATTACCAATATTTAGCCAAAACCTTCAATTGAAGCTTTCTTTCGAATCGATGGCCATGGAGAATGGCGATATTGTCCTTCAGCAAAAAGGAATATCAGTCGGGCAAATGGACTTGCCAATATCGTTCGTCATGAAGTTAATTAAGGATAATTATAATATCCCGGATTGGGTTGTCATCCAGCCAAATGAAGAAAGAATTTATGTGGCATTAACTGAGATGGAATTAAAGAGTGATGTTAAGGTTAAAGTCGATCAATTCGATTTAAAAAATGATGAAATACAATTTACGTTACTGGTTCCTGTGAAGTAGGCGGAAAAAGAATGATCTAATTGATCATTCTTTTTTGTTAGGTAGTAGGAAATTCAGATTAACCGGCTAAAGCTAAATTAATTCTCTATGATGATAGCTTCAAGCGGAGGCTCACCAGTGATTGAGCCAATGAGAATAATTGAGAAAACCTTATGTGGCTTGATTGCAAATGAATGTAAAGGCAATTGGGGTTCGCCATTTTTCGTCCCTCTTATTTCTAGATTTAATATCATGGGTGAAATAGAAATATAGTTACTTGCAGTACGATAGGAGGTGTTGGGGATAAAGGCTTCTTCTTGTTGGACTGCTAAATCGAATGCGGGTCCATCAGCTGCAAGGTGAATAAATCTTATCTTTGATTCTCCATACTGTGTTTGCATATCATCTTTAATAAAAACAAATTTGCAATCATTCGCCTCACCTGAAAAAGTCACAGTATGAAATGAGGCTGATTCAACAGTGACTTTTTGACTTAAGATGGAGGAAACCATTGTATTTGAAGGATAAATATCCACTTGATACTTACCATCAGGAAGCGTTAAATAATTACTCACTTCCTTGTAAGGGAGCTCCTTAAATATTCGCAGTCCATTTAAATAAATGTCAACCGTATTGGCGCTCGGGGATGCATGAAGAAAACGCAGCTTCCCATTTCCTATAGCTGGTAATTTTCTTACGGTTGAAGTCCTCATTGTCATATGGTGAATCGCAGCGTTGACATATTTTAAATGCTTTTGATAATAGTGAAAATACTTCACGGGGTCTGTGTATTTAAAATACTGTGAGAGCAAATCATATTCACTTGCCCGATCGAGATACATCCGTTGTGTTCCATCTTCCGACATGTGCTCCGCTCCTGTCTCAATCCCATTCAAATAATGGGCATTTCCATGATGGTATCAATATATGCCTAATATTTTTTTACTGTGTTTGGCTATCATGAAAAGTTTTTGTAGAAAATGATTTACTTTTCTGTAAACATTAAATATAATAAGATTAACTAATGAGAAGGTGGGTGATGTGTTATGGGTATGTCAATAATGAAAACATCGTTAATTGTATATATTCACACAGCCCACAAGGAATCGGCCTGGTAATTATCTTTCCGTCTTTTTTGTGCTTATCCATTTTAAGTCATGGGCTGTGTGCCTGTGGCTTTTTTGAATTTTAAAAAATGGACTAATGCGATACGCATTAAACATGGAGGATGGATTAGTTGAATAAAGAAAAATTTGGATTTATTGAGTTTTTTCAATCACAATTACAATCTTTTGATATGGAAGGTTTAGAAGTAGGCAGAGTAGCACTTGAGCATAAAAGGTCTTATCGGGTATGGACTGAGAATGAAGAACTGCTCTGTGAAGTTAGTGGCAAGCTTGGATATACAGCACAAGGCAGGGAGGATTATCCGGCTGTAGGAGATTGGGTTGTCTTGAAGCGCATGCCGGGTGAACAAAAAGGAATCATCCATGCAGTTCTCAATCGAAAAAGTAAATTCTCCAGAAAAATGGCTGGTTTAAGTACAGAAGAGCAAATTGTAGCAGCGAATGTTGATACCATTTTTCTTGTTAATTCACTGAATGAAGACTTGAATCTACGCAGGATAGAGCGTTACCTTCTTCTTTCGTGGGAAAGCGGAGCAAACCCAGTGATTGTACTGACAAAAGCCGACTTATGTGATGATATGGAAGTTAAATTGGCTGCAGTCGAAACAGTGGCAATGGGGGTTCCTATTGTGCCAATAAGTGTGTTGAATGAAGGCGGAATGGACGCAATCTATCCTTACTTATTACCTGGTCATACGATTGCACTCTTAGGTTCCTCAGGTGTAGGTAAATCAACATTAACAAATTATTTATTAGGACATGAAAAGCAAAAGGTTCAAGACATACGCTCAGATGATGCGAGAGGCCGTCATACCACAACACATCGTGAACTTGTGCTCCTTCCTAATGAAACAGTCCTTATAGATACCCCGGGCATGCGGGAGTTGCAGCTTTGGGAATCTGAAAATGGCATCGCAGGAAGCTTTGCTGATATCGAAGGGTATGCAGAGGACTGCAAATTTCGTGATTGTACCCACCATAAAGAACCAGGCTGTGCGGTAAAAGAAAAAATAAGAGAAGGTCTTTTGGAAGAATCGAGATTAACCAGTTATAAAAAACTATTAAGAGAACTTGCCTATTTAGAAAGAAAACAAGATTCCCGCGCACAAGCTGCTGAGAAAAAACAATGGAAAAACATCAGTAAGTCTATGAAGCAACAGCAAAAATAACTCGAAAAGAAACCTCTGTGTGGTCTGGGAGGTTTCTTTTGCATCTCGCTCGTTTTTTCTTTACACTTTAAGTATGAATTGGCATCAAGGAAGCACATCGAATGAGTAGTCAATTTAGAAATGATGAATGATACAATTGTGCCCCTGTCTTTGCGTCTTCAAGGAAGCGAGTTTTCAATCTTTAGTGAAGAAGCTTAATTGTTTCTTCATTTGGAGATGCTAGTTAAGTGATAAAAAGGTGAGGTGAATGGAATGGAAAATCAACAATATGAGAAAGCTGCATTTGCAGGAGGATGCTTCTGGTGTATGGTCAAACCATTTGATGAGCAGCCAGGAATTATTGAGGTCGTGTCTGGGTATACAGGAGGTACAAAGGAAAACCCTACTTATGAAGAAGTATGTTCAGAAACAACTGGCCACTATGAAGCGGTACAAATTAAATTTGACCCTGAAGTCTTTCCATATGAAAAGCTGCTGCAACTGTATTGGCAGCAAATTGATCCGACCGATGAAGGTGGACAGTTTTATGATCGAGGACAATCTTATCAAACCGCGATATTTTATTATAAAAAAGAACAGAAGCAACTAGCCGAACAGTCGAAGCAAGAGCTAGCTGAAAACGGCCCATTTAATAAACCAATCATGACAAAGATTTTACCGGCAGAAACGTTTTATCCTGCTGAAGAGTACCATCAAGATTATTATAAGAAAAATCCGCTTCGCTATAATGCGTACCATAAAGGCTCAGGGCGGGCAGGATTTATCAACAATCATTGGAGAGATGTAAAATGAGTCAAAATAAAGAGGATGTAAAACAAAAACTGAACCCGATGCAATATGAAGTAACACAGAATAATGGAACAGAACCACCATTCCGAAACGAATATTGGGATGAATTCAAAGACGGTATCTATGTGGATATCGTATCTGGAAAACCATTATTCAGCTCGACAGATAAATATGATGCTGGCTGCGGCTGGCCTAGCTTCACAAAGGCAATTGAAGACAAAGAAGTATTGGAAAAAGAGGATCGAAGCCACTTCATGGTTCGGACGGAAGTAAGAAGTAAAACAGCTGATTCTCATCTAGGCCATCTATTCGATGACGGACCTGGTCCTTCAGGCTTAAGATATTGTATCAATTCGGCAGCCCTAAAGTTTATTCCTGTTGAAAAGCTGGAAGAAGAAGGCTATGAGGTGTATTTGAAGCTATTTGATAAAGCTTTGGATTGAAATGAAATGTCGGAAAAGGGCGTTGGGTAACCAACGCTTTTTTCTCGTGAATTCCTATTGTTTTTATCATTTCATTGCTCTTTATTAGCAACTGTTCATTTTGACATAAACATCATGCGGAGAAGCCTACCTTGTTTATTTATTATGATAATGATAAATTGATAATAGTCTTAATATTAAAACTGTTAAATAAGCAGAGAGGATTATGCTCTGAAATAGATGAGATAGGACTTTCAAAAGGGGTAAAATACATGGATGATGATAAATTCAAGAAAAATTATTCTATGCAAACTTTGCATAGAGCAATGCAAATATTAAGGTCTTTCTCTATAGAAAACAAAACCTTATCTTTAACAGAATTACATAAAACAACTGGCCTATCGAAGTCAAGTTTGCAACGCTTACTTTCTACTATGGTGTTTGAAGGATTACTGCAGAAAAATACGGAAACAAAGAGATATCAATTAGGCTTAGAGTTATTATTCTTAGGTAACTTAGTGGAGAAAAATACAAGCCTATTATCGATTGCACAGCCAATTATGAAAGACCTTAGATTACAGACGGGTGAAAGCATCAGTCTTAATGTCATCGAAAATCATAAACGGAAATGCATCGAAAATCTTACAAGTAACTACGAGCTGCAAACAATGACATTTGTAGGACAGGAATCACCATTATATGCTGGGGCATCTGCTAAAGTACTTCTCGCTTATTATCCTAAACAGATGCAAAGAGATTATATTAAAAGCATCAAGTTAGAAAAATTGGCTGAGAATACAATAGTTGAACAGGTAGATTTGTTAGATGAGCTAGAGCGGATAAAAGAAAAGGGCTACGCCTTTAGCAATGGGGAAAGAGTCAAAGGGGCTGTGTCAATTAGTGCACCAATTTTTAATCCATTTGAAGAAATAATAGCTGGTGTTTCACTCATCGTGCCTTCCCCTCGATTTGATGAATATGATGAAATAGAACTGATCAATCTACTAAAAGAAGGTGCGAAAGCTATTACAAATAAGTTAAGGAATTTTAATCAGGAGTTCTAATATGTAGGAAGAAACAGAAAAAGTATTCTTTAATGAGGGCTCATTCTTTTTTTATAAGGCTCTTTTCTAAAAGTGTTTTTTTCATAGGTTGATAAAAAAGTTGATTGGAACTGAAAGCGAGCACCTGGAGAGGAAATCAACCACTGATGTGAAAAGCAACAAAGTAAATGAAAACACCCTTTATTATAATGTTCCATAAAATTTATAATGATTGATAACTGGAAAACTCATAAAGAATAACTGACTGCAGAGTGGTCAGCTATTCTTTATTTTTTGCCATGATAATCGAAGTAAGCTTTATCTGTGCTTTATCGGATACGTTATAGACAGATTTTTGATCTGCGACAATAAATTGAACATTGTGCACACCTTCGTCCAATCCACTCGCAATGTATAGATGGCGCTCCTTCTCTATCGGCCACCAAGTCGAAACTGTTCTAACAGGCTTTCCATCTATGAAAACATCCATCATACCGCCAAATTCATTACTTGACACCTTCACTCCGAGAAAAGGACCTGAAAAGGTGAATTCAATTGTATCTCCTGCCTTATCACTAAACCATACATCATTAGAAAATAGATGGCTCGCCTTCGTATAGGCTGAGGTCTGTTGTAATGTTATATCTGTTTTATCCATAAGAGGTGGGGCCAGGATAGCGATTCCCTCTTTGTTCGCAACAGCCTTTATTGTTGATTGGAAAATGGTATCAGCATAGATTGTATAACCTTGGTCGTTTGGGTGAATTAAGTCGGTTGTTAATTCAAAAGTTGATTGTCCAGAATGAATAAAAGCCGGTCTTAAGTCAATATTTTTAGCAAGGTAATGATTGGAAAGTTTAAGGATAACTCCAGCAAAAGCTTCATTATTTAATGGGTTTTCTGTTAGAGTAATAATTTCAGTATCCGGGTACAAGCTCTTTGTTTTACGAATGAGCGCTTCATAAAAGTAAGAAAACTGATCCTCGTCCATATACTTACGATCATTTTCACCAAATACGATAAAGGTGACATCTATCTGACCGAGATGTTCTGTACTATCAAGCTTGTTCAGGCCTTCAAAGGCGGTAGCACCGCTTTGTACGATTAAATGCCTTTTTGCTTTCACACCATATTCATTTTTTAAGGATCTCTCCCATTTTCTATACCATGTTTCTGTTTTATCAGAAGCACCGGAACCGCGTCCAATGCTATCTCCAATAATTAAATAGTTGATATTCCTGCCTTCAGCTATTTTTTCATACACTGTACCAGATTGATCTGCTCCTTCTGCCTTAGTAAATAGGAGTAAGAAATAAGAAATACCTAGTAGCAATGTAAAGCTAATCATCATCAGCCCAAGCTTATTTTTTCTCATATATGTTTCCCCTTGGTTATTCTTGATTGTTTATATGGTTTCCCAATCGACAATGAGTAATGAGAGCAAAGTATTGCTCCATAAATGAATTGTATGCAATGAGGCTAGCTGCGTCTAGCTTTATTATAAAATAAATTACATTTCTAAAGAAAAACTAGGCGAATGCACATGCAGGACAAGAACCTATCTCATAAGATAATTTTGAAAATGCCTAATATTAAAGAGGAGTGAATGGAATGAGTTATGGACATGGATATGGATATGGATGCGACCCTTGTGCTCAACAACCTTACTATCCTGTAGCAGGTTATGGCGGACATGGATGCGGTGGAGCATTTGGCGGTTTTGCATTAATCGTTGTATTATTTATTTTGTTAATCATCATCGGCGCTAGCTGGGCTGGAAACTGGTGATGATTTTTAAGGGGGCAAATATGCCTCCTTTTTATATTTGTTAGATAGCATAAGTTGAATACTCTTTAAAAAGCATTTCTTTAAACCCCCATATTTGATAAAATATTATTATTTTCAAATGTTAGGGGGAAGAGAAATGTTCGCTGAAAGACTTAAGCCAGGTGATGAGATTCGTATCATTGCGCCTTCAAGAAGCATGGCGATTATGAAATCGGCACAAGTAAGGATTGCTGAAGACCGTCTAAATAATCTTGGTTTTATTGTTACATATGGAAAAAACGTAGAAGTACATGATGAATTCTTTAGCTCATCAATTGAGGAGAGAGTAGAGGATTTGCATGATGCATTCACGGATTCGAATGTAAAAGGAATCTTAACAGCAATAGGAGGATATAATACCAATCAGCTGTTGAACTACATTGATTTTGATTTAATTAAAGATAACCCCAAAATATTTTGTGGATATAGTGATATTACCGCATTAGGTGCGGCTATTTATGCAAAAACCGGCTTAATTACTTATTCGGGTCCTCATTTCTCGAGTTTTGGAGTAAAGCATGGATTCGACTATACATTAGATGGTTTTATCGAAGCGATGACGAACGACGCACCATATGAAATAGAGCCCTCCTCGCATTGGAGTGATGATGCATGGTATCTTGACCAGGAGGCTCGTAAGTTTGTAGAAGCAGGAGAATATACTGTATTGCAAGAAGGCGCAGCGGAAGGTACTCTAATTGGCGGTAATTTATGCACGCTCAACCTTCTCCAGGGAACGGAGTTTATGCCGTCATTAAAGGATGCTGTACTTTTTATTGAAGATGATGAGGAGTCTCACGCCTTAACATTTGATCGTGATTTACAATCATTGTTGCATCAGCCGGATGCCCATACAATAAAAGCAGTTATCATCGGACGCTTTCAGAAGAACTCGCAAATAACTGTGCCAGCTTTAAGCAAGATTATAGAGTCAAAAAAAGAGTTACAAGGGATCCCGGTCATTGCAAATGTTAACTTTGGCCATGTACAGCCAATTGCAGCCATTCCTTTTGGCGGACGAGCATCAATTATTGCCGAAAACGAAAAAACGGAAATTTTCATCGAACAAAACCCTAAATGACTGAGGTCAATTAGGGTTTTGTTGTTTACAGAGCAAAAAGGCTAATGATCATCCTTTAAGCTGACTACCCCTATCCTTGTCAGGCTTGTGCAAAGTAGTTTTTCTTTGCCACTTTCCAGTTCCCCCGCCTATATCAACTTGTATTAAATATATGTAGTATATTCGCATCATTGCAGTTATGATAGGGATGAAATGAAACTTTTGAGGTGTTAAATGAAAAGAATAAGTGAGCTTAAGCAATTGGTCAATGGAAATCAATATGAACAAGCGCTACAAATAGTTGCAGATGAATTATCAAAAATGAAGTCAATGAAGCTCTCTGAATTGAAGCAAGTGCTGCAGGGGATCCAGGCAATAGAAGATTTTCATATGTTAATTAAGCTTCTTGACCGCGGATTAATGTATAAGCATTCAAGTTTTCTGGCTAGATATGCTCATATGCGCTTTCATAGCCTGCAAACAATGATTTGGTACAGTGAAGAACTAATTGAACGTGCTAAACCAATCGAAGCACTTGAAGAAATCTCAGCGTGTATGCGGGAAGAAATAAATGAAGAAACAAATAAAGAGCTTGTAGTAAAAGCAATGATTTGTGAAATTCATTGCTTAATCGAATTAAGAAGATTTAATGAAGTGAGAGAGAAAATCGCTGCATTATTTAATATAGAAAAACACCCAGCATTAGATAAATTAGCCTATATCTATATGCAAATGGAGGAAAAAAGCAAAGCCGAAGAGCTGCTGAAAAAAGGTATCGAGAACGATGAATATGGGGCACATTGTTATTGGATTCTTTCAGATTACTATGCTAGTGCAGCTAATTATTCTCAGGCCGTGCATGTGATAAATGAAGGATTAGTCAGATTCCCTTCAATGCCGGGATTAATACTTGCCAAGGTTAAAAGGCTATCTGAGCTTGAGAAGTGGGATGAGATGTTAGTACTCATAGATCAGCTAAATGAGATGCTTCCCTATCACCATTTTCATGATTATTTTTTGCATTTACATTCCGTATCTTTATATCGGACGGAAAAGCTAAGTGAATTGAAGACATTAACTGTGGAGCAAAAATTGAGAGATACTCCCTTTTCATTTGAGACCTTTAATATTGATAAAAACGAAAAAAGTCTTGAGATTTCACCTATTATACAAGAAAGTAATTATTGTGTGCCTGCCAGTGTAGAAATGATTTCCGCCTTTTATGGCGAAAGAAAAGTGCAAAAGGACGTGGCTCATCATATTTTTGATGTCACAGGCTCAAAGCTTTCAACTACGGTAAGCTATTTAGAGAGCCAAGGCTATCATTGTCAATATTTTATCGGTAACCATGACGTTTATTCCACCCTATTGGAAAAAGGTATTCCGATATTATTAAGTGTCGATATGGAAAATTATTCTCATGTGCAAATTTTAAAAGGATATGATGACAGGTTTTCAATTTACCATATTCAAGACCCCAATCTATTTGAAACATTATATGTTGGTTACGATGAATTCGATCGAAAGCAAAAGCATACTGCGTTTATGTCTATTGCTATTGTTCCTGAGGAGAAATCAGCAATTCTCGATTTATTAGATAAAGAAGAGGATCAGTACTTTAGGGAGCTTCATAGGATTACTGATGGATTAGATAATGGGGAAGAGCGGTTTGGAGAATTATATCAATATTTGAAGAAGAATCTTGAGTTTCCCTACACACCAATCTATGTAATGAATTCAATTTTTGATCACAGCGAGAGTCCATTTATTCACCAATGTATTGAAATCATTATGGAAAAGTATCAAGAGGAAGATTATTATACACTCCATGCCGCAGAGTCTTATTTACGGCTAGAAATCATAGAGAAAGCTTCCGAGTTGCTGCAATCTGTCAGAAAAAAAACTTATAGTCCTTATTATCACTTTTTAAAAGGGCAAATTGAACTTCATCAGAATCAATATATGGAAGCAGTGAGTTCATTTAAGCTGGCACTTGAGCTTGATTCAGATCAAATGCAGCTTTGGAGTTATATCGCGATTTCTTATTGTTTTGCCAAAGATATTCCAAAAGCCCGAAAGCTATCAGATCTTGCAATGAATCTATATGGTCACGATCGTTTTACGCGATTTAACCATGCACTCATTTTGTCGGAACAGGGTAAAAATCTAGAAGCAAATACAATCTATGATCTTCTTATTAAAGAGAATAGCAGGGATGGACAAGCTTGGTTTGAAAGAGCAAGGATTGATCATACCTTGAATAAGCTTAAAAGAGCAGAAAGAGGCTTCAAAATTGCTGTATCCTTAGAGCCGGATTTCCAAGAAGGTTATATAGCCTTGGCTGATTTATATATGGATCAGTTACGGATGGAAGAAGCAGTGAAAATACTGGTCCTGGGAATCGAGCAATGTGAAGATTGTCAGCTTTACTTCAGACTAGGCAATATCCTTCTAGAACAGGAGGAATGGTCTAAAGCGGAAGAATTGTATACTCATTGTTTAGATAAATTCCCTCAAGAAGCGTTATCATTTATTGGGTACGCCTCTGTGCTCTCCTCTGTGCAAGGTAAGGACGCTGCTATATCATTCATCCGTGGTCACCGATCAGACTTTGAAGGGGATGCAGAGTATTTTATTTACGGTGGAAAGTTAATAGGAGAAACAGGAAAAAGTTTAGAAGAAGAACATTTGATTAGGGAAGGATTAGATTATATCGAATCGTGTATTCCATCTATTAAGTATGATATAGATGATGCACTTGAAATCTATACTGAGTTAGTCATTGATTCCCCATTTGTAAAAGAATCGAGAAAATTCCTCCTCGATCTTACCACTTCTGAAAGATTGGGGAATGAATTTCACTGTTATACTGGCCTTTTATTTGATGTGGACGGCCTATATGTCGAAGCACTAGCATTATATAAACAAGCAATTACAATTGTGGAAACAAGCTTTCCCTATTATCAAATGGGGGAGACTTATTTTAAAATGAAGCAATATCAATTGGCTGCAAAAGCATATCACCAGAGTCTTCATATTGATCCAACCCTAGCAGGGAGCTATTCCGGTCTGGCGCAAATCGCTGCAATAAAAGGTGATCAGGCAGAGGAGATAAATATGATGAAGCAGCTGCTCGAGCACTCTCCTCTAGGTGTGAATATGGAGTATTTCTTCTCTATTCTTTCAGAAAAAGAAGTTCATGATTGTCTTCATCATTTACAGGAACGTGAAGGAAAAGTTGATCCAGCTTGGCTTCTTGAAAGTATGGCGAAAGGTTTTATTGAACTAGGTGATTTATCGAGAGCAGAGCGTCACCTGCATGAAGCCCTTGCAATCATGCCAGATCATCCTCATATCCAGCTTAGTCAATTTAAGTTGGAGTTCAAACTTAAAAGATGGACCGAAGCTAAAAAAACCCTTCTGCACATATTAGAGGAAAATCCTGAGAATGAAGAAATATATGATGGACTTATTAACCTCATAGACCAAACCGGGAAATGGATGCAGCTTTCAGATACCATTGATAAATTAGCAAAGAGGACAGAAGAAAAAAGCGAAGTATATTTGCAGGCTGCCAAGGCTCTTGATTCATACTTTGACGAAATGGATAAGTCTGAAGAGCAGGTGGGCTTTCATTTGGGCAAAATCTTTGGGAAATTAAAGGAGAAGTCAAAGCAAGCTATCATCTCTGGCACAATTGTCCGTTTCTATGAAAAGGCAGTGAAGCTTGACCCTGATAATATGGAAGCCGCAAGCAGGCTAGCTTCTTTCTATGAAAATGCTGGGTTATTTGATGAAGCTGAGAAAGTATTAGCAAAAGCGTATGCTCATGCAGGGCATGCTGAAATTTCGCTGCAGCTTGGACAGCTATATTTAACTAAAGGGGAAATGACAGGGGATGAAGCTGATTTGCTTCAGAGTATTAAGCAGATGAATTCTTTCGAGGACAATAGTAGAAACACTGTGGAAGCACTAATAATAAAAGGAAATGCCTATAATGAGTTAGGCGAAGTAAAAAAAGCAGAGAAATGTTATAAAACGGTGATAAAAAAGGTCTCATCCAATATAGAAGCGCATTATCGACTAGGAAATCTGCTAAATGGATCTGAGAGACATGAGGAAGCCATTCAAGTACTCAAGGTTGCAATCGATATCTTTCCCGAGGATATTGGACTATCGATTGAAATTGGGGTTGCTTATAATCATGCCGGTAAACCTGAATTGGCATTAAATGTTTTCGAAGATTTAATCGCTCATGATGAGCAAATAATAGCGGCTTACTATTTCAAAGCATGCAGTCTTGCTCTATTAAAACGCGATAATGAGGCGAATAAATTATTACAGTATGTATTTAAAAACGACGAAGAAGGCATATTCGAAGAACTGGCAGAAACAGATGTTGCGATTCAGGAAATGTACGCACGGATGTGAGATAGGCTAAAGCCAGGATGTATGCATCTTGGCTTTAGCCATTTTAGTGATTGGAATAGAGTAAGATTTTTGAATGCAACATAGCACTGTCATTTTCAAATCAGATGAAGATCTATGATGGCTGTTGCTCTCCACTAAAGTGGGTGGGTAGTTTGTTATTTCTAGCCCACTATTTTTGTACTAACTTGACATATTCTCGTTAACAGCTTTTGATGTTGTTATACAGTAAATAAGGGGGAAACAGAATGTATCAGGAACATCATCATATTTTAAGTATAATTGATTTCAATAACACCCAATATCATTCAACTTTTGTTAAAATCACTGGATACGATGCTGTTTTAGGAAATGAATTTGAAGGGGAAGTCAAATTTGTTAGTGGTATGCCATTTGGCGATTTAATTCATCCTCAAAGGTCTTTCTTATCTTCTGAATGCAGACAATTTGTTCGAACGATGTTGGTAAATAAGTATAACGAAGGCGCATTTAGTTGATTTTCATCTGAAAATGATCCCTGGTCCCTGTTAAGGATAGTAATAAATTATTATATTTGCTAGGTTGTCCACAATCAGGCGCGCATCTTCATTAACGAAGATGCGCGCCTGATTGTACAGCTATAGGGAGTTTAGTGACATAAGAACACACTATTTTCTATCCAATCTTCATATACTAGTAAACACGTTGAACTTCATAAAAGTTGGCGATGGCATTTGCAGCCGAATTGCATGGGAACCTAATAGTGTGCTCATGGATGATATAACTTGAATAACTATAAAGAGCCTGACAATGCATATGACCTATAATAAGGCTCATATTTTTGTTTTCCTAGCAAATATATCATTACTAATAATAGAATATTTAGAATTTATAGATTGTATTCTTGTTTTAAAATGGTAAAATAAGAGAAGAAATTAATTATGTAAGCGTTATCATATTTAGAGGGTTAGTGGTCAGTACATAAAATTTTTAGAGTTGTTTAATAGTTTACTTCCTCTTAATGGATATAATCACTGTAATTTTATTTGATTGATAATTAGGGAATATATCAGGGTGACAAGTGATAGGCCTATGCTCGGGCACCGGATTAATTAATCATTCTCCTTTAGAAATTTGCAACAGCTTTAAAGCTCAGGATCTTCTTCGGCCTAACTTCATAGTGATTGAATAAATACTTATGCCGTTATTCCAAATACCTTTTCTATAAAAAAACTTTAAGAAAGATTTACGGGCTTTACACATACAATTGAACTAAATGGATTAAATCCAAGATCAGCGGTGCTTGTGATGGATAAAATAGAGTATTGCTAACATGGCCATTCTTCTTCTGCATGATATGAATTGTCTCTTTTTTTTCATGACAAGCGCATTTAGGCGCTTTTTTAGAGATGGAGGGATCGTGATATGGATCGAACCTTTTTAATCAAGCCGGTTTTAGACGCTGACTATCCGTTAATTGATTATGGAAAAGGTGTGTATTTATATGATGCAGAAGGAAAGGAGTATTTAGACGCATCATCTGGTGCAATCACTGCGAATATTGGCCATGGTGTTCAAGAAATCATCGACGCAATGCAGGAGCAGGCAAAAAAGGTTTCATTTGTTTACCGCTCGCAATTTACGAGTGAGCCAGCAGAAAAGCTTGCTCGTAAAATTGCCAACCTTTCACTGCCTAATTTAAATTGGTGTTTCTTTGTAAATAGCGGTTCAGAGGCAACAGAAACGGCAATGAAAATCGCCATTCAATATTGGCAGGAAAAAGGAGTTTTTACAAAGACAAAAGTATTATCACGCTGGATGAGCTACCACGGAATTACGATGGGAGCTTTATCGATGTCAGGGCATACAGGCAGGCGTGCACGCTTTATTCCGCTGCTTGAGGATTTTCCTGTTATTCAGCCCCCTTATTGTTATCGGTGTCCTTATAACAAAGAGGCCCCGGAGTGCGGCTATTTATGCGCTCATGAATTAGAGACCATAATTAAAAGAATCGGAGCTGATCATATTGCCGCCTTCATTGCTGAGCCAGTGATTGGTGCAGCCGGTGCAGCCATTACTCCGCCGAAGGATTACTACAAGGTTATTAAAGAAATTTGTGAAAGACATAATATCCTTTTCATTGCTGATGAAGTCATGACAGGCTTTGGCAGGACTGGTACGATGCTTGCTTGTGAACAATGGGATATTGAACCGGATATTGTAACACTTGGAAAGGGAATGGGGGCGGGATATACCCCAATCGCTGCCACCTTAGTTGGCGATCATGTGATGGAGCCTGTCTTAAAGGGATCAAAAACGATAATGGGCGGCCATACATTAAGCGCCAACCCCCAGGCTTGTGCAGTGTCACTTGCAGTCATAGAATATTTGGAAAAAAACAAAATTATTCCTGAAGTAGAGAAAAAAGGCGCTTTTTTAATGAATGAATTATTGGAGCTACAAAAGCAGTATCCTTTTATAGGAGATGTTCGAGGCAGGGGACTAATGATAGGCTTAGAGTTTGTGCAGAATCCAGCTGACAAGATACCATTCCCTAGAGATTATCAAGTAACTGAACGTCTTATCAGCTTGGCACAAATGAATGGCTTGCTTCTTTATCCAGCTGGTGCGGGTTCAGATGGGGTGAGCGGTGATGCGGTGATGATAGCTCCGCCTTTAACGATATCAAATAAAGAGATGGAAGAATTAATTAAACGGCTTAAAGAAACGCTGCAACAGTTTTTTGAACAGTATATAAATATTTCCAAAGGAGAGGAAAGCCAAAATGAATAATCCTTTCCAAAAAATCACAACTGCAGATGAATTAATCAGGCATTTTCATGATGGGATGACATTGATGTACGGTGGATTCGGAGGCGTTGGGTCGCCTCCTACCATAATCGAAGCCATTCTTCAATCAGGGATTAAAGATTTAACGCTGATAGGGAATGATACAGGGTTTCCTCATATCGGAATCGGGCAGATTGTCAGCCAGGGCAGGGTGCGAAGAATCACGACCTCTCATATCGGCTCCAATCCTATCGCAGGTCAACTAATGACCGATGGGAAGATGGATGTGGAATTTTGCCCTCAAGGTATACTGGCTGAAAGAATCAGAGCAGGAGGAATGGGGATTCCAGCCATTCTTTCCGATATTGGGATGGATAATGAGATCGTAACAGCAGGCAAACAAACATGCACAATAGGGAAGCAGGAATACTTAGTGGAACCCGCACTAACTGCGGAAATATCGATAATATACGCTAAAAAAGCTGATTCATATGGAAATTTAATTTATGACAAAAGTGCCCGCAATACCAATCCGCTCTGTGCGATGGCTGGAGATATTACGATTGCTGAAGTCGAGGAAATTGTACCATTAGGCAGTTTGCATCCTGATGAAATCATCACGCCTGGAGTATTTGTTGATTATATAATTCCTTCAGAAGGAGTGAACTGGAAATGGGCTTGGGAGTAGATATAAGGAATAAGATTGCTAGAAGAGCAGCGATGGAAATCAGGCAAGGGATGGTCGTCAATTTAGGAATTGGGATTCCTTCGCTCGTTCCTAATCATTTGCCTGAAGGTATGTTGGTCATGTTCCACGCTGAAAATGGCATTACTGGAATGGGTCCAAGCCCAGAAGCTGGGGCTGAAGACGCAAATTTATGCAACGCAGGGGGCTTTCCGGTTTCCCTTCTCCCTGGCGGATCTTATTGTGATAGCACGATTTCTTTTGGAATGATCCGACGAGGCAGGGTCGATATGACAATTTTAGGATCGCTGCAAGTCAGTGAAAAAGGAGATCTTGCAAATTGGATTGTCCCGGGAAAAAAAGTACCGGGAATGGGGGGAGCAATGGAGCTAGCCCAAAAAGCTAAAAAAGTCATTGTAGTAATGAACCAGACAGATAAACACGGGAAATCAAAGATCGTCGAGTCATGCACTCTGCCATTAACATCATCCGGTTGCGTAGATATGATTATAACGGATATGGCAGTTTTTACTCTTGGGAAAGAAGGCCTTGAATTAACGGAAGTATTTGCTCCGCACACCATCGAAGAGGTTATATTAAACACTGGTTGTACCTTCAATACTAATAAAGAGCTGAAAGTCATTTAAACATCGAAATCTCCACTTCAAAATAAGGAGTGATTCTATATGGAATATGAGAAAAAAATAGAAGATTGGTTATGGGGGAATAGAGGAAAAGGTACGAGATTTCTCCAAAGACTCGTTCAAGAAAATAGTACGCGTGGTTTGGAGAGCGGCGCGCAAGCGGTCATCATTGAAAAATGCCGCAAGCTTGGGTTAACTTTAGATATCTGGGAAATTGGTGGAGAGGAGCTCACCAAGCACCCTGCCTATTGTTCAGACCGAACAGATTTCACTGGAAATCCAAATGTCGTTGCTGTTTTAAAAGGAAGCGGCGGTGGGAAGTCACTAATATTAAATGGTCATATTGATGTCGTGCCTGAAGGCGATGAAAATGATTGGGAGCATGATCCCTATAGCGGATATATTGAAGATGGAAAGCTTTATGGCCGAGGATCAACAGATATGAAAGGCGGATCTGTGTCCCTTTTGCTCGCGATGGAGGCAATTATTTCTTCAAGAATTAAACTGAAGGGCGATGTGATTTTCCAAAGCGTTATAGAAGAGGAAAGTGGAGGGGCTGGAACCTTGGCCGCCGTATTACGAGGCTACCAGGCAGATGGAGCGATTATTCCTGAACCTACTAATATGAAGGTTTTCCCTAAACAACAAGGTTCGATGTGGTTTAGAATAACGGTTAAAGGCCGATCGGCACATGGTGGGACCAGGTATGAAGGTGTGAATGCGATTGAAAAGGCAATGCAGTTAATTAAGCATTTACAAGAGTTAGAGAATAAGAGGAATGAAAGAATAGATGACCCCCTTTATGATCGCATCCCGATTCCCATCCCTTTGAATATTGGTAAAATGAATAGCGGTCAGTGGCCATCCTCTGTACCAGATATTGCAACAATTGAAGGCAGAATAGGCGTTGCTCCTAATGAACAGATGAAAGATGTTGAGAAAGAGCTGGAGAACTGTGTCGCTGAGGCCTCTGCCCAGGATGAATGGCTGCAGAAGAATCCGCCTGCAATTGAATGGTTTGGGGGGCGCTGGCTGCCTGGAAATTTAGAGGTTGAACATCCATTAATGGCATCTATCTCTCATGCTTTTGAAAAAGTAAAAAATGAAAAGCCGATCATTGAAGCTTCGCCATGGGGAACCGATGGCGGGATTCTTTCTAATATTGGCAATACTCCGGTTGTAGTAATCGGACCAGGAGTAACAGCGTCCGCGCATGATGTAAATGAATATATCCATATTGATGAGGTGTTTACTGCAGCCGAGATTATTGCACATACAATAGTAGATTGGTGCGGGATGAGCGATGAATAATATTTGAGCGAATGTTTTAGCGATAGCCTTTTCTTATTTAAGCGCAGCTTATTAAATAATCTATATACACCAGTTTGATTAGATGAAATTTGCCATCGATTTCCTATACAATAGCAGTAGGTCATAATTTAATAGATGAAGATTTACCAATAGTGGGTATATAAATAATCTAAGGGAGGAAATCGATTATGCAGCAACTACTATGGATTAACGGTAAACGTGAGGAATCACAGGCATATAAAAGTTTGAAAAGTCCTTATAATGAAGAAATTATTGCAGATGTGGCACAAAGCTCAGCTGAGGATGTCACCAATGCAATTGATGCAGCTGCAGAAGCGGCGAAGGAAATGAGAGCAATGCCTGCGCATAAGCGGGCTGATATTTTAGAAAAGGTAGTAGCTTTGTTAAAGCAAGACCGTATAGAATGTGCAAAAATCATCTCACGCGAGGCGGCGAAGCCAATCAAGGCAGCTATTACGGAAGTGGATCGAACAATCATGACCTATCAATTTGCCGCGCAGGAAGCGAGAAGAATATATGGTGAAACCATTCCAATGGACGGAGCGCCTGGAGGGGAAGGGAGAGTTGCCTACACAGTGAGAGAACCTTTAGGGGTGATCGGGGCCATTACACCATTTAATTTTCCAATGAATCTTGTTGCCCATAAAGTTGGCCCTGCCATTGCTGCAGGAAATGCAGTTGTGTTGAAACCTGCTAGTCAAACACCGTTGTCGTCATATAAAATTGCTGAATACTTTCATGAAGCAGGACTGCCGAGCGGTGCTTTAAATGTGGTGACAGGCAGCGGAAGTGAGGTAGGAGATGTGCTTATTAATGATGAACGTATCTCGATGATTACCTTTACCGGAAGTCCAGAGGTAGGCAAATCGATTAGAGAAAATGCAGGATTAAAGAAAGTCACGCTTGAGCTGGGCTCAAATTCAGCAGTTGTCATTGATGAGCATACAAATATCGAAAAAATTGTTCCCCGGATTGCAGCAGGAGCATTTGCCTTTCAAGGCCAAGTTTGTATATCTGTACAGCGAATTTTTGTTCACGAATCAGTATTTAAACCATTTGTTGAAAGATTTGTTGAGGAAGCAAAGAAACTTAAAATTGGTGATCCGCTTGACGAGCAGACAGATATTTCTGCGCTTATTTCTAAAGGGGATGTTGAAAGGGCCCAAAGCTGGATAGATGAAGCAATCGAAAGTGGAGCTGAGCTTGCTTTAGGAGGGAAGTCAACAGACGGTGTACTTCATCCAACTATCCTTTTAAATGTTGGGTTGACGGAGAGAATTTCATGCGAAGAAGCCTTTGCCCCTGTTGTTCATATCAATGCATTCAACGATTTCAATACGGCGCTTGAATGGGTTAACGATTCAAAATATGGCCTGCAAGCGGGCGTTTTCACAAATGATCTTCAAAAAGGCTTCAAAGCAGCTAAAGATCTTCATGTTGGCGGGGTAATGATCAATGACTTCCCAACCTTTAGAGTCGATCATATGCCATATGGCGGTGTAAAGCAGAGCGGCACTGGAAGAGAAGGAATCAAGTATGCGATCGAAGAGATGACAGAGATGAAACTTGTCAGCTTCCATATAAATTAGGCTTAAGATTGCCCGGTGCCGACACCGGGCAATCTTAATATTTGGGGGAGATAATAGTGAATGAGACAGCAGAAATGAACGTCATCCAAGAGAGAAATTATTCGATGCAAATGTATATTGACAATTATAATAAGCGTCTGCGCATTGACGATATGACAGGCAATATTGGATTAGTGATGGAGATGGCAGAAAAGCATGCAAAGAAAAATGGAGCTGAGAAACTGATAATAAAGGCAAGGAAGGAGGATTATCACCATCTTTTAGAGAAAGGTTTTCTTTGTGAAGCTAAAATAGACCGATATTTTTTAGGTTCTGATCTCTATTTTTTCTGTAAATATTATCAGGGTGAAAGGAGGAACAGTAACCATTGGCTGAAGGAAGATGACCTAATGGAAAGCGTGCTAAAACTGGATCGGAATAACGAAGTTGACCATATTCCCCCTGAATATAGATTAGAAAAAATTCAGGAAACAGATGTTGAAAAACTGGCAGCACTATATAAAAAAGTATTTCAAGTTTATCCTACACCGCTGCATGATCCGAATTATATTAAGCAAACCATGGAAGAAGGAACAATCTATTATGGATTCATGTATGAAGGCGAATGTGTAAGTGCGGCATCAGCAGAAGTAAATAGCTTTTATAAAAATGCGGAATTAACCGATTGCGCTACTCTTATAGAGCATCGGAAGCATGGACTAATGAAGGTTTTACTGCAGAGGCTAGAGGATGAATTAAAAGACCATGGTATTTATTGTGCCTATTCGATTGCAAGAGCTTTATCATTTGGAATGAATAGAGTACTTCATCAGTTAGGCTACGATTACAGAGGGAGGTTGTTGAATAACTGCTATATTTTTGACAAGCTTGAAGATATGAATGTTTGGGTTAAAAATTTAGTTAATTCATAATATTTTTATTTTTGCCGAAAAACGGGCAGTGAAATGACGAACTTTCAGCACTTGAACAACAATCATGATTAGAGGGGGAATGAGGGTGGCTGAAGAACGTGGGATTTCTAAAGAAATTCTTGCAGCCATACTGAATGGCATCGATGAAGGTATCCATGTTGTAGACCTTGAAGGCAACACCATTTATTATAATGATATTGCTGCTAAGCATGATGGATTAAATGTGAATGAAGTGTTAGGGAAACCTTTATTATCCGTTTTTCCATCATTAAACGACGGAACGAGTACTTTACTTAAGGTAATGGAAACAAATAAGCCTATTTTCAATGAAACGCAAAGCTATGTAAATCTGCATGGCGATCAGATTGAAACAATCAATACGACGCTCCCCATTCAAGTCGATGGGAGGATTGCTGGCGCGGTTGAAATCGCCAAGGATTATTCCCGATTGAAGCTTTTAAGTGAGAGCTTGATGGATCTGAGAAATATGGTAAGTAAGCCAAGAACCAAGAAAAAACAAGTGAGCAACAATAGTATTCAGTATACATTGGATAGTTTGCTAACTGCGAATAACAAAATGAAAGGAATTAAAGAAGAAGCTAAGAAGCTCGCAAAATCAGACTCTCCGATTTTAGTTTTTGGTGAGAGTGGATCAGGCAAGGAACTGTTTGTTCAAGGAATTCACCATGCTTCATTACGACCTGATGCACCGTTTATTGCGCAAAATTGTGCAGCTATTCCTGAATCGCTACTTGAAAGTGTATTATTTGGGACGGCAAAAGGCAGTTATACCGGCGCGCTTGATCGTCCTGGATTGTTTGAACTAGCAGATGGAGGTACATTATTCCTTGATGAAATTCATGCGATGCCTATTGAACTACAAGCGAAGCTTTTGCGGGTAATTGAGGATGGGCAAGTAAGAAGAATCGGCAGTACAACAAGCACATATGTTAATTTTCGCGTAATTGCCGCAATGAATATTCATCCGCGACAAGCAATGGAAAAGCAAAAAATCCGGACAGACTTATTTTATCGCTTAAATGTATTAACTTTCGAGCTGATTCCTTTAAGGGAGCGAACAGAGGATATTTTCTTCCTGACAGATCATTTTATTCAGACTTATAATCAACGGTTTCATAAAAATATAAGCGGTGTGAACAATCAGGTAAAGCATTTATTCGCACAATACAAATGGCCGGGAAATGTAAGAGAATTAAAACACACCATTGAATATATGATGAATGTCTGTGAAGGAGATACTTTATGCGAGGCTGACCTTCCTATTATGCTAAAGCAGCAGACAAGAAATCGGACCTCTGATGCAGTGGAGGAAAGTATGTCTTTACGAGAAAGAATTGCTGGAATAGAGAAGGATCTAATCGAAACAGCCTTGTTAAAAACGGAAGGGAATATCCTTAAAGCCGCTAAGCTATTAGAAATACCTAGACAAACGTTACAATATAAACTCCAAAAGCTAGAAACTGCGAATGCCGAATAATCGGCATTTTTTTATTTTCTACTTGCTCCTTTACTCATTGAATTCAGAAATAATCATCTTTTTATAAATCCTTGTTTTTCCATTGCCATCAACATCTCCACATGTACCCAGATGCCTTTAGTTCGCATAGCTTATAGTGATAAATAAGATAAGTGGCACAGGAATTGCAAGTAATAGATACGATGACTACTTTGAAAGGGGAATACACATGAAACCATTTTTGTATAAGCCAGATCGTCATTGGAAAGATATTGAGCTGTGGAAGGATGTACCTGAAGAAAAATGGAATGATTGGCTTTGGCAATTAACCAATACCATTCGTACCTTGGATGATTTAAAAAAGGTAATTAATCTTACACCTGAGGAAGAAGAAGGTGTTAGAATCTCAACGAAAACGATTCCTTTAAATATAACGCCTTATTATGCTTCATTAATGAACCCGGATGACCCACGTTGTCCTATTCGAATGCAATCAGTGCCTATCTCAGAAGAAATCAATAAAACAAAATATGATTTGGAGGACCCGCTTCACGAGGATGAAGATTCACCAGTCGCTGGGCTAACTCATCGCTATCCTGATCGCGTCTTATTTTTAGTTACAAACCAGTGCTCAATGTATTGCCGCTATTGTACGAGAAGAAGATTCTCAGGACAAATTGGCATGGGTGTACCCAAGAAGCAGCTTGATGCTGCAATTGAATATATCCGTAATACTCCGGAAGTTCGTGACGTCCTATTATCAGGTGGAGACGGACTATTAATTAACGACAATATTGTTGAATACATTCTGAAGAATCTTCGTGAAATTGATCATGTGGAAATCATTAGAATTGGCACGAGAGCACCTGTCGTCTTTCCACAGAGAATTACAGAAAATTTATGCAATATTTTGAAAAAATATCATCCAGTTTGGTTAAACACTCACTTTAATACTTCAATTGAAATTACAGAAGAATCAAAACTGGCTTGTGAAATGCTGGCAAATGCAGGTGTCCCTGTTGGTAATCAGTCTGTCATCCTTGCAGGAATTAATGATAGCGTACCAATCATGAAAAAGTTAATGCATGATCTCGTTAAAATTCGCGTGCGCCCTTATTATATTTATCAATGTGACCTTTCAGAGGGGATCGGTCATTTCCGTGCACCAGTTTCCAAGGGCCTTGAGATTATTGAAGGTCTGAGAGGACATACTTCAGGCTATGCTGTTCCAACATTTGTGGTAGATGCACCAGGCGGAGGAGGGAAAATATCTCTTCAGCCAAATTACTTAATCTCACAAAGTGCGGAAAAAGTGGTCTTGCGCAACTTTGAAGGGGTCATTACAACGTATCCAGAGCCAGAAAGCTATGTACCAGGGCGAGCAGAGGGATATTTCCAGCAAATATATGGTGACTTAGATGGCATGAAATCAAAGGCAGGCATAGCAGGCTTAATGAATGATGAGGCATTTAATCTTGTTCCGAACGGGCTAGAGCGGTTAAACCGTCGAGATAATTATGATCATGACCCCGCACATGCTAGCTTAAAGGATAAACGGGAAAAACGCGATGAATTAAAGGAGAAGAAATTCAAAGCTGAGCAACGAAAGCAAACTGATTCAGAAACAGCTGCTACGAACGAATAAGTTCGATTATGGGGGCAAAAGCTCCTAATAGGTCAGCAAAAGAATGCGAATAAGGAGGGATGGATGTGGCACAGACTTGCGCTTGGTGTGAAAGCGAAAAGGTTACCAGTAGCAAGAATAGTGTTTTCTGGGAATTGCCAGATGGTTCAAGAGCGATAGAAATTCGCCAAACACCTTCAATTACCTGCCATTCATGCGAAATGGAGTATCAAACAGAAAATACGGTCAAAGTCATAGAAGATCAGCTATTTTTAATAAATACAAATGCTGTTGGCAATGAAATTAGCTACGAAGATCTAATGGCCCAGCCAAGACTATTAAAAAGAAACTATTTCGACTTTTCGAGCTACCCAGGACAAGAATAGATGATTAATTCTTGATTTATTCTATCGCTTCCTTCATGATGAAAAGTATCATTTCATCAAAAAGGAAGTCGGTAATATGTCAAAATCGTTTTATCATTTTTTAATGAAGTATCGGCATCCTGAACCACCTGATGCCATCAGTATCTTTGCTAATAATGCTTATGAAGATCACAGTTTTCCAAAAATCTCACAGGATTACCATGAACTTAGTTCTTATTTGGAATTAAATGCACTGTATCTCGAAAGCATGACAGTGTTTGATGAAGCTTGGGAATTATATATAGTGGCAGAATGTTAATAACGATTAGAATAAAGATAATTCAGAGGGGATCTTTGAGTTATCTTTTTTTTTGGTGAAAGGTGAACTGGGTGCTCCAACTAATGGCCAAGTTGGTTAGGAAAGTGCTGCTCGGGTAACTAGACCGCTCAACTAGTGCCCGGAAGAGAGGAAACCGGAGGAAAGGGGTAACTAGATCGCTCAACTAGTGCCCGGAAGAGAGGAAACC
>NZ_JAUSUB010000018.1 GCF_030813235.1 Cytobacillus purgationiresistens | reverse complement strand
CATGTATTAGGCACGCCGCCAGCGTTCGTCCTGAGCCAGGATCAAACTCTCCAATAAAGTGTTGTTTGATTAGCTCGTTTTTGCACTAAAAGTGCGATGCTGATAAATCAGCTTTTTTGAATTAACGTTGACGTTTTTGTTCGTTCAGTTTTCAAAGATCAATCTCATTCGCTTCAGAAGCGACTTTATTAATATAACATTTACATGTTATATTGTCAACATCTTTTTTATTTCTTTTTAAAAGAAATAACTTTTCCTGCTGACTTGAATTATTATATCAGCCTATTTTGCACAATGCAAGTGATTATCGAAAATAATTATATTTATATATGATTATTTAAAACTTCTTCGATATAAAGATGCCGATTTCTTTTTAAAGAGAGGATTTCACCTGTGCTGCTGATTTCTACAAGTGGTCTTGTAGGTGCTGTTTCATCCATAAACAGTATTTTTGCTGCTTGGCCATTAGAAATCTTCACTGTACTCCCAATAGAAAAAGTAATGATCCCTACACTCAATGCATTTAAAGCAGCCACATCATATTTTCCAAAGTGATTCTCTATGAGCATTTCCAATACTTGATAGGGCGAACGCTTTCGACGATACATTCTTTGTGAAGTCATCGCATGAAAAGCGTCAGCAACAGCGATAATTCTGCCAATGGGATACAGCTCTTTATCTTTCTTGCTATTAGGGTAGCCACTCCCATCTAGTCTCTCATGATGCTGGTAAATTGCATATTTTGTTTCTTCTTTTAACAAAGGTAACTCTTGAACCATTTGAAAGCTATATAACGGATGTTTCTTAATTTGCTCATATTCTTCGATTGTAAGGGGACCAGATTTTTTTATAATGGCCGAATTAACTTTCGCCATCCCAGCATCAATTAAACAACCCCCAATAGCAAGCTGAATAATATCACTTTTACCATACTTTAATTTCTTTCCTATATAAGCACTTAGCATTCCTACAGCAACTGCATGTTGGTATATGTATTGATCATCCGTAGATAAATAATACAATCGAAAGATATCAGAGGGTGGTGATTCCTCCATCTTTTCTACTAAAGGAAGCATAATGGCTAAGACTTTGCTAATATCAACTGGATAACCCGCTTGCCAGATTTCAAATTCTCTTTTGAATTTTTGTACACCCATTAAAAAGGAATCAATGAGGTCTTCTGCTACATCGCCTTCTTTGGTTTGTTCCGTTTCTAGCTCCGGCGGCAAAAATGGTTGGCCATCAACCAATGTCCTTGCCACTTCTACTTCTTTAATAAGAAATACGTTTAATATATTGAGAAGCTCTTGATTAAGCACAGTGTTTTTACTTATGATCGGCATTTTAGTCATTCCTGTTATATCTTCTGTGACGATACATCCCTCTTGAAGCTGATTGATTGCTACACGCATCTTTTCCACTCCATCCATAATTATCCTTCACTCTATTTTACTTTATTTACAAAAAAAGAGGAACACCATATTGCTTTGGTGTTCCTCTCCTGTATAATCTTATTCTTCTTCATTATTAATTTCTTCATCTGTATTGATTTCTTCCGCGCTGTTGATTTCTTCTTCCGGTAATTCATCAGCGTTTTCTAGTGGCTTGGTTAACTCATCATCGGACTTCTCATCATCTTTTTCAACTTTAGCAACAGTTGAAACAAATTCATCCTGACTTTCATCCAAACGGATAAGTTTAACACCTTGTGTATTACGTCCCATTGTTGAAATATCATTTACAGCCATCCGAATAAGGACTCCACCAGTTGTGATTAACATTAAGTCTTCTTCCCCTGTAACAGCCTTCATCGAAACGAGTGTTCCGTTCTTTTCCGTTACATTACAAGTCTTAATCCCTTTACCGCCTCTGCCTTGAACACGATAATCTTCAACCGGTGTACGTTTCCCGTAGCCCTTTTTCGTAACGATAAGGATTTTCGAATCTTCCTCTAGCACTTCCATGCCGACTACTTCGTCATCTTTACCTAAGGAAATCCCTTTAACACCAGTAGCTGTTCTACCCATGGATCTTACATCATCTTCTGGGAAGCGAATCAGCATACCACCTTTTGTCCCGATAATAATTTCTTTCTTGCCATCTGTTAATTTAACCGAAATTAATTCGTCGTCTTCTCTCAGACCTAAGGCAATCAATCCATTATTTCGAATATGTGCAAAGGATGATAAAGGTGAACGCTTGGAGATACCATTCTTCGTCGTGAAGAACAGGAACCAGTCATCGACAAAATCCTCAACAGGGATAATTGCATTGACCCATTCATCTTTTTCGACACCAAGAAGGTTAATAATCGGAATACCTTTTGCTGTTCTGCTATATTCAGGAATTTCATAACCTTTTGCACGATAAACTTTCCCTTTGTTTGTAAAGAAAAGAACCGTATCATGCGTGGAAGTTGAAATCAAATGCTCGACAAAGTCGTCTTCATTTGTTCCCATTCCCTGAATTCCTCGTCCTCCGCGTTTTTGGGCACGGTAGGTAGACACAGGCAATCGCTTAATATACCCCTTATGTGTCAACGTAAGGACAATATTTTCCTGCGGGATTAAATCCTCATCTTCAAGATGTTCTAATCCGCCTGAAACAATTTCTGTACGTCGCTTATCATTGAAGCGGTCTTTTATCTCAAGCAATTCTTCACGAATAATTTCTAATACCTTTTCTTCATTTGCTAAAATATCTTTTAATTCAGCTATGAGCTTAACAAGGTTTGCATATTCTTCCTCGATTTTTTCGCGTTCTAACCCTGTTAAACGCTGCAAACGCATATCTAAAATTGCCTGTGCTTGTTTTTCTGATAGATTGAAGTTTGTCATTAAACCTTCGCGGGCAATATCTGCTGTTTGAGAGCTTCTTATTAATTTAATGACTTCATCCAAATGATCCAGTGCGATTCGCAGACCTTCTAAAATATGAGCGCGCGCTTCAGCTTTTCTTAATTCAAACTCTGTTCTGCGGCGAATAACCACCTTTTGATGTTCAAGATAATACTCCAAACATTGCTTCAAATTAAGAACTTTCGGCTGACCACCAACAAGTGCTAGTATGTTTATACCAAAGCTTGTTTGCAACGCCGTGTGCTTGTATAAATTATTCAGAAGCACATTGGCGTTCGCATCCTTACGTACTTCCATAACTATCCTCATACCATTACGATCAGATTCATCACGCAGATCGGTAATACCATCGATTTTTTTATCACGAACAAGCTCAGCAATTTTTTCAATTAACCGTGCTTTATTTACTTGATAAGGAAGTTCATGAACAAGGATAACTTCTTTACCATTCGACTTTTGTTCAATTTCCACTTTGGCACGTATGGTAATTGAGCCGCGACCTGTTTCATATGCTTTGCGGATACCGCTCCGCCCTAGGATTAACCCAGCTGTTGGAAAGTCAGGGCCAGGAATAATATCCATAAGCTCTTGAATCGTTACTTCTGGATCCTTACTAATCGCAAGAACACCATCAATTATCTCACCAAGCTGATGTGGTGGAATATTTGTAGCCATTCCGACTGCAATGCCGGAAGTTCCATTGACTAAAAGGTTAGGAAAACGAGCTGGTAAAACGATCGGTTCTCTTTCTTCACCATCATAGTTATCTTGATAATCTATCGTATCCTTATTAATATCTCGTAATAATTCCATTGAAATCTTAGACATACGCGCTTCCGTATAACGCATAGCTGCAGCTGAGTCACCATCAACAGAACCGAAGTTACCATGACCATCGACAAGCATATAGCGATAGTTAAAATCTTGCGCCATCCGTACCATTGTTTCATAAACTGCCGAATCACCATGCGGGTGATATTTACCGATAACATCACCGACAATACGTGCAGATTTTTTAAATGGTTTATCTGAATGCATGCCTAAATCATGCATCGCATACAAAATACGACGGTGTACAGGCTTCAATCCATCGCGTACATCTGGAAGTGCACGAGACACAATTACGCTCATGGCATAATCAAGGAATGATGTTCTCATTTCCTGGCTAATATTAATTTCTTTAATTTGGGACCTTGGCGTTTCAGCCATATAAAGAACCTCCCTATTTAAGAGTCAGCCTTCACTCACTCTTTAGTTATTCGTACAATTTCAAATACGTAATCTATGTAAAAGCAGGATAGAATTTTTCTATCCTGGCTTCCATTAAATATCTAGATTCTTAACGTATTGTGCATTTTCTTCAATGAAGTTTCTGCGCGGTTCAACTTTATCACCCATTAAGATCTCGAAGGTTTCATCTGCTTCAATCGCATCCTCAAGACTCACCTGTAACAGCGTTCTTGTTTCTGGATTCATTGTTGTTTCCCACAGCTGATCTGGATTCATTTCTCCAAGTCCTTTATAGCGCTGAACATTTGGTTTCGGGCTGGCTGGGAGACTCTTCATCACTACATCAAGCTGGCGGTCATTGTAGGCATACTCGATTTTCTTTCCTTGCTGAACCTTATATAATGGCGGCTGTGCAATATATATATAGCCCGCTTCAAGAGTTTGTCTCATATAACGATAGAAGAACGTTAATAATAAAGTTCTAATATGCGCTCCGTCTACATCAGCATCCGTCATAATCACTATTTTATGGTATCTTGCCTTTGTAATATCAAAGTCTTCACCAATTCCTGTGCCAGATGCTGTAATCATTGCCCGCACTTCATTGTTTGAGAGAATACGATCTAATCTCGCTTTCTCAACATTTAAGATTTTACCTCGAAGCGGCAGGATGGCTTGGAAATGACGATCTCGTCCCTGCTTTGCAGAACCACCCGCGGAGTCACCCTCAACGATATATAGCTCTGAAATAGAAGCATCTTTTGACGAGCAGTCTGCAAGTTTTCCAGGAAGGCTGGAAACCTCAAGTGCACTTTTCCTTCTCGTTAATTCTCGTGCCTTTTTAGCAGCAAAACGTGCTCTGGCGGCCATTACACCTTTTTCAACAATTTTCCGGGCTACTGGTGGATTTTCCATAAGAAATTTCTCAAGTGCCTCAGAGAATATCGTATCTGTTGCTGCACGAGCTTCTGAATTTCCTAGTTTTGTCTTTGTTTGTCCTTCAAACTGGGGATCAGGATGCTTAATAGAGATAATAGCAGTTAAGCCCTCTCGCACATCTTCCCCAGTCAGATTCGTATCGTTCTCTTTAAAGATCCCATTTTTTCTGGCATAGTCGTTTATGACCCTAGTTAAAGCTGTTTTAAAGCCAAATTCATGCGTACCGCCTTCATAAGTATGAATATTGTTGGCAAAGGAATACAGATTGCTTGTGTAGCTGTCATTGTATTGCATGGATACTTCAATCGAAATTCCTTCGTGTTCACCTTCAATAAAAATCGGCTCTTCATGAAGAACTTCTTTTGATTTATTCAAATGCTCTACGTAAGACTTGATGCCACCTTCATAAACAAACTCTTTTACTTTATTCTCAACGCGCTTATCCTCTATGATGAGTTTTAAGCCTTTATTTAAGAACGCTAATTCACGCACTCTAGTTGCTAGAGTGTCAAATTCATACTCAAGTGTTTCTGTGAAAATTTCTTCATCTGGTTTAAAGTGAATCGTTGTACCCGTATGATCGGTTTCACCCACTACCTTTAAATCTGCAGCAGGCACACCTCTTTCATATTTTTGATAATGAATTTGTCCATCTCGATGAACATAAACCTCCAATATTGTAGAAAGAGCATTAACAACAGACGCACCTACACCATGAAGTCCACCGGAAACCTTATAGCCTCCGCCACCGAATTTTCCTCCGGCATGCAGGACTGTTAAGATAACCTCTACAGCTGGTCGTCCCATCTTTTCCTGAATCCCTACTGGTATTCCACGTCCGTTATCAATGACTTTAATGCTATTATCTTCCTCGATGCTTATGTTAATTTCCGTACAATAACCAGCTAAGGCTTCATCAATACTATTATCGACTATTTCCCATACAAGATGATGAAGTCCTTTTGCACTCGTCGATCCGATATACATTCCAGGACGCTTTCTTACCGCTTCAAGACCTTCTAGAACCTGTATCTGGCTTTCATCATAGGATTGTTGTTCCATTGCTTCCTGATCCATTGACACATCGATCACCTACACTTTCCATTTGCGTTGCATTTTTTTACCTGTATGAATTGGTTCATTAATCCTTTAAAACTCTTGCACACTTAATTTACTTGAGCGCTTTTTCAATGTGGCAGAGGCAAGAGGAGAATAATAAATATGATCAGTTGTAATCACAATCGACTTATAATCGCCTTTAGATAAATTAATTAATAGGCCCTTATCACGATGTAAAAACTCTTCTGTGTTCTTAGAAGAGCTGGCACTTTCTTTATCTATAATAGCGACAAGATCTTTTGTTCGTATGAGAACATCTTCACCTATATGGATATACAAGGTATCACCTCATTGAATCTTTTTAAGCATGCCTGCTTCCACTTGGAAAGCAGCAGCTTCCTTCAATGTCTGATGGTCAATGCCATCAACACTGGTCGTCGTAACAAAAGTTTGGACTTTTCCTTGTATGGTGTTCAATAAATGAGATTGTCTGTAATCATCCAATTCCGAAAGAACGTCATCCAGTAGAAGAATTGGATACTCCCCAATCTCGGAATGGATAAGCTCAATTTCAGCAAGCTTAACGGATAAAGCAGTTGTCCTTTGCTGGCCTTGAGAACCAAAGGTTTGAACATCTCTTCCATTCACTTGAAAAAGAAGGTCATCTCTATGCGGACCAAACATTGTCACACCACGATCAATCTCTCTATTTTTTGTCTTTAAATATTTTTCATTGTATACACTAATCATTTTCGACAAATCTTGTTCTTCTGATACCTCAACTGACGGCTTATACACGATTTTTAATGTTTCAAGACCTCTAGATATGCCTTCATGAATGGGCATGGCCCACTTTTCCAGCAGGTGAATGAAATCAAAACGCTTTAAAACAATCTTCGCCGCCATTTCAATGAATTGCTCCGTTAAAATGTCGAGCATCGTATGATCAGTTTGTTTTTTCGTTTGTAACAGCTTTAAATAATGATTGCGTTGCTGAAGAATTTTTTGATATTGATTGATGGCATGTAAATAGACAGGGGAAACTTGTCCAATTTCCATATCAATAAAACGCCGCCTAACTTGAGGGCTCCCCTTTACGAGATGGAGATCTTCAGGCGCGAACATTACTACATTCATATTTCCAACATATTGACTTAACTTTTGCTGTTCAATATGGTTGCATTTAGCCTTTTTCCCCTTTTTAGAAATAATCAGCTGCATAGGTAAGGAACCATGCTGTTTTTGGACCCTACCTTCTATTTTAGCATATTCCTCGTCCCAGCGAATAAGATCTTTATCATTGGAGGTACGATGTGACTTTGCCATTGCCAAAACGTAGATGGATTCCATCACATTTGTTTTACCCTGGGCGTTTTGCCCCAAGATTACATTTACTTTATTTTCGAAGCTTACTTCTAATGCATCGTAGTTTCGATAATTTTTTAATTGCAATTGCTCTATATGCATAGGCGGTTACATCCCTTATTTAATCCGTTACAATAAATGTTCCTTGGTTTGGAATTCTTATTTTATCTCCTGCGCGCAGCTTTCTTCCTCGACGCTGATCCTGTTCATCGTTCACGAACACTTCATATTCACTTAAGAACCATTTAGCCATTCCTCCAGTTTGGATGATATCAGCAGCTTTGAGAAATTGACCTAATGTAATATATTCCGTTTCTATTTTTACTTCGTTCATGTTTGCACTCTTCCTAAGTTTGACTTAAAGACATTCATCATGATTGATAGTATCTAATAGTTTATTTTACTAAATAATTGACAGATACACAAAAAAAATTAACAAAGTAGTTATTTTGTCTTCATTCTTCAACTTTTTCGAATCAATTAAAGCCTTAACCGCAAATCATTCATTTGCGGTTAAGGCTTTAGACAAACTCATTTAATTTCATAAAAAAGATGGTGTAGGATTTCCCGAAGCATACCGTTCGCTTTCGGCGGGGCGAGCGGTATGCCGCTATGTCGCTACGCT
Source organism: Cytobacillus purgationiresistens (assembly GCF_030813235.1). Lineage (GTDB taxonomy): Bacteria > Bacillota > Bacilli > Bacillales > Cytobacillaceae > Cytobacillus > Cytobacillus purgationiresistens. The sequence continues at coordinate 98,843 of NZ_JAUSUB010000018.1, read as the reverse complement.
CCTGCAGGGTCACGGGCTATCTCGCTTCTCCCGCAGGAGTCGAATGGACACTTCACCAAATCCGCTGAATTTTGCCTATTTTTCCTTTTGACGACACAGTGAACTGCAAATCATTCATTTGCGATTCTCCTGTTTTTAGTAAGTTCTTACTGGCAATATTAATTGCAGGATAGAATCGTCATTTAATGGTCTGATGATGAAAGGCCTCATTGCACCAGTAAAATTCACTTTAATCTCAGGACCTTCCAAAGTTTTTAATGCATCCATCATAAATTTAGCGCTGAAAGAAATTTTTAAATCTTCCCCATCTTTAGTTTGGCTCGGGATTTCCTCCACTACTTTACCAATCTCAGGAGAATTAGACGAAATCTCAACGAAATCACCGTCTATTGTAGAAAACTTAACAACATTATTTTTTCCTTCACCTAAAAGTGAAGCGCGGTCGATTGCCTGTAAAAATTCCTTCGTCCCGACAACTACCTCAGTTTTGCTTTCAGTCGGAATCAATCTTGAAGTATCTGGATAATTCCCCTCCAGAAGTCTTGAGAAGAATAATAAATTTTCAGCTTTGAACAAAACTTGATTTTCTGTGATTACAATTTCAATTAAATCATTTTGGTCATCAAGAATTTTACTTAATTCATTTAGACTCTTCCCAGGAATAACGACATTGTATTGATCATTGCCTTCAGTTTCAATCTTTGCTTTTCTTAAAGCTAGTCGATGACTATCTGTTGCAATACAGGTTAATGAGTCATTTTCCACTTGCCAGTTGACACCTGTCAAGATGGGGCGTGTTTCTGAGGTGGACACTGCAAAAACCGTTTGTCTCACCATTGCTTTTAAAAGGTCGGTCGGCATTTTAAAAGCGTTCTCTTCTTCAATTTGTGGTAAATGAGGATATTCATCCGCATCAAGACCATTTATATTGAATTCAGATTTTCCTGATCGAATGACTGTTTGCAAGTGATTCTCTACATGAATTTCAACTAAATCAGTCGGTAATTTCTTTACGATCTCGCTAAAGAATTTTGCTTGTAGAACAATCGCTCCAGGCTGTTTAATTTCAACAATGACCTCATCTCCCTGGTTTTTGGGGATAAATGATTCAATGGAAATATCAGAGTCACTTCCTGTTAGAGCAACACCTTCATCTGAAGCGACAATTTTTATTCCCGTTAAGATTGGAATCGTTGTTCTGCTTGTTACTGCTTTCATTACATCCTGTACACCTTCAACTAATTTATCTCGTTGGATGGTAAACCTCATTTTTGTTATCCTCCGATTCATTTTTTTTAATAGTTATATATATATATTTTTATTTTAAAAGAATATAGAAGTACTAGTAGGGCCTGTTAGTATGTGGATAACTAGGATTTCGAATGGAAACACAGCCTATCCACATGTGGACAGACTGTGTATAAAGACAACGAAGTTATTCACATTAAACTTTTAGTAATTGGTGAATTTCTTTTACTTGTTTTTGAAATTGCATATCTGATTGCAGTAATCTCGAGATTTTTTCATGGGCATGAATAACAGTCGTATGATCGCGGCCGCCAAATTCCTCACCAATTTTCGGCAATGAAAAATCTGTTAGTTCTCTTGATAGATACATCGCGATTTGACGTGGAAATGCAACGGATTTTGTCCGTTTCTTCGCAGTAAAGTCCTCGAGCTTCACATTGAAATATTCTCCCACAACTCTTTGTATTTCATGAATGGTAATCACTTTTGGTTTTGAGCTTGGAATAATATCCTTCAATGCTTCCGCTGCTAAATCAGCATTTATATCTTTATTTATTAAAGAAGAATAAGCAACAACACGAATAAGCGCACCTTCTAATTCTCTAATATTAGAATCAATTTGGTTAGCAATATAAAGCATGACTTCGTTCGGAATGTCCAGCCCTTCTGCTTTTGCTTTTTTACGAAGAATGGCGATTCTTGTTTCAAGATCAGGTGGTGTAATATCCGTTATTAATCCCCACTCAAATCTAGAACGAAGACGATCTTCAAGGGTTGGTATTTCTTTTGGCGGTCGATCACTAGAGATGACAATTTGCTTACTTTCTTCATGTAAAGTATTAAATGTATGGAAAAATTCTTCTTGAGTTGATTCTTTTCCAGCTAGGAATTGAATATCATCTATTAAAAGAACATCTACTTTTCGATATTTATTGCGGAAATCAATGGCTTTATTGTCACGAATCGAGTTGATGAACTCATTAGTGAATTTTTCAGATGATAAATAAACGACCTTTGCCGATGGATTATGATCTAAAACATAATGGCCGATGGCGTGCATAAGATGCGTTTTTCCTAAACCAACTCCACCATAAATAAAGAGCGGATTATACGCTTTTGCCGGTGCTTCTGCTACAGCAAGTGAGGCAGCATGGGCAAAGCGATTACCGGAGCCAATAACAAATGTATCAAACGTATTCTTTGTATTGAGCATATTTAATGGCAGCTCTGGCTGATCTTCTTCACGGGGCTTCTTTTTAGCAGGCATTAAAGCATCTAGTTCCTCTTCTTTTTGATTTTGAGGAATGATGAATTTCACTTCTAATTTTTCGCCTGTTAAATCCTCAAGAATCCCTGAGATCAATGTGGAATAGCGTTCTTCAAGCCAATCGCGCGCAAACTCATTTGGTGCTTTTATTACTAAAGTGTCACCTTGTAATAGATGTGCTTTAGTTGATTTTAGCCATGTATCAAAGCTTGGTTTGCTTATTTTTCTTTCAATATTGGCCAATGCTTTTTGCCAAAGATCCTCAATATTCTCCAATGCATGTCCCTCCTTTTCATTCGTTTCGTGGGAAAAAGCTACAGGTATTATTCCAAAATAACCTATAAATTTATAAATATACGAAACTGTTTATGTGGAAAAATATATAATAAGGAAGTTTAGTGGAATTTCGACAGTATCCACTGTCTGTGGACAAAGTTCTACAGATGGGTTGAATAACCTGTCCACAATCTATCCACAATCTGTGGATAAGGAAGAAATGGTTGATCATTTATTAAGGGTGAAAACACAAATATGATAACAGATATTACTAGACCATGCAACGTTTTTTCAACCTTTATCCACAAGTAGAACAGGCTGTTAATAATAATTGTCCACAGGTAGTGTTTCTGTGAAAAACTTGTCTATATATGGTGTGGATAAAAGAAAAAATGTCGAAAAATTATCCACAAGTTTTTTTCGTGGTTATTTTGGGAATGTTAGGTACTTCATTTTCTAAAATGGTTAAAGGAAGGATCTTTCATTGTAAACGATAGGGATAAAAAACGGGCATCCAAAAACTGTTATCAATTATAGGGTGACAAATAATCAAAAAGAGGTTAAAATTCTTGAGTAATCATTATGTATGAAAAAATGGAGCGTAGGGATGTTTACTTTGCAATTTATGCAGGGTAGTTGACAATCTTTGGGTACCATCTATATAATTAGAAAGACTGTCTTTAACAGCTATTCCTCAGGGAGGTGTCATATAATGAAAAGAACTTTTCAACCAAATAAACGTAAAAGAAGTAAAGTTCATGGATTCCGCAGCCGCATGAGCAGCTCAAACGGACGTAACGTCCTAGCTCGTCGCCGTCGCAAAGGAAGAAAAGTATTATCTGCTTAGGCCACTGAAACATCAGTGGTCTTTTTTTCGATACATCATTATATGTTACTTTTTGAAAGTGTTTTTTTAAAGAAGGTGTAAATGACATGAAGAAAGAATTTAGAGTAAAAAAGAATAAAGAGTTCCAAGAGGCCTTTAAGCGGGGCAAGTCATTTGCCAATCGTCAATTTGTCGTTTATTCATTACAAAAGGGCGAACAGTTACATTTTCGCATTGGTTTATCTGTCAGTAAGAAGATCGGCAATGCCGTTATGCGCAATCAAATAAAAAGATATATACGCCAGGCCTTTCATGAGTTAGACGCTGATTTGAAACAGGATTATGATTATATCATTATCGCAAGAAAGCCTGTGTCCAGTATGGATTTTCATGAAATAAAAAAGAGTTTAATTCACGTTTTGAAGCTTTCAAAGGTTTTGAACAAACCTAAACATGGAAATAATAAACAAAAAACTATTCCAACCGAGTTAAAAGGCTGAAATGTGTCGCTAAGTCTCTGCCTTTAGATTGGTTTCAATTTATCCTCTTTTAATGATAGGAGTTCTGCTTAAAAGATGATAAAATACATAACAGGATAAATTCTCAGTGTTCAGACATCTTTTTTTGAGGACAAGTATGGATGAAACGGTGAGTGTATCTATATTTTCTAGGCATTAAGGAGGAAAAAACGGTTGAAGAAACGAATACCTTTATTAATTGGCTTAATTCTAGTGACAGTTTTACTTGCAGGATGTACAGAATTTAATCAGCCAATTACGTCTGAAAGTGAAGGCTTTTGGAATGAATTCATAGTGTATCCGCTTTCTATTTTCATTATTAAGATTGCGGAAATTTTTCCAGGTGCAAGCTACGGCTTATCCATTATTATCGTAACAATTATTATCCGTCTGATACTTTTACCTTTGATGATAAAGCAAACAAGAAGTTCAAAAGCGATGCAGGCAGTGCAACCTGAAATGCAACAATTAAGGGCAAAATACAGCTCTAAAGATCAGAAAACACAGCAAAAGCTACAGCAGGAAACGATGGCACTATTTCAGAAGCATGGTGTAAACCCATTAGCAGGATGTTTGCCATTAATCGTTCAAATGCCGATTTTAATTGGTTTCTATCATGCAATCTCACGTACTACAGAAATTGCAGAGCATAATTTCTTATGGTTTGATCTTGGTGCGCCAGATCCAATCTATGTATTGCCAGTTGTTGCTGGTATCACTACTTTCATCCAGCAGAAAATGATGATGGCAGGTCAAGATATGAGTGCCAGTCCACAAATGGCAACGCAAATGACCATGATGCTTTGGTTAATGCCGATCATGATCGTGGTTTTTGCTATCAATTTCCCGGCAGCACTTTCTTTATACTGGGTAGTAGGTAACTTATTCATGATTATTCAAACTTATTTTATTAAAGGTCCAGATTTGAAGAAATCTAAACAAACGCAACCTGCGGGAGGAGCGAAAAAGTGAAAGAAATAACTGCTACAGGACAAACCGTCAGGGAAGCAGTAGATTCGGCTTTAGCTCAATTAAAGACAACCGAGGAACGTACTGAAATTACCATTGTTGATGAGGGAAAAAAAGGGATTCTAGGCATTTTTGGATCCAGACCTGCAGTGATAAAAGCGGTAATAAAAATGGATCCGATTGAAGAAGCGGAGAAATTTTTATTAGAAGTCAGCGAAAAAATGGGCACGCCGATTGAGATTGAAACTGTAAAAGACGGTAAAAATGTTCAATTTATCTTATCAGGAAAAAAAATCGCCTTACTAATTGGTAAAAGAGGACAAACCTTAAACTCTTTACAATATTTAACGCAGCTAGTGGTAAATAGATATTCAAATCAATACTATAATGTAATGCTTGATGCTGAGAATTATCGTAAAAGAAGATATGATACGCTTATTCAACTTGCAGAACGACTTGCCTTGCAAGCAATTAAGACAGGAAAGAAAATTGCTCTAGAGCCGATGCCGTCATATGAAAGAAAAATTATTCATACTGCTTTAGTAAATGACAAACGTATTCAAACCTTTTCGGATGGTAATGATCCTCACCGTCATATTGTAATATCACCAGTTAAGAATAAGTGAAAAAACCCCAATCCATGTAAAATAGGATTGGGGTTTTTTGATGCAATGTGTGAATATCACTATTTGGTTCCGAACAGGTTTTGATAGATTTTGCTTTTTTCGGAACCTTAAATCTAGGTCAATGACAAGGTCAATTGTGAATTATGTTCCCGATTGATTGTTATTCACATGTGGATAAGTTAAAATAGACCTTGTTATTAAAACAATGATGTGGATAATTTTCCAAAAAATATATTTTGGTTAAACTGTTAATAACCTTTTGAATAGACTGGATGATATTGTGAAAATCGGTCTTGCGCTTTTCTAAATTTTTTTGATATGATATTCTATTTTTTTGGGAAATAAAAAAATTTATATATAGTTTTTATAGATGATATAGAGATGAAAAGAGGTGAAGCTGCTTGGAACTTGATACTATAGCAGCTATTTCTACACCAATGGGTGAAGGAGCCATTGCAATTGTCAGGCTGAGCGGAAGCCAGTCATTTGAAATTGCTGACTTATTATTTAAAGGTGTAGGGGGCAAGCGTATTAAGGATGTCCCGTCCCATACCATTCATTACGGCAATATTATTGATCCAAAGACAGAGCAAATTGCCGAAGAAGTAATGGTGTCGGTTATGAAGGGTCCGAAAACCTTTACGAAAGAGGATGTTATTGAGATCAATTGTCATGGCGGACTCGTATCTGTCAATCGAGTGCTTCAGCTTTTGTTGACTCATGGAGCAAGATTAGCCGAACCAGGTGAGTTTACGAAAAGGGCATTTTTAAACGGGCGTATCGATTTGTCACAGGCTGAGGCTGTGATGGATTTAATTCGTGCAAAAACGGATCGGGCAATGAATGTAGCGCTTGGACAAATGGAAGGTCGCCTTTCGAAGCTCATTCAGAAGTTGCGACAGGAAATTTTGGAAGTGCTTGCCCATGTTGAGGTAAATATAGATTATCCGGAATATGATGATGTGGAAGAAATGACCCATCATCTTCTCCTTGAAAAGGCTGCATTCGTGAAAAAAGAAGTTGAGCAGCTCCTTAGAACATCTCAGCAAGGGAAAATTTTACGAGAGGGCTTATCGACAGTTATCGTAGGCAGGCCAAATGTAGGTAAATCTTCACTATTGAATAGTCTTGTTCATGAAAATAAAGCCATCGTTACTGATATTCCAGGAACGACAAGAGATGTAATTGAGGAATATGTTAATGTACGCGGTGTTCCGCTTAGATTGGTAGATACAGCGGGTATTAGAGAAACAGAAGACATCGTCGAGCGCATTGGTGTTGAACGATCAAGACAAGTCTTAAAAGAAGCAGATCTCATACTACTTGTCATCAACTATTCAGATGAGCTGACAGAAGAGGATATCAATTTATTTAAGGCTGTTGAAGGAATGGACGTTATCGTAATCGTCAATAAAACGGACTTAGAACAGGTTATTAACATGGATCAGGTTCATGAGCTCTCACAAAATCACAAACTCGTTACCACTTCTTTATTAGAGGATCAAGGAATAGATGAATTAGAAGAAGCCATAGCTTCACTATTTTTTGCCGGGGCAATCGAAACAGGGGATATGACATACGTATCTAATACAAGACATATCGCTTTGTTAAACCAAGCATTAAATGCTATCGATGAAGCCATACAAGGAGTAGAAATGGGTACACCGATCGACATCGTACAAATCGATCTAACCAGAACATGGGAACTGCTCGGTGAAATCACCGGGGACAGCGTCCACGAAAGCCTTATCGACCAACTATTCTCCCAATTCTGCTTAGGGAAATAGAAAAGCGGAGGCGGCCGAAAAGGCGGTTTTTCCTTTTTGGTCGCCTTGGCTAAGGACCTCGAGGGTCTAGGCGCACAAAGAAAAGTGGAGGTAGCTTGCCATCTCCGACAAGCATAAAAACAATCGTTCAAAAGAGAACTTTTATATAGATAATTTTAAGGGAGGTAAGATCATGTCATACGAAGCTGGTAATTATGATGTCATCGTGATTGGAGCAGGCCATGCCGGTGTAGAAGCTGGTCTCGCATCTGCGCGTGTTGGTGCAAGAACATTAATGATCACAATCAATTTAGATATGGTCGCTTTTATGCCCTGTAACCCTTCAGTAGGTGGACCTGCTAAAGGGATTGTAGTGAGGGAAATTGATGCGTTAGGCGGGGAAATGGGGAAAAATATCGATAAGACCCATATTCAAATGCGAATGCTGAACACTGGGAAAGGTCCAGCAGTTCGTGCTTTAAGAGCGCAAGCTGATAAATTTACGTATCAGCATGAAATGAAAAAAACATTGGAAAATGAAGAAAATGTAACGCTGATTCAAGGAATGGTAGAACGTCTATTAGTAGAAGACGGTGTCTGTACGGGTGTCGTTACGCAAACAGGAGCGATCTATCGATCTAAGTCTGTTGTTATAACCACAGGTACTTTCTTACGTGGAGAAATCATTCTGGGAGAACTGAAATATTCAAGCGGTCCAAATAATCAGCAGCCGTCCATTAAGCTTTCTGAGCACTTGGAGGAGCTAGGCTTTGATTTGGTAAGGTTTAAAACCGGTACTCCGCCGCGCGTTAATAGTCATACGATTGATTATAGCAAGACTGAAATCCAACCAGGGGATGATACACCTCGTGCATTCTCCTATGAAACAACGAAGTATATTACGGATCAGCTTCCATGCTGGTTAACTTATACGAACGAAAGAACGCATACGATCATTGATAATAATTTGCATCGTTCACCAATGTATTCAGGGATGATCAAAGGGACGGGACCGCGTTATTGCCCATCTATTGAAGATAAAGTTGTACGCTTCAATGATAAGCCGCGTCATCAAATCTTCTTAGAGCCGGAAGGAAGAAACACACAAGAAGTGTATGTCCAAGGTTTATCAACAAGCTTACCTGAAGATGTTCAGCAAGAAATACTAAGAACCATTCCTGGTTTAGAAAATGTGCAAATGATGCGTCCAGGCTATGCAATTGAGTATGATGCGATTGTTCCTACACAGTTATGGCCGACACTAGAAACGAAAAAGGTGAAGAACCTTTATACGGCAGGTCAAATTAACGGAACTTCAGGTTATGAAGAAGCAGCGGGCCAAGGCTTAATGGCTGGTATGAATGCAGGCTTAAATGCAATTGACAAAGAGGAAGTTATCTTAAGTCGATCTGATGGTTATATCGGTGTGTTAATTGATGACTTGGTGACAAAAGGAACAAATGAACCATACCGCCTGCTTACATCAAGAGCAGAGTATCGTTTACTTCTACGACATGATAATGCAGATTTAAGATTGACCGAACTAGGGTATAAAGTAGGTATGATTAGTGAAGACCGTTACGAAAGATTCTTATTGAAAAAGCAAGCCATCGAAGACGAGAAAGCAAGACTGCAGCAGCTTATTTTAAAACCAAATGCAGAAGTACAGACGCTAATCCAATCAATGGGCGGCAGTGAGCTTAAGGATGGCATTCGTGCAGCAGACCTTTTGAAACGTCCAGAGATGAATTATAATCATATTGCTCAACTTGCTCCAGCTGAAACAGATCTTGATGCTGATGTAACAGAACAAGTGGAAATTCAAGTAAAATATGAAGGTTATATAGAAAAATCATTGCAGCAGGTGGATCGCTTACGAAAGATGGAAAATAAAAAGATTCCGGATAATATAGACTATGGTGATATTAACGGACTGGCTACTGAAGCAAGACAAAAATTAAAAGATGTAAGACCGTTATCACTTGCACAGGCTTCACGGATATCGGGTGTGAACCCAGCTGATATTTCCATCCTGCTCGTGTATTTAGAACAGGGCAGAATTGCCAAGGTAGCGAATGAATAACAAGATCGTTTTCTATATAAGAAAGGATTTGAGGAATGGATACTGAACAATTTGTCCAATTGCTTGCGGCGAAGGGGATTTCCCTTTCGCCTGAGCAAATCCAACAATATGAAATATATTATTCCACTCTTGTCGAATGGAATGAAAAAATGAATTTAACTGCTATTACCGAAAAAAAAGAAGTATATTTGAAGCATTTCTATGATTCTCTCTCAGCAGCGTTTTATTTTGATTTCTCAAAACCTTTAACGGTTTGTGATGTTGGCGCAGGTGCTGGTTTTCCTAGTATCCCGCTAAAAATTGCTTTTCCAGAACTACATATTACCATCGTTGATTCTTTAAATAAGCGAATTGGCTTTTTAACTCATCTTGCGGAAGTACTCGGATTAAATAATGTTCAATTTATTCATGACCGTGCAGAAACCTTCGGACAAAATAAAATGTATCGAGAAGCTTTTGATGTTGTAACGGCAAGAGCGGTTGCAAGATTATCTGTGTTAAGTGAGCTTTGTCTGCCGCTTGCTAAGGTTGGCGGTACGTTTGTCGCAATGAAGGGCGCAAGTGCAAAGGACGAGTTGCATGCAGGGCAAAAGGCTGTTTCTGTTTTAGGAGGAAGGCTTAATGAATCCCATACCTTTACATTGCCTCAAGAAGAAAGTGAACGGAATATTTTAATTATTGAAAAGGAAAAAACGACCCCTAAAAAATATCCAAGAAAGCCTGGTACTCCAAATAAATCACCAATTGAGTAAAATCAATTGAATGAGTATGAGGATCCTTTCATTGGTTAGATTCTTATTAATATGTTGACAACGGTACGCAGGATTTGTCATTTTTATAGAGAATAAGTAAAAGGGAGTTTCGTAAAGGTGGTGCAGTGTGATGAAAAATTCTTTCTCACGTTTTTTTGGCCTAGGCGAAAAGGAAGAACAAGGTGAAGAAATAGAACAGTCAGAAGAACAACTAGATACAGAAGTGGAAGAAGAATTGGCAGTGAATGAGGAAATTAAGAAAATCCCAATTGATCATATTGTTCCGAATCGCTTTCAGCCTCGGACAATATTTGATGATGAAAAAATAGAAGAGCTTTCACGGACAATCCATATGCATGGAATTATCCAGCCGATTGTCGTGAGGGAATTTACAGACGGTCAGTTCGAAATCATTGCCGGTGAGCGTCGTTGGCGTGCAATGAACAAACTAGGCTGGGACGAGGTTCCAGCGATTGTGAAAAATATGAGCGATACTGAAACAGCCTCCATCGCTTTAATTGAAAACTTACAGCGAGAGGAATTGTCACCAATTGAAGAAGCCGTAGCTTACGGGAAGCTTCTAGAGCTGCACAATCTTACACAGGAAGCATTGGCCCAAAGATTGGGAAAAGGCCAATCCACTGTTGCAAATAAGTTGAGACTTTTAAAGCTGCCACAGGACGTTCAAGATGCTTTATTAAGAAAGGCAATCACAGAACGTCATGCAAGGTCTCTTATACCACTTAAAAATCCTGAGAAGCAAATCGCTCTTCTTCAGGAAATTATAGAAAAGCATCTGAATGTGAAGCAAACTGAGGAACGTGTCGTCAAGTTACTGGAAGATAAAAATGCAAAGCCGAAGCCGAAAAGAAAAGCTTTTAGCAAAGACATGCGCATAGCTGTCAATACGATTCGTCAATCACTTTCCATGGTATCAGATAGCGGAATTAACCTTGATTCCCAAGAGGAAGAATTTGATGAGTTCTATCAGATTACAATTAAGATTCCAAAGAAGAAGAGATAATAAAAGGCTGGCCTGCATAAAAGTTGGCCAGCTTTTTTACTCTGTAAGTCTATGTTTATCCTCTTTTTAATTTTCAATTAGAATAATATCCCTAGCTCCAGCGCCTATCAGATTTCAGGTCTCCTCCGTGCGATAGGTCAACATCGGTTTGCTATCGCTAACCGTGTTTCCTTTTATCTCGGTCAAAGCCCTGCTGCGGTTTGTACGGCGATGAACTAGGCGCTTGCACTTTTCTTGTTAGATTGGAAGATTTTCTTATTTTTCGCAAAATAATTATTCTCTTATCTTTTTCATGATAAAATAGACTACATAATTGCCTGTTTACTAGATGAAAATAGGCTATGACTTTAGCAAATAAAGTAGAATCAAGGGATTTACATACAATCATAGAGACTATGTAACGTAAAGGCAGGTGATTTCGTTGAGCAAAACAATCGCAATTGCGAATCAAAAGGGCGGAGTGGGTAAGACGACAACCTCTGTTAATCTAGGGGCTTGCTTAGCAGCTGTAGGAAAAAAGGTGCTATTAGTAGATATTGATCCACAAGGTAATGCAACAAGCGGGGTTGGCATTGAGAAGGCAGATGTTGACCAATGTATCTATGATGTATTGGTTGATGATGTAGAAGCTTCAAAAGTAATTAAACCTACATCAGTTGAGAACTTGTATGCCATTCCAGCAACCATTCAGCTTGCGGGTGCAGAAATAGAGCTAGTGCCGACGATTTCCAGAGAAATTAGATTAAAACGTGCGCTCGAAGAAGTAAAGGATGATTATGATTATATTATTATTGATTGTCCACCGTCATTAGGTTTATTAACCTTAAATTCTTTGACTGCCTCGGATGCGGTTATGATCCCAGTTCAGTGCGAGTATTATGCGTTGGAAGGACTTAGCCAGCTATTAAATACTGTTCGTCTTGTCCAAAAGCATTTGAACCAAGATTTGAAAATTGAAGGTGTGCTCTTAACAATGCTGGATGCACGAACGAATTTAGGTATTCAAGTCATTGATGAGGTTAAGAAATATTTTCAAGATAAGGTTTATAAAACAATCATTCCTCGAAATGTCCGTTTAAGTGAGGCACCAAGCCACGGAGAACCAATCATAAACTATGATCCGAAATCACGAGGGGCTGAAGTCTATTTAGATTTGGCAAAGGAAGTGGTTAGCAATGGCTAAAGGATTAGGTAAAGGGCTGAATGCATTTTTTACAAATGTGGAAACAGAGAGCGAAGAAGTCATCAGGGAATTGAAACTAAAAGAGATTCGTCCCAATCCTTATCAGCCAAGAAAAATCTTTCGACAGGAAGGCATTGAAGAGCTAAAGCAATCAATATTGGAGCATGGCATTCTCCAGCCGATCATAGTTAGAAAGAGTATTAAAGGCTATGAAATAGTTGTTGGTGAAAGGCGCTATCGTGCAGCTAAGGAAGCAAAACTCGAGAAAATTCCTGTTGTTATCAGAGAGCTTACTGAACAGCAAATGATGGAATTAGCCATCTTGGAGAACTTACAGCGGGAGGACCTGACCCCGATAGAAGAGGGGGCAGCTTACCAGCTTTTAATTGAGAAATTAAAGATTACACAAGAGGAGCTAGCAAAACGTCTTGGGAAAAGCCGACCTCATATTGCAAACCATATGAGGTTGCTTTCACTCCCGGCAAGCATTCAAGATTTAATTTCTGAGAAGAAAATAACAATGGGTCACGGACGAGCATTACTGGGTTTAAGAAAAAAAGACCAGATAAAGCCAGTCGTTGAAAAAACAATAAAAGAATCATTAAATGTGCGACAGCTTGAAAAATTCATTCAGCAGCTCAATCAACATGTTCCACGTGAAACGAAAAAAGCAGCTGATCACAAAGACGTATTCATTAAACAGCGTGAATCCTCTTTGAGAGAAAAATTTGGTACGTCTGTTCATATTAAACAAAGTAAAAACAAAGGGAAAATCGAAATAGAATTCTTTTCTAAAGACGATTTAGAACGGATTATTGACCTATTAGATCAGGACAGTAATTATTCATGACCATCTTTTTAGATGGTTATTTTTTTGAACGAGCATAACTTTCTTCCATTAATCAAAAAAATATTGTAATGATAGACAGAATAAATATCGTCATTCATTGGTCAGGTGAAAAAAATGTTTTTAATAGGTACGCTTGTTAACGGGCTTTGCATTGTCATCGGGACAGTGATTGGAAAGGTTTTAAACCGTATTCCTGAGAATATGAAAGTGACAGTCATGCAAGCTATTGGATTGGCTGTAATGTTTTTAGGATTACAGATGGGCTTAAAGAGCGAGAATTTCCTTATTGTCATCTTAAGTCTTGTATTTGGTGCGGTCATCGGTGAATTTTTACGATTGGATGATAAGCTCAATGCATTAGGTATTTGGCTGGAAGCAAGAATAGGATCGAATGGTCAAGGCAGCATCTCACAAGGATTTGTGACAGCCACACTTATTTTTGTCATTGGCGCGATGGGTATTATAGGTGCATTAGATAGCGGCATACGCGGTGATCATTCTGTCCTTTATACAAAATCCATTATCGATGGCTTTACAGCGTTAATTTTAACGACGACATTAGGAATCGGTGTTGTTTTTTCTGCCGTACCAGTTATCCTCTATCAAGGGTTAATCGCATTATTTGCAACGCAAATAGATCGCGTCGTTCCGCAGGCGTTAATGGATAGCTTCATTATGGAAATGACAGCAACTGGGGGCGTAATGATCTTTGCCATTGGGATCAATTTAATGAATCTTGCTAAAATACGAGTGGCAAATCTTCTTCCGGGAATATTGATTACAGCAGTCATTGTAACGGTTATGTATTTTATTTAATCCTGGGCGGATTAATAAACAAACGCTATACGTTTAGTTCAAGCACTGTTATAGCGTTTGTTCTTTGCTCCAATCGATGGCTGACCAATTGGAATGATTCATTAAGCTCATTTCATGAATACCATTGGCAATTGTTTTTGCCATTTTCATCACTAGGCTGAGTCTGGTATTTTGCAAGACCATAAATTCCATAAAGCCGCTTACATTCACAATGCCGGCAATATGCATATCGCCTACTTCAGGCAAATCTTTATTGACACCAGCACCTGGCTTTACTGGGCCAGCTGCTATTTGAATGACTCCTACACTCTTCACCCGACCTAAACAGGCATCAATGCCAATAATAAAAGGGTTGATATGTAATTGCTTGATGGATTCAAGTTTTTCAATCATGTTAACAGCATGTATTGGATTTTCCAGTGTTCCATATACAAAGAGATTGGGTAATGATTTCTCTTCAAGGAGAGAGCCGACGAGTGGTCCAAGTGAATCACCAGTAGAACGATCTGTCCCTATGCATACAAGGACAATAGGGCGATGACCTATGTCTGTAGGCAGCATTTGTTTTACCTCAATCGCGAGCTTGTTAGAGGCACTTACTTCATCATGCGAGATTCTTGAAGCCGATCTGCTCTTTTTATCGAATATGTTTGGATTGATATTCATCAAGCTCCACTCCTTATTATCATTAGGTCCACGTATATTCTCTATCCCACATTATAAATAAAGACCGAATGTTCAAGTTTTTACGGTAGTAACAGTATACGGAAATTTCTTCTCATCTATACATAATGATCCTGTTAAAATAGCCTCATAAAAATTTCTTTGACCGAAGAATTCATAGGACGTTACAATATTAAAAGGAAATGGTTAAACTAGTAATGTTTCTTGAAGTGATATCAATCTAATATTTTTAAATTACAAGCATTTATGCTGTAAAAATAAAATTGTTTTAGCTTTTACATTGATTGGATGGAGTGATTGCAATGGAGCAAAAGGAATATGAACTGAATGATGTAGTAGAGATGAAAAAGGCTCATCCATGCGGAACGAATCGTTGGAAGATCATCCGAATGGGCGCGGATATTAGAATAAAGTGCGAAGGCTGTGCCCATAGCGTCATGATTCCACGTCGGGAATTTACGAGAAAGATGAAAAAGGTTTTGAAATAAGGCTTTTTTGATCCTGAGTTTTCTTTGCATTTCATTAGTCAGACACTTATGCCTTTTCAGATGGTCTGCCTACAAGATCTAGCGGGACGATGCCCTTGCGCTTTTCTTTTCAACTCTCTATAATTGTGAGAGGCTTGTTTACATGAGAAAAGTTAAATTTTTTAAATAGATATTACACTAGAGGAGTGACTTGGATGGCTTTAACAGCTGGTATTGTTGGATTGCCGAATGTTGGTAAATCGACTTTATTTAATGCAATTACTCAAGCGGGAGCGGAGTCTGCTAACTACCCGTTTTGTACGATAGATCCTAATGTTGGAATTGTTGAAGTGCCTGATGAACGTTTATCTAAATTGACTGAGTTAGTTCAGCCAAAGAAAACGGTTCCGACAGCATTTGAATTTACCGATATCGCAGGGATTGTTAAAGGTGCGAGCAAAGGTGAAGGACTTGGTAATAAATTCCTGTCCCATATTCGTGAAGTTGATGCGATTTGTCAGGTTGTTCGTTGCTTTGCTGATGATAATATTACGCATGTATCGGGGAAAGTAGACCCAATCGATGATATTGAAACCATCAATTTGGAATTAATCTTAGCAGATTTAGAATCAGTTGATAAGCGAATTGCACGTGTGAGTAAGCTTGCAAAGCAAAAAGATAAAGAATCCGTATTTGAACTTGAAATTTTAGAAAAATTAAAAGACGCTTTCGAATCGGATAAACCTGCACGTACGGTTGAGTTTACAGATGAACAGATGAAATTAGCTAAAGGCTTGCATCTGTTGACAATCAAACCAGTTCTTTATGTTGCAAATGTCGGAGAAGATGATGTAGCTGATCCATCTTCAAATGAATATGTTCAACGTGTAAGAGACTTCGCAGCAAAGGATAACGCTGAAGTGATCGTGATTTGTGCCAAGATTGAATCCGAAATTGCAGAGCTCGATGGGGAAGAAAAGGCAATGTTCCTTGAAGAGCTTGGTATTGAGCAATCAGGACTTGATCAATTAATCAAGGCTTCTTATGACTTGCTTGGACTGGCAACTTATTTTACTGCAGGTGTACAGGAAGTAAGAGCTTGGACATTCCGTAAAGGAATGAAAGCACCACAATGTGCGGGCGTTATTCATAGTGACTTTGAAAAAGGGTTCATCCGTGCTGAAACGGTTTCTTATGATGATCTTGTTGCTGCCAGCAATATGAACGCAGCGAAAGAGGCAGGGAAAGTACGACTTGAAGGAAAAGAGTATATTGTTAAAGACGGAGACGTTATGCATTTCCGCTTTAATGTATAAGAAAAGCGGAAGCGCCTTGCTTACCCTCAGGCTTAGATCGTAGAGGGGGGTAGGCGCTGGAGCTAGACATTTTCCTAACTTATAAAATTTATCCTTTCTTATCTTATAAAGAAAAATGATAGGGCAAAGCCGAACATGAATCGGCTTTGCCCTTTTTTAATTCAGCAGACCCTCCGTTTTACAAAACAATAAACTAAATATACTAAATATATGTAAAATTCACTAAAAATTTGTTAGTATGTGATATATATTGTAAAAATACGGAGGTTTTATGAATCATATTAGGTCAATTTTAAAGTATGCGGTTCTGTATGGCTGCATTATCATTGCGCTCATTATGATTGCTTTGATTCCTAGAGAAGGCGCGATTACTGCAATTAAAGATAATAAAGTAGCTGAATATGCGTATGATTTTACAGCTGAATCATATATCCAGGGAATCAGAGGCTTTTTTCAGAATGCAATAGAACAAAAGAGCCTTGGTGATACTAGATTTCCGAGAGTGACGGTTGAAGATGAGTTAAAGCGATATGTGCCTCGAAGTCTGCAAATTATTATTCCCGCCTTTATTTTGTCGATTGTATTAGGTGTATTAAAAGGAGTATTTGACTATCGTCACGGTGAGAAAAAAGGCAACGTCATTGGAAATGGGCTGACATGGCTCTTTCAGTCTATCCCGGATTTCTTCATTATCGTTTGCGTGATTTGGAGTGTGACCTTTCTAGTCCCATCATTAAGGTTATTAAGTCAAGAAACATCATATAGCTTTCTCCTACCTACCTTATTGGTCCTCATCTACCCTCTCGCCTACACAGCACGTATCACGTCTACAGCATTAGCGAATGAGGATGGCCAGTACTATATTCAGGTCGCACGATCCAAAGGCTTTACGAAGAAGCGTGTTGTTTATAAGCATATTTTGCGTGTGGCAATGAAAACGATCTTGACGCATATGACCTCGATTATGATTCATCTCATGACTAGCCTGATGATTGCTGAATACTTGCTAGGATACCAGGGGATGGCTTACCGTCTTTTCTCTGCATTAGGGTATCATTACTCTTTTGAAAAAGGTGTGGAGCTTATGAATCCAGAACCTGAACTTGTTATTGGCATCGGCCTCATCTTTATCTGCCTGATGATGTTAGCCCAGATTGCAGGAGCAGCCATAAAAAAGGGCTTAAGGGTTCTATAGGGGGAGTATGCGCGTATGAATAAATATTTATTGAATGGTTTGTTTATGGTTCTCATATTATTAATCATCACATTTGCAGGTCCATATTTGCCCTTTATAGATCATGAATTAAATGGAGAGAGAATTGTATTTCCTGAGGGCGGCGGCATAGGAGTGGCACCATTTCCCCCTTCAGAGGATTTCTTATTAGGCTCTGATCGCGAAGGAAGGGATATGCTTAGCCTTATTATTATGGGAGCCAAAGATACATTTAAGCTCGTTATTCTTATCGTATTAATCAGATATGCTGTTGCTGTTCCGTTAGGATTACTTGGGACTAGCAATAAGGGGTTTTTCCCTTGGCTATTACGATGGTGGAACCAATTGTTTTCAGGATTTCCGGTGATCATTTCTGCAGCGCTGATACTTTGCTTGCCACCGCTCTTATATCATGAACATCGCCTTGTTCTTGTAATATTAATTCTTGCCTTAATTGAAGTGGGAAGAGTGGGATTATTAGTTCAGAAGCAATCCCACCAAATTTCCCAAAAAAGCTTTGTGGAGGCTGGGATTACAATAGGAGTTAAGCCTGGAAAGATGATTGCTCATTACTACCTACCCAATTTACTTCCAGACGTAATTGTGAATTTCTTTAGTGATGCTGCACGCGTAATTATGCTAATTGGACAGCTGGCTATTTTAAATATTTTTATTTCTTTTGATGTTTTTTTTGCTCCCGGACTGGGCTTCATGTTTGAAAATACAAGCTTGGACTGGGCTTCCCTTATTAAAGATGCAAGGAAGGATGCATATTTAGCTTTTTGGATTCCTTTCTTTCCAATGCTGGCAATTGTGATTGGCGCATTTACATTCAATCTTTTAGGAGAAGGATTGCGTAAACACTTCAACCGTCATTTACCCTCATAAAATGAAGTATCAACTCTCATTGCAAATGGGCTGGGAATATGGTATACTTTCAACTTGTGAGTAATGAATACTTGCTTCTTGCCCGAATGTTGGGCCGTTTAGACCAAAAGGAGGTGAAAGTGATGAAAAAGTACGAAGTTATGTACATCATCCGTCCAAATATTGAAGATGAGGCTAAAAAAGCTTTAATCGAGCGTTTTGACTCAATCTTAACTGATAATGGTGCGGAATTAACAGAATCAAAAGAGTGGGGTAAGCGTCGTCTTGCTTATGAAATCAATGATTTCCGTGACGGTTACTACCAATTAGTACACGTTAATGCTGAAGCTAAAGCAGTTGATGAGTTCACTCGTCTTGCGAAAATCAGCGAAGATATCATCCGTTACATCGTTGTTAAAGATGAGAAATAATATATAAGCAGTAAATTATCGAAAGGAGTTGATTCTGATGATGAATCGTGTTGTTCTTGTTGGACGTTTGACAAAGGATCCTGATTTGCGTTATACGCCAAATGGAGTTGCGGTTGCTTCATTTACCCTTGCAGTGAATCGTGGTTTTACGAATCAGCAAGGTGAAAGAGAAGCTGACTTTATTAATTGTGTAGTTTGGAGAAAGCCAGCTGAAAACGTGGCGAACTTCTTGAAAAAAGGAAGTCTTGCTGGTGTTGATGGCCGATTGCAAACACGTAATTATGAGGGACAAGATGGGAAACGTGTATATGTGACTGAAGTTCAGGCAGAAAGCGTGCAATTCCTTGAACCGAAAAATGCCAATCCTGGCGGCGGCAGAAGTAATGATTCGAATTACGGTGCCCCTAGGGAGCAGGATTTCTCATATGGCGGCAATAACAATAATCAGAATCAGAATCAACGACAGTCTGATAATCGTAATCAAGGATATACTCGTGTGGATCAAGATCCATTCGCAAATGACGGTCAAATCGACATTTCCGATGATGATCTTCCGTTCTAACACTAGATAACCTTGATAAAAAAACTTATAAGGAGGGGAATGAACATGGCTGGAGGACGCAGAGGTGGACGTGCGAAACGTCGTAAAGTTTGTTATTTCACTGCAAACGGGATCACTCACATCGACTATAAAGATGTAGATCTTCTTAAAAAATTCATTTCTGAACGCGGTAAAATTTTACCTCGTCGTGTAACTGGTACAAACGCTAAATACCAACGTAAATTAACGATTGCTATTAAGCGTTCACGCCAAATGGCTTTACTACCATTCGTTTCAGGCGAATAATAATAAGGAAAGAACATCCTTTAGAGGGTGTTCTTTTTTTATGTCATTAAATAGGTAATATTACCTATTTTTAGGTGGAAAATAATTCGTTTTACCCTGATTATCCACTTTTATATATGTTACTATTAGCTCATGGATAAATTGGAAATAGGAGAAATTATTATGTTTAAATCTATTAAAAGCAAATTGATATTATTATTTGTCACTTTATTAATGGTGACATTAACGGTTGTAGGGTTATTGGTTAACTCTCAAGTTGAAAAACAGATTTATGATGGAGTAACCAGTCAATCTAAAGGATTGGCTGCAGAAATGCGCAATTCTATTCAACTGTACACTGAACGTTATTCGACAGATATCCAACAAATGTCTTTATCGAAACAAGTAAAAGATTATCTCCATGATGTGATAGATAGTAAAGAGGGAAACGAAAGCATTAAAGATCTTGAAAGTGAATTTACAAACTATATCGGAATTAATGAAAATATATCGTCTATTTATGCGGCTAGTGTAAATAAACAATTAAAAATCATTCCAGATGCGGATTTGCCAGCCGATTTTGATCCTACATCAAGAGATTGGTATATTGATGCTGCAGCCAACCCGGATGAAGTCATATGGACAGAGCCTTATGAAGATCCTGCGACAAAAGAATATATTGTAACAGCGTCCTATGCAGTCAAAGAGGGTTCAGAAATCATTGGAGTACTGGGATTAGATATTCAATTAGCAGAACTGACTGCAATGATTGGCAATGTGGATACAGGCTATGACGGATACCCTTTTATTTTTTCCAAAGAAGGGGTTGCGATTGTTCATCCAGAATATCGGAATGAAAATTTAATGGAATATCCATTTATTCAAGCAATGTATGATAGTGAACAAGATTCTGGAGTCAGCGAATACGAGTTTGAAGGTGATGAAAAACTGCTAGTGTATGAGACTGTGCGAGGAACGTCCTGGAAAGTGGGTATGGCCTATTCAAATGCCAAGTTGCTGGAAAGTGCAGTCAAGATGCAATTTGTGATAACGGTTATATCATTAATCGCATTATTTATCTCAGCAACGCTTGTTTATTTCATTGCAAATCAATTAACTAAGCCGCTTATCACCCTTAAGCAAGGAGTGAATCAATTTGCTGAAGGGAATTTAAATGTCCATACAAATTTCACCTCAAAAGATGAAATAGGAGAGTTAGGCCGTCACTTTAATTTAATGGTTGATCAAATGAAATCGGTATTAACGACGGTCAATGATTCAGTGAAGAATATGAAGGAGTCAGCTGAAAGCTTGAGTGCGGTTTCTGAAGAGACAAATGCATCAAGCGAAGAGATGGCAGCTGCTGTCAATGAGATTGCGACCGGTGCTACTAAGTCTGCAGAAGAAGCAGAATCCTCCAATCTCTTATCGGTTCAATTAAGTAATAGAATTAATGATATAAGCAAGCAGACAACCTCGATGACTCATCTAGCAGTGAGAGCGGATGATATTAACCATGCGGGTATAGAGCAGGTTGCGCATCTAAAAGATTCTTTTGATACTTCTAAGGGATTCATGAAATCAACTGAAGAAGTCATCAATAATTTGGAAGATAAAGTGAAGAAGATTGAAAAGGTCATGACGACCATTACAGATATCAGCACACAAACGAATTTACTTGCTTTAAATGCAAGTATAGAAGCTGCAAGAGCGGGTGAACATGGAAAGGGCTTTGCGGTTGTTGCTGAAGAGGTTAGGAAGCTTGCAGAGCAATCTGTTATGGCAACAGATGAGGTAAAATCAACTATTACAGATATTCAGGAAGGTGCTTCTTCAGCTGTTGACTCAATGGAAAAAACAAAGAAAAATTTTGAGCAGCAAACGGCTGTTGTTAACCATACAGAAGTGACATTCAACTCAATTTCAGAGCTGGTTGAACAAATGAAGGAGTCCATCCTTTATATTAATGGTGAAGTAGATAAAATAGCGAAGGATAAGGAAGAGGTTATTCAGAGCATTCAAAGCATGGCAGTGATGTCTGAGCAAGCAGCAGCGTCCTGTGAAGAGGTAAGTGCCTCCACAGATGAACAGGTTCATGCGATTCAGTCCGTAGCCGGATCAGCTGAGCACCTCACTGATTTAAGCAATGAATTAACACAAGTAGTAAATAAATTTAAGTTTTAGCAGAAGGGCGTCCTAAAGATGATGAACAATCATTTTAGGATCGCTCTTTTTTTTCTAAAGGGATTATATCAATCTCTCTTGAAAAGGGTCACTTTACACTTGATTTAGCTGAGAGGACCTTTTAAGACGAAGCAATCCAAAAGGAAAGAGCGCCTTTTAGATTGCTTCGTCTTAAGCTTGTCGGAGCTGGGCAAGCCCCTTTCGCATCCTAGGCAGTCGAGCTGCAGGGGCTAGCTCCTCGAGGTCTTAAGTCAAAGCAATCCAAAAGGAAAGAGCGCCTTTTAGATTGCTTCGTCTTAAGCTTGTCGGAGCTGGGCAAGCCCCTTTCGCATCCTTTGGTTGAATGGAATGGATTATGTGGATACAATAGGGGGAGTGGGCTTGTCCCAATTTGTGAGGTGAATAGATTGAAAAACGTACATAAGCTTACTGAAGGTGCTGTTTTATTAGCGGTTTTTGCTGTATTATTAATGATTTCATTTTATGTTCCGGTTCTTGGTTTGGTCAGTACACTTGTATTGCCGATTCCATTTATTCTTTTTGCTGCGAAGAATAAAAGAGGGGATGCAGCTGTGTTTCTTGTGGCGGCCGTGCTCCTTTCCTTAATTGTAGGCACGATTTTATCCATACCGCTTACACTTGCTTTTGGATTAACTGGTGTGGTTATTGGAGATTTTATAAGAGAGAAAAAGGAAAACTCTGCAATTTTTATAGCGGGAAGCCTTGCTTTTTTAGCTATACTGCTATTGACTTACGCTGCGATGAATGTACTATTTAGTATTAACTTCATCGATGAAATGACGAAGCTGATGCTGGAATCGATGAATATGTCTCGTTCTATTGTAGAATCGATGGGGCAGAATGCGGCTGATATCGAAAAGGCTTTTGGCCAAATGGAAGCAGCGATGAAAACGATAGAATCTTTAATTCCAAGCGTTCTTGTCCTGTCTTCTCTTTCGATTGTTTTTATCATTCAGCTGATTGCCTTCCCGATTGTTAAAAGGTTTGGCGTGAAAGTGAATGCCTGGAAACCATTTGCTGACTTGTCTTTCCCAAAGAGTATTTTATGGTATTATTTGATTACCATGTTTGCCGTTTTAATTATGCAGCCTGAAGCGGGCACTTTTTGGTATATGGCTTTATCAAATTTAACATTCATCCTGCAGCTATTAATGATTTTACAGGGGCTATCTTTTGTATTCTTTTACAGCAGGCTAAAGGGCTGGCCAAAGGCTGCTCCAATTTTTATCCTTATTTTTACATTTTTAATCCCGATTCTCCTTTATATTGTGAGGATATTAGGTATAATTGATATAGGATTTGATTTAAGGAAACGATTAGATAAAAGGGATGCATAACACTACTGTTTAGGAGTTGAAAACATGCCCTCGTATTTAGAAAAGCGGTCCATCCGTTATGCGCTCTTTGGATTAATTGGCGTAGCGGTGGTGCTTCTCGGTATTTTAGCGTATTACAATTGGGTATTGAGTCTTATAGGTCTTCTCCTTTTCGGCCTTCCTTTTTACTTATTATTCAAACTGGATTTTGAACAAAGGAAAGAGACAGAGGAGTATATATCCACATTATCCTATCGGGTAAAAAAAGTTGGCGAAGAAGCACTGATGGAAATGCCGATAGGGATCATGCTTATTAATGATGAATACTACATTGAATGGACGAATCCATTCATGGCTTCATGCTTTGATGAGGATACATTAGTTGGACGATCTCTTTATGATGTAGGTGATTCACTTATTCCGATTATAAAGCGGGAGGTTGAAACTGAAACGATCACCCTCAATGATCGGAAGTTTCGCGTCGTTCATAAACCGGAGGAGCGGCTTCTCTACTTCTTCGATGTAACAGAACAGATAGAGATTGAAAAGCTATATGAAGATGAAAGAACAGTGATAGCTACCATCTTTTTAGATAACTATGATGATTTAACACAAGGGATGGATGATCAAACGAGAAGCAGCTTGAATAACCTTGTGACCTCCCTGTTGAATAAGTGGGCGATGGACAATGGTGTGTTCTTGAAAAGGGTATCTTCTGAGAGATTTATTGCGGTTTTTAACGAGCATATTCTATCTAAGTTTGAAAAAAGCAAATTCACAATTCTCGACTTTGTAAGGGAGACGACCTCTAAACAAAATGTCCCTCTTACATTAAGCATCGGAGTAGGTTCTGGTGTCTCTTCCCTTCCAGAGCTTGGTACACTTGCACAATCAAGTCTGGATCTCGCATTAGGAAGAGGTGGAGATCAGGTAGCTATTAAACAGCCGAATGGGAAAGTGAAATTCTTTGGGGGGAAAACGAACCCTGTAGAAAAACGAACAAGGGTCCGTGCCCGCGTCATTTCCCATGCGCTGAAAGAGCTCGTATCTGAAAGTGACAAAGTGATTGTAATGGGGCACAAGCGTCCTGATATGGATGCGATCGGTGCGTCAATCGGTATTCAGAAAGTTGCTGAAATGAACCATCGTGATGGCTATATTGTCATCAATAAGGATGAGCTTGATAATAGCGTAATGAGACTCATGAGAGAAATAGAAAAAAATGAGACTCTTTATTCGCGGTTTATCAGTCCCGAACAAGCTTTAGAAATGGCGACTGATGACACATTACTTGTTATTGTGGATACGCATAAGCCTTCTATGGTGATTGAAGACAGGTTGCTTGCTAAAATAGAGGATGTAGTCGTCATTGACCATCATCGCCGAGGTGAGGATTTTATTCATAATCCTTTGCTCGTTTATATGGAGCCTTATGCATCATCCACTGCAGAGCTTGTAACAGAGCTGCTAGAGTATCAGCCGAAAAATCGTAAAATTGATATGCTTGAGGCAACTGCGCTTTTAGCAGGTATCATTGTAGATACGAAGAGCTTTACATTGCGAACAGGTGCAAGAACCTTTGATGCTGCGTCCTATTTACGCGGGCAAGGCGCAGATACCGTACTTGTACAAAGGTTTTTAAAAGAGGACGTCAAGACGTATATTAAGCGTTCTAAAATTATTGAAACGGTCTCATTTTATCGAGAGGGCCTCGCGATTGCAAGAGGTGATGAGGAAGAGGTTTATGACCAAGTCCTCATTGCCCAGGCAGCAGATACGCTATTGGCGATGGATGGTGTAACCGCCTCGTTTGTTATTTCTTATCGTGCGGATCAAATGATTGGTGTCAGTGCACGATCATTAGGAGATATAAACGTCCAGGTGATTATGGAAACACTGGAAGGCGGCGGCCATTTAACCAATGCAGCTACCCAGCTTCAAAATCTCTCCGTTGCTGATGTCGAAGAGAAACTAAAAGAAGCAATAGATGAGTACTTAGAAGGGAGAAAGCAAGAATGAAAGTGATATTCTTAAAAGATGTAAAAGGCAAAGGTAAAAAAGGTGAAGTGAAAAATGTAGCAGATGGCTATGCGCAAAACTTCTTACTGAAACAAGGTCTAGCCGTAGAAGCAAATACATCAAATGTAAGTTCATTAAAAGCCCAAAAGAATAAAGAAGAGAAAATCGCT
Source organism: Cytobacillus purgationiresistens (assembly GCF_030813235.1). GTDB lineage: Bacteria > Bacillota > Bacilli > Bacillales > Cytobacillaceae > Cytobacillus > Cytobacillus purgationiresistens. The sequence goes on along the minus strand of NZ_JAUSUB010000018.1, from coordinate 73,125 downwards.
GCAGAAGAGCTAGAAGATGCGAAAAAGCTGAAGGAAACCATTGAGAAAATCACAGTGGAATTTGCTACCAAAGCGGGTGAAGGCGGGCGGTTATTTGGTTCCATCACAAGCAAACAAATTGCAGAAGAACTAAAAAAGAAACATGAGATTAAAATTGATAAGCGCAAAATTGAGTTAGAAGATGCGATACGTACTTTAGGCTATACAAAAGTACAAGTGAAATTGCATACTGAAGTATCTGCGACATTAAACGTTCATGTAAAAGAAGCAAACTAATATTGGAAATTTAAATGGGCTATAATCATGTTAAAATAGTATAATGAAGAAAAATGTGATCGGTGAAAGCTGATCACATTTTTCTAATGAAAGATAATAAAAAGTTTATTTTAAAGATAGTATAGATTTTTCAATTAGAATCATGTTTAGCTCCAGCGCCTACCCCCTCGATGGTCTAGGGCGAGCTTCCCAGAAAGGTAAAGAACACCTTTCCGGGAGGCTCGTCTAATGCTTTTCAGGGGTGAGTAAGGCACTTGCGCTTTTCTTATTTTAAGCCTTCGAACATGGAAGGTGCTAAGTACAGATCAAAGGAGGTTGGTTGTTTAGATGAGTGATTTATATGCAGATCGTCTCCCTCCACAAAATGTGGAGGCGGAACAAGCTGTTTTAGGAGCGATTTTTCTTGAACCTTCCTCACTTACATTGGCATCTGAAGCTTTAATTCCCGAAGACTTTTACCGTGGAGCACATCAAAAGATATTTAATGTGATGCTCAAGCTAAATGATGAAGGAAAAGCAGTGGATTTGGTCACGGTGACCGAGGAATTGAATGCGACAAAGCTACTGGAGGATACAGGTGGCGTCAGCTATTTAAGTGAGCTTGCAGGATCAGTTCCAACTGCAGCTAATATTGAATATTACGCAAAAATTGTAGAAGAGAAATCACTTCTGCGCAGGCTGATCCGAACAGCCACTAACATAGCTCAGGATGGATATACACGCGAGGATGAGATTGAATCCTTATTAGGTGAAGCGGAAAAAAGTATTCTTGAGGTTTCCCAGCGTAAAAATGCAGGTGCCTTTCATAATATAAAGGATGTCCTTGTACGAACATACGATAATATCGAGGTTATGCATAATAGAAAAGGTGATATAACTGGGATTGCGACAGGCTTTGCGGAGCTTGATAAGATGACAGCCGGCTTTCAGCGGAATGATTTAATTATTGTTGGTGCCCGTCCTTCTGTTGGTAAAACAGCTTTTGCTTTGAATATTGCTCAAAATGTCGGAGTGAAGACGGGTGAGAACGTAGCCATCTTCAGTCTGGAAATGGGCGCTGAGCAGCTTGTCATGCGTATGCTATGCGCAGAGGGCAATATAGATGCACAGCGGCTTCGTACAGGCTCGTTGACTGATGATGACTGGGGCAAGCTGACAATGGCAATGGGGAGCCTTTCAAACGCCGGAATCTTTATAGATGACACACCTGGTGTACGCATCACCGATATTCGTTCCAAATGCCGCCGATTAAAACAGGAACATGGACTGGGAATGATCTTAATTGATTACTTGCAGCTTATTTTAGGAAGCGGCCGATCAGGCGAAAATCGTCAGCAGGAAGTATCTGAAATTTCGAGGTCATTAAAGGCACTTGCCCGTGAATTAGAGATACCTGTAATCGCTCTATCACAGCTATCCCGTGGAGTTGAACAGCGTCAAGATAAGCGCCCAATGATGTCCGATATCCGTGAATCAGGAAGTATTGAGCAGGATGCTGATATTGTTGCTTTCTTATATCGTGATGATTATTATGATAAAGAATCAGAGGATAAGAATATTATAGAAATCATTATCGCCAAGCAGCGGAACGGCCCTGTAGGTACAGTACAGCTCGCTTTTGTAAAAGAATATAACAAATTCGTAAACCTTGAGAAACGGTTTGACGATTCATTTGCTCCGCCTGGGGCATAAAGGATCAGTGGAAGCTGGTCCTTTTTTAAAAGATGTTTTTCTACCACAGTCATGGAGACTGTGGTTTTTCAGAGGTTGAAGGTTTATCGCAAAGGCAAATTGCGACCAAACTTGGAATATCTCGTAACACCGTGAGTAAATACCTGAAAATGCCCTATCGTCTGATCATATTTCAAAGGACGCTGAAAAGACCTAGAGTAATTGGTTATTGATAGTAATTTGATTCAAAGGCATTTTTAAACCTCATACATGTAGATTAGAAATATTTAAAAATCGAAACGTAAGTATTATTGTAAAGGTGACCTGTTAAGAACGCCAAAACAAACAGATGTAAATCCTAAGTATCTAGCGATTATCTTTAAATAGACCTCCATCAATATTATCTATTCTATTCACAAAATACTCTAGGTAGTTGTTCAAACGTGCAGAAGAAGGTACATTAAAATTGATATTAACATAATCCAACCACCTTTTTTCTAACTCGTCTAAATCCATATTATATATTTTTTTGATTTGAGATTCTAGGTCAGGATGATCATAGATTTCACTGAATTTTTCTATTCCGTACTCATCGATCAAATACGTCACAAATGACCCAGCCTGTGCATATGCCATCCAAATTCTTGTTGGTTCATCTTCTGATCTCGTTGAAGAATATACTATTAACTTTGCTTCTTCCGGATTTACAAGTTTATATAAAGGGATAAGCTTCTCAACTTCAAAAAAATATTTAATCAACTCGTGAACATTAAGATCCCCATTAGGTGAAGTTATGTTACCAAATTCATTTTGTGTATAAACTGCTAAACCTTCTTGAGTAAGGGCACCATATTGATATGGAGATTTTGTATCACCCATTCCATAAAGGATATGAGTCATTTCATGTACTAGTGAATGAGTACTTGTATCCAAATCATATAAGGATATATCATTTCTTGTAGCCATTGATCTACCTGTACCAGGGAATAAATATATATTAATATTTTCCGGTCTTTCATAATGGGTAGTCATCAGGTTTTTTAATTGATCATAAGACATCAAAACTTCTTCTTTAATTTGTATTAATTTATGTTTTGGAAAATTCCCCTGATTATATATTTTGAAAGTTATCTCCTCATCATTTGACATATATTCTTCTAATGATTTCTCTTCTTTTTCCTTACTACTACCTGTTCTTGTATTAACTTTTTGGCATCCAGTTGTTAGGAGAAGTAAGAGTATCATTAGCACGATAAAAATTCTTTTTTTTAACATTTTTTATAAAAACCTCCATTCTCTATTGGTAATATATTAACTATTTTATATTATCAAAATAGTATAATAATTTTGGAAAAAATAAAAGTTTTTTCTATTTTTGAAATTATTATACACAATTGAAAGGAGGTGATTTCGAATGGGTTTACTTGATTTAAACATTAATGAGTCTATTATTTCCCCTCAAGTTATTAGACCAGATCCAGGCCCAGGTAGTGGCAAGGGTGGTGGCAACCTCGGTACAGGTACCTTGGGTTGTGGAACTCCAGGTTCTAGTTGTGCAGGACCACCAGTGCATCAAAAAGGGATTGGTTCAGAGAACGAATAATTAACAACAAACATCTTTAATTCTTTTGTAACAGAACTTAATGTTTGTTTTTCATTTGGTGAAAACTTCCTTGTAAATTTATATTCGTATTCAGCTTGTTTTTTTTGATTTTTATATTTATTTAAATCTGATACTAATTTGTTATATCTTTTTATTTCATTATTGATTGACACTCTGTCAGACTCTTTACCTTCCGATACAATGTTTCTGGCTACCTAACCCTCATGAATAGTTGGTAATGTTTCGAGTCCTCTTGCTGCATTTGTAAGATGCGTAATCTTTTCGTTAAAGCCATTTGAAGAGAGGTATAGATTTGTTTTTTTTTCCCATAACTTTCTCCAAGACTTGAATTTTTCGCGATCATTCCAATCAGTGGAACTTACCTTTTTAAATTTCTTTTTCCCATTCTTATCTAAAATATGATTTCCCTTATTATCTAGTATGTATTTTCTTGTTGCTTTGTTGCCCCATGAACCATCTTTATTAAATGGTCGAACTGTTAACATGACATGAAAATGGGGATTATTCTCATCATCCCTATGAATTGCAATATCTGCAACCATTCCATTTTCCACAAATGCTTCCTTACAAAAATCAAGGGTTAGTTTTCTTTGTTCATCATTTGATAGTTCAGTAGGTAAGGCTACATTAAATTCTCTAGTAAACTGAGAATTATAGTTTTTTCAATTTTATTAACTTCATTCCACAATTGTTCTCTATCGTTTACCCATGTTGGCGCATGATCAGGGCGTACTTACTCGATTTCCTGATTTATGATTGATATATAAGTTATTTTGATGCTATTTAAATGATTCTGCTTTTGGCTCTTCTAACTATAATATGAATCTATCACGAACATAATTTAATAAAATATTAATAAATGTTCGTGTTTTGTTGACTTTTATCCCTTGGAATTGTAAAATTAGTTTGTTTGATAAGGGATTAAGAAACCTCGGAGGTGCATTTATAATGTCATCAGTAGTAGTTGTTGGAACACAATGGGGAGACGAAGGTAAAGGGAAGATTACAGATTTCCTCTCTGAAAATGCAGAAGTTATTGCCCGTTACCAAGGGGGAAATAATGCAGGCCATACCATTAAATTTAATGGAGAAACATATAAACTGCATTTGATTCCATCAGGTATTTTCTATAGTGATAAAGTTTGTGTGATCGGAAACGGAATGGTCGTAGACCCGAAAGCGTTAGTAGCAGAGCTTGCTTACTTGCACGGCAAAGGCGTTTCAACTGATAACTTAAGAATTAGCAACCGCGCGCATGTTATTCTTCCTTACCATCTTAAATTAGATGAAGTAGAAGAAAACAGCAAAGGCGATAATAAAATTGGTACCACGAAAAAAGGTATTGGACCGGCTTATATGGATAAAGCAGCTCGCGTAGGCATCCGTATTGCAGATTTACTGGATAAGGAAGCATTTGAGGAAAAGCTTGCACGTAATCTTGCTGATAAAAACCGTCTTCTTGAAAGAATCTATGAAACAGAAGGTTTTAAAATAGAAGATATTTTAAACGAGTACTTTGATTATGGTCAGCAAATTAAAAAATATGTATGTGATACATCTGTTGTCTTAAACAATGCATTAGATGATGGAAGAAGAGTTCTATTTGAAGGTGCTCAAGGCGTCATGCTTGATATCGATCAAGGAACCTATCCGTTTGTTACATCATCTAATCCAGTCGCAGGTGGCGTTGCCATCGGTTCTGGTGTAGGACCAACGAAGATTAAGCAGGTAGTTGGTGTTTCTAAAGCTTATACAACTCGTGTGGGTGATGGCCCATTCCCTACTGAATTAAAGAATGAAATAGGCGATCAAATTCGCGAAGTTGGACGTGAATATGGTACAACAACTGGACGCGCTCGCCGTGTAGGCTGGTTTGACAGCGTTGTTGTCCGTCACGCGCGCCGCGTCAGCGGAATTACAGACCTTTCTCTGAATTCCATCGACGTTTTAACTGGAATCGACACTTTGAAAATTTGTACGGCTTATAGCTACAAAGGTGAAATCATTGAGGAATTCCCTGCAAGTCTTAAAGTATTGGCAGATTGCAAGCCGGTATACGAAGAACTTCCAGGCTGGACTGAAGATATCACGAATTGCAAATCTTTAGATGAACTTCCTGCCAACGCGCGTCATTACTTAGAGCGTGTGGCTCAACTCACTGGGATCCCATTATCTGTTTTCTCAGTAGGACCTGACCGCACACAAACAAATGTAGTCAGAAGCCCATGGCGTCAAAACTAATAAGAAAATAAAAACCCCCCAGCTTCGATGCTGGGGGGTTTTTCTCTTGAAGAAAGGAATTAGAAGTAGAGAATGGACATAAAGGCAATGAGAGCCACATGTTTAAATTTAATTCAAAAGAGGAACAACCTACCTTTATAAGGAGGAGGTGAAAGCAATATGAAAACCGTTTTCCGAGCCATTTATTCTATCGTTTTATTTGGCGCAGGCGTTTTGCATTTTACGCAAGAGAAAAAGTTTCGAAGCATCGTTCCTAAAGCTCTTCCTTTTAGAAAAGCGATTGTCCTTATCTCAGGAGTAATGGAGGTTCTCTTTGCTATCCTATTATGGGTACACAAAGGTCAAGCAATAATCGGCAAGCTACTCGCATTTTTTATGATTATTATTCTCCCAGCAAATATAAATATGGCCATGAAAAATAATACCTATGTTAAGGGTAAGAAGCTTCATCCAGTCTTATTATGGCTTCGTCTGCCATTGCAGCTTCCTCTTATCTTTGGCGCATTAAAATTAACTGGCAATATAGATAAAACAGAAAAAAGCTAAATTTCTTCGGTTATTTAGTTTTTTTCTCATACTTACTTTCTTAATCCAGGTCCTCAAATGAACCTTGTCGAAAATAAGAAGATGATGACGAAAAAACCTCAACTAATATATTAAAATATTTTTTTAAAAAAAGGATTGTACAATGAATAGTCTCTGTGTTAATATAAAAAGCGTCGTCAAGAAAGATACAACGATTAGTACAAACCGTATTAAGGTAATGATACTTAGTATGAGCCATTAGCTCAGTTGGTAGAGCAGATTGCAGCATCATTGAGTAACATCATCGATTAGCAATCTGTGACAAAGCGTAAAGCTTTGGAACATCTGACTTTTGCAAAATGGATTTAGGAAGTAATTATAGTATGAGCCATTAGCTCAGTTGGTAGAGCATCTGACTTTTAATCAGAGGGTCGAAGGTTCGAGTCCTTCATGGCTCACCATTTTTTAATAATGGCCCCTTGGTCAAGCGGTTAAGACACCGCCCTTTCACGGCGGTAACACGGGTTCGAATCCCGTAGGGGTCATCGGCATTATGATGGTTAGTGGAAGTTCGGCAAGGACGGACTTTTACTGACGATCATATTAAAATAATAAGGTTGGTCCGGTAGTTCAGTTGGTTAGAATGCCTGCCTGTCACGCAGGAGGTCGCGGGTTCGAGTCCCGTCCGGACCGCCATTACATATAAGTATGAATTGTCCTTCATTGGGCATTATGGATTTAGCAGATTGCAGCATCTTGCATAGATCTTTAACAAAATATATATAATATGGCTCAGTAGCTCAGTCGGTAGAGCAAAGGACTGAAAATCCTTGTGTCGGCGGTTCGATTCCGTCCTGAGCCATCAAAAAGGGAGTATGAATTCAATTCGTGCTCTCTTTTTTATTTTTATGCCTATAAATCATTTAAACAGCACATAATCTGGCCTAACACTCAATATTTTAAGCATTACTATACCAGAAGATATGTATTAAACAGAAATAATTCACCTGATATTCCCGTGTAGATCTTATTTTTCTAAATTCATTCATGAAGAAAAACCCCAAGTGCTCTTTCCTTTCAAATGACCTCATCCATATTACAAACATATGACAAAAAGCAACCAATCCAATGTCGTTTTTACGATTAATAAGTCATAAAATGTCATCCGCTATACAATTTTATTACATTCCTGAGACTATTCATCTATAAAAAACACCTTATGGTACATTAAAGGGGCGTGAAAATGGCAGAATGCTATTTTTATAGTTAAATAGAACCAAGTTTAGGGTAAGTAGTCTAGGAGGATTAACAATGAAAAATTGGAGAGAAGTACTAACTACATATACTGAACAGACATCACAGTATTTAAAAGGTAGAGTAAAAAAAACAGCGATTGTAGCGGCTACAGCTGGTGCAATTATGTTTTCTGGCAGTTCAGCTGCGTTAGCAAACAATGAATTTACTACGGTTTATTATGTATATATGGGCGATAAATACTTTGGGACAATTTCGAATCCCCAAATTATTGAAGATATGGTTTCAGAAGAATTGAAAGTCCATGGCGAGTCTTACGATGGACTTAGGATGGCATTAAGCTCGGACGTTTCCTTCATCCCAGAAAAATTGTTTAATGACGAGAATAAAGCTGATGATGAAGCAACGAGCAGTGAGTTTATGAAAGACATTACAGTGAAAGCGGAAGCGGCTGCCATTAAGATTGGAAATGAACCAGTTGCATTCTTAAAAGATGAAGAGCAGGCAGAAGAAGTAATCAAAGAACTCAAACTCCAATATCTTACTAAAGAAGAATGGGAAGAACTAGAAGCGAGACCAGATATATTAGAACCATTACCCGATTTAAAAACGGGTGAAACCAGATTATTGAATGCTCTTTTTTCTGAGGAAGTAACAATCACTAAAGAAAAGATAGAGCCTGAAGAAGTGATGTCAGTTAAGGAAGCAATGAAACTTCTTCAAACAGGTACATTGGAAGAGAAATCATATAAGGTAAAAGAAGGAGATGTGCTTAGCAGCATCGCTCAGGATTTTGAACTGGAAACAACAGAACTGCTAGATTTAAATGATTTAGAATCCAATAGCATGCTTAAGGTTGGCCAGGAGTTAAAGGTCAATGAGATGAAGCCTTTTGTTGATGTTATCACGAATAAAGAGGAATATAAAAAGGAAAAGATCTCATTTGAGCAAGAAGTAATTGAGGATTCCTCTATGTTTAAAGGTGAAGAGAAAGTGAAGCAAGAAGGCAAAGATGGGGAGCGGACTGTTCTCTATCACATTATTGAGGAAAATGGCGATCAGGTGGAAAGAGAAGAGATGGAAGAAGATATTCTCAAGAAGCCTGTGAAAGAGATTGTGGTGAAGGGGACGAAGGATCCCACAATTGGTGATGGAGAATTTGTTTGGCCTGCTGTTGGTGGTTATGTATCAAGTGAAATAGGCTATAGATGGGGCAAGATGCATAAGGGTATAGACATTGCGAGACCAAGCGATCGGACGATTAAGGCTGCGGATAATGGTAAAGTGATCTCTGCAGGCTGGAGTAATGGGTACGGAAATAAAATTGAAATCGACCATCAAAATGGTTATCGTACGGTATATGCGCATCTTGATTCCATTTCAGTCAGCGTCGGTGAAACAGTGACGAAAAGCTCGGAAATTGGTATAATGGGTTCGACAGGTGATTCCACAGGTGTCCATCTGCATTTTGAACTTTTTAAAAATGGTAAACTCGAAAATCCGCTTAATTATGTTAAGCAATAAATTGCCTATTAAGGGCTGTTCCAAAATGTGAATTTTATCGGGGCAGCTCTTTTTTTATGGAAATGTTAGACTGACTGATCATCCTGCCTGGGAAATAACATAATGGAAAAGCCTTTCAGCAGAGGATTTTACCCCCTCTCTATAGAAAGAAGAACAGAAGGAATAATGCCTCTCTTTACCATAAAATAAGTAAATGTGATACATTAAAATTGGTGCTTTCCATTTAAAATGGTAAAGTAGGGTGTACAGAATAGATAATTTTTACAAATAATTGCAATCATATAAATTACGTAATATAAAGGAGAAACGATATATGGATAAAAAAATTCTAGTAGTAGACGATGAAAAACCAATTGCTGATATACTGCAATTTAATTTAAATAAAGAGGGCTATGACGTTACTTGTGTATATGACGGAGTGACAGCGTTAGAGAAAGTCGAAGAAATCAAGCCAGACTTGATTCTTTTAGATATTATGCTGCCGCAAAAGGATGGTATTGAAGTTTGTCGTGAAGTCCGGAAAAAATATGATATGCCAATCATTATGCTGACTGCAAAGGATTCCGAAATTGATAAGGTGCTAGGACTTGAACTTGGAGCAGATGATTATGTTACGAAGCCTTTCAGTACGAGAGAGCTGATTGCACGTGTGAAGGCGAACCTGCGCCGTCATCAGCAAATTGCTGCGAAAGCAGGGGAAGAAGAAGAGACGAATGAAATTGAAGTAGGTTCACTTATCATCCATCCGGATGCCTACATCGTTTCGAAGCGTGGTGAAACCATTGAGCTTACTCATCGTGAGTTCGAATTACTTCATTATCTTGCCAAGCATATTGGACAGGTTATGACAAGGGAGCATCTTCTGCAAACGGTTTGGGGTTATGACTATTACGGTGATGTCAGAACCGTTGACGTAACTGTTAGAAGGCTCAGGGAAAAAATTGAAGACAACCCAAGCCATCCTACATGGATCGTAACAAGAAGAGGTGTCGGATACTACTTGCGAAACCCAGAACAGGAGTAAGTAGAGAATGAATAAGGTTGGTTTTTTTCGTTCCATCCACCTGAAATTTGTTATCATCTATGTATTACTTATCCTAGTTGCCATGCAAATTGTCAGCGCTTATTTTGTTCGTCAATTAGAAACAACGTTAAACGATAACTTTAAGACTACCATTCAAGATCGTGTCAATCTGCTTGCCTACTATTTGGAAGAACAAATGGTGAAGGACCGGTTACCTGAAGAAGGAGGACCGACCCTTGAGAATGATATCGAGAGGCTCTTAAGTGATTATTATAATTCAGAGGATATTAATGAAGTACAGGTCATCGAAGGAGACTCCTTGAAAATACTCGGAACCTCCAACATAGACAACCGGGCAGTTGTAGGACAGAGAGCAACTGATACATTCATTAGAGTGGCGATGACAACCGGACAGGAAATGAATGATGACTTTAGCGATAAGCAGACTGGCAAGCGGATATGGGTATTGGTTAAACCTATTAAAGTTGATAATGAAGTCATCGGCGCCATTCATATTTCGGCAAAAATAGAAAATGTATATGAGCAAATGAGAGAGATCAATAATATATTTTCTACTGGAACAGCCATCGCCCTTGCGCTCACTGCTGTCCTCAGCGTCCTGCTCGCACAAACCATTACGAGGCCGATCACTGATATGAGAAAACAAGCCCTTGCAATGGCGAAGGGTAATTTTTCGCGTAAAGTTAAGATCTATGGCCAAGATGAAATCGGGCAGCTTGCTATGACTTTTAATAGTCTGACAAGAAAACTGCAAGAAGCGCAGGCAACGACCGAAGGGGAAAGGCGCAAGCTGTCATCGGTCCTTTCATATATGACCGATGGTGTGATTGCTACTGACCGTAAAGGCCGAGTTATTTTAATTAATGAACCTGCAGCGGACATGTTAAAGGTTTCACGTGAAACAGTTCTATCTACATCGATTGTTTCCTTACTCGGTCTTGAAGAGGATTACACTTTCGAAGAGTTATTAGCAGAACGTGAATCAGTCATTCTTGATTATAGTGAATTCCAGAAGAATTTGGTCCTGCGGGCGAACTTTTCCGTTATCCAAAAAGAAACAGGCTTTGTCAATGGACTAATCACGGTGCTGCACGATATAACCGAACAGGAAAAAATTGATGCAGAGCGCCGAGAATTTGTCGCAAATGTTTCGCATGAGCTACGCACACCATTGACAACGATGAGAAGCTATCTCGAAGCATTAGCAGATGGCGCATGGCAGGATAAGACTCTTGCTCCTAACTTCTTAGATGTGACGCAAAATGAAACAGAACGAATGATCCGACTAGTAAATGATCTCCTTCAGCTGTCGAAAATGGATAGTAAGGACTACCAATTAAATAAGGAATGGATCGATTTTATCCAATTCTATAATCGAATTATCGACCGTTTTGAATTTACAAAGCAGCAAAATGTTACCTTTGAAAGACAACTGCCAAATCATGCTGATTTTGTTGAAATGGATGCAGATAAGCTGACTCAGGTGCTGGATAATATTATTTCAAATGCATTGAAATACTCCCCTGAAGGCGGTAAAGTAACGTTTAGAATTGAGGAGAAAGAACAATTCCTCTTTATTAGCGTTTCCGATGAAGGAATGGGAATACCGAAGAAGAATTTAAAGAAAATATTTGATCGATTCTATCGAGTCGATAAGGCTAGAACAAGAAAATTAGGCGGAACGGGATTAGGGCTGGCTATTGCCAAGGAAATGGTGGAGGCTCACGGTGGAGAAATCTGGGCAGATAGTATCGATGGGAAAGGGACAACAATTTCCTTCAGTTTGCCATACGTCCGCACTGAAGAGGATGATTGGGAATGACTTATGAAAATATAAAGACAGTCATACTAGTTATTTTAATCGCTTCAAGCGTATTGTTGACCTGGAATTTATGGACATATCAACCAAACTTTGACCCTATAGAAAAACCGAACACTGTAGAAGAAGAAGAAATTGGTGTGAAAAAAGAGATCCAAGATGTCATCAAGCCAAAACAAGCCATTAATCATGTTGGCGATACGTATTATGGCACAATGGCAAGAACTGAACTTAATCGGATTATCAATGAGATCAGCGGCTGGCACTTTGATGATTTTGAAGATTTTACTTCACAAGTTGATCATGTGAACACTTTTATAAATAAAGAGGGATTCTCGACTATTATCTTTCCAGATGATATCCCATTAGATTTGTATCGAAATGTTATGACGATAGACGATAAAAACATCGCTGATTTTACTTTTGACAAAATTATCGTTGATACGAATGATACTAATGGGGAGGATGGATTCGTATATTTTGTTTCCTCGGCTAATCAAGTAATTTATAAAAGCGGAGTGAAATTTTCATTAATAGAAAACTATAAGAAAAATTATTATACCAATACAGAATCTGATGAGAGATATAGAGAATATATTTCATACAAGGTCAAGGATCAAAAGCGCCTTTTCATACCTAAAGAGAAGACGACAATAGAGACCATTGGCTATTTATCAAAGAATCTTAATTCTGAGCAGTTAAAAAGGACACTCTTCAACGATCCGTCTGTCGTTCAAAAGAACGTTCAAAATGCTATGGAAGAATTTACAGACAGCACGAGTATAATGAGGGTTTATAATGATAGAAACCTACTTTCCTACAAAAACCTTGCAGTAGGTATTGAAAAACAGTCTGCACCGAATCCTCTGTTAAAAAGAAGCATTGACTTCATTAATGATCACGGTGGATGGACAGGTAGATATCATTTCTTTTCTATGGATCCTGAAAAGGATAAAGTCATATTCCGTTTATATGACGACAAATATGGATACCCGATTTTTAGTGATTCAGAGATTGCCAAGATGGAACTCGTGTGGGGTCCAAATGAAATTAATGAATATGATCGCAGTAATTTCTTACTAGATACGCCTCTGCCTGATGGGGAGCCTGTAGAGCCATTATATTCTGGTGAAGATGTGATCGAGCTGATCAAAAGGCTTCCGGAATTTAACAATGATAAATTGCAGGATGTTACCATTGCTTATAAAATGGTTAAAGAGCCAAGTTCAGGTAAGGGCCCGAGTGTGACAAAACTGATTCCGAACTGGTATTATCTCTATAATAATGAATGGAAACAGTTATCCATGGAGGATTTTATTCATGAATGAGACGGGAGGAATCCACCATGGATTGGAGTAAAATTAAAACAATTTTTATCATAACCTTCCTCGTGCTCAATGTGTATTTAATGTATGAATACTTCAATATTAAAGGGATGAGCCAGGAAAGGGAATTATTTACCCGTGAGTCTATAGATGAAAGACTGAAGGCAGACGACATCACCATCAGCAGCCGCCCGCTGCCGAAGGAGGAATTACGGGGTCAGTATATAAGTGCCAAGCCTAAGGTGTTTAAAGAAGAGGATTTGGACAACCCGAAGCTTGACGGCCAGGATATTATACTTGGTAAAGAAATGACCTCTTTTCTTGATTCCGATAAACCGTTAAAGATTAGCAATAAGTTTGAATCAGCTGAGCTTGACGATTTTATAAAAAATCATATTTTATTCGGGGATGAATATCGTTTTTGGGAAAAGCGCGGCAATACAATCACGTATTATCAAAAATTTGGTGACAAGCTCATATACCAAAACAAAAATGGCAAATTGACTTTTCTTTTAAATGAAGATAATAAAATCGTGTCTTATACCCAAACGTATCTAGAGGACATAGAGGAATATGCTGATGATAGAAAGCTGATTCAGCCAATTAAAGCAATAGAAATTCTTTACGAAAATCATTATTTATTACCGCAAAGTGAAATCACAGATTATGAGCTTGGATATCATACCTATGTAGATACAAGCACTTCCCAAACAAGTATCTCACAAGTGCTGACCCCAGCATGGCGATTTGAGATTAACGGCGGAGAGGAAAATCTATTTGTTCATGGGTTAGAGGGACAAATTTTAGAGTTAAATAAAGAAGAGACAAAAAAAGTGGAGTGAGAGAAATTATGTCTTTGCAATTTAGCGTTCTCGCGAGCGGAAGTACTGGGAATGCCATATACGTAGAGACCGACAGCCATTCTTTCTTGGTTGATGCAGGACTCAGTGGAAAGCAAATGGAAGCTCTATTTGAAAAGATTGATCGGAATATGAGTAAGCTGTCGGGCATCTTAGTGACACATGAGCATAGTGATCATATTAAAGGTGTAGGAATTGTGGCGAGGAAATATAAATTGCCGGTTTATGCCAACCAAAAAACCTGGCAGGCGATGGACCCTCTCATTGGACAAGTTCCTGTCGATCAGAAATTTACTTTCGATATGGAGACAGTGAAGACTTTTGGTGATCTTGATATCGAATCATTTGGTGTTTCACATGATGCGGCTGAGCCAATGTTCTATGTGTTTCATCAGGGTGATAAGAAACTTGTACTGATTACAGATACTGGCTATGTGAGTGATCGTATGAAGGGCCTTATTACGAATGCTGATGCCTATGTGTTTGAAAGCAATCATGATGTGCAAATGCTCAGAATGGGCAGATATCCATGGAATATAAAGCGCAGAATTTTAAGCGATGTCGGTCACGTATCAAATGAAGATGCAGCGATAGCAATGAGTGAAGTAGCAGGGGAGAGGACCAAGCGCTTCTATCTTGCCCATTTAAGTCAGGATAACAATATGAAGGACCTGGCAAGGATGGCTGTTTCCCAAACACTTGAAAGCAAAGGAATCTTTGTTGGAGAGCAATTCCAATTATTTGATACAGACCCCAAAATACCAACTAGTTTAACTGCGGTATAAAAAGGATAGATAATAGGGTATGAAGGAAGTAGGAGCCATTTTCCTCTTCCTTTTTTATTTATTAATAAATATCAGCCAAATTATGAACAAATTCGTAAGATTCCTTCATTCATATGCTTTTTTCTTAGGCATTTATAAAACAAGGAGTATAATTATGGTTATATAGGAAGAATAAATGATAACCATTATCTGTTATAAAGGAGCTATTTGCTCCGGTTATTCCATGGAAAGGATTGGGTGGTTTATGGGCTATTATGATGATCATCATTATGAAGGCCGCAGCAAGCGGCAAAAAGGAAGCAAAGGCGGATACATATTAGCAAGTCTGGCTGGTGTCCTTATAGGCGCAGTGCTCGTCATTGCAGTCGTCCCGAAGGTTCTCGATTATAATGGGGTTGCCTCATCACGAGATCAAGGACAATCCAATACGGCTCAGCATAACAATGCTGATGTCCAACAGTTGTCTTTGGACGTAATAACTGATGTCACTCAAGCGGTGGATAAGGCAGCAGATGCCGTTGTCAGCATCTCGAATATTCAAGCCTCAGGTTTTTGGTCAAATGATGAGAATGCAGAAGGCGTAGCAGCTGGTTCAGGCTCAGGTGTCATCTATAAAAAAGAAGGCGGTAGAGCTTTTATTGTGACCAATTATCATGTAGTTGAAGGAGCAAAGCAGCTTGAAGTGAGTCTTACAAATGGTGAAAAGCTGCCAGCTAAAGTGGTCGGTAAAGATATTTGGACTGATTTAGCAGTCATTGAAGTGGACGGTTCACAAATTAAAACGGTTGCTGAATTTGGCGATTCAGACTCATTGAAAATTGGAGAGCCAGTGATCGCGATCGGGAACCCTTTAGGGCAATTTGAAGGCTCAGTTACACAAGGAATTATCTCAGGCTTAGAGCGGACAGTGCCAGTAGATATTGACCAAAATGGCACGGTGGATTGGCAAGCTGAGGTTATCCAGACAGATGCAGCAATTAACCCTGGTAATAGCGGGGGCGCCCTTGTGAATATCAGCGGGCAAGTTGTAGGGATCAATTCAATGAAAATTGCCCAATCAATTGTTGAAGGAATAGGTCTGGCCATTCCCATCAATTTTACAAAAACCGTCATTACTGATCTGGAGCAGCATGGAGAAGTGAAGCGCCCATATATGGGACTGCAGCTTGCTTCTGTTAATGAAATCCCAGGCTACTATCAAGATGAGGCATTAAAGCTTCCTAAAGATGTGACATCTGGTGTAGTCGTCAGCGGAGTGGAGCCAAATAGTCCAGCATCTTCGGCAGGACTTCAGGAAATGGATGTAATCGTTGAGATGGACGGAGATAAGATCAACGATGTATTAGAGCTAAGACATCATCTTTACATCAAGAAAAATATCGGCGATAACTTGAAGATTAAATACTATCGTAATGGTCAATTGGAAGAAACAACAATGAAGCTAGCAGCAGAAAATACATTCTAAAAGGAGAACAAGGAAGCATCCAAAGCTTCCTTGTTTTTTTATGATTTGGTAAGATGAGATGTGGATAAATAATAATAGATAATAAAGCAAGTAAAAAGGAGACTGTAACATGATTTATAGCTGCGAAGAACATATTGAAGTAGCAATCGACACGATTGTGGACGAATACGAAACATTTCCCAAATTAACGAAGGTATCAGATGTGGATAACTTAACAACAACCTGTGAATATTGTCAAAAACCTGCAATATATATTGTAGCGAACAAGTGATTCCATACAAGATGTGGATTAAAAATGTGGATATGTGGATAACTTCTGTGGATATCTTGTTTATGAAATGAGGATGGCTGTGAATATCTCAATAATCACTGTAGGAAAACTAAAAGAAAAATACTTAAAGCAAGGAATCGATGAATACCTAAAAAGACTTTCGGCCTATGCAAAAATAGAAATCATCGAAGTTCCTGACGAAAAAGCCCCAGAGGAATTAAGCGAAATCGAAATGCAACAGGTGAAACAAAAAGAAGGAGAACGCATCCTTGCAAAAATTCACCCCGACACTCATGTTATCGCTCTCGCTATCGATGGCAGGATGAAATCATCTGAAGAACTGGCAGACAACCTGGACAAACTTGCTACCTACGGGAAAAGCAAAATTGCATTTGTAATTGGCGGGTCACTGGGGTTAAGCGATGAAGTGCTGAACAGAGCAAACGATAAACTTTCTTTCTCTAAGATGACTTTCCCGCATCAGTTGATGAAGCTGATTTTGCTGGAGCAGGTTTATCGGGCTTTTCGGATTAATCGGGGGGAACCGTATCATAAGTAAATGAGGTTTTTTGTTAAGAATAAAAGAAGCCTAACTTATTTAGTTAGGCTTCTTTATGTGGTATAATTACCTATAAATTTACCAATTACTAACATTAATTTTTGATAGTTGGAGGATATATGACTACTGTTGCTAGTGCTTCAAAAATACTCAATACAAGAATAATGGAATGTGATTTAGTTACATATTATATAGGCTATGACTTGAATGATGATGGAGAGATGGTTTATCGATTAAATGAATTTATAAGTTATCTCATAAACATTATCCCAGAGTTTGCATTTGGGTTTCATCAAGGAACCTCAACTTCTAATGATGAGCTTGTTAATAAAATATACCAAGCGGCGAAGTCAATATACAAGATTAAAGAGTTTAGAGAAGTTTCAGATTTGTATTTATCAGACCAAGTACTTGACGATGATATAGAAATTGATAAAAAGTATTTGAAGAGAGGAGAATTTGGAGAAGTAATATTGCATTTTATCTTGAAAAACTTTCATGGAACAGTTCCGTTAATATCAAAGGTTTATTTTAAAGATTCATATGGACATGCAGTTCATGGTTTCGATTCTGTACATATTAACGAATTAAATAGGACTTTGTGGTTGGGAGAATCTAAACTTTATACAGATGGTAAGAAAGGGCTCTTAGCATTAATCGAAGATCTTAAAGAACATTTCAAAAGGGACTATTTAAACGACGAGTTTACAATAATATCAAATAGGCTTAAAGATACAGCACCTAATGAAAAAGTGGATCATTGGTTAAGTTTATTAGACAATACAACGAAATTAGCTGACCAACTAAATCAAATTGTAATACCGTTAATTTGTACTTACTCATGCGATCTATTTACTGAACATTCAGATGAAAGAGATGAAAAATTTATTCAAGCCTATGAGAATGAGATAAAAAAATTAAAAAAGTATTTTGATGATAAATATGATCATCCGCTAAAAAGTCATTTAAATATAATAGTTATATTATTTCCGGTTAAATCTAAAGTTGATTTAGTCAAAGGACTACATAAAAAACTTGTTATTATGCAGAATTTAGGTGAATAAATGGGTATTAATATAGAAGAAATTTACAATAAGGAATTTATTGATTTTGAATACAGTTTTACTTTAACGGGTATTTGTTCAAGGTACTTGAGAAGTAAGGATGATCAAATAGGAAGAGATATTTTATTGGCTATAATTGATAATTGGGAAAAGGTTGATGAAGGAACGAAAAAGATTTGGCTAGACTTACTGGACTCAGCAGGTTTCTATCCGTATTTAAAAGTATATGACAATAATGACATAAAAGATTTAGGTCAAGAAATCAGGACATATTATCACGAATCTAATAATATTAATAACATTACTTTACATAGAGAACAAAAAATAATTTTATCTCATTTAGAAAACAATAAAAATTTAGTTGTAAGTGCTCCAACAAGCTTTGGGAAAAGCCTTTTAATAGAGGAGATAGTAGCAAGTGAAAAGTATAGAAATATAGTAATTATACAACCAACTCTTGCACTTATACATGAAACATTTAAAAAATTAATAAAGTATAATAATTCCTATAATATAATAGTAACTACCAGCCAAGAAGCTGAAAGTAATGAAAATAATATTTTTATATTAACTGCAGAAAGAGTAATAGAGTATAATAATCTTCCTAAAATTGATTTTGTAATAATAGATGAGTTTTATAAGTTAAGTTCCAAGAGAGATGATGAACGATCAGATGTTTTAAATATGGCAGCTAATTTACTTATAAATAAACATAGATCACAATTTTATTTACTAGGGCCCAACATAACCAATATCTCACCAGGTTTTGCTGAGAAATATAATGCAATCTTCTACAAAACCAATTATTCCTTAGTAAATATCGAGATTATTGATTTATATACAAAATATAAAAAAGAGCTTAATTCTCCAGGGAAAATAAAATTTAAAGAAAATCTTTTATTTGAGTTATTATTGGACTTAAAAGAAGAACAGACAATTATTTATTGCTCCTCACCAAATAAGGTAATGAGTCTATCTATCAAATTCTTGGATTACCTTATGCAAAAAGAAAAGATAGAAAAAGAAGAAGATCTAGAGTTAATTGAATGGATAAATGAAAATCTAACCTCACAATGGTCTTATAACACACTTTTAAAATATAAAATTGGGATTCATAATGGAGCAATTATTAAGCATCTCAATGAAAGTGTGGTCGATTATTTTAACAACAAAAAATTAAAGTATTTATTTTGTACTTCTACTCTTATTGAGGGAGTGAATACTACTGCAAAAAATGTGGTGATATTCGATAATATTAAGGGTGGAAAAGATATTGATTATTTTGATTTTAGTAATATTAAAGGTAGATCGGGCAGATTTATGAAACATATATTAGGGAAGGTTTATTTATTTAATGAAATTCCAAATAATAATGATGTAATAATAGATATTCCTTTCTATGATCAGGTTGAGGCTTCAGATGAAGTTATTATTAGCTTGGAAAAAGATATTATTAAAAAGGAACAAACTGAACGTTATAATAACTTAGTTGAGACTTTAGGCGATTATTTTGAGGTAATCAAAAATAATAGTATATCTGTTAATGGACAATTAAATATAATAAAAGAAATAGAGAAAAATCTTACTGACAATCAAGAACTGATTTGTTGGGAGGGTATTCCCACATATAAACAATTAACATTTATATTAGAGTTAGGTTGGGATAACCTTTTAAAACCTGGTGAGACTACCTTACCAATGACAAAAGGAAAATTAGTTTTTATGACTAATAATTTTGGAGTAAAAGATGGTTTTATAGAATCTATACGGTCTGAATACATATATCAATCTAAGCAGACTGCTAACAAGAATAAAAATAAGAATCAAATTTTGGACTCAGCAATACTTAATACAATGCAGGTTCATAGACATTGGTTAAAGTATAAGGTACCTAAATGGTTAAATGTAATTGATAAGCTTCAAAGGGAAGTTTGTCATAAAAATGGAATAAAACCTGGAAATTATAAGATATATGCAAGCTTAATAGAAAATGAATACGTTTCAAATAATTTATCACATCTAATAGACTTAGGTGTTCCTTCTTCAGCAATTAAAAAAATTGAAAGGTATATTCCTAAAGATTTACCTATAAATCATGTTTTAAAATTTATTAGAGATGAGAAAGTTTGGAATGAGGGCAGTCTTTTAAATTATGAGAAGAAAAAAATTCAAAATTTAATAAGTTTCACATAGATTATCATGTAGAACCTGAATCATAAATAAATGGTATTTATAAAAACAGTAAGGGCACCATTCAAATCTAAATGGAATGGTGCTGTTTTTAATAAATTGACATTTTCTGCATGAGGGCTTTTCTAAATTTTTCTAACAAATTCTCTTCTAATATAAAGTAATTTTCTTTTTGAAGTCTCCTTTCATATTTACAATATATTCCGGATACAAGGCCTTATCCTAATCATTACGTTTCTATTGGGGAGTTTATATTGTTAGAAAATTTAAGGATAGCTGACTTTAGGGAAATAAACTTACTACATTTTTATAATAATGACAGTAAGTTAGAGGAGTATGTATTATTAAGAAATATATCAGAGAGATTTTCTATGCCAATTACTCCTGAGGAAAAAGAAGGCTACCTTTTTACACAATTAATTACTTAAATAATTAGAATACTTTGATTTGATGGTATTTGTTTTAATAGTTCAATTTCTTTTTCTTATGAAACTGGTTATAACATAGTCGATTCATTAAAGAGAATAGAAAAAGTGAAATTTGAATTTGTTGATGAAAAATTCGATTCTAAAATATACTATTATTAGTGGATTTTGGTTTATATATAGGGGGATATATTATTGGACCTTGAAATAATAAGTATTAAGGAAATTAATTTAGAAGTAGAACGTGAAAAAGTATGTATTAGATATGAAGAAGAAGATAATCTCTTATTACAGAAAGTTAGACTATTTAAGTCTACTTTTTCAAATGTTGGTCTTAAAAAAGCTAATTTTAATAGTTGTAGTATAAATAATTCACTTTTTGAAAATTGTTATTTAAGATATGCAACTTTTAATAATGTGGATTTAACAGGTTCAGTTTTCATTAATTGTGATTTATCGAATATAAAACTTAATTCATGCAATATTAGATATGTTGAATTTAAAAATTGTCAAATTAATTTAAAAGAAGTTTTGGGATGTTTACCACAAGAGACAAATTTGAAAATACAATTATTAAAAGAACTTAGATTAAATCAAATAAGCATTGGTGATAACAAAGGTGCGGACGAATTATTATTAAAAATTTTAGATGCTGAAAAGTCATTATTGATGGAACGTGTAAAATGCGAAACTAGTTATCATCAAGAGAGAGAAGATTTTGTTTCTAGAGTTAAAGCCTACTTTAATTATATTTTGTTAAGTCTGAATGATTTGATCTGGGGATATGGTTTAAAGTTATCGAGACTTTTTAGAGCAGCACTTACTATAATAATTGTATTTGCTATTTTAATTTACTTTTGCACCAATGCAGAATATCTTTCAACAACAACAGCCGGTAATGTTTTAGTAGAATTGAGTTTTTGGGATTCTATATATGTTAGCTATACTAATTTTATAACAATGGGCTATGGAAACTATATTCCTAACACAACGACTACAAAAATTATTTTTGTTACTGAAAATACATTAGGTTATATATTTCTTGGTTTTCTTGTATCAGGAGTTTATAGGAGAATCTCGAAATGATAGAAGGATATAATTTTAATTATATAAAAGGTCTAGAAGTTGTAATGGTTTATGGTTCGGTGGCAAGAAATGAGGCTGATATTAATTCTGATATAGATATTTTTGCTTTAGTAGTAGATTCTCTTACAGAAATAGAAAGAGAAAAGTTAATAGAGAAAATATATTACCAATTTCCTGCTAAAGAAGTGAATGTCTCTTTATATACTAAAGAGATATTCAACAAAATGTCTAGAGATGGGTCCCTATTTTTATGGCATTTAAAAAAGGAAGGAAAATATCTTTTTAATAAAAGAAATGAAAATATCTTTATAAACTTATCAAATTTTGATGGCTATCAAAAGAATATGAAATTGTATAGGGACTTATTTAGCAGTGTTCAGAAGAGTTTGGTAGAAAATGGAGTAAATAGTTATGATTTATCAATGTTATTTTTCTTATGTAGAAACATTAGTATATTAACCTGTTTTAAAATAGGTAATCCTAATTTTGGACGATATTCTGCATATGAAAATCTTACAAAATATTTAAATTATGAACCAGTAAGTTATTCAAATTTTATCTCTTTATCTAAATGGAGAATTGATTACACCAGGGGGCTTGAAGAGGAGTTGGCTTATCCTAATAGGGATAGATTAATAAAGATGATAAATGAAGTATCAAATTTACTAGATGTATGTGAAAAAATTATTAACAGTGAGGATAAAAATGAAGAGTATTGAGATATTAAAATCTTTTTATAGAGAAATCAATAAAGATAAAACCTTAATTTTTAATTACTCAAAGGTTAGCGAATTTGAAAGGAATTTATTTATATCAATTTCAAATTTTATTAATAAAAAATATAATTATCAGCTTAAAGGATTAACTAAATTACACTTTCACAGATTAGAAAATGCTATTGATATAACTAGTGATGATAAGATATTAATAAATCGTGCTAATAAATTAAATTCAATGATAACTACACGGACGATTACTATGGGCTATGGCGGCAATGCTGAAAAGAAGATAATAAAAAATTACAAATTAGACATATTTATTGAAGCATTGAAAGAATATATAGAGGAATACGAAAGAAAAGCCCTCACTTAGATACATCACGGTGAACCGTATCATAAGTAAATGAGGTCTCTATTATAATAATGTGAATTTTATAGAATTGTTTGGTTAGACATTATTGGTTGATAATTCAACTATATGAGCGTAGAACAGTATAAATAAGGTTCAATCCTATCTTTTTATTAGTAGGTAATTAAACGCAGAGAGGATATTAATTATCCTTTCTGCGTTATGAGTTTTTAAAATATTATTGGGATTTCCTATCAAAATATAAATTTAAATCCGTTTTATCTGTATCTTCTGCTAGAGCGTCATGTATAGTATTGTTTAATAATTGCATTTTTTGTTTTTCGAAAAATGGGACCATTATTAAATAGGGTGTTCCTGATTTTTCAATTTTTAATATTGTTTGAAGACCATTACCTGCAATGCCTATTCCTAAAATTAGAAGTAACAAACCAAAGATAAAGCTATTTCCCAGAGATCCCAATCCTATGAAAAATATAAATAAACCTAAAATAATTGGTTTGATATAGTATTTGGTAGATAACATAGCTCCAGATATATTTTTTAGAGGGACATTTTGTTGGTCTTTACCAGCAGGGATAAATCCTAATAATGTGTTTGATAAATTTGTTTTTACAAACCTATTATCGACCTCAACCTTACCTTTTATCCAAAAGAATAGTAAACTAGTTGAGAATTCAATTTCTTTCATTTTTTATCCTCCTCTTACAAAATTAACAAATATTAAAATCAGTACTATATTATCATAAAAATTACATAAAATGTACATTTTTATGAAAAGCATGATCCGATAATCCTTGTTTTTTATCCTTTTGTTATGGAAGGAAAATAGTGTTTTTTTAATACAAAAGACTATTTAAATCACTTGGATACAGATTATGCAGTAAATGTAGACAATACTTTAATGAGTTAAAAGAGTCGAGAGAATTATTTTCTAATAATTTCCCATCAACAGGGCTAAATATTGTAAGTGAATACGACCTATATGGGATTATTGAGATATGTAGCACACTCTGTGAATTAGCTCAGTACACCAGTGTGCAAATTATGAGGAATGAAGCAGCGTAGATTTAAATTATTTAAAAAACACACCTGTAGCTATAAGGGCATAACAGATTCAGAAGATTGGCGTAGATTTGATTATATTAGAAGGAAACAGCCATTTCTAGCTAGTATATATTATACAATGACCGAGTGAATGGTAGAGGACTACTTTGGAGCTTGGTGTCCTGATGATGATTAAAACTCACTTAGATATAATACGGTTCACCGTATCATAAGCAAATGAGGTTTAGTAGAATTTTTAAAAATAACTGGGCTGATAGAAAGTAGACCAGTTATTTTTTTCGGAGTAAATTAAAGGATAGGAATGAAGAGCTAATTCTAAGTTTATCAATGTGTTTTCATTGGGAAGGGAATATAGAGGTTGAAATTAAAAGGAAAACTTTAATACAAGAAATGAAAAGAAATAGAAGAAAGATCTTCTATTTCGCAAATGGAACATTCAACAATTCTGGTACAGTGACAAATTCGTAGCCTTGCTCTTGCAGTGTCGGGATAATTTGGTGAAGTGATTCGATTGTATTGGTTCGATCTCCATCCACACCTGCACCGTCATGCATGAGAATAATCGCTCCTGGCTGCACGTCGTCTAACACATTTGAAGCGATAACCTCTGGCGGGTCTTCCTGCCAATCTAACGAATCCACCGACCAGCCAATCACTAAATATTGCATCTCCGCAAGCTTTTCGACCAATTCATTGTATAAGAAACCATAGGGGGGTCTGAATAAATGTGGTCGGTAACCAATAATGTCATTAAGAGCATCTTCAGATCTAGTTACTTCCTGCTCTAGCATTTCGATGTCGGATTCATCTACAAGGTTAGGGTGGATGTATGTATGGTTTCCAATTACATGACCTTCATTTTGAATCTGCGTGACTATTTCAGGATAAGCAACAGCTCTCGAGCCTAATAAGAAAAACGTTCCCGGTACATTGTACTGGTTTAATACTTCTAATACATCATTAGTAAAACGTGGGTCAGGGCCATCATCAAAAGTTAAAGCAACTCGTTTTTGATCAGTAGAACCTTGTAAAAAAAATATATCTGGATACCGTTGCTGTAAGACTGTCATATCAACAGGTTGCTGACGTGCTCGATTGGGGATTTCCGGTCCTCCTCTAAGGTCAGGAAAACCTTCCTTGGGATTATCCCGTTTGTCCTTTTTCCACCATTGCTGCGAGATATCACCCAAGGATTCCTCATCCGCATGTATAATCATGACATTTGTCATTTGAAAAAATAACAAAAGTCCAACTACCAACGTCCACTTGATTATTTGCTCTTTTTTCATCCATTCATCTCCTTTTATATTAAAAACTTATTGTTATTTTTGATAAAAAAGGATAGTTTATTCAAAAAGAAGGAAAACACCCTTTTTTTTCCTAACTAACCTCACTAACATTCATCTGGTGAACTGTTCTACAATTTAAACCTCAATAGAAACAATAAATATTTCCATATCAAAAGAAAAAAATTTTTATGAATTGTAGTAATCAATTCCTATTATTATAATAAAAAGAAAACTAGAATGGAGATTTCTGTCATGTCTAACACAGTTTCCCTAAAAAAAGGAGCTAATACACTTCTCCCATCAAGCGGAATAATCACTATAGAAGTGCAATGGTCTTCTTCATCAGAATTGGATGTTAGTTCTTTCTTAGTGACTGCCGATGGGAAGGTGCCATCCGATGATTACATGGTATTTTACAACCAGGAAACAGATCCTGAACGAAGTGTTTCGCTCAAGGAAAATGAGAAAAACAGAGTCGTTTTTACAATTGATTTAGATCGACTTTCACCTTCAATCCAGCGTGGTGCTTTTACAGCTACTCTAGATGGTCATTTAACGTTTAGCACGGTTCAAGGTCTTTGTATAAATGTTAAGAGTGTACAGGGAGAAGTTCATTATCAGGTGGATGATGTGGCTGAGGAGAAGGCACTTGTAATTGCTGAGGTTTATCGACATCAGTCCAATTTTAAATTTCGCGCGATTGGCAGAGGATTTAATGGAGGATTAAAACCGTTGGCAGAGTCCTTTGGTGTGGATGTTGAAGAGCCTGAGAGTCCTTCTTTGCCTCAAGTTGAAGCGCCTCCGGCTGAAGCTGCTCCCGCGCCGAAAATTAACTTATCCAAAATAGACCTGCTTAAGAAAAAGGTTGCCGTTTCTTTGGAAAAGAAGAAGATTCCGCAAGTGAAGGCGCGTGTAGCTGTTGTTTTTGATGCTTCTGGTTCGATGACAGCATTATATGCAAAGGGAACAGTGCAACGCGCGTTTGAGAGGGTGCTTGCTGTAGCTGCATGTATGGATGATAATGGAGAATTAGATGTTTGGTTTTTCGGCTCAAAGTCTATGAGAGCGAAGAGCGTAAACGAGCGGGACTATGAGGATTATATTAAACGGACGTATCCCACACCAAAGATATTCAGTGGGCTGGGGGTAGGTAATAATGAGCCTGCTGTGATGCGGGATGTGATTAAAAAATACGTGAAGGAAGAACCGAGAAATGATATTCCAACGTATGTGATCTTTTTCAGTGATGGCGGGATTTATGAGGATAAAAAGATTTCAAAGATATTAGTAGACTCCTCAAAACAGAACCTATTTTGGCAATTTGTCGGGATTGGCAATGCAAATTACGGCGTACTGCAAAAGCTCGATAATCTGCCTGGCAGGTTCATTGATAATGCTGGCTTTTTCGCATTGGATGATTTGGATAATATAACAGACGAAGAATTATACAACCGTCTGCTGGATGAGTTTCCTACCTGGCTTGCTGAGGCGAAAAGGCATGGTCTCTTGCATTAGGATAAGAAAATGATTGCAAGCAAATGCTATAAAAGGTCCGGCCCCGTCGAATGGAGCTGGATCTTTCTATTCGCCCTAGTTGACTAAATCTTCTGCCAAAATGACATCCTAAAATTATTAGGCTATAATAATAGACGTTATGATCACCTTTCCCATAATAGAAAGGGGTTTTTTTATGATTAAATTACATCAAGTGAGTAAAAATTTTTCGCAGTTCCAGGCCATTAAGTCTGTCTCTTTAGTAATAAATAAAGGTGAGATCCATGGAATCATCGGAGCGAGCGGCGCGGGTAAATCAACCTTGCTGCGGCTAATGAATTTGTTGGAATCCCCAGATGATGGTGAAGTGGAAGTGAATGATCAAAAGCTGACAAGCTTGAGCAGCATAGATCTTCGACAAGCACGGAAATCAATAGGGATGATCTTTCAGCATTTTAATCTAGTGGCGAATAAAACGGTTTTCGAGAATGTGGCTGTATCTTTGGAATTGGCAAACTATCCAAAGAAAGAACGTCGGAACCGCGTGATGGAGTGTCTGCAATTTGTCGGACTCGAGACTTTCATGGAAAAATATCCTTCACAATTAAGCGGTGGAGAAAAACAGCGTGTGGCTATTGCAAGGGCATTGGCGAATAACCCGCAAGTGCTGCTATGCGATGAACCAACCTCTTCGCTTGATCCGAATACCACGGCTGAAATATTAGGTGTGTTAGAAAATGTAAATAAAAGTCTCGGTGTGACCATTGTCATTGTCAGTCATGAGATGGAAGTGATTAAGAGCATTTGCAATCGCGTAACGGTCATGACAGATGGCGAAATCTATGAAGAAGTATCAATTGAACCAAAGGGAATCCAAGATATAGATGATAGTCCCAAACGCTTTGTAGAACAACTAACAAAGGATGGTGAGATGCACCATGCCTGAGATATTAGTTCAATATGAAGCTGAGATTTGGGGAGCGATTGGCGAAACCTTTGTAATGGTGGGTGTTTCTATTTTCGCTGCCGTTCTAATAGGGCTCCCGGTTGGAACATTGCTTTTCCTTTGCAGGAAGGGGCAAATGATTGAGAACAAGTTTGTTTTTTCGACATTAAATTTATTCGTCAATATTATCCGTTCTTTCCCGTTTTTATTATTGGTAGTTTTTTTAATCCCATTTACAAGATTCATCATCGGGACTGCTATTGGCACAGCAGCTGCAACCATTCCGCTATCCATCATCGCGATTGCCCATTATTCGCGATTGGTCGAGCAATCTTTATTGGACGTGCCAAGGGGTGTGATGGAAGCAGCTATTTCAATGGGTGCTTCTGTTAAGGAAGTGATCTTTAAATTTCTTTATGTCGAGGCCCGTTCTGGACTAGTTCTCGGATTAACCACATCGATTATCAGTTTCATCTCCTATTCAACGATTATGGGAGTGGTGGGAGGCGGTGGCATAGGTGACTTTGCCATTCGTTACGGCTATCAGCAATTTAAAACTGATTTGATGATATATATGATTATCATCATGGTCATACTGGTTCAGCTTATACAATTCACTGGAACCACTGTATCAAGAATGATTGATAAAAGATAACTAATGGAGGAAAACATAATGAAGAAAATCCTTTTACTTATGACCGTGTTCCTATTTATTTTAGCTGGCTGCGGTCAAGATAATGAAGCCAAAGATAGTGAAAAAGCGCAAGGTAATGGCAATGAAGAAGTAACATTGAAAGTAGCTTCACTGATTCCCCCAATGACGGAAATTCTTGAGCTTGTGAAACCAAAACTAGCAGAGGACGGCATTAACCTCGAAATGGTTGTATTAGGTGATAATGTTCAGCCTAACAGTGCACTTGCGGCAAAAGAAGTGGATGCAAACTTCTTTCAGCATGTTCCTTATATGGAGGAATTTAATCGAAACAATGAGGCAGAACTAGTGCCAATTACACCTATCTATTTTGCGAATTATGGTGTGTACTCTAAAGAATACAATTCGGTGGAAGAATTACCGGAGGGTGCTGTAATTGCCATTGCGAATGACATTTCAAATATAGATCGTTCATTGGCTCTGTTAGCTCAACATGATGTCATCACATTACAAGAAAAAACGGGTCCATATTATACGAAAGCTGATATTGTTGACAACCCAAAAAACTTTAAGTTTGAAGAAGTAGATTTATTAATGTTAGCGAGAATGTATGATGATGCAGATGCAGTAGTCATGACACCTGCTTATGCTTCACCGCTTGGATTGACACCAAAAAGTGATGCACTCTTAACTGAAGGAGTAGATAATGAATTTGCGATAACCCTAGTAGCACGCAAAGATAATGCAGACTCGGAGCCCATTCAAAAATTAGCCGAAGTCATGACGAGTCCGGAAGTACGCGAATTCCTGGAAGAAAATTATGATGAAACAGCCATTCCAGCTTTTAAATAAAGAGATCAAGAAAGAGTCTGTCCAAAGGTCATTTTGTACCTTGGACAGACTCTTTTCTTAAGGAGGTTTTTTTTGGCAAATTAGCACAAAAAAAGTCTTAGCCCCGATCAATCTGTATTCTAAAAATCGGATTAGAACATCAAATCAGCGAAAATCGAACCAATCGTGTTCTAATAATCGGATTAGAACATCAAATCAGCGAAAATCGAACCAATCGTGTTCTAATAATCGGATTAGAACATCAAATCAGCGAAAATCGAACAAATTGTGTTCTAAAAATCGGATTAGAACACCAAATCAGCAAAAATCGGACAAATCGTGTTCTAAAAATCAGATTAGAACATCAAATTAGCTAAAACCAATCAAATCGTGTTCTAAAAATCGGATTAGAACATCAAATCAGCGAAAATCGAACAAATCGTGTTCTAATAATCGGATTAGAACATCAAATCAGTCAAAACCGCACAAATCATGTTTTAATAATCGGATTAGAACACCAAATCAGCGAAAATCGAACAAATCATGTTCTAAAAATCAGATTAGAACATCAAATTAGCTAAAACCAATCAAATCGTGTTCTAAAAATCGGATTAGAACACCAAATCAGCAAAAATCGAACAAATCATGTTCTAAAAATCGGATTAGAACATCAAATCAGTCAGCGAAAATCAAACAAATCGTGTTCTAAAAATCGGATTAGAACATCAAATCAGTCAAAACCGCACAAATCATGTTTTAATAATCGGATTAGAACACCAAATCAGCGAAAATCGAACAAATCGTGTTCTAATAATCGGATTAGAACATCAAATCAGTCAAAACCGAACAAATCGTGTTCTAAAAATCGGATTAGAACATCAAATCAGCAAAAATCGAACAAATTGTGTTCTAAAAATCGGATTAGAACATCAAATCAGCGAAAATCGAACCAATCGTGTTCTAATAATCGGATTAGAACATCAAATCAGCGAAAATCGAACAAATTGTGTTCTAAAAATCGGATTAGAACACCAAATCAGCAAAAATCGGACAAATCGTGTTCTAATAATCGGATTAGAACATCAAATCAGTCAAAACCGCACAAATCATGTTTTAATAATCGGATTAGAACACCAAATCAGCGAAAATCGAACAAATCATGTTCTAAAAATCAGATTAGAACATCAAATTAGCTAAAACCAATCAAATCGTGTTCTAAAAATCGGATTAGAACATCAAATCAGCAAAAACCGAACAAATTGTGTCCTAATCATAATTCATTTTAAATGAGAGATTCTTTTTTAAATTTCCGATTTTTGATTCTTCTTTGCTGATTCTCCCTTTTGGGACAGCCTTATAAAATGACCGTTGAAGCAGAAACCTCACCATAAGACACTATTCACTCAATCGAATCTCCACTGCTGTACCAATCCCAACTTTACTCGACAAACTCACGCTTCCGTCATGTGCCTCAACGATATCTCTGGAAATCGCCATGCCGAGTCCTGTGCCGCGAATGTTTTCAGTATTTGTTCCTCGGTAGTAGCGTTCAAAGATTTGTTCAAGGTCTCGTTCTGCAATGCCTTTTCCGTTATCTTCAATGGAAATGCTGTCTGCTGTGACACGAATTGTTACTGCGACGGTTTCATCATTGTGAATGAGCGCATTGTAAACAAAGTTTAAAATGGCGCGTTTCATTAGATGGCGGTCGATATTCCACTTCAAATCAGGGGAAGCACTAGTAAAGGAAATCTCATATTTGCCAAATTGCGGGTCATTTAACAAGTCAATCACAATTTCACGTACAAAGCTTTCGAGCCGTGTTTCCTGCAAGGTGAGAGGCATGTCCTGATTGCGCAGGCGCATGGTTAAATTAAAGTCATCAAGCAGGTCCTTCATATAAATCGATTGACGTTCAATGACTTCAGCGTATTCTAACCGTTCGATTTGCGATACGTCTAAGTCGCGTAGTAATTCCGCATATCCTTGAATGGAGGCGAGGGGCGTTTTCAAATCATGAGATACATTGCTAATCCATTCATCCCGCATGTTTTCAAGCTTCAATCGTTCTTCTTCATGGGTTTGCAGTGTTTTTGAGACATCATTTAAATTGGCAAAAACGGGTTTGTAGATGCCAGGTCTTTTCGTTTCTTGCACAGAGAAATTTCGTGTTTTGAGCTGTGATATTCGGTCGATCAAATAGGAAACTGGCTTTGTTAAGACCGTACTAAACAGCAAGCCAACAAGCATTGCAATGAGCAGATCGACGATGATAATAGCGATTAAAGACTTTGTCGCATAAGACAAAATGGATTCTGCATCCACCATGAATACTGCGCGTTCTTCTTTAGAATTCGGGACAGCGATTAAATAGCTGTAAGATTCAAATTCTCCGATAAAATAAGTGTTAAACTCATCATCCATATACTTATATTTGTGAACTAGCTCAATTGGGCTGTAGTGTGTTGGTACATTATTGGGTGCAAGAGCAGATGATAAAACCTGCCCGTTTTTATCTAAAATTTGCAGCCAGCCGCCGAAAGCATGAAGTGCTTCTAAGCCTTCATCTGAGACAACAGGCTGTCCATTTTCAAGCGAAAAATACTTATTGAATTCTCGTGTAAAGGTTTCACCTGAGTCGCTGGAAACTTCATCAATCCCGCGAGTCTGCTGGTAAAATAGCATGCCAATTAAAATAAATGTATTGACGAAAATGACAATGAAGACAATGCTGAGCACCGAAATTAAGTAGCGGGCTGTTATTTTCCATTTCACTTGATTCACCTATTTCGCTATAAATTTATAGCCAAGACCTTTGACAGTGATGATAAAAGCTGGCTTTGAAGGGGTGTCTTCAATCTTTTCGCGGAGTCGCCTAATATGGACCATCAATGTATTATCTGCACCGTAAAAATCTTCTCCCCACACTCGTTCAAACAGTGTTTCCTTACTTAAAATGCGGTTTGGATTGCGCATAAAACATGCCATTAATCCAACTTCTTTTGCTGTTAGTTCAAGGAGTTTACCATTCCTCATCACTTCTGTTTCATCATTATTAATTGAAAATGGCCCGACCGAAATCGTTTCGGAGGCATTAGGTTGAGCAGGAACTTCCATCGTATATAAGCCCGCGCGTCTAAATTGTGCTTTTACACGAAAAGCCACTTCTTTTGGACTAAACGGCTTTGTAATATAATCATCGCCGCCAATGGCCAACCCTAAAATCTTATCAACCTCATCTGATTTAGCAGATAAAAATAGCACAGGTATGCGCGATATCTCACGAATCTTGTTGCATAAATCATAGCCCTCGCCATCTGGCAGCATTACATCTAAAATGGCGATATTCGGTGAAAAGGCTTTGAATTTCTCCCAGCCTTCATGTACAGAACCAGCCATTTCAATATCGGTAAAGCCTTCCTTTACAAGTGCTGTTTTTATTAGATGGCATAAGTCGCTCTCATCATCCACTATTAAAATGCGTGGCTTCTCCATTACTCGCACATCCTTTCTTTCTCATCTAAGCCGCTGCCGCATGCCCATGCACTTTTCTAACAGTATAAAGCAACTGGCAACTCGTTTTGAATAAATAACATGTCTTCCATTTTCATTCTATACGTGATTTAAGGATTTTGTAAGATACGCGTGAATTTAGTGTAAGGTTCGCTCGATATAGTAAGGACATAAGAAAGAGGTGCTTATTTGATGGAACCATTATTAGTTGTGCAAGACGTTGAAAAAATTTACGGAAAAGGCGCGAATACATTTAAGGCGCTTGAACATATATCATTTGAGATTGACCATGGAGAATTTGTTGGTGTGATGGGGCCTTCTGGGGCAGGGAAGTCGACATTGCTCAATGTACTTGCAACGATCGATTCACCGACGCATGGCGATATTTTGATTGGCCATGACAATATTGCGAAGATGAAAGAAGAGGCGCTCGCGGATTTCCGTCGTGATCATCTTGGATTCATTTTCCAAGACTATAACTTGCTCGACTCATTAACCGTACGTGAAAATATTTTACTGCCATTAGCGATTGCGAAAAAGCCAGCAGCTGAGATTAGAGAACGTGTA
Source organism: Cytobacillus purgationiresistens (assembly GCF_030813235.1). Taxonomy (GTDB): domain Bacteria; phylum Bacillota; class Bacilli; order Bacillales; family Cytobacillaceae; genus Cytobacillus; species Cytobacillus purgationiresistens. Next base: position 39,670 of record NZ_JAUSUB010000018.1, on the reverse strand, counting down.
GACACCATTGCCCGTACATTCGGTATCACACCACTACTGGACAAATACCCATACCAGATTTCTGGTGGCCAAAAGCAGCGAACGGCTGCAAGCCGCGCGTTAGTCTCAAATCCAAAGCTCATTTTTGCGGATGAGCCTACTGGTGCATTGGATTCGAAATCAGCAGCAGACTTGCTGGAAAGTTTGAGTAAATTAAATGATGAGCATGAAGCAACGATCATGATGGTTACGCATGATGCTTATGCAGCAAGCTTCTGCCGTCGAATTTTATTTATCAAGGATGGCCAATTGTCCAAGGAAATATTCCGTGGAACGAAAACACGCAAGGAATTCTTCCAAATGATCTTAGCTGAACTGGCGCAAATAGGCGGTGACGTCCATGACGTTATTTGATTTGGCGCTGAAAAATATTCGCCGCAACTTAAAAAGCTATTCACTTTATATCGGTTCAACGATCTTTTCAATCGTTATTTATTTTACATTTGTGACGCTGAAGTATAGCGAGGATATTAGTGTACTGGCAGAAACATCAAAACAAATTAGTGGCATAATGAGCGCTTCCGCCTTTGTATTAATGATATTCGTGGCGATTTTCATCGCCTACTCGAATTCATTCTTTATGAAGAAGAGGAAGAAGGAGGTGGCGCTTTATTCACTTTTAGGCGTTCGCAAACGTTCTATCGGCTTTCTGTTATTTTTTGAAAATATGATGATCGGATTACTTTCACTTGTTGTTGGAGTAGGGCTTGGCTTTTTGTTATCACGCGTATTATTGACAATTTTAATGAAATTGATGGGGCTGGATATCGTCATTGGATTTGCATTTTCAATGGATGCGGTGGTCAATACATTCATTGTATTCTTCATTATCTTCTTATTTACCTCGATGCAGGGATATCGCGTCATTTATCAGTTTAAGCTAATTGATTTATTCCATGCTGAGAAAAAAGGCGAGGAATTGCCAAAGGCGCGCTTGATTTCAGCTATTTTAGGCGTGGCCACCTTAGCAGCAGCCTATTGGCTGGCTTTGCAGGATTTAATGACATCCCCAATCTGGCGTATGCTTAGCTTGGCCATGCCGATCGTGATTATTGCCTTAACAGTGATTGGCTCGGCATTAATCTTTAGCAGCGTACTTGTATACGTTTTATCAGTAATGAAAAAACAGGAACGCTGGGCTTGGAAAGGGTTAAACTTAATGACTGCATCGCAACTGTTGTACCGCATCCGAGGCAATGCGAAAACGCTGACTATTATCGCCACTTTGAGTGCAACCACCATCACAGCGGGCGGGGCAGTGTTTGGGCTTTACTATAATGCAGAAAAGGATGTTCAAACCTATACTCCATATACATTTATGTGGGAAGGAGCCCCGCAGGATATTAATCCCGATATTATAGAGCACGCTGAAACAATTAAAAGTAAGACACTGCGAATTGAACAAGACATTAATGAAATGGAATATGCAGTTATTAATCAATCAACATTTGAAAAACTGGCGAAAAACCTGGAATGGTCAGATATACAAGTGGCTAATGAAGGAGAAGTATTGATGATTGATGCGTTTTATGATCAGCGCTGGTCACAAAGAGAAGAATCGGTAATGATTGATGGTGCAGAATTCGCGGTGGCGAAATTATATGACAAAGCTGTATTTAATACATTTACGCTTGGTGCTAGTGCCATAGTTGTAACAGATCAGCTATACAGTGAAATCAAAGCAGATGAAAAAACATATCAAGCTGTAAAAGTAGAGGATTATAAAAATCAATTCGCATTGTCAGAGGAATTAGCAGCTTCAACTGAAAATTTCTCAAGTGCGACACAAGACTATAAGGCTTCAATTGAAGCAACTGGTTCGTTGCTATTTGTCGGAAGCTTTTTAGGGCTGGTTTTTCTAGTAGCAACCGGTAGCATCATTTTCTTTAAAATGATGACAGAAGCAGAGGAAGATAAAGCAAAATATGCCGTGCTTCATAAAATTGGTGTATCGAGACGAGAAATGAGGCGTACGATTCGCAATCAGGTTGGTGTGATTTTTGCAGCACCACTCGTATTAGGACTTATTCACGCAGCAGTTGCCTTAACAGCATTCTCAAATCTATTTATGATGGATCTCCTAGTACCAGTCATCATCTGGATGCTTGCCTATACAGTGATCTACACAATTTACTATTTCGCCACAGTACGTAGTTTTAACAAAACCATTCAACAAGATTAACTGGAGGGATAAGTATGAAAAAGGTATTCATATCACTAAGTATTGTAGTAGCTTTATTAATTGGTGCCATCATTATTTTGGCAACAGTCGACTTTAATCGATTTGGAAAAGACAATGCATATGTGCATATTACAACACCAACTTCTGTGGAAGAAATGAAATTGGATTCAGGTGAAATTATGAAGAGCTACTGGTACACATTACCGGCATATAAAGAAAATGGCGACATGATTCAAGTTGAATTTTCAGGGGCAAAAGAGCTGCGCCAAGACGCATACTTGATGCTATATATAAAAGATGGTAATCACGTAACATCGTTTGATGAAGTACAGATAAACGATATCCCTGAAAAAGCAAAAGAAAAGATTGAAGGATAAGAAGAGGCCCTTGAACTGCTTTTGAAGCGGTTTGTGGGGCTTTCTTTATTTGGAAAGATGAAATGTCTGAAGGAATGGTTAAGCAAGGAGTTCTGAATGAATCATTCTGAAATATTTAACTCTGACCTAGAGTGGCGAATGATCTATCATGCGCGATTATTATAGCGCATAAGTATACAATCAATTGGTCACACTACATCAAGTAAACCATAATAATAGGAGGCATACGCATGGAATCCCAACAACCATTGAACCACCAAAACATTGAAACAGGTGCTATACCGCCACAAATGAATCATGGCGGCCATGAAATGTTTGATGTCCACGAAGTGTTGTCAGGCTCAATTAACACAATGAATACCTATACAATGCTTAGTGAGCATGTGCATGATCCAGAGCTTCGTGATATATTGCAACGCCAAAAGCAATTCATGGCAGACGAATACAACATCACCCAAGAATGCTTTAAAACGGGACAAGATCCTTCAAAGCCTACGCAAAGCTATAAAATGAAACAGGGCAATGACTTCACTTTTGGCATGAAACCGAGCCAGTCAAAGAAACCGATGCAGTCCGCTGCCGAAATAACGGATGAAACAATTGCGCTTAGCATGTTAAATGCAGTTAAATCAGGTGCCCTAGTCAAAACAGGCGCAGCAATGGAAGTAACAAATCCGGTAGTCCGTCGTGTACTTGCAGATTCTCTTCCAAACTGTATTGAAATGGCTTATGAGATTTCACTTTACCAAAATAAGCACGGTTTCTACCAAGTGCCGCAGCTTTCACCACAGGACATGCAGCAAATGCAAAATGGCTACTCTCCTGCCCCAATTCAACCTGGGAACTTTTCTTCCCATTAGAGATGAAACGCCGCTTCCCTTATGGAAGTAGCGTTTCTCTTTATTTAGAGAACCTTATTAATACAAGCCACTTCATTAAATGCATTTTTTCAACGGTAATCACTAAACGACACAAATGCCATGGTCATGATTGGTATCATATAGATCTAGCAATGTTAATGTACTTTCTTATGTATAGCCTGTCCCAGGTAGAAATGGTGTTTTCTTCCTACAATTGTCTTATACGGCAAAGTTGTCGGAACCTGGGAAAAAACAAATAAGAAAAATTTAATTGATATCACGCTTAGCTTGTTTACTCAACTGGATTAATAAGGAAGCCAAACTGCAACTATATTGGTTTACCGCTAAAATCAATAACCATTTTAAGTAAATGAGGTTATAAGTCAAGGCGGTGCCCACTTAAAGAGTAGGGTTCTTTACTAATTCCAATAATACCCTGATTAGATATACAAATAAGAATGCCATAATTAATGTTATACTTGGTGGACAACATTAGATCCTGAAAGGATTGAATACCACATGAAATACATGAAATCGCAAATGAAACAGCTGGTTAAAGAGAATAGGGAATTGCAAAAAAGTTTAAAAGTGTTGATGGCTGAACATGACTTGGAGAAAAACTTTGCGCTTAAAGCTTTGTATCATTCAGAGGTTGCTGAGGGCGGAAAGTATCAGCTGGATTACCAGGCACTGGACTTGCCCAAAGGGTAGGTCATTTTTTTTATTCTAATGTAAGGATCAATTCAGGTATAATAGAAGTTTGTATACGGAAATAATAAGAAAAATAATTCAGAATAAAAGAGGCTTGGTTATGAGTGAAAAAGGCTTTAAAGACTACCAATTAAGTGAAGAAATAGTAAAGGCTCTGGATAGCTTAGAATATAAAAATCCAACTGAGGTTCAAAGTAAAGTGATCCCTCTTGTGTTGGAGAAAACGGATCTTGTTGTGAAATCTCAAACAGGCAGTGGAAAGACGGCTTCCTACGGGATACCCATTTGTGAATTAGTAGATTGGCAGGAAAATAAACCGCAAGCGCTAATTTTAACTCCAACGAGGGAACTTGCAGTACAGGTGAAGGAAGACTTCACAAACATAGGCCGATTTAAACGGATTAAAGCAGCAGCAGTCTATGGGAAACAGCCCTTTGCCATTCAAAAAACAGAATTAAAGCAAAAAACGCATGTAGTTGTTGGTACTCCTGGCCGTGTGTTAGATCATATTGAAAAAGGCACTTTGGATTTAGATCAAATCAACTATCTAGTTATAGATGAAGCTGACGAAATGCTGAACATGGGTTTTATTGAACAAGTTGAAGCGATTATTAAAGAGGTCCCTCAAAATCGAGTGACGATGTTATTTTCAGCGACTTTACCAGAAAAGGTCAAGAACCTATCACTTAACTATATGAAAACACCTATTGATATTGAAATTAAAGCAACTGGTCTTACTACAGATAAAATCGATCATTCGCTTTATAACGTAGCAGAAGACAAGAAACTTTCTATGCTTGAAGATGTAACCATTGTTGAAAATCCGGATAGCTGTATCATCTTTTGCCGTACAAAAGATCGAGTAGACACGCTTTGTGATGAGCTAACAGATATGGATTATAACTGTGATAAAATCCATGGCGGCATGGAACAGTATGACCGGCTTGATGTGATGAATGATTTTAGAAGAGGCAATTTCCGTTATTTAATTGCTACAGATGTAGCCGCTAGAGGAATTGATATTGATAATATTACACATGTGATCAACTATGACATTCCATTAGAGAAAGAAAGCTATGTGCACCGTACAGGAAGAACCGGACGAGCAGGGCAAAAGGGGAAAGCCATCACATTTGTTACACCGTATGAAGATAAGTTTTTAAATGAAATAGAAGAATATATCGGTTTTGAAATTCCTCAATCAACAGCTCCTTCTAAAGAAGAAGTTGCAAATATGAAATCTGACTTTGAAGAAAAAATGAATATCGAGCCAACCATTAAAAAAGCAAAAAGCGAGAAATTAAACAAGCAAATCATGAAATTGTATTTCAATGGCGGCAAGAAAAAGAAGCTTAGAGCAGTGGATTTTGTTGGAACGATTGCTAAAATTGATGGCATTACAGTGGATGACATCGGCATTATTACCATTCAGGATACGGTTTCATATGTAGAAATACTAAATGATAAAGGTCCGATTGTACTTAAAAAGATGAAAAACACAACCATAAAAGGCAAACAATTGAAGGTATATGAAGCGAATAAGAGATAAGTAATGAATTTGCTGAGAAAAAGATGAGAATGAGGGGGCTAAGCAAAGTTTGTCGCCTAAAGCCAATTAGATTCCTATTTTGATGGCTATCTAGCGGGTTAGGGTAACTAACTTCGGATTGGGTTACCATTTCAGTGGTCATCTGACCGATTAGGGCACCTAACGCCGAGTTAGGTTACCATTTCGACCATAATCCCGCAAAAGCCAACTCATTCTCTACTTTTCTAATACCATTCCTTTGGCTCATAGTTTAGCTCTCTAAATAATGCTGTCCGCTCTTTTTTTGATAAATCTCTCCATTGGCCAGGCGGGAGATTGCCTAAATGAATATTCATAATTCGGGTTCTTTGAAGTCTGTAAACTTCGTAGCCTAACTCTTCGCACATGCGGCGAATTTGGCGATTTAAGCCCTGTGTTAAAATAATTTGGAAATCAAATTTTGATATTTGTCTTACCTCACAAGGAAGTGTTTTTGTGCCTAATATGTGTACTCCCTCTGACATATTCTTTAAGAATTCAGGAGTGATTGGCTTGTCTACTGAAACAATATATTCTTTTTCATGCTTATTTTCTACGCGTAGAATTTCATTGACGATATCACCATCGTTTGTAAGGAGAATTAAGCCATCCGAGTCTTTATCCAATCGTCCAATATTAAAAATTCGTAACGGGTGATTCACTAGGTCAATAATGTTGCCTTTTACTTTCTTTTCCGTTGTGCTTGTAATGCCCACTGGTTTATTTAAAGCGATATAGACATTGTTTCTCGCTATCCGGACAGGTGCCCCATTTACAAGAACATCATCTCCCGGCTCGACTTGGCTGCCTATCTCTGCACGTTTCCCATTTATAAGAACTCTGCCTTCAGTAATTAATTTATCTGCACCACGCCTGGATGCTTTTCCAGCCTCACTAATATACTTATTAATACGCATGTTAACCACGACCTTTAGCCTGAGGATTTTTTTACTAGAATATCTAACTATACCTTATTTTTAAGAAGGAATCAAAAGCCTTAATGGAGATAGATTACGGTAAACCGCAATATACTTGATCGCAGATGAAAATATAGAATTTTACTATAAGAGCGTTGATAGATTCTATTTTTTCCAGTCAAGATAATTTTTCTCTCGACAACAACATGGCTTGATGTGAGAAATCAATCTATGAAAGCGGTATAATAGAACGAACAGAATAAGACTTGCTTTTATGGAAGATAACTAATTAAAATAACCGACAAGAGAAGAAGGAAAGGAGAAACTATGACGAATAACAAAGATATAGGATGGAACTTAGACAATAGTTATGCCCGTCTGCCAAAATCCCTTTTTTCCCATACGAATCCCACCTCTGTAAGCTCGCCTAAGTTAGTTATATTAAATGACGACTTGGCGGAATTCTTGGGTTTGGACGATCAAGCGCTCCAAAGCGAAGAGGGAGTAGCAGAGCTGGCTGGGAATAAGCCTCCTGAGGGTGCTATGCCTCTTGCGCAAGCTTACGCCGGGCATCAATTTGGGCATTTCAACATGTTGGGGGACGGCCGAGCGGTACTGCTTGGAGAGCAAATCACTCCCAAAGACGTGAGAATGGATATTCAGCTTAAAGGGGCAGGCAGAACACCCTACTCCCGTGGCGGAGATGGCAGGGCGGCACTTGGACCGATGCTGCGTGAATACATCATTAGTGAAGCGATGCACGCCCTTGGTATTCCTACCACCAGAAGTCTTGCGGTGGTGACATCTGATGATTCAGTAATCCGTGAAGCAGAGCTGCGGGGTGCCGTATTAACTCGTGTGGCTGCCAGTCATATCCGCGTTGGAACGTTCCAATATATTGCGAGATGGGGCACGGTTGAAGAACTTCGCACCCTGGCTGACTATACATTAAAGCGTCATTTTCCCGAAATTGAAGCGGATAATGACCGCTATCTTACCCTTTTACAAGAGGTAATTCAGCGTCAGTCTGAGCTCGTTGCCAAATGGCAATCTGTTGGCTTTATTCATGGGGTAATGAATACCGATAATATGGCTATTAGCGGAGAAACGATTGATTATGGACCTTGCGCCTTTATGGACGCTTATGATCCGGAAACGGTGTTCAGTTCCATTGACGTCCAAGGACGATATGCTTATGGCAATCAGCCTTATATGGCGGGATGGAATCTTGCGCGCTTTGCTGAATCCCTATTGCCATTGCTGGATGATGATCAGGAACAGGCTGTCAAATTGGCCCAAGAGGAGATTTCCAGTTTTAATCAGGTGTATCATGATAAATGGCTTAAGGAAATGAGGGCAAAACTGGGCATATATAACGAAGAGACACAAGATAAGGATCTTATTAATGGACTGCTTGAGATGATGAAGAAGTATGGTGCTGATTATACTAATACTTTCCGTGCATTGACTTTCGCTAAGCTTGAAGACACTGTGCTCCTTGGAAAGCCTGAATTCGCACCCTGGCATGAGCTTTGGCAGACAAGATTAAGTCGGCAGCAGGAATCAAAGGCTGCTTCGGATCAGTTGATGCGGAACAGTAATCCTGCAGTCATTCCACGGAACCATAGGGTAGAGGAAGCCCTGGAAGCAGCAGTGGATCGTAGCGACTACAGTGTAATGGAAAAACTCTTAAATGCGCTTTCGAATCCATTCGCACATTCTGATGACCAGGATGAATACTCGACACTGCCTATTTTAAAAGGTCCTTACCGAACGTACTGCGGAACGTGAATAAATAAAAAAAGGCGTCATCCAAAGTCATTTGACTCTCTGGGTGACGTCTTTTAATTTGCACCATAACTTCAAGTGCGTTTCCCATTTATCTTAAAATTCTTTTTGATTCAAAAGGGTGATTCAGTGCCAACCTCTTAAGGTAAGGTAATATGAAAGGTAATGTCGACAAACACAACAATAATTGATTGATGGTTTTCTCATTTACTTCAATATTTAATTTTCCTCCCAAAGGGTATATTAACCATACCCATAAGAAAGGGATGATATCAAAATGAACATACAAAAAGAAGAAGGCCGACATTTTATTCAGGATGACTTAGGGAACTCAGTTGCAGAAATTTCTTATTCTCAAAACGATGATCAGACAATCACGATTGATCACACGTTTGTAGATGAAGATTATCGCGGGCAAGGAGCTGCACGGAGGCTCGTTGATTCTGTCGTTGAAGAGATGAAACAACAAAATAAAAAGATTATTCCTGCATGCAAATTTGCTGCAGCCGTGTTTAAAAGAGTTCCTGAATACCAATCACAGCTTGCTAAGTAAGATGACTCAAATCCCAGTGCCCTATCTACAGATGGCGCTGGTTTTTTTTGTGCACTATTCACTGTATAGGTCAATCTATCACAGGAAAAGCTACTTATTAACATAATAGGCTTTTATAAAGGACGGTTTTACATATGAATGAGGAAAGTAAACAGCGATTTGGACCTGTCTTTTACTGGTCAGTAGGTATCCTTATCTTATTAATCATTATTGGCGCTGCGGCACCAAGAGCGATGGAACAGTACACTGCTGCGATTCAGAGTGCGATAACATCGACTTTTGGCTGGTACTATTTGATTATCGTTTCGATTTTTGTATGTGTGTGCCTGTTCTTAATTGTCAGCCCATTTGGAAACTTAAAGCTTGGGAAAGCGGATGAAGAGCCGGAATATAATTATCCGACTTGGTTTGCCCTATTATTTAGTGCAGGGATGGGGACTGGGCTATTGTTCTGGGGAACGGCGGAGCCAATTTCTCATTTTGCTATTCAATCGCCAACAGGTGATACTGGCACTAGCCAGGCAGCGATGGACGCTTTGCGATACGTATTCTTTCATTGGGGTATTCATGGCTGGAGCGTGTATGTCCTTATTGCTCTATGTCTTGCTTTTTTCAATTATCGAAGAGGCGGAGATGGATCGATTAGTTCAACACTTTCGCCTTTGATGAATACCGATGGAGTAATAGGGAAGCTCATTGATGTTGTTGCTATTATTGCTACGGTAACAGGGATTGCTACTACACTTGGCTTTGGTGCCACGCAGATTAATGGCGGTATATCCTATGTTTGGGATATTCCCAACTCTTTTTTAATACAGCTGATTATTATCGTGATTATTACTGCTGTCTTTTTAATCTCAGCAACAACAGGTATCAATAAGGGCATTCGCATTCTTAGTAATGTAAACATGGTTCTTGCATTAATTCTGCTGGCCTTTTTTATTATCTTTGGTTCAACAGTTTATTCGCTGAATCTGTTTACTGATACGATTGGAAAGTATATTCAGCGCTTGCCAGAGATGAGCTTTCGTCTATCACCTATGAATAGTACTAACAGGGAGTGGATCAATGATTGGACAATATTTTATTGGGCATGGTGGATGGCATGGTCGCCCTATGTTGGAACTTTTATTGCTAGGGTATCACGTGGCCGTACGATTCGTGAGTTTACGATTGGCGTGTTAATCGTGCCAACATTAGTAACATTCATTTGGTTTGCTTTCCTAGGCGGAACGGCAATTGATATGCAAATGTCAGGTGTGACTGATTTATCTATAATGGATACTGAACAGATGCTGTTCGCTGTGCTGGAGCAAATGCCATTAAGTTTTGTTATATCAATATTATCAATTATTCTCATTGCTATCTTTTTTATCACTTCGGGCGATTCAGCAACAGTGGTTTTAGGAATGCAGTCGGTTAAAGGAACGTTAAACCCTTCCACCCGGAACAAATTGATATGGGGCGTTCTCCTTTCAGCTACGGCAACGGTTTTGCTGTACTCAGGTGGACTTCAAGCCTTGCAAAATACAATGATTATTGCTGCCTTTCCGTTTTCCTTCGTCATGATATTAATGACAATCGCCTTAATTAAAGAACTGCGGCAGGTCAGGCGGGAAATGGAGCTCTCTAGTGCAACAAAGGAAAAGCTGAAGACACGCCGTTTGCAAAAGCAAATCATTAAACAAGAGCTAAAAGAAGAAAAACGCTGGATCGATGAGCAAATGAAAGAAGAAAAAAAGAAAGTGGAAAGAGAGAAAAAAGCAAAACTTCGTGATTTGGAGAAGAAGAAAAAACAGTAGGGATGGCTATCAAACAGGACATTGCTGGATTTCATATCCAAGTAACAGTAAAGACTTGTGTAGATGAAAAGGTATTATTAAAGCTTGCGAAGAATAAGGGTGTTCGGATCTATGATTTCAATCAAATGTGGATGAGACGTAAAAATGAGGGATTTCCTCATTTTTATTTAGGATTTGCTGGAATGATTGAAGCGGATATGGAAATGGGGATTTGTTCATTAAAAGAGGTTTGGGAAAGCGTTTTAATATAAGTTAAAAGCAGCCCATTGGAGCTGCTTTTTCAATAATTAGTGTAAAATGGATCCGCTATCGATAATTAATTCTGTTCCCGTTACAAATTTAAATTCATCAGAGGCTAAGTAAAGAACACCATATGCAATATCTGATGGTTGTCCAAAGTGCAATTAGCAATCATTAAGCAAATATTTTTTGAGTATATAAAAGCGAAGTAAAAAAAGTGTCCCTATTTAAGGGACACTTTTTTCAACCCTTAAGATTAATCCGTAAATGAAATAAAATCCACTATGACGTTCTTCCGGTTCAATAACGCAGAACGAATGATAGTTCCACTAGCGGGATATTTTATCTATTTACTATATGATTATTTCTTTAAATAAAATAATGCAAAATGCCTTTCCTTCATTCATTCGTCAAAATACCTATTAAAATTGGATTTTTATAAGGAATTATCCATAAAAATCACTAAAATAGGAAAATATATTCCTTTTTTCGACAAAAACCATTATAATATAAAAATTCATTCTATTTAGATTTTTGTAAGTATTCTACATGATAATAAGGAGGAGAGTCAATGGAATGGTTTGAAAGTCTCATAGCTACAATAGGAAATATTGTATGGGGTCCGGTTACGTTAATTCTAATAGTCGGTACTGGTATACTTTTAACTTTTAGGCTAGGTTTTTTACAAATTCGAGATTTACCCTATGCGCTTAAGCTTACTTTCAGTAAAAGCGACAAAGAAAAGAAGAATAAAGGGGATATTTCTCACTTTCAATCCCTAATGACTGCAATGGCAGCTACATTAGGAATTGGTAATATGACTGGTGTAGCATCAGCCATTTTAATGGGGGGTGTAGGCGCACTTTTCTGGATGTGGTTGGCTGCTTTTTTCGGAATGGCAACCAAATATGGCGAAGCAATCTTGGCAGTCAAATACCGAGTGACGAATCATAAAGGAGAAATTTCCGGTGGACCTATGTATTATATCGAAAAAGGTCTTGGCTGGAAATGGCTTGCTGTATTATTTGCTTTATTTGGCTTCTTAGCGTCCTTTGGAATCGGCAATATGACACAAGCAAATACAGTAGCAGGTGCTCTCTCTGCGAACTTTGACATTAATCCTTGGATAACAGGATTTGTTTTGATGGTATTAACAGGGATCGTCCTCCTTGGCGGAATCAAAGGCATAGGCCGTGTTTCGGCAATCTTTGTTCCTTTTATGGCACTTTTCTATTTAGCTGGTGGTGTCGTTATTATTCTCATGAATATCACAGAGGTTCCAGCAGCATTTGCTTTAATTATTAGTGAAGCATTCAATCCATCTGCGGCTGCAGGAGGAGCGATCGGTATGGCTATTCGTTACGGGGTAGCACGGGGAGTATTCTCTAATGAAGCTGGGCTTGGATCTGCGCCAATTGCAGCAGCAGCAGCAAAGACAGATTATCCGGGAAGACAAGCGCTTGTGTCTATGACTGGAACATTTATGGATACGATTATCGTATGTACAGTTACAGGACTGGCCATTGTAATGAGCGGGATTTATACGGGTCATGGAGATGCATCCAGTCTAACTGGTGATGCGTTCGAATTCTTTTTGCCAGGTGTAGGTAATTATATTGTCATATTCGGTATTATTTTATTTGCCTATTCAACAATTATCGGCTGGTCATATTATGGAGAGAAATGCTTTGGATACCTATTCGGCGATCATCGCACAATTATCTATAAAGTGGTTTTTGTGGGCGTTGTAATGCTTGGTGCGGGTCTCAAGTTGGAGCTTGTATGGAACATTGCCGATATCTTTAATGCATTAATGGCGATACCAAATTTAATTGCGCTCCTGTTATTATCAGGTGTGATTGTTTCTGAAACTAAGAAATTCCAAGAAGTACGTAAAAAAGAAAGATTAGAAGTAAAAAGGAAAAAGATGGCGAGTTAATTGGAAGAAGATAAAAGGGTTTTCATATACTCTCTCGAATTGTAAATATACTACTATTTTCAAAGAGAAGAGGGAGATCCATATGGAAAATACGCTAGTTCAAACAAAGCAAGGACAATTAAAAGGTCTTGTCGAACGAGAGGTAAGGGTATGGAAAGGGATTCCTTTTGCAAAGAGTCCTATAGGTGATTTGCGGTTTCAGCCACCAAAGGCGCCTGAAGAATGGGAAGGCACTCGGGACGCAACTGAATACGGGTCTGTTTGTCCGCAAAATCGTGAAATTGCAGAAAGACTGGGAACACCGGTAGATCAGATGTCAGAAGATTGCCTGTACTTGAATGTGTGGACTCCTTTAAAATCTGAAGAGAAACGTCCGGTTATGGTTTGGATTCATGGGGGAGCGTTCCGTTCAGGCTCGGGTAGCACACCTCTTTACAATGGAGCTAAACTTGCCCAAGAAGGGGATGTGGTAGTTGTTACACTCAATTACCGCCTTGGTCCACTTGGTTTTCTCCATTTGGCAGGTATGGATGAAAGCTATACAGCTAATTTAGGCTTATTGGATCAAATAGCAGCTTTAACATGGGTGAAAGAGAATATTTCAAGCTTTGGCGGAGACCCAGAGCAAGTGACCATCTTCGGTGAATCAGCTGGATCCATGAGCATTGCAAGCTTATTAACTATGCCGGCTGCAAAAGGACTATTCCACAAAGCGATTATGCAAAGCGGTGCATCACAAATCATTTCTCCTCAGAAGGCATCTGACATTGCGAGATCAGTGCTGACAGAACTTGGTATTGGGATAAATCAATTATACAAACTAGGCGCACTTTCGACAGAAGCAATCATAAAAGCAGGGGAAGTAATCGGTCAAAAATATGGTGCGGACGGAATGATGTTGTTCCAGCCTACACTCGATGAAAAAACGCTGCCACTTTATCCAACTGCAGCCATTGCAAATGGATATGCTAAGGACATTCCGCTTCTAATTGGTACAAATCATGATGAAGGGCATTTTTTCTTTGATGAAGAAACACCGTTAACACCTGCATCAACAAGGGAAGCCGTTCTAGTAAAGCAAGTTGGCGAGGAACATGCTCAAGAGCTTAAAGCGCTTTATCCAGAAACACTCGACGGTGCTGCACAATTCATGACTGATTTTATATTTTGGAAGCCAGCGATTGAATTTGCGACGGCCCAAGCACAATTTGCCCCTGTCTGGATGTATCGGTTTGACTGGATTGAGCCCAATCACCCTCAACTAGGAAAAGCGGTTCATGCATTAGAAATCCCGTTTATATTTAATAATCTTGGCTATTTTAAATCATTGCATGTGACAGTAAATGAAGAAATGCAAGGCCTGGCTGCGCAAATGCAATCTGCTTGGATTGCATTTGCTACGTCAAGTGATCCGAATGTGGATGCACTTGGACAACAATGGCCGACTTATGATTCCAGCAAGCGTTCTACATTTATATTTAATCGCCAACTCAGTCTATCTCAAGACCCTTACTCAGAAAAAAGAGGACTGCTTCAGATATAAAACATATTTAAGCCACATGCATGATAAAACACGGATTTACAAAAAAACGGTTAAAGAAAATTCAATTATTTTCTTTAACCGTTTTTATTTAGGTCAGCTTTTAAGTAGTTGGCATAGGAACCAACAATTGCCCGAAAAGCTAATGGTAATCCTAAAAGGGAAGCTAGATGCACCAACTAGTGCCGAAATGACAGTCCCAGTCCCAAAAGGGTTACTAGATTCCCCAACAAGTGTCTGGTTTGTCCGACCTGAATCAAAAGGGTCACTAGTTTCCCCAGCGCTAGTGCCTAATTCAACAGTCACTTTAACAGCGAGAGGGGGATATCCTGAAAAAAGGTCAAAGAGGCAGCAAATGAAAAACCAATAAGGTTGATTGAACAGCCTTTTGCGTTTTTAATTGGGCATCTATTGATCAATATGAGACTGTTTGACAGCAGATCCATTTTATTTACTCTGCATCTGTCTCAGCCAAATAGCCAGTTGCAATGTGATTACATCATTTGTATTTTGCGGGTTATAGCCTGTAATATCTTTAATTTTTTTTATGCGATAAATAAGAGAATTTCGGTGAATATACATTTTCTTTGAGCATTCACCGAGATTTAGGTTACTTGCAAAAAACTGTTCTAAGGTATCGATTAATTTTTCTGATAATCCATTTAAAATCCGTTCATAATATAACTGTTGTGCCTTGTCATCAAGCTGGTTTAACAACGCTTTTGTTTCAACTTCTTTGAAGGTTGCGAAAAGCTGATGTGTCTCGCTTAATGTCACCGAGGAGATTGACTCATGATAGGAATGGAGAATATGGGACATTGTATCCCCACTTGTACCCATACCAATTTTTACAACAATCCCTTTTGCTTCCCAATAATCGATGGTTCTCATTAATTTATCTTTTACTTTTGTTTCGGGAAGGCCGGAAGTAAGAATGAATTGCTGGTTTACCCCTAAAAAGCCAATGAGTGTATGGTTTTTATTAAATATCCCCTCGAAAAATTGAATGATATCGTTCCTTTTTAAATGATTTGCACCTGTTTCAATGACGGAGACCTGGTAAGGGGGCTTAATCGTGATTCCAACGAGCTCAAGCCTTTGATGGATCGATTTCTCATTCAAATTCTCCTGGAGTAAATCATCAAAAATATGATCTTTGATTTTTTGCTGCCACTCAAGCTGATCTGCCACAGAGGATTGTTCAATCATCATTTCAGTAATCATCTTTACTAATTCTCCAAATTCCATTATGTCTTCTGGATTGCCAGTGATGCCGATGACACCGATGATTTTTTGTTTGAATTGAATTGGTAGATTAATGCCAGGTAAGGAATTTTCCCATTTGTTCAGGTCATCCTCATGTATGATAATGGTTTTTCCCGTTCTGAGCACTTCCCTGGCGCCATCATGTATTTGATGTATTCGTTCAGGATTCCCGGAGGCGAGGATCATTCCTTGATCATCCATAATATTAATATTTCGGTTGAGTCTGATCGTCGTTTGCCTAACAATTTCAGCAGCAATTTCCTGAGTTAGCATTTGGGTCACCCTCGTTTTAAAGATTTGAATAGGTTTTTTGTTATATATCAGATAGATAATATCATATTCTGTTTATAATAGATAAAAAAGTAGTGCAATAGATCAGATTTTTTTGGTTATTCAATACGATGACTTTCATACAATCACATCTTTATAATAAAGATAACACGATATACGTTAGGTGGGGAAACAATGAAAGTAGTGATTGCGCCAGATTCTTTTAAAGGCAGCTTATCTGCTGTTGAGGCATCAAGTGTGATGGAAAAAGGCATCAAGAAAGCGTTTCCAAAGGCCGAAACGGTTTTAGTTCCAGTAGCGGATGGCGGAGAAGGAACGATGGACAGCTTAGTGGCAGCTACAGGCGGACATAAGGTAGAAGTAGTCGTAACAGGTCCATTACAGGAAGATGTAAAAGCCGAATACGGTATTTTAGGCGATAAAGAAACATGTGTCATCGAAATGGCTAGTGCTTCAGGACTAATATTGGTTGAACCCGAAAAACGAAATCCATTAATAACAACAACATTTGGTACAGGAGAATTATTGAAAAAAGCAATGGACGATGGCTATCGAAAGTTCATTTTAGCTATTGGTGGAAGCGCTACCAATGACGGTGGAGCTGGAATGCTCCAAGCGTTGGGTATGCGTCTTTTAGATGAAAGCGGGGTCCCAGTTGGTGTTGGAGGGGCAGAGCTTGAAAGGATTGCGACTATAGATAATGGACAGTTTGATTCTCGCATTGAAAAGAGTGAATTTCTTATTGCTTCAGACGTACAGAACCCATTTATTGGACCTAATGGGGCATCATTTGTATTCGGTCCACAAAAAGGAGCAACACCAGAGATGGTAGAGCTGCTTGATCACAATTTAACTAGCTGGGCGGATGTCATCGAAAAGACAACCGGTACTCGACTGCATGATGAGCCGGGTGCTGGTGCTGCAGGTGGCATAGGTGGAGCATTCCAAGCCTTTTTCCCTGCCCAAATGGAACGCGGAATCGATATAGTCATTAGATATACAAATTTTGAAGAGAAAATTCAAGGTGCAAGCTGTGTGTTTACAGGTGAAGGACAATGTGATTTCCAAACAGCTTCTGGGAAAACGCCAATGGGTGTAGCAGAAGCAGCGAAAAAACAAGGAATCCCGGTATTCGTCCTTGCAGGCTCAATTGGTAAGGGAATTGAAGAATTGTACCAACATGGAATTACAAGTGTTCATAGTCTTATGAAAGGGCCGATGAGTCTCCAGGATGCAATGAATGAGTCACATGAACTGTTAGAGTCAGCGGCAGAACAAGTAATGCGCACATTTAATGCCATTTATAAAAAATAGAAGGTTAGGAGGAATTCAAGATGTTATTCTTAATTATTGCACTTGGTGTATTATTAATCGTTATTGCAACGACGAAATTTAAACTTCATCCATTTATGTCGCTCTTATTAGGTACTTTGTTTGTTGGATTTGCCTCAGGCATGTCATTCGATTTGATTGTTGAAAGTATCAATACAGGATTCGGCAATATTATGACCAATATTGGTCTAGTCATTGTATTTGGTACAATCATTGGGGTTATTCTTGAAAAGGCAGGCGCTGCTTATCGTATGGCAGAGGTTGTTCTTCGTGTGGTTGGACCGAAAAGACCACAGCTTGCAATGAGTATTATCGGTTTTATTGTTTCTATTCCAGTATTCTGTGATTCAGGATTTATCATATTAAATAGTTTAAGACAAGCGTTGGCAAAGCGGGCTAAAGTTGCGCTGGCATCCATGTCAGTTGCGTTGGCTACTGGATTATATGCTACGCATACACTTGTACCACCTACTCCGGGTCCAATTGCAGCTGCAGGGAATATCGGTGCAGATGCTTATCTGGGTACCGTCATTCTAATTGGTTTGATTGTTGCAATTCCGGCAACAATTGTTGGTTACCTATGGGCTGTTAAAGTAGCGGTAAAAATTGAGGTTCCTGAAGAAAAAAATGAGGATGGCGAGGAGTTTGACTACGATAAAGTTGTTGCTTCATTTGGGAAAATGCCATCAACGTTTCAAGCATTCTTTCCTATTCTATTCCCAATTATCTTAATTGGATTAGGTTCTGTCATTTCTGTTCTAGGTTACGACGGTGGATTTGCCCAATTCCTTATATTTATAGGAAAACCAGTTATCGCATTATTATTGGGTGTAGTAGCAGCATTGCCGCTATTGCCTAAATATGATGAGGAAACATTAACTGGCTGGTTTGGGAAAGGGTTACTTGATGCAGCGCCCATTCTGTTAATCACTGGTGTAGGTGGATCTTTCGGAACGGTTATTAAAAACTCTGGTGTTGAAGAGATCATCCAAGGCTGGGATATTGCTGGTATCTTTACAGGTGCATTCTTCCTGCTTGTACCGTTTTTAATCGCAGCTGCATTAAAAACGGCACAAGGTTCTTCAACCACATCTCTTGTTCTTACATCATCATTAATTGCGCCAATGCTTCCGGTAGTAGGTATTGAAGGTGCGGTTCCATTAGCATTAGTTGTTATGGCAATTGGAGCAGGAGCAATGACAGTTTCTCATGTAAATGACAGCTATTTCTGGGTGGTTACTCAATTTACAGGCATGAAAGTAACAGATGCCTATAAAGCGCAAACAATGGCTACATTAATGCAAGGTTTAACGACAATTATTGTGACTATGATTCTTTGGGTCATTTTAGTCTGATAAAAAGGTACCCTATAGACATTTTGTCTATAGGGTGTTCTTTGTATAAATAAGCGCATGTTTATACCTGTTCATGTAAATAGAATGCCTTTGAGATAAAAGTCTTAGAGGCTTTTTTAAAAAGCACCTCTACCGCCAACAACAAGAAGCTGATGTCCAGTAATATAAAAGCTGTCATCTGATGCTAAAAATACAATCATTTTTGCAATTTCATCTGTTTCTGCGAATCTAAAGTCAGCCTTAAGTCAAGACCACATTTCTTGATGAAGCTAATAAATATAAAGGCTAAGAAATCAGTTAAGAGAAAAAAAGACCCTAATGGAAAGTCCATCAAGGCTCAATAATATTAAATCGTTGCTTTATAGTTTCTAGTACTGTTCTTACTTCTGTTTCATCCTGTGGATTCGCTTTTAAATAGGTTTCACAATCATCCCTCAAATATTGGAAAAAGGTTGGGTAATCAAGGATGATTTCCTCGTCTTCTTTTACTAAGGGGGAATCAATGTAATACGCAATGCCTTCTTCCCCAAAATAATCGTCTTCCCATTTTTCATAAAAGTCAGCGAAGACAAAGCGAGCGTACTCTGTCCCATAGCCTTTACCGTCTGCATAGCTCTGCAGTATTCTGATAAACTTTCCTGTGCCCATATGCTGATAAAATGTATTGATTAACTGCCGCTTATTATCCTCCATGAAAATTCACTCCTTTATTTAATCTAATGTTGGGAAGAAGTTTGATATTTCACCATGCTCATTAATAAAGCCTCTAAACTCTAGCCCATTGGAAGATGTTCCAACAATTTCTCTGCCATTGATGGTTCCATTCTTCATTGCTTCCTCACCCCATTGAATGATTTGTTCATCAGAAATTACTTTCGGATCATATACTGTTTTGGGATGAGAGACATTTTTTAGCTCCCCAGGAATAATCTTTCCTTCCATATCAAGCTTAGGAAATCCATATTCTATTTCATAGACCCCATCAATGGTAGGGTGCTTTTTCCTAGAAATAATACATTCATCTAGGTCCCAGCCTTTATCTTTAAAGGCTTTTTCAAAGTGCTCGAGATTATGGCCGCCAACGATGCCTTTTCCTTTTTTCCTGACGATATCCACTACTTTCACTAAATGCTCTTTATATCCTGGCTTAAATGAAACATTATTCTTCGGCGGCTTTGGTTTGTTATTGTCAGGTCGTTGTGGTGAGGGGGTGCGGTCCCTTTTGCCAAAAAGAGAATCCAGCCAGTTTTTTATCTTTTTGGATCCCAGTTTACCGAAAGGAATCCGGCTTAAGAGAAACCCTAACCCGGCTGCTAGAGCTGTTTCAGGTGTAAGTAATTTCTTTGGATTTCTAATGATGTCTGCAATCTGATTCCCGCTTTCAGCTAAACCAATCCCGGTGGACACGGCACCAATAGCTCCCCAGAGCCCTAAGAGAGGGAAGGTAAGAGCAAATGCACTGAGAATGATCATCCCTTTTTGAGAGGTGGATAGCCCACTCCACCAATGCTGTAAACTCTCAAACAAACAAGCAAAACAGGTAGTAGGGTTATTACCATTCAGGCTGATGTCCGAAAGAAGCCAGGTGGTGAATCCAATCAATAATAAGGTAACGAATGCAGTAAAAGATTTCAGCATGTTTGAGTTTAGTCCTGAAAGCAACTCTTTAGCTTCATGATTTCCATGAACGATGGTAAGACCTACTTCACGGCGCTCACGATAAAAGAGTAACAAAGATATATAACGTTGTTTGTCTAATAAGAAAGATCTGCAAAGCTGCCATATTTCTGAAAAAGGCTGAATCATCCTTTCGTGTTTTAAAAGAGGAAGTTGAGAGCGAACGGTATTTATATCTCGATAGTCAATGAATAAAGCGCCACATAGCATAAGTAAAAATAATGGCTTGGCTGCATAGCCGCTTCCAAAAAGGTCGTGGAAAAAAGTTAACCAGTCTGGCGCGCGAAAGTTAGCATTCCAGATGGCATGATCAAATATGGCCCAAGTTAATAAAAAGAGCGGAAAGAAGAAGGTAGAGTAGGTGAATTTATGTTTGAAGCGGAAGGCTAGACCAATACCCAGAGTAATAATAGCGGTTAAAAGTGGATGGCCAGCAGTCATTTTATCAGGTAGAAAACTTTCTTCAAAGTAACCAGGGAAAAGGGTGAATAGGTCCCAATGGAGGACCTTTCCGCCAAATAAAGTGACGCCATAATCAAATAACCCACCAGTGATCATTCGACGGGCGGTTTCCTCTAAGAATTGAAACCCAGCACCTATAGCGGCTCCAATCAGTGCATAGTCTGTTAAGCTCAATGTTGAGGCGCGCCGGGATAAAAATAAATAGAAGATGAGTGGAACCAGCTTCAGCACCTCCTCTGAAATGGGGGTGAGAAAGGCCATGCTCCATCCATCACTTGTAGAACCGCCCAAAATCGAGGTCATGGTGTAAACAACAAATGTATTAAGCGGAACAATTAGCCAAGCGCCTGCTAAAAAGAAATAAGTGTATTTTTTCCAAGTAAATGTTTTACTCCGACAGAGGAACCAGAATTGAATCAGAACATAGAAAGACCAGAAAAACTGAACAAACATTTTTCGAGCATCTTCCATAAAAATGATACTGAGAACGAGAACAATGATTGAAATCCATGAAAAAATGGTGATCAGCTTTTTTGTGAATGGATATTTTTGAATTAAATTTTTGCCGAATTGAGCAATAGATTCAAAAAAATTTCTTAGGGATATCCTCATTTTTAATACCATCTTCATCACTCCGAAGCAGTTATTGTATCTTCCTCACAAGACTTTAAATAACAATGCTTTCGGTTTCATACTATATACTAACTTCAATGAAAAATGAATAGGTCTAATATTCTAAATATTTTTCGAAACCCTTTTCAAATGGTCATTCTCCCATCTGACTTCCTGCCTTTTGAAAGGATTTAGCTTTATATAGAATGAATAAGGCGATCAATAAACCAGTCAAACCAAAGCTCAGAAGAATCGTATGAATGGAAACATCAAAGCTGACAAGTCCTGAAACAATCGCATAAGAAATAGGGTCAAATCCATTCATTGCTAAGAAGATGATGCTCATGACTCTGCCCATTAAACGATTCTCTGTAGTTTCTTGAACAGCAGTAAATATGGGAATAAACACAAAGGGCATACATAAACCAATAAAGAAGACAAGAGTAATTAAAAGAGATAAATGAGTTAGTCGGCTGAAGATGATAAATACAATCAAACAATAGATCAAACCGAATAATGCAACCTTCCCTTTAGACTTAATCGTATATTTGCTTAGGATGAACGTGCCTATTAACATGCCAGTCCCTAAGCTTACTTCCATATAGCTTAAATGAAGGGGCGTGCCCCCATGAATATCGACAAGTAATGGGATGGCGATTTGGAGGGAACCGAAGATAAAGAAATTCAATGTGATGAGAATCAGAATGCTCATGATGAGGAAGGATGATTTTCTGACGTAAGATAATCCCTCTTTAAAATCTTTTATCGGACTTTGGTGCTTATTATTTTCAACAGGTGCTTCTTTTAAAAAGGGTGGAAAGATGACAAATGCAGACATAATAACAAGACATGTAGCAATGATATAACTTAACGAAACCCCATTTGTCTCCATGGCAAGGCCTGCCAAAACAGGACCGATAATGAAGGAGACTTGGTCAGCGCCTTGAAAAACGGCGTTGGCTTCTTGGAGCTGGCGTTTCGCGACAATTTTGGGAATCATTGATGTACTGGCTGGTCCGAAGAAAGCATCTAATAAACCGAACATAGCCGAAATTGCTAATAGAATCGCAAGGGTCATCTGTTCATTCATGACGAGCATCGAGAGGACGACAAGCAGTAAACCCTGTGTCAGGTTGGTCACAAACATAATGGTCGTTTTTTAATATTTATCCGCGACCATTCCTCCGAAAATCATCATTAAAAGCCTTGGGATGGTCGCGGTCATTAAAACAATCCCCAATGACGAGGGAGAGCCTAAATCAGTTATGACATACCAAGTGGTCGTCGTTAAAAACATACAACAGCAAAGATTCCAGCAATAAAAAGTAAAATAAATGTACGGTTTTTCCAGATGCTCTGTATTGCTGGCTTCATAAGGATCCTCCTTAAAAGGAATAAATCATTGAGTATTAGTATTCCTTAAATAGTGGAGGTTACGCATTTGAGTTTTTACGGCTTTACCTTACTTATTTCATGGTTAAGCCGTCTTATGAAGGCCTTCGTAATCTTACTCATATGTTTTTTCTTTAAATGAACCCATCCATAATGAACAAGTTCATTCTCCAGTTCCTGTAATTGAACCATAGTAATCCCTGGTATTCCGAGGAAGGAATAATCCAACCCGATGGTGATGGCTTCACCAGTTGAAACTAAGTGGGTAATGGCACTCGTGTGATTGGTCTGAAAGATTAGTTCCTTTCGTGATCTTTCATCAAGCAGCCGATTCATTGTTTCATTTAAGTAATCATCTTGATAAAGCACAATTTCATGCCTTTTTAGATCTTCAGTCGTAATTAATCCTTTTTGAGCGAGTAAGGAGCCACTCTGCACACCAATCACCAGCTTCCCATTAAGAAGGGGTTCAAAGTGGAAACGATCCTCATTTACATCAAATGAGGATCCTGAGACAAGCTTACCTACATCGACTTCCTCATTTAATAATCGATGGGTGATTTCTTTAGGACCGAGTTCTTGCAATTCAACAATCACGTTGGGATTCTCTTTTTTAAAAGCAAATACAGCTGAAAGTAATGCGGTCGCTGGACCTGGTATGGTTGCGATGCGAATATGACCTTGCAGTATATCCGTGTAAGACATGGCCATTTCTTTGAATTCATCCACATTCGTCATGATTTCTTCTGCCTTCTTGATGAGTAATTCCCCTTCAGTCGTCAATTTAGCTCCTGAGCGCAACCGTTTAAAGAGAACAATATCTAATTCTGATTCAAGTCCGCTGATGGATTGGCTTAGGGCTGATAATGAAACATAAAGATTATTGGCAGCTGTTGTCAGCGATTTTGTTTTTGCCACTTCTATAAAATGACGGAGCTGTTCAAAGGTCATAGGATTCTCCTAACTTTCATTTTAATGTACCTAGCTTTAGTATATGTGAAGTCATTCCAAAGTAAAAAGAGTGATCATGCTTCATGGCGCAATAGGGTATCAGAGTGGTAGCGATTGTTTCTTGTGTAGTTGATACGCGCATTATTCAAGGGTATAAAGATGCCGGTTTAAAAGAATCAATGCAGAAAAAGATTATGGGCGGCGAATAAACAAAACGAAAAACCTTACCGATCCAATCAATCTCGTTTCGCTAATGAAGGTTATGCTTCTTTTAAATATGGAAAAAAGTTTCATGTGAAACATTCAAGGCAGTCTTCGTTTTTATTTAGTTTAAACCATCAGTATATAAAAAATGAAGAACGAGTTGAACCCCAATTGTTAGACACAATTGAGGCTCAGCCTTTTTACATTTTGGAACCAAAGTAAGTGGGCACAATTGTCTCAAAAGTAGTATTGTTGACCTCTTGGACAAGCTTTTTCACTTCGATATTGAAATAATTTAACATATTTTCCTCTGTCATGATATCAGAAACCGAACCAGTGATGACTGGTTGGTCTTTGGCTACCATAAGCACCTTTTCTCCGAAATAAAAGGCATGATTGGCATAGTGATTGATGATACAAGTAAGTCCTCGTTACCAGGCTGCTCCCTTTTTTCACCATGTGAGATCAATCATTACACAGATTATGAGATTTCACTTGTAAAGCCACACCCTATTTTTGCAGGAGTAGACCCTGATGATCTAACTTTTAATAAAGGAGTGGCGGGATTCTTTGCGAGAGGGACACATTCACCGATTCCAGCTGGTGCGGAAGTATTGATTACATTACCTGATGATATGCCAGTAACTTATATTGATCGCGTCTCTACAAAAGGAACCATTCTAGTTCATGCTGGAAGGGATCTCTTTGCCAATCGGATGCAAGGCAAGTCAACAGATCGAATCAGTGTTCAGCTATTGAAGTGGGTTTATGAAGAATCTAGCTTTATGAAAAGTTCAGGAGGGGGAAAATGAGAAAAATAGCCGTGATTTATAGTGGTAATAGTTCACATTACCGTACGATTAATGAACCGAAATATCGTAGGTATCTACATGAGCTCATTTATTTCCCTGATCTGCTGGAAACGTCTCTTGATCCGTATGATGTGCTAATTGTTCCTTCTCAATTAAATGAACAATTACTACTTGGGGCAAAACAAAAAATTGCTGATTTTGCCAATTGTGGAGGTGTGGTTGTGGCTTTTGGACCGTAGCCATGGGTGTGGCTGCCTAACCAAAAGTGGGAAGAACGGGAAACGAATTTCTGGTGGTGGAAGGAAGAAAGGTGCCAAAAGCGGCTTAGTTTTGGCGTCTCCAAAATATGACTTGTTTAACTACATTACTTTAGAGGATGCAACATGGCATCAACATGGTGTTTTTTGGCCGGTAGAAGGCGCACAAAAGCTTATTGCAACGGAAGATGGCGGGGCAGTCATGTATCTTGATCAAGTGAGTACTAAAGGTACTTGGCTGATAACCACATTGGACCCTGACTATCCTTTCGGCTCCTATTTTATGCCGGCGACTGAACGTTTTTTAGATGGGTTTTTACCTTGGCTCGCAGAAGGGGAAATATAAGATTAAGAAAAGGCACTTAAATGTTTTAAAGTGCCTTTTTTTTATAATTCTTGTTCATCATATCCATAAATCTCGAAATCCTTCTTATATAGTGTCCGTACAAGGCTCATTGTCTCCTCGTTATATAGACTTTCATACGACGGTATACAATCAGGGGAATCAAAAGGTATTGTTAAATCTGCATTTGTTCCATCCAAAGTCATAAACTTTGATAGGTGGTGGGGTGAATGGGTGATATCCATGATTGGAGAGGGAGGCAATTGATATTCCTGTTCCAGCATTTTAATACTTGATTGAAAATCTTCTACTTTAATATAGTCTTTTACGATATGTTCCTCACCATCAAGAAATTGTTGTGATATATGGATATCGATTTCTCCCGGTTTTACGCCTTTCTCCTTAATTAAATATAGAAACTCTTTAAACGAAAATCCTTCAGTGTGGTTTGGAAATGCATGATCTCTAACTGTAGGCCCATAAAGGACAGCATAAAAAGAACTGACCGCCCTTTTATAGGGGTTTCTTACAAGTTTATAAGTATTTTTCTTACCCTCTAATAAATCTGTATATACATTTTCAAAATACTCTTTATTCTGTTGAATAGATCGATAAGCATGAACCCATTGATTATACGCTAATGCTTCAGAAAGTTGGTCTGTTTGATGATAGAACCATTTGATGATGGATGTACAACCAGCTTTTGGACTCCAATAAATCACTAATGGAAAATCTGGATCATATAATGGTAATCCATTTTGGAAGGATTTTAAAATGATATCTCTCATATTATTATCCAATTCTTCACCTCATTTTTGATTTACTCCATTTTTCTGGTTTTGCATTTATACTAGAATATGATGAAATCCATGAAATGAAAGGTACAGGGGTTTATCAATTTTAAATCTTTTTAGATTATTCTTTGCAGTCTGTACTCTATATAGGAAAACAATAAAATGAGTGCATGGATAGGCAGTCATTTTAAGGCAAGTCGAAAATGATTGGTATATTTATAAAAAATTTAGAATACTTGCCATTGTATAACCAACACAATAACTATATAATAATAGCAATATAAAAATCAGAAATTACGGAAGATTATGGTTGTTTCCTTTTGTTATATCTAATAAAAAACATAAATGTAATAAAATATAACATTATTGGAAAATGATGTATTTAATTATCTTGGAATAGTTTTAAATAAGATTGTTAATGGAGGGATATGAATGGAATATAAACTGCTTCCGTTAGGTGACCAAGCTGTCATCATTGAATTTGGAACAGAAATCTCAACTAATATACAGAAAAAAATTCATTTAGTGACAGCTTATTTGGACGAGCAAGCCCCACCATGGATGATTGAATATATACCAGCATTTACGACGGTAACCATTTTTTATCAGCCTGCAGCCATATCAAGGCTTTGCAATCATCGGTATTTACCATTTGAATATGCTTCCGAATTAATAACTAGCTTGCTATCGTCAATAACTGGAGGCAAAACATCCGAACCTCGAGTGGTGAAAATTCCTGTTTGTTATGGCGGAGAATTTGGACCAGATATAGAAAACGTTGCAAAGCTAAATGGACTAACAACCGAAGAGGTTATCCATATTCATGCTACCGGCGTTTATTCTGTTTTCATGATAGGGTTTGCACCTGGTTTTCCATTTATCGGAGGAATGTCAGAAAAAATTGCAGCACCTCGAAGAGCTACCCCTCGTTTGAAGATTCCAGCTAGATCCGTTGGAATAGCGGGTATTCAAACAGGCGTTTATCCAATAGAAACGCCAGGAGGATGGCAGCTCATTGGACGTACTCCGCTAGAACTTTTTCGGCCAGATGATGCTGTGCCGAGTTTGTTACAGGCTGGAGATCAAGTTCAATTTACACCAATTAGTCTTGAAGAATATCAGGAATGGGAGAATGAGAACCAATGATTACGATCATTAAACCCGGCCTTCTTACGAGTATTCAAGATTTAGGCAGGTACGGGTACCAAAAGTATGGAGTGATAGCAAGCGGAGTGATGGATCCAATTGCTCACCGAGTTGCTAATCTGCTCGTCGGCAATGAGGAAAATGAATCGACAATTGAAATGACATTAATAGGGCCAACCATTCAATTTCACCAAGATACATTAATCGCTATATGCGGCGGGGATCTTTCTCCAGCTATAAATGGCAAGCCTATTGGTCTCTGGAGACCAATCTTCGTAAAAAAGGGCAGTGAACTGGCTTTTGGTAAGTGCCAAGCTGGCTGCCGTGCGTATCTTGCAGTTGCCGGGGGATTTTCAATTCAGTCAGTTATGGAAAGTAAATCAACGTATTTACGTGCTGAGATCGGCGGATATAAAGGACGAGCTTTCAAAAAAGGTGATGTTATTCATTTAGGGCAACCTAGTGAATTATCATCAAAAATGGTGCAAGCCTATAAAAGTCATTTATCCTCGGATTTTTTCTCAGATGCCTGGACTGTAGATGCAGGTTTTATACCAATTTATCAAAAGAAATCTGCTATAAGGGTGTTACAGGGAAGACACTACCACTTATTTTCAAAAGAGAGCCACAAAAAACTTTATACAGAAGGCTTTGAGGTTTCACCGCAATCGGATCGTATGGGCTATCGATTAATGGGTCCAAGTTTAACCTTGGAAAAGCCTGAGGAAATGATCTCTGAAGCAGTGGCATTTGGAACGATTCAAGTGCCTCCCGGTGGAGATTCAATTATTTTGCTGGCGGATAGACAAACGACAGGTGGATATCCAAAAATTGCCCAAGTGGCAACGGTTGATTTACCTTTCCTTGCACAGGCAAAGCCAGGAGATCAACTTCATTTCACCGAAATCACTCATGATGAAGCACAGCGTTTGATTCTTGAAAGGGAGAGAGAGCTGCAGGCACTGAAACAAGGTATCCAACTTAAATTTGCATAGGAGGAGTAAGTAATGGCGATAGTTGATTTGAATTGTGATATGGGAGAAAGCTTTGGCGCCTACAAAATGGGACGAGATGAAGAAATTCTAGATTATGTGACAAGTGCAAATATTGCTTGTGGATTTCATGCAGGCGACCCGGCAACAATGCGTAGAACTGTGCAATTGGCATTAGAAAAAGACGTAGCGATCGGTGTGCACCCTGGTTTGCAGGACTTAGTAGGCTTTGGCAGAAGAGAAATGAAAGTATCTCCGCAGGAAGCATACGATTTGGTTGTTTATCAAATCGGTGCTTTATCTGCTTTTGTTAAATCTGAAGGTGGAAAACTCCAGCATGTAAAACCCCATGGAGCACTCTTTAATATGGCTGCAAAGGATGTCCCGCTTTCTGAGGCGATTGCGGAGGCCATATATAAAGTGGATCCTGAACTTATTCTTTTCGGTCTGGCTGGAGGAGAACTAGTGGGAGCTGGGGAAAGAATCGGCTTGCGTTCAGCAAGTGAAGTGTTTTCTGATCGCACCTATCAGGTGGATGGCACATTAACATCGAGACGAGAAGAAAATGCACTAATTAAAAATCATGAAACGGCTGTCAATCAAGTCATTCGCATGGTTAAAGAGGGGAAGGTGTTGTCTCTTCAAGGCGTAGATGTAGCAATAAAAGCAGATACGGTTTGTATTCACGGTGATGGAGAAAATGCGCTGGAATTTGCCAAATATATATTATCAGCTTTGCAGCAAGCAGATATTCAAGTGGCTAAAATCGGTGACTTTTTAAAAAAATAACTTGAAACAGGGGGGTAATTTATGAAAACACAATCAACAAGAAGTATTATTTTAGGTGCTGCATTCCTGATGGCAACATCAGCTATTGGACCAGGATTCCTCACACAAACGACTGTTTTCACAGACAAGCTTTTAGCTAGTTTTGGTTTTGTTATTTTAATATCTATTATTATTGATATTGGTGCGCAAACAAATATTTGGCGTATTCTCGCCGTTTCTGAAAAGAAAGCTCAAGACATTGCAAATGATGTACTCCCTGGCCTTGGCTATTTTCTGGCAGCTCTCATCGTAATGGGGGGGTTAGCGTTTAATATTGGAAATATTGCTGGTGCCGGACTAGGAACCAATGTATTATTCGGCGTATCTCCAGAACTGGGCGCCTTATTGAGTGGAATCGTTGCAATATGTATATTCTTAGTGCGCGAAGCAGGTAAGGTAATGGACCGTTTCGCACAAGTAATGGGTTTTGTTATGATCGCCTTAATGGTGTATGTCATGTTTACTGCTCAGCCTCCTTATGGGGAAGCAGTTATTAAAACTTTTGCTCCTGATACCATTGATCTTTTAGCCATCGTCACCTTGGTTGGTGGAACTGTAGGAGGATATATCACTTTTGCTGGCGGTCACCGTTTGCTCGATGCTGGAATTAAAGGAAAAGAAGCGCTACCACAAGTGACAAAAAGTTCCGTAAGTGCAATCGGAATTGCTTCCATTATGAGGATTTTCTTATTCTTGGCGGCCTTAGGAATCGTATCCCAAGGATTGGCACTTAATCCTGATAATCCTGCGGCATCTGTATTCCAACATGCTGCTGGTGATGTAGGCTATAAAATCTTTGGTGTGATCATGTGGGCAGCTGCTGTTACATCCGTTGTTGGTGCGGCTTATACGTCCGTTTCATTTATTCGCACATTCAGCTCGTTCATAGATAAAAATGCCAAATGGTTTATTGTGGGTTTTATTGCTGTATCAACTATCGTATTTATTTCTATTGGACAACCAGTTAAGATTTTAGTATTAGTAGGTTCATTAAATGGACTAATTTTGCCAATTGCTTTAGGAGTCATGCTAGTGGCAGCTCATAAAGTGAAAATCGTCGGTGATTATAAGCACCCGTTTTGGATGACCATCTTTGGCATTATCATCGTGGTTGCAATGGCATTAATGGGCGGATACACATTATTTAATGGTATTCCACAATTATTTAAATAGATTGGAGGAACTTGAATTGTCTTCTTTTGCATTACTGAGTCCTTCTAAGGCTAGGGATATGATCCGTCAAGGCGAATGGGTAAAGCCAACATCAGGCGTTTCAAATGGATATATTCAAGCAAATCTTGCTGTTATTCCGAAAGAGCTGGCTTTTGATTTTTTACTCTTCTGCCAACGTAATCCAAAGCCTTGTCCGATTATTGATGTTATGGAGCCTGGCTCAGGTATACCCGAGCTCGCAGCACCAACTGGAAATATAAAAACGGATATTCCTAAGTACCGAATTTACAGACATGGTGAATTTGTTGAAGAAAGAACAGATGTATCTGACATATGGGATGACAATATGGTAGGTTTTTTAATTGGCTGCAGTTTTACGTTTGAGGATGCTCTATTAACCAATGGTGTACCAATCAGACATATTGAAGAAAACTGTAATGTACCGATGTATAAAACAAATATTCCATGTGTGAAGGCAGGTGCATTTGAAGGTCCTATGGTGGTCAGTATGAGACCCATGACAGAGAAGGAAGCGATTAGGGCTGTGCAAGTCACAAGCCGCTTCCCATCGGTTCATGGAGCACCTGTTCATATCGGCAATCCCGGTGCAATCGGAATTGAAAATATCCATCAACCAGAATTTGGAGACCCGGTAACAATTAAAGACGGTGAGGTACCTGTGTTTTGGGCTTGTGGAGTTACACCGCAAGCAGTGGCGATGCAAGTGAAGCCGGAGATTATCATTACACATGCGCCAGGTCATATGTTTATTACTGATTTGAAAAACGAGCAATTTGCGATTATTTAATAAAAATAGAGAGCTGACTCCCAGTCTGATTATAAGATATCAACTGGGAGTCAGTTTTTTTAATAAGGAGAGTGGCTGTGTTTTAAAAATTTGTAAACCGTTTGGTTTTCAATTCAAGGGGTATAAATGGTATAGATGTCCAATGCGCGGAGGTGGAATGAATGGTTCCTGAAGAAAGTTCCCTTATAAAATTGCCCTTTTTCTAATTCTAACCCGATTAAATCATGACGACTAAACTTAACCCTGGTCATTGAAGCTCTCTCCCATCCATTTCAAGAGCATAGACAAAAATTCTATGTGCAGCTTTTGCATAAGAACAATCCCACTTTACGGTAAATTCAAATAACATATTGTAATATCTTTCTTCAAGTTTGGCTCTTCCCTTTTTTGAATCGCTTTTAGGATATGGGACTTCTGGAAAATCCTTTTTTTCCAGAAGTAATGCCTTTTTCAATAATCTGAGTACAGACATAAGTCGATGTTATCGCTTCCTGATTTTTGATTGCATTATCTTTCATTCTTTTAGTAATCCTTTTAAGCAGCTGCCTTTGAGGGTAGCGTTTCAGAAAAAGGTTAAAAGAATAAAATTTGGTGATGAATCAATTTTTAAACTCGTTAAAAGTTTCTTTATATTAATCTCTTTTCTCTATTTGGATTAATTTAATTTCAGCTGGGTATGATTCTAATACTACTTCATACCAAATTGCCACCTTATCACCATTTTTTATTCCTTTTCCAAGAAACTTCATTCCACTATCATTTATTATTGATACTTCCTCAAACTTTCTTGAAAACATGATATCTTCATGTGAAAAGCCTTCTAAATCTGAAGTCTTGATATTTTCTCCTTTTATAAAATATGTGGTTCCTTGATAAAAGACAACATGGCCAATGTCGGTTGGTTGTCTTCCTTTTATAGAAATATTGTTACTAATTTCACTAAAAATCCAAATTCCAATAAGGAAAAATAGTAAAATTCCAAGATTAAAAATTGGTTTTGGGATTTTATTTTTTTTCATTGATTACACCGCCAAATAAAATTCATTTTATTTTCGTTTTGGGGAATATATTGATTGTTAACGCATATGTCTGTACCCCATAAAGCCGATTAAACTGATTTTTCAAACATCTGATTGAATGGAACAATATCTTGTATCTTTTGGTACTTTTTATATTTCGTCATATATTTTATTTAGATATCTTTGAAGCTGAAATTTTAACTCTTTGTTTTCCTTTTTTAATTCTTCATTTTTGTTTTTCAAGGAAGCAATAATAACATCTTTTGATGAGTCAGTGGTTTTTTTTTCAATTGTTTGGCTGATTTAAGCCCGATTTGTTGTTTTCGTAGGTGTTCAATTCTATCTCTTAATTCAGAATGATTATATAGAAAACTTTTTGAAACGCCAGATTTATTAGAAACATGATTGAAATTTATCATTTCTTTCTCATTTATCAAATCCTTTATAGCCTTATCAACTTTCTGATAAGCCACTTCAGTTTTTTCTTTTGCATGTCTTGAAATCCCTTTGATATTAGGGTTTTTATTCAAACCTTCCTTTTTTGGCAAATCTTCTCTCTTTTCTTTAGATATTCCGTAAATCCCCTCACCATTTTTTAATCCGTTAACAATTTGCTTATATCGTTTTAATTTCTCTGAAATAAGTTCTATAGGTCTCTCACGTTTCGCTCGTTTGTATATCTTTATATCTTCTTCCATTTTATGAACTTGCTCCTCATAAAAAGAAAGGAATGTCTGATCCACATGAAAGCTCCGACAGTTATTTTTAATACAAGGAGCATCCAACGATTGATTTAGGAAATCACAGTTTAATTTGGGGCTTTTAATACAAAAGCCATGCTCTAGTCTAATTGAATCTAAATTATGTCTAATTCATTCTAACTCTATTCCGTTTTCTTCTGCCTGAGAGGAAATATCAGCCGAAATTACCTCTCCTGATAATTCTAGCCTAATAGCCCCTTTACTTCTTGCTTGCTCCCATTCTTCTCGTAAAGTACGATCATGAATTTGGGCATAAACCAAAGTCATTTCTGGACTTGCATGTGCCATTAACTTTTGAACATGTATTAATTTCATTCCATTATTTATTAAGTTCACTCCATACCTATGGCGGAACCCATGTTTTTTAAAAAATATATCTCTCCGTTTTGATCTCTTATCTCACATTCTTGAGCCAATTTATTTAAATTCCTTGATAAAGTATTAGGAGAAATAGGATTTCCTACTCGAACTCCTGATAGAGTAGGAAACAAATAATTATTTGGGTTATTAATTTGGTTCGACAATTGTTTCGTCAGTTTTTGTTGTGCAATGATTGTTTTTGCTACTTCTTCAGAAATTGGTACCTTATGAGATTTATATTTTACTTTACTCTGATCTCCAACTAACCACCATCCATCCTGTTGTTTTAATAAACAGTCCAATTTTAGTGATACAACATCACTTACTCGAAATCCTGAAGCCTCCAATACTATTAGTATAGGAACAAATTTTTTGGGAAGTAATTCAAGATGATCTAATACTTGATTCCAGATATCATCAGGGATATATTTAATTTTACCCTCACGGTTATGCCTT
Organism: Cytobacillus purgationiresistens; assembly: GCF_030813235.1. Taxonomy (GTDB): domain Bacteria; phylum Bacillota; class Bacilli; order Bacillales; family Cytobacillaceae; genus Cytobacillus; species Cytobacillus purgationiresistens. Next base: position 5,864 of record NZ_JAUSUB010000018.1, on the reverse strand, counting down.
CTATCAGAAATTTTTTTGTCTTCTGGCACAATATATTATGTATTTAACCCTAAAACAAAGAGCAGTAAGATAACGTAGAAAACGTTAACTACTGCTCTTCATGATAGTCTATATAAAGCATCAAGCTTTGAAATATTGTCATACGTCTCACCCCCCTCCCTAATGGAATGGAGTGAGCCGCCCCCCTTGAAGTACGGTCCATTATTATATTATAACATCATTCCTATGGAGTATTGAAGAAAGCCAAAAAATCGTTCCATTTAAAGGAGCGGTTTTTTAAATTCGCAAGCGATTGCTATTAGGATGTAAGATTTCTCATAAAGGGCTACAACCAGTAGTCCCCTTAGACTAGAGAAACAACTTTATTATCCGATTTAACATCAACTTCCGTACATGCAACTGAACCATTGCAAATTTCTCCACTATAATATCCTTAACATACAATATTTCCATTTTACTATCTGTACTCCATTAATAGCAAAGACATCAATAAATTGATGTTAAACCTTATTTTATTAATACTCCGATTATATATAAAATGACGATATGTACTGGATAGAATACATAGAAAAAATATTTTATCTCAATTCCTTTTTTACCATTATAAAATAATATAAAAGGAAGAGCAGCTATCATCATCCATTGATAGTTTGCAAAAGGGAACAAGTAATAAAGTATAGCATTCATGCTGCTTCCCCATTTATGAAATACTAGAAAAGTAATAATAGAAAAAAAACTATAAGAGATAGCAACTTTTACTTTATTATCTTTCATAAAATAAAATAAAACTCCTAAAATAATAAATAAGAATCCACCTTCTGAAAAAAACACATTTCCAAATAGCGAGCCATAAAATAAATATATTGGTTGAGTATTGTTAAGATTAGGTAATGAAATCACTTCAGCAAAAAAGAAACAAGCTAAGGTTGATAGAATCTGCCAAATAATAAAATAAATGATATATTTTACTTCTCTTTTATCAATTATAAATATAATAAAACCAATTAAGAACAAAGGAGTAAAAAAATTATTAGTAATATAGTTATATGTATCATTAAAATAGTAGTTAATAAAAAGATTTAAGAATGCCATAAAAACACTAAAGGAATACATACGTGACAAATACTTTATTCTGTTTGAAGTATGCATATAACCTATAGTGATACAATAAATAAAAATAGGAGCAGCGATTCTCCCAATCCAACCAAACCATTCAGGTGTATATGGAATAAATTGTCCAATATGATCAACTAACATAGCGAAAAGTGCTATAAATTTAAGAGTAGATGTTGTCACTAAATTCACCCTATTTGAAAATATTTTACTATTTTAAAAAGTCTATTCACAAAAATATTAACACCACTAAAATTTGTGGTGTTAATATTTTTTTCTATTGGAACTTACAAATTTATTTGATTACTGAAATGAGCCACTAAAATTACTCGGTGCATAGAAAGCTGCATAATAAAGGTCATTTGCATTCAATCCAGAGATGGGAGTATACACACCACTATTTGGACTTATTGTAATAGTCTTATGTGCTATAAGACTTCCTCGTTTGTATATTTTTACAGTTAGTGTGCGATTGGTATGATTCCAAAGATCCATATGAACTAAAGTTTTACCTTTAAAATGATTATTTGTATATAAGGTGCTTGCTTGCGCTGAACCAGAAACATTCATCTTTTGATATCTAAGATCAATATATGCACCTGCACCAGGTTTGTTTAATCCAAATGGAGTTATTTCACCATTCAATACTTCATCTTCGACAATAGGAGGCTCTGTGGAAACATTAATATTTTCAGTTTGTTCTGCTGCACTTGTATTTATTGTGCCCCAAAAAAACATAAACACAATAGATAAGATAGATATTTTTACTTTATTCACTTGTTATCTCCTCTTTTTTAATTTTTTGTATTAAAAGGTATATATATCCATGTTGCATGCAGGTAAAATTTTACTAAATCTCTTTAAATTATACAACACAAAATTTGAAATATTTTAAAATATCTTATAATTAATTAGTAAATATACGACACATTATTACATCGGTCCCGCATCAAGAGGTACTACTGCCATCCAAAAACAAAAACAGTAAGTACTTGATTTTCAACCTCAGAATATTTCTTTTTCGAAGAATTTAGTAGAAAAATAAAAACGTGCTAATTTTAGTATATTATTTTTGGGGTTCAGCCGACAAAACGCAGATATTATACGCTAACGATTACCAAAAACGATCACACAATTTTCCACAAAATATTATATATCAGAGGTCAACAGCACTACATCCGGTAAAGAAATTTCGAGAATATTAGGTGGGATTTTCCGCGTGGAAGAACTCTACCAGGAGGTGAAAGAGAGGCTTTCCTTCCTTTACCAAAACCAGCAGAGCATCTCTGATAAAAGCATGAATTACTTATTACAAATCCTAACTATTTTCTCAACGATATCCGGTCTCTTCGGTATGAATTTAATCATTGAGGATTGGCAAGGTAGAATCCCTTGGAATAAAATGGGCAACTACTCAATATTCGAGTGGATTGCTGTCCTGGTGACAACGACAGGGGTATTCATTTCACTTATTCTGGGAGCTGTTTTCATAAAAGACTGGTTAAAAAGCCGGAAAAACCAGATTCGTTAATATGCTAGGATTCTTACTTTAGTAGGAATCTTTTTTTGTTTTTCAATAGAGAGTGCTTTACAGAGTAATATCATCCTTATATAGTAAATAATGGTATATAATGTTCTTTTAGAAAGGGTAGTCAAAATGAAATGTAGTAAGTATTTTGCTTTGTTATCTATGATGAGTCTGGCTATATTATTTTCTTGGGGTTGTGGAGTGAGGGAGCCTGTGACAGTGGAGAATGATTTATTTGAGGCAACTAAACAAGTATCCTTGGACGGGAACCAAGAGACACAGAAATTATCTGTTGAAGATGAATTTACTATCCCTTTGCATGACGATAGGGCTGAGCCTTTAATTGTCTATCATACAACCGAACTTTTGAACTTGAGGGAAGGTCCCTCTGGCGAAAATCCTATCATAACAACCATTCCTAAAGGGGAAGAGCTTACATATCTTTCTGCTGATGGCGAGTGGCTGGAGGTTTCTTACGGAGGAGATAAGGGCTATGTGCATAAAAATTATTTGCAAGAATCTCATCGGCAGCAGTTAGTAGGAAATATCTCTGTAACTATGACTGAAGAGCGTGATGTAGTTATTTTAATGTATCATGCGATAGATGAATATAATGGTAAAGGCGGGCAGGAGCTTTACGTCACGCCAGCAAATTTCGAAAGCCAGATGCAATATTTAAAATCAGAGGGTTTTACGCCAATTTCCTTTGCAGACTTAGTAAATTTAGAAGGTATTGAAAAGCCAGTATTGATTACTTTTGATGATGGCTATAAAAATAATATGAATGCTTATCTAATATTGCAGAAGCTGGATGATGAAGATTTCCAGGCAAAAGCAACAATCTTTATGATAGGCAGCAAGATTGATAAAAAAACAGGTTTATCTACAGAACAATTAAAGGAAATGGCCGCCTCTGGCATTATTTCCATTCAATCTCACACTGAAACACACCCATCCTTGACAGAGATTACTGATTTTGAACAGGAATTAAATGAGATTAAATTTAAGCTTGAAGGTATTACAGGTGAGAAGGTTATTGCCATTGCCTATCCTGCTGGAAAGTATGATAATAGAGTAATAGAAGAAACGCAGAAATATTATGAGTTTGCTGTAACGACCCATCAGGGTATTGCCAATACAAGTGAATCTCCATACGAGATGAAAAGAATTCGGATTAATTACAGTACAGATTTATCAGGATTTAAATACTTGGTCAATCATTAAAGGGAAATTAGGTTAAAAGAAGAAACTAAAATAGTAGTTTTTTTTTCTTTGTTGAGGTGTTTTTTATATGGAAATCTTTTTGTTTTTTATTATTATCTTTGTTGCCTCGGTCCTTCAAGCTAGTACAGGCTTTGGGTTCTCTATCTTGGCTACTCCTTTTTTATTATTGTTATTCCAACCGGCTGAGGCCATTCAAATCAACTTGATTTTATCGCTGTTTATTTCGCTTTCATTAATGGGCAGAGTCAGCAAGGATATTGACAAGGGGATATTAAAAAGGCTGGTGCTTGGGAGTACGTTAGGACTGCCAATAGGGATGATTATCTTTTTATTTATTGATATAGAATGGCTTAAAATAGCGATTGGTCTTATGGTGCTAGTATTAACGATTCTCATGATGCTTCAATTTAGGCTTCACCAAACAAGTGGAAGAGATCTGGGTGTTGGTAGCATGTCAGGGGCATTGACAACGAGCATTGGCATGCCAGGACCACCGTTACTACTTTACTTTTCGGGTACGGATACGGAAAAGAAAAAGCTACGTGGGACAACGCTTGCCTTTTATTTGTTTATATATGTAATCAGTTTGCTGATTCAAATGATATTTGCTGGAACAACAAAGACTGTTTGGATTTCTAGTGGAGCGGCAATACCGATTGCTATATTAGGAATCTTTGCTGGACAAATTCTTTTCAAATGGGTCAGCCAACGTGTCTTTCAGATATTTACTTATATTATTTTGCTGTTTACAGGGCTGTATTTGCTGGTGGAGAGTTTGTGGTAAAGACAGAAAAGGAGACAGGTGGAGGTTTTATCCACCTGTCTTTTTAGTTCCTATTAAATTTCGGTTTTCACTAATTCCTCAAAGAATTTGATGTTTTGCTCAAATTGAGGTATGGAGTGATTTGTCTCAGCTTCTTTCACAAGTGTGACTACTAAGTCATTAAATGGCGTACGAACGCCATGCTCTTTGTCTTTTGCAGAAGCGACACCGTTAATACCCTTGAATCAGCACGTGCAGGTGAACAGGGGAAAGGGTTTGCGGTAGTTGCTGATGTAGTGCGAAAGCTTGCTGAGCAAAGTGCAAATATCACTGTTTCCATTTCAGAAGTGACGAACACGCTTTTCCATAAATCGAAGGAAGCATGGGAAAAATCCATCGAGGGGGAAGCGGCAGTCATTGAAGGACAAAATCTTTTGAATGAAGTAGCTTCCTATTTCACTGAAATCAAAGATGCATTTCAGGAGACAAATACGGATTTGTCAAAAGGTATGAGTGAAATTAAGTCGGCAACAGACTCGTTCTCCCATATTCAAATGCAGATAGAGAACATTGCTAATATATCTGAAGAAAATGCTGCTTCAACAGAGGAAATCGTGGCGACACTAGAGGATGAGCATGATATGATTTCATCCATTAACAAATCTGTTGCTGAAATCAAGAAATTAAGCAGGTCTTTAAAGGAAATGACAACCCAGGATCAATAAAGGTAAAAATGGGGCTATCCCAAGAATAAAACGGTTGGAGAAAAGTATATTTTTTCTCCAACTGTTTTTGTTTTTAGAGATCTTTCTTGAAAATGTATCTGAATCTGTTCAGGCACTGGATTGGTAGGGTAAATAGATTAATCAACTAGTGACCGGTTTGCCTGTCACTCGGTCAGAGGGGTAACTAGTTTAATCAACTAGTGCCCTGTTTGTCTGTCACTCGGTCAGAGGGGTAACTAGTTTAATCAACTAGTGCCCGGTTTGCCTGTCACTCGGTCATAGGGGTAACTAGTTTAATCAACTAGTGCCCGGTTTGCCTGTCACTCGGTGGGTAACTAGTTTAATCAACTAGTGCCCGGTTTGCCTGTCACTCGGTCATAGGGGTAACTAGTTTAATCAACTAGTGCCCTGTTTGCCTGTCACTCGGTCAGAGGGGTAACTAGTTTAATCAACTAGTGCCCGGTTTGCCTGTCACTCGGTCATAGGGGTAACTAGTTTAATCAACTAGTGC
>NZ_JAUSUB010000017.1 GCF_030813235.1 Cytobacillus purgationiresistens | reverse complement strand
AACTAGTTTAATCAACTAGTGCCCGGTTTGCCTGTCACTCGGTCATAGGGGTAACTAGTTTAATCAACTAGTGCCCGGTTTGCCTGTCACTCGGTCAGAGGGGTAACTAGTTTAATCAACTAGTGCCCGGTTTGCCTGTCACTCGGTCAGAGGGGTAACTAGTTTAATCAACTAGTGCCCGGTTTGTCTGTCACTCGGTCAGAGGGGTAATTAGTTTAATCAACTAGTGCCCTGTTTACCTGTCACTCGGTTAGAGGGGTAATTAGCTTATTCAACTAGTGGGTGGTTGGTCTGTCACTCGGTCGGCAGGGTAATGAGATTAACCAACTAGTGTCATGCTACAACTTGCACTGTGTCTGTTTGCGGCAGGGTCTCAAAAAGCAGAAAATTGAATGTTGTTTTAACAGCACCCTTGGATTTTGAATTTGGACATTAGCGGTCAAAATTAGACTTTTAGAGAGCCATATAATTTTACCCAGCTTCTATTTAAATAATGATATACAATAGTGATAAACGGTATGTTCGGAGGTGTGAGGATATGTCAACTTTTCAATATGAAATATTTATTGAAGTCGTAGAAAGCGGCAGTTTTACAAAGACAGGTGAAAAGTTGGGGCTGTCTCAATCAGGTGTTAGCCACAATATTTCAACACTTGAGAAAGAGCTGGGACTTATATTGCTGAACCGTAATCGCAACGGGATTTCTCTTACTGATGCAGGAGAGCGCATGGTTCCTCATATAAGAACGATTCTTTTTCACTCAGAGTTACTACAGCAGGAAGCGACTTTAATGCAAGGGATTCAAGTCGGGAAAATAAAAATTGGCAGCTTCCCAAGCTTTTCGGAGAAGATTCTGCCAACTCATTTGCATGCTTTTCAAAAGATGTACCCAAATATACAATTCAAATTATTTGAAGGCGGATACGAGGATATTAAAAATTGGGTCATTTCAGGAGCTGTAGACATCGGCTTTTTGACTCTGCCTTGCCAGGACCTTGAAACAATTGAATTAGTAAGAGATGCGTTAGTAGCAATTGTTCCTGAACAACACCGATTGAGCTCAATACAAAAACTAAGTTTAAGTACCATTCAAAATGAACCATTTATCATGCCAAAAGATGGATGTGAAGCACTGTTGAAAAATAAGCTAAAACAGGCAGGGATCCAGCCGCTGACAATATTCGAAGTGAAAGATAACCACACGATATTATCAATGGTAAAAGAAGAGCTTGGGATGTCAATCGTTCCTGAAATGATATTACCCTCTCACCTTGATAAGGTAAAGGTAATACCTCTTGAAACAGATGTTTATCGAACAATCGGTCTTGCGATGAAGTCGCGTAAACTTGCTTCGCCTGCTGTAAAGAAATTTATAGAAATGATGAAGGAAGCTTTATAACCTAATAGAACCTCTAAGGCTAATAATAGCTGAACCTCCCACTTTAATGATCGGTCCATCAGCTTCTGGGATGACTGTTACATAAAGAGTGCCTGGCCGTCCGATAGCGTTGCCTTGTGCGATTTTCATCCTTGTTATTTCACTTTGAGAAATGATTCCTTCAGAGAATAAATAACCGGCCAAGGCTCCGTTAGCAGCTCCTGTTACAGGGTCCTCAGGAATGCCTATTGCAGGGGCAAAATCCCTTGTATAGAGATCATGGCCATCTTCTGTATGGAAGGTAAATAGATGCGTCGTGCTGATATTTAATTCTTTATTGAATTTTGCTAAGTCGGCTAGATTCGGAACCGCTTCATTGATTGCTTCAAAATCAGTAACTGGTATAAGTAAATGCCAATTTCCTGTATTCGCAAGCTTGATTGGATAAGTGTAATCAATACTTTCCTCTTTTACCCCTGTCAGCCTGCTAATCTCTTTAACGTTGATTTCAATGCTTTTTATGGAAGGTTTAACTTGAGTCATTTCTACCGATTGAAGTTGCCCATTTTCTTCTGCCCATGCGACTGGAATATTTCCTATATTCGTTTCAAATGTAAGGGGGTTTAATTGATCTTTCAGCCCAAGCTCAGATAAGAGTATCCAAGCCAGACCTACTGTTGCATGACCACAAAAATTGACTTCATGGGTAGGACTGAAGTATTTCACTTTATAGTCAGCATCCTCACTAGTGGACGGAAGCAGGAAAACGGTCTCTGGCAAATTAAGTTCCTTAGCGATTTTTTGCATTTCCCCGAGAGATAAAAGCTCTGCGTCTAATACGACTCCTGCAGTATTTCCTTCAAATTTTGTGGATGTAAAAGCATCAACATAATACACTCGAATATTCTTCATTTTACGAACCCCTTTCACGATTTGGTTTACGCCTTTATCATATTCCGAGAAATAGCATTAGTAAAATGAATCTTTCTTATTAATTAAATTAGAAATACTAATGATTCTTGATTTTATTGGAAAAATCTATTAATCTTGTTTTTCCTTAATTAGGCTAATGTTATAATGGGAGTATTTTCATCATTTAATATTTAGGAGTCTGTATAATATGGGCAGAAAACATCCAAGTAAGGGCCAGTTTCCAAAGATAAACTTAAAGGTAAAGATGATCTTGCTCATCAGCTTGTTGATCATTGGTGTTTGCATCATTTTCGTTGTATTTTTAGAACGTTTTATTTCTGATTTGGTGGAGGATCAAATTTCTAAAAGAGCCATTAGCTTAGCGCATAGTGTAGCTCTTATGCCTGAGATTAAAAATGCATTTGAATTGGATGATCCATCTTCAGTCATTCAAGAAATCGTGGAGCCAATCCAAAAAGAGTCAGGTGCAGAATTTATTGTTGTTGGGAACACGGAAGGCATTAGATACGCCCATCCTAATCCAAGCTTCATCGGAGAGAAGATGGTTGGGGGGGATAATACTCGGGCACTTCAGCACGGAGAATCTTATGTATCTGTACAAGAGGGCACACTCGGTTTATCGATTCGCGGAAAGGTTCCTATCATCTCAGATGGCAGCATCATAGGGGTAGTATCGGTAGGTTTTCTCAATGATAATGTACAATTGATGGTAAAGGATCAAAGTAAATCATTATGGATGACTATAGGTATCATCGTTCTATTAGGGATATCAGGGGCTGTCTTCATCACACATTATATTAAACGGCTATTACATGATATGGAGCCTGAAGAAATCTCTCATTTATACTTTCAGAAGGAGGCTATATTGCAATCAACTCATGAAGGCATTATTGCAGTCGATGACATAGGTGAGATCACGGCAATGAATAAAGCAGCTATGGATATTGTGTTTACTGAAGAAGCTAATAAGCAAAACAATTATATCCGCTCTCCTATTCATGCAGTCATTCCTTCATTAGATATTTTTAAGCATTTGAAGGAGATGGACCGCTTTAATAATCGCGAAATGGTCTTTGGAGAGAATGTGGTATTGGTTAATGGTATGCCAATATTCAGTAATAACCTGTTTACTGGGGTCGTCTTTACATTCCGGAAAAAAACAGAGCTGGAAAAAGTAACAGAGGAGCTTAAGCGGATTAAACAATATGCAAATGCACAAAGAGCATTGACGCATGAGTTCTCTAATAAGCTGCATATCATCCTTGGACTCGTCCAATATGACCGCAAAAATGATGCCATTCAGTTTATAAAAAAAGAAAGCAATCTTCAACAAACCAGGTTAAGTTTTTTGACTGAAAAGGTGGCAGATCCGCTCATCCAAGCTTTACTGCAAGGAAAGTATAATCAAGCAAATGAACTTGGCATTACTATGGATATCCATAAGGACAGCAGAATGGATCATCAGTTTACAAGTTTGAAGCAGGATGCGATTTTAACTGCGCTAGGGAATGTGATTGAAAATGCCTTGGAGTCAGTTAAAGTGAAGGATGAAGGAGAGCGGAGGGTATCTATCTTTTTTACTGACATTGGCGACGATTGTATTTTTGAAGTAAATGATTCTGGATCAGGAGTGGCTGAAGAAAACATTAAACGTATATTTGATCAAGGCTTCTCGACGAAAAAAGGCTACAGCCGCGGGACTGGTTTAGCTTTAACAAGATTGATGGTCAATAAAATGGGCGGCGAGATTATGTTGGAGGATGGAGAGCTCGGAGGGGCTTGTTTTATCATCATCATACCAAAGGATGGAAGGGGATAGCTGTGGAGGGAATCTTTTCTGTACTCATCATTGAGGATGATTTTAGAGTGGCTGATATTAATCGCCAATATGTTGAAAATACTGATGGCTTTATCGTAAAAAAAATAGCTAGTAGTGGGAAAGAGGCCTTGAGTTATTTAGATGCCTGCGAGTGTATTCCAGATATCATTTTATTGGATATTTTTATTCCAGATGTAGAAGGGCTGGATTTATTATGGGACATTCGCCAAACGTATCACCAAGTAGACATCATTATCGTCAGCGCTGAGAAGGAAGCAAAATCTATTCATGCCGCTTTTCGTGGCGGAATATTTGATTATATCGTCAAGCCTGTAGATGATGAGCGCTTTCGCAAGACCCTATTAAAATATAAGGCATACCGAAGCACAGAGGAATCCAAACATGAACTGGAACAGTCAGATATTGATCGTTTAATGACCGATCGCAGTATAAAAGAAGTGACATCCCGTTCAGAGGCTGAGCTTCCAAAGGGGATTGATTCAATCACCTTAGATAAAATCATTCACTTATTCTCAAAGATTGGAAGAGACGGAACAACTGCGATCGAAGTAAGTTCTGATCTAGGAATCAGCCGCTCAACAGCAAGAAGATATTTAGAATATTTGGTTTCCCTGAAAAAAGTTGAAACCAAGCTTATTTATGGAACCGTCGGAAGACCGCAACGTAAATATGTTCGTTGTGAAGCTTATGAACATTATTAATCAAATGAAATTTATTGTTTTTATGCTCACAATATTTAACCCTTTCTTTGTCCGTGATATTTTCATACTAGTCTAAAAAATAATATTTTACACTTAATTGAAAACGCATTCATTAAAGTGTGGAAAATCCGGAAGGGGAAATATATATGAGTTTGAGCTTGATTGGTTTCATAACTATTCTTGTCATTGTCATTCTGCTAATCAGCGGTAAGGTGACTCCTATTGTCGCTATGGTACTGCCTCCAATTGCTGGTGCACTTCTTGCAGGCTACGGGATATCAGAAATTGGCGGTTTCTTTGAAAGCGGTGTTAGTTCGGTTATAAGTGTAGCCATTATGTTTATTTTTGCCATTATATTTTTTGGTATTATGCAAGATGTTGGTTTATTTGATCCTATCATTAACAAAATGGTAGCTATGTCACATGGTAATATTATTACTGTTACTGTAGGTACGGTCATTATTGCCGCTATTGCTCATCTAGATGGATCTGGTGCATCCACCTTCTTATTGACTATCCCAGCACTGTTGCCACTATATAAGCGTTTAAAAATGAACCCTTATTTGCTCTTATTACTGATTGCCGGAAGTGCGAGCATAATGAATATGATTCCTTGGGCCGGGCCTCTTGGCAGAACAGCTTCCGTTCTAGAAATGGATGTAACAGAATTATGGAAGCCTCTTATTCCTATTCAAATCATTGGCCTAGTATTAATGCTGGTTTTAGCGGTATTTTTAGGAATGAGAGAAAAGCGCAGAATCATTAGAACATACGGATCTCTTGAAGCTGCAGCTGCACTAGAAGTAGAAGAAGAATCAGTAACAGTAAATGAAGTGGAGAAAGAAAACCCACTCGCTCGTCCTAAGTTGATATGGGTGAATGGTATCCTGGCATTACTCGTTCTTGGTGTGCTTATTTCTGGTGTTATTCCTGCTGGTTTAGCGTTTATGATTGGTGTAAGCATCGCATTGCCAATTAACTTCAGACAAGTGAAAGATCAGATGGAAAGAATACGTGCTCATGCACCAAGTGCACTTACAATGGCAACCATCATTGTAGCTGCTGGTTTGTTTCTAGGTGTGCTTAATGGAACAGGAATGCTGAACGCAATCGCGAACGATGTTGTCGCTGTTTTACCTGCTGCAATTGGGCCATTTATTCATATTATAGTTGGGCTTCTCGGTGTACCATTTGACTTAGTATTGAGCACAGATGCTTATTACTTTGCATTGATGCCAGTTGTTGATCAAATTGCTGCTTCATATGGCGTCGCTTCTCTATCGACTGCTTATGCGATGATCATAGGTAACATCGTTGGTACTTTTGTCAGTCCTTTAGCACCTGCTGTTTGGCTGGCACTCGGATTGGCTGGTTTGGAAATGGGCCGCCATTTGCGGTATTCGCTTTTCTGGATGTGGGGACTTAGTATTGTTCTCGTTCTTACTGCTGTGTTAATTGGTGTTATTTAACAAGTTAGAATAATCCCTGTATTCTTCTTGGATATAAGAAGATTGAACTAAAACGTTTGCATTCTATATTGACAGATTGATTCATAGTATTGTAGCCTTATAGGTATAACTGAATAGAACCTCACTTTTTCTGGTGAGGTAGAGGCGCGGTATTTAATAGTCTTTAGTGGAGCTTTAAGGAGTGATGATGCTAAGGAGAAGGAAATGTCGCCGAAATATGTAATATTCCTTATCTATTGCATATTGGGTCTGCAGTTAAGAACTGCAGGACTGTCTCAATAAACTGCCCGGTTTATTGAGGGGAACTATCTCAAGCATGGGAAGAAGTAGAGGATTTAGGCTAACTTATAAGTAATAGACCTGAGTTCATCTCAGGTCTTTTTTGTATAATTTTATTTATTTTGAATAATCTTATAAATAAGAAGAATACTAGGGGGAAAATCATATGAAAAAAGGATTATCGATGTTTGCAGTAGTTACATTGGCATCCAGTTTATTTTTAGCTGCATGCGGGACAAGCGATTCAGCCGGGTCAGGAGACTCATCCGGTGAAAGTGATCAATTTAGAATAGGTCTTGAAGCAGGGTATGCACCATTTAACTGGACTCAAATGGATGATGCAAACGCAGGAGTGAAGATTGACGGAAATGCAGAATTCGCCGGCGGATACGATGTAGAGATCGCGAAGAAAATTGCTGAGGGGCTAGGCAAAGAATTAGTTATTGTCAAAACAGAGTGGGACGGTCTTGTACCATCATTAAACTCTGATAAAATTGATGCCATTGTTGCGGGAATGTCACCAACAGCAGAACGTAAAGAATCAATCGATTTCTCAGACAACTATTACAAATCTGACTTGGTCATGGTAGTTAAAAAAGGTGGAGACTTTGAAAATGCCACTTCCATTCAAGATTTCAATGGAGCAAAAGTGACGGCACAATTAAATACCTTCCACTATTCAGTGATTGAGCAGATCGACGGAGTATCGCAACAACCAGCAATGGATAGCTTCCCAGCTATGCGTGTGGCATTAGAATCAGGCATCATTGATGGCTATGTGTCAGAACGCCCTGAAGGTGTCAGTGCTTCAGCTGCCAATGAAAACTTTACAATGGTAGAATTCACAAAAGGATTTGAAACATCCGAAGATGATACAGCGATTGCTGTCGGCCTGAAAAAAGATAGCGATTTGACAGAGAAAATAAATGAAATTTTAGCAGGTATCTCAGAAGAAGAGCGAATCGAAATTATGGATGCTGCCATTGAGAATCAGCCAGCAGCAGAGTAATAATCGATGAGCCGGCTGCATGTCTATGTAGTCGGCTTTATTGTTTAAGGAGGAATAACAATGACCTTAGAATGGATCTTTAGGATCGTTGAACAATATTGGCCAATGTTCTTGCGAGGAGCGGGAGTGACTCTTCTCATCGCCTTGATAGGTACAGTTTTAGGAGGACTCATTGGTTTACTGGCAGGTATCGTTCGAACCATTCCTACTCCAGAGCGCGGATTAAAAAAGATAGGTCTAAAATTAATTAATATTGTTCTATCGATATATATTGAATTTTTCCGCGGCACGCCGATGATTGTGCAAGCAATGGTTATTTTTTATGGTGCGGCATTAGCCTTTGGATATCATATGAATCCGATTATTGCAGGTGTTGTGATTGTATCGATTAACACAGGTGCCTATATGGCGGAAATTGTTCGCGGTGGGATAATTTCAGTGGATAAGGGTCAATACGAAGCTTCACAGGCCATAGGCATGAATCATATTCAAACAATGATGAATGTGGTTTTACCACAAGTCATCCGCAATATCCTGCCGGCAACAGGCAATCAGTTTATTATCAATATCAAAGATACAGCAGTATTAAGTGTCATCTCTATCTCGGAATTATTCTTCGTCACCAAAACGATTGCCGGAAATAACTATCGATATTTTGAAGCCTTCTTCGTCGTGTGTATCCTCTACTTTATCATGACATACACGATCACGCTTATCTTACGTTATGTTGAAAGAAGATTAGATGGTCCTGATAACTATGTAATTGCGGCCAATCCAATGGATACAGCAGAAGACATTAAACGGAAAACTCAAGGGATGTAGCTGTGAATGGAGGGAATATGAATGGAAGCAGTAATTGATATTCAAGGTTTAAGTAAATCCTTTGGCAGCCATGAAGTATTAAAGGATATTAATTTTTCAGTGGATAAAGGGGAAGTTGTAACGATCATCGGTTCCTCTGGCTCAGGTAAATCGACGCTACTCCGTTGTGTCAATTTATTGGAAAAGCCCAGCGGCGGTAAAATCATTTTTAACGGAGAAAATATACTAGATAATAAGCATGATGTTCATCAATACCGCCGAAACCTAGGAATGGTTTTTCAGCAATTTAATTTATTCAATAATCATAATGTGCTGGGAAATTGTGTAGTTGGACAAATGAAAGTCTTAAAGCGTTCAAAGGAAGAAGCCGAAAAAATCGCTTTAAAATATTTGAAAGTTGTCGGTATGGACTCATTCGTAAATGCGAAGCCAAGACAGCTTTCCGGGGGACAGAAGCAACGGGTTGCCATTGCCAGAGCCCTTTCTATGGAGCCTGATGTCATGCTATTCGATGAACCGACTTCTGCACTTGATCCAGAAATGGTAGGCGAAGTACTAAGAGTCATGAAGGAGCTTGCTGGAACAGGGCTCACGATGATGATCGTCACACACGAAATGGAATTTGCCAAAGAAGTATCCGATCGTGTAGTCTTCATGGATAAAGGTGTTATTGCAGAAGAAGGTCCACCGGAGCGGATATTCAACGAGCCAACCCAAGAACGGACGAAGGAATTCTTGAAGAGAACATTAAAGCAATAATTGAAGGAAGCTATCAGCTGGGCTGTTAGCTTTTTTTGATTATTTAGGGTTCTGTGGTGAAACAGCGAAAACGCCGATAAAGTGAAGAAATCGCTGATAAAACGAAATTATCGCCGATATATTGAAAAAATCGCCGATAAAATAGGAAAATCGGCGATATATCAAAAAGGATGGCAATTGGATCGTGTGATTACTAAATAACAGAGGCAATATAAGAAGAAAAAGCGAAAACGCCGATAAAGTGAAGAAATCGCTGATAAAACGAAATTATCGCCGATATATTGAAAAAATCGCCGATAAAATAGGAAAATCGGCGATATCTCAAAAAGGATGGCAATTGGATCGTGTGATTACTAAAAAACAGAGGCAATATAAGAAGATAAAGCGAAGTCGCCGATAAAGTGAAGAAAACGCTGATAAAACGAAATTATCGCCGATATATTGAAAAAATCGCCGATAAAATGGGAAAATCGGCGATATATCAAAAGGGGTGGCAATTGGATCGTGTGATTACTAAAAAACAGAGGCAATATGAAGAAGAAAAAGCGAGAACGCCGATAAAGTGAAGAAAACGCTGATAAAATGAAATTATCGCCGATAAAACAAAAAAAACGCTGAAAAAAATAGAAGAGTCGCCGATATATCAGAATTTATTCCCTATCTTCCCCACAAACAAAAAAACTGTCGAACGCATCGACAGTCTACAGATACTTAAAATTAATTATAAACCTTAGCAGTCTTCATGGCAGGCAAAACCTTTTGATAAATCTTTACAATATCCTCTTTTACGGCTTTTTTAGGGTTGTTGTGCACCGTGCCATGATCATTCATGGCATCTTCAGCAAGCTGTTCAATTTGCTCTTCAGAGAAACCTCTATCCAAATAGCCAAATGAATCAGGAATATCGATAGATTGCAGGAATTCTTGGACAAGCGGGATAAGCGCTTTAGCAGCTTGATTGACGCTTTCAAAATGTAGTTCAGGATCAAGCATTCTTGCAATGTCTGCATATCTTTGAGGTGTGGCAGAGAGATTATGTTCAATGATGTGAGGTAAAAGAATCGCGTTAGCTAAACCATGAGGAACGTTATAGCGTGCTGACATCGGATGAGAGAGAGAATGGACGAGTCCTAGGCCGCCTAGGCTGAATGACATGCCAGCAAATGTGCTTGCCAAATGTACTTGTGCACGTGCTTCAAGATTTCCATCATGTCCATAAGTTTGTGGGAGATTATCCCAAATCATGCGAATCGCTTGAAGGGCAAGTGCATCGGTAAATGGATTGGCAGGTAATGATACATAGGATTCAACCGCATGAACGAAAGCATCCGAACCAGTGGCTGCTACATGCTGTCTAGGAAGCCCAAGAGTAAGAGATGGATCTACAAATACGCTTTTTGGAATGAGATAAGGTGAAGCAAGCACAAGTTTTCTTCCTGCATCTGTATCGGTTATAACGCTTGCAATCGTCACTTCTGATCCCGTACCAATAGTTGTTGGTATCGCAAATAGGAGTGGGAGGATATCTTCAATTGGTTTACCACCTAGACTATAACTTAGTACAAAGCCAGGATGTGTTGCCGCTACTGCCAGTGCTTTTGCATAATCCATCGCACTGCCGCCGCCAAGAGCAACAATCATATCAGCCTGCTCATGCTTAAAGCTTTCAACGCCTGTCATGACTGAATTAGCTGGCGGATTCGGAAGCACGTCAGAAAATACAGCGTAATCAATGCCAGCCTCATCCAAAGAAGATGTAACATTTTCCACTACTCCTGAATCAATTAATCCCTTATCAGTAATAATAAAAGCTTTCTTCTTTCCTGCCTTCTTAATACTGTTTGCCAGCTCTTGCTGAACAATTTGAAAGCCAAATTTCAAATCTGTATCAAGCTTTAAACTAAATGGCGTATTGATTAATGACATTACATACCACTCCCCTTTATTAAAATTTTTCGTACACTTCTAAAGTTAAACGCTTACATGGGAGTATCCTTCCTTTTCAAAAAACTTTTTAAAAATTAATATGAATGTAATCTATGATTATTTAAGATAGATAAAGTGCCAGACCATAACAACAAGAAAAAGGACGAATGAAAAACGGTGATATTGATAAAATGGTTGGTAAGCATGTGAAATAATGTGAGTAGAGAGGACCTGAGAATAATGGCTGATGTAAACCTTTCATTTGATGAAATGTGGGATAGAATCATTGCTTGCGACCGTTCATATGATGGGTTGTTTTTCACTGCAGTGAAAACGACTAAAATATTTTGCAGACCATCGTGCCGATCGCGAAAACCAAAGAAGGTTAATGTAGAATTCTATTTTGAAATGAATGAAGCGGAACAACGAGGCTACCGGCCATGTAAGAGGTGCCAGCCTGAGGTAGAACATTCTCCTAATGTCAGTCTTGTCAAAAGTGTAAAAGCATTTTTGATTAACCATTATAAGCAAAAGCTTATCTTGCAGGATATGGCTGATCACGTAGGTGTAAGCCCTCATTATCTTGACCGTCTCTTCAAAAAAGAAACGAAAGAAACACCGCGATCCTATTTAGAAAGAATAAGAGTGAATAAAGCCATTCAGCTCCTTATAACCACAGAAAGGACCAATCTGGAGATTTGCTATGACGTGGGATTTCAAAGTCCATCTAATTTTTATAAGGTGTTCCGGAGCTTAAAGAATTGCTCTCCAAGTGAATTCCGCAGGCAAAACAAGAATGGAGTATTGGAATGAACAGATATGGTAAGGATGGTGGCACAGTGATCGAATTAGCCGTTCCTTTGGAATTCAGCTTCACTGAGTGTTTAATATTTTTAGAACGATCGGATCAAGAACTGCTTCATCAAACGAGGCAGGGCTATTTATATAAACTGATAAAAATTGGGCAGGAATTAGTCTTACTTAAAATAGGAAGTACGGGTACATCTCTACAAATTGAATTCCCAATAAAGACTCCTTCAAAAGACGCACAAGCCACAGCAATAAAGTACGTAAAAGAGTGGTTTGATTTAGATAAAAATCTTAGGGCTTTTTATGAAACGGCTTCAAAGGATAAAATGTTAAAGAAAGTCGCAGAGGAATATGCCGGTTTGCGAGTGGTGGGCATCCCTGATCTATTTGAGGCTATTACTTGGGCCATAATGGGTCAGCAAATCAATTTGAAATTTGCTTACACTTTAAAACAGAGATTTGTTCAGGAATATGGAGAGCATGTTGATTATGATGGACAGAGCTTTTGGCTTTTCCCTGAATATGAAACGATCGCCGACCTTAGTGTAGAGCATTTAAGAAAGCTGCAGTTTACTACCAGGAAGGCGGAATATATAATTGGAATCGCCCACTCAATGAGGTCAGGTTCTTTATCTAAGAATAAGCTGATACAGATGGAGTCTATTGAGAAGATTCATCGCGGCTTAACCAGCTTAAGGGGAATAGGCGATTGGACAGCAGATTATGTGTTGATGAAATGCTTCCGCCATCAAGACGCCTTTCCTATTGCAGATGTAGGGCTTCATCTTGCTATGCAAAAACAATTAGGGCTTGACCGCAAACCAGCAATAGAGGAAATTAAAGATAGATCAAAAGATTGGATAGGGTGGAGAGGATATGCCACCTTTTATTTATGGAGGTCTTTATACGATGAGTCTAATAAAAGCAGATTATAAATCCCCGGTGGGTATGTTGGAAATTGAAGGGTCAGAAGAAGCAATCTGTTCCATTCTTTTTACGGACCGAGAAATCGTAGAAAATCAATTGACAGAAGATGCACCACAGGTGATGAAAGATTGTATTCAGCAGCTTGATGAATATTTTAAAGGGGAACGTCAGGAGTTTTCATTGCCATATGTACTAAATGGCACTGCATTTCAACAATCCGTGTGGCAAGCATTAACAGAAATTCCTTATGGACAAACAGGATCATATAAAGATATTGCAACAGCCATTAGCAATGAGAGGGCTGTGAGGGCAGTAGGCAGTGCAAACGGGAAAAATAAATTAACTATCATCATACCTTGTCACCGTATTATTGGCACGAATGGTACGTTAACAGGCTATGCAGGTGGCTTGGATAGAAAGAAGTGGCTGTTGGCCCATGAAGGTAAATTTAAAGGGTAAAAAGGAAGCACCTATTCTTTTTTCATAGTATAATATAGCCGTAATGAACCTCAAGAGAGTCAGTGAGACCATTATAAAAATGTACGATAAAGGATGATTGCAATGGGATTTGATTCAAACAGTATTGATGAACTAATCAAAAGTCGTCGTTCAATTAAAAAGTTTAAGCCCGATCCTGTCAGTGTAGATGAAATTGTTGAACTGTTGGAGGTAGCCAAATGGGCACCTAATCATAAGTTGACAGAGCCATGGCGCTTTTTACTATATAGTGGAGATGGTAAGGAGAAATTCATCCAAGCATATAGCCAATCACAAGCATTGAAGGATGGAAGCATACCTGATAAAGCAGAGAAGAAATCAGAATATTTCCGCTCCATTCCTTTGCATCTAGTTGTAGTGATGCCAGAGGATCCGCGTCAGAAAACTTGGGATGAAGATTATGGAGCAGTTAGTGCCCTCATTCAAAATTTCCAGCTTGCTGCATGGGCGCGTGGAATTGGGATGATATGGCGTACAAATGATTGGATTTACAATCCAGTATTTCGTGATGCCATCGGTGTGAAGCCGGGTGAAAAAGTAATAGCTACGCTAATGATTGGTTATGCGGAACATGTACCTGAAGCAAAATCACGTACATCGATTATGGATAAGTTAAAAATTATAAGTGAATAAGTGGGAGAAGAGCTGATTTAAAATGATTAGCTCTTTTCTTTAAACCAATATTGAACCAGGGTGGTGGATGAGATGTTTGGAATTACTAGCTTTTGGCTATTTGTACTGACGTCATTATTAATGAACATGACCCCTGGAACAGATACGATGTATATTGTCAGCAGGAGTATTTCTCAAGGGAAAAAAGCAGGAATATATTCGGTACTTGGAATTTCAAGTGGTTCTCTCATACATACATTTCTTGCTGCGATGGGTTTATCCCTCATTCTTACAACTTCAGTTGCCTTATTTACAACAGTTAAATTAATTGGCGCTGCCTATTTAATCTATCTGGGTGTGCGCATGCTGATACAAAAGAAGAGTAATTTAGAACAGATGGATACACAGTTTTTGTCTTTGAAAAAAATATATTTGCAAGGGCTCATCACAAATGTAACAAATCCAAAGGTAGCATTGTTTTACATTTCCTTTCTGCCGCAGTTTATTTCACTAGATAACGGCTACGGTCCAGTACCGTTTATTTTGTTGGGTCTTACTTTTGTGCTGACTGGGACCACTTGGTGTCTATTAGTTGCCGTTTTCTCATCACTTGCAACGAAAAAACTTAGAAACAATCCGAAAGTAGAATATATTTTAAATAAGGTTACTGGAATCATTTTCATCGGATTAGGAGTCAAGCTTATTCAAACAAAAACACCATAAGACTAATCATATAAACTGTTCCTATCATTTTTTAGCTCAAGTGCCTTCAAAAATTTCCTAGCTATCAGGGCTGCTAGTGATTATTTATAGCTTGCCGTTAGACTTCATTAGTCCGTTCCATTTGAGAGAGGTGGCACGGGACGCGCTGAACCCAATGCATTCACAGTTGCTCCATCCTCTAATATGCTCCATTTTGTGTTTTATACTGACTAGTTATCGTTTTGCTTCCCTCAATAATTATTTATCTATATCGAGGTATAGTTCTTCCAATTTTCCACTGTGATTGAGAAGTGTATTCCAGCCAAATTTAAAATGATGCCATTCACCAAGAACTACACTTTCGGATTGGTCTTTTGTCACTTTAACTTTCCTTCCGTCTAAAACAATGTAAAATTGTCCTTCTTCTTCTAGCAAATGATTTTCTTCTATGATTGTATATCCTTCTGTCTTCATGCCATTGAGATGGTAGTACCCAAATCCAAGAGCGGTTATGAATAGTAGTAATCCAATGAAAAATGTACTTTGTTTCATTCATCTTCTCCCTTTTAAATTGTAATAGAGTAAAAAAAAAGTGGATAATCATATTTGATTGTCCACTATTATTATAGTATAGTTCGCCTGATAGTTTTCTAAAAATTATAACGATTCTTTGATAACCTTCTTATAATACAGAACAGATAGAATCCCGAAGATAGAATATAGAACTGTATATAATACCATGACGATAACCATCGGAGTGAATAGTTCGTTGCCGAAGAAGAACCAGCCGGATTTAACGGCAAAGTAACTGTGAAGCAATCCAAGCAACAGGGGAATGCCAAAGTTGAATAATTGCTTAGCTTGAATCCCTTTTAATAAATCAAACTGGGTAAATCCTAGTTTGCGTAAGATCGTGTAATTGGCTTTTTCCTCTTCACTTTCATCCATTTGCTTGAAGTAAAGAATACAGCCGGAAGTGACAAGGAAGGTTAGGCCTAAGAAGCCTACGATAAACATGGTCAGACCGTAAATCATTTTTTGAGATTGAAGCATATCAATTAATGAATCAGCTTGCATCTTATAGGTTTGTTCATTGAATAGTTTGTTTGCTTTTTCTACTTCTTGTTTTTCTTTAATATCGATTCCGGTGTAAATCATCGATTCGAGCTGAAGTTCAGGGTCAAGATTCTCTTTAACCTTTTGAAATACAGTGTCGTCTACAATCGCTGTTGGTACACCACCTCCAGTGAAATAAAAGGGAATAACTGAGTCTTTATCGATGCCCAAAAAGGTGAGCGGAATCTCCTCGCTTGTTGTTTTGATGGAGATATTACCTGAATCTTTGAATCCCATGAACTGATTAAGCAGATCCGCTAAGCCCATATAAAAGGTTTCATTCGGTTGAAGGTCAATTCCTGGGACACTTTTGTCGCTAATAACAGGGGTTGGCATAGAGGCTGGGTCTAAATTCATTCCTTCTTCTAATTTAGCATCTATGATATCTGTCATATCCAAGTCCGCTTGTACGACCTCAATGGATTTTTCTTTAAAGGCAATCTCGTTTTCATCTAATGCTTGTTTGAATAGTGAACCATCTTCAGTATTTATGAATGAGAAATCAGCAAGAACGGCATCATATGCATTTTTTTCTGCTGAATAATAAGAGATATAGCTGAGTGACAATAACCCGATGGCAAGCGCCGATACGGTTGTGATAATCGTTAATAATAAGGCATTCGATTTCATGCGGAACATGATGGAGGACAGAGATAGTACCTCATTAATATTCAAGTAGCCGCCTTTACTTTTCCTAATCAAATTGGCGATAAAAGTAACTGAACCTCTATAAAATAAATAGGTTCCGATAATGACTGAAGCTAGAATAAAGATCATGGCAATAGACAGCTCTGTTATGGTGACAAAATCTCCGCCAAAGAGTTTGGATGAAACATAATAGCCTATGGCAATCAATAGCATCCCCAAAATCCCGACAAGAATCTCTGCAATCGAGACGCCTTTGACTCTTTCTTCCGAGCTGGATCTGACTCTAAATAATGAAAGAATACTTTGGCTTTTAATAAAGAAGTAGTTCATTGCCATGATCAATAGATAGATAGCTGCGAAAACAAAAAGCGTTTGAATCAGTGCCTCTGAAGAAAATTGCAGCGTAGCGATATCCTCGACACCCGTCACTTTAAACAAAATCATGAGAATTAATTTAGAGGCTGCAAAGCCAACGAAAACCCCGATAATCAAAGAAAAGAAATAAAGCAGGAAATTCTCCGCCGTTAAAATACGAAAGATTCTCCCTTTTGTCATTCCGATTAGTTGAAATAACCCTATTTCCTTACTGCGGCGTTTAATAAATATATTATTGGCGTAGACCAGAAAGACAGAAACAATTCCTACAAGTAGGACGGACGCAGCCTTCATTGCAGCTCCACCCTTAACTGTGCCCTTTGCGGCATCCATCGAAGGATCATATTGCAAGGTGACAAAAGCGAAATAAAGGGCAGCGCTAAAGGCAAGCGCAAAAACATAGAGATAGTAGCTCTTTATGTTTTTCTTTAAGTTGCGGAAAATAAGCTGATTAACGCTCATATTGCACACCGCCTAAGATTCCTTGGGTTTTCATGATGTCCTTAAAGAAATCCTGCCGCCCTTCGTCCCCTTTATTAATTTGCGTATAGATTTGTCCATCTTTAATGAAAATTACGCGGCTGCAATAGCTCGCAGCGACGGGGTCGTGCGTGACCATTATAATCGTTGCTTTTCTTTTTTTATTTAAATCACTGAGTTTATTTAATAAATCTGACGCTGATTTTGAATCGAGCGCACCGGTTGGTTCATCGGCAAAGATGATGCTTGGTTCATGGATGAATGCTCTCGCCGCAGATGTGCGCTGCTTTTGCCCGCCGGAAATCTCATTCGGGTATTTATCTTTTATATCCAAAATGCCTAATTCATTGGCAAGCGATTCGAATCGTTGATTGGCTTCTTTTTTCGATACCTTTGTAATCGACAAGGGCAATAGGATGTTTTCCTTCACAGTGAGTGTATCCAGCAGGTTATAATCTTGGAAAATAAACCCTAGGTAATGTTTGCGGAACTCGGCAAGCTGCTTCTCCTTCATGCCTGTCATTTCCTTGCCTTCTATCGTTATAGAACCTGTACTGACTTTATCAATAGAGGAAAGAACATTGAGCAAAGTTGTTTTCCCAGAGCCGGAAGCACCCATTATGCTCACAAATTCTCCTTGTTCGATTTGAATGTCCAGCCCTTTTAACACTTCTTGTTTATTAAATTTATTTCCATAGCTTTTATGAATTTTACTAGCTTCTAAAATGTTCATAATCAGCTCTCCTTTAAATGTTGATAGTCTAATTGTAAAAGGGTGGCGTTCTTTTATCCCTCGATTGTTCGAACAAATGAGAAGAGCATGTGACGTTTTTGTCACATGCATGTAATCCGTACGAATTCATTTTGCTCAGGAAAGGTTAATGAGAAAGTGGTTCCTCTTGCAAGCTCAGAATCAACGGAAATCTGTATATGAAGTGCATCTGCTGCCTTTTGTGCTAAGTATAAGCCCATCCCAGTTGCCGCATGACCTGTATGGTCTGTGGTCGAAGTAAAGCCGCGATCAAAAATACGCGGCAGGTCCTTGACTGCAATGCCTCGTCCATAATCATTGATGGTAAGGATATTTTTCCCTTCAACTATAGCGCTTTTCACTTCAATATCTGCTGAATCACTGTATTTCACAGCATTAGTCAGCAGTTGTCTGATGATAAATCCGAGCCACTTCGCATCACTTAAAAGCTCATTCTTTTTTAAATCGATGTCAAAGCCAATACCTTTTTCCATACACCAGGGCTGTAACTCGCGAATTTCTTTATAGATTAGTTTATCTAGTTGAATATCTTCTATGTACAAATCATTTTCAATCGAAGGAATTCGGCTTTGGTGAAGCTGCTGATCAAGCAGGAGGTGGACGCGCAGCCACTCGTAAGATAATTGCAATTTCAAAGTGTCTTCTTCTAAGCGCTCAATCTTCAATTGCATCGCAGTTAACGGCGTTTTAACCTCATGAATCCATGAAAGCAAATCGTCCTTTTCTTGTTCAAGTGCCGTTTGCTTTTGATCAATCATGTGGTTGAGCTTCGCCGTTTGGCTATCGAGACTGTCCTCGATGATCTTTTCAAACGGACTGTTTCCAGCTGCGATATTTGTTATATCTAAACTATTCTCCCAATCCTCCAAGCTTTTATAATAGCGTGTTTCCTTTTGATAACGGATGAAAACGAATATGAGAAAAATGATGACAAATAAAAAGGCAATGTACAAAATGGATGATAATGAAATGGTAGCATCAATATAAGCAATGAAGGTCATTAAAACGATCAGAAAGAGAAAGAGGAGAATCCAGCTTAATCTTTCCCTTAGATAGGCTAGCCACATCGCATTATACCTCTTCCAAGGCAATATAGCCTTGGCCAACCTTTGTTTGTATTTGTCCGCCCAAGCCGATATCATCCAGTCGTTTACGGAGGCGATTGACGTTCACTGTTAGGGTGTTGTCACTGACAAAGCGCTCATCATCCCATAAGCTTTTGATCAGTTCGTTCCTTCCGATGATTTTATTTTTCTGCTCCAGCAGCTTCTTTAAAATAAACATTTCATTTTTTGTTAGCTCAATCGATCCGTTAGCATTTGAAATCGTATATTTTTCATAATCTACGGTTGCCTCGCACCATGTCTGCAAATTTGGCTGTTCAGCACCGTAATTATAGACGCGCCGCAGTAATGCCTGCACCTTGGCGATGAGCACATCAAAGTGAAACGGCTTTTGGACAAAATCGTCTGCCCCAAGCTGCATCGACATGACCATATCGGTTGGATGATCCCTGGAGGAGAGAAAGATAATTGGAACATTCGAATGTGAGCGGATTAATCGGCACCAATGAAAACCGTCAAACTTCGGCAATTGAATATCAATAATCACTAAATCAGGCTTCACATCTGCAAATGTTTGCATAACTTGTGAGAAATCATCAATTCCGAATACTTCATAAGACCATTGTGATAGTCTTTCCTTTATTTCATTAAACAGGGTTACATCATCTTCGATTAAGAGAATTTTAAACAAAAGCTACACCACACTTGTATTAACTATTTTGTGATAATTGTATAGGAATTCCAATTTTTATGCCATAGGAGCTGAAATGCTATAATTTATTGTTTCCAATGAAGAGGGATCTTAAGAAGAATCTAAAAATAGGCTGTTTAGATGTCTGGAATATGATATCTAAACAGCCTATTTTGTTGTGCATTTATTTACTAGTTATCGCTTCCACCGTTGTAGCAACCTTTGCTACAACAATTTGGCTGCTGATCATTGGCGATTCTTTCTTTTCTTCACCTGGAGCAGGGTCAGGACGTTGATGCGCATGTTTGAAGATATCGCTGTTTTTCCATGCTTCGAAGCTATCTAAATCCTCCCAATACATGTTCACGCTTAGTTCATCATAGTCAGTGAGGTTTTGTGTAATCGCTGTTTCTACTTTTACAAACCCCTTCATTTCTTGGAGCGGGCCGGGCTTTGTGAAGTTTGGGGCCATTCTTTCTGCAAAGCCAGGTTTCATTTTGATTCTATTCGTAACAATATACATAGAAACTCCTCCTTTGTTTACTAACCTATCACTCGTTTTCATTTTTATTATATACTTTCTTAGCATTTTTCGAAGGTAATTTGCTTGTATTGTATGTTAACAGGTACAGTTGTTAACTGTGCTGGCGGAGAAATCTATATATAATACTTTAAAGGCAGGACAAAAAGCCGAGCATCATTTTTTGTTCTGCTTTTTTTTATTATGATCAAGCAATGTCATTTTACCAAAGCGAACCCCACCTTTTCTTTGGTAAAATGAAGATGGAGGTTGATCGGTGATGAAAGAAACAATTATTATAGATGAGATGATGCAGAAGTTGATGTCTAACCAGCTGACTCCCGGGGAAAAGCTTCCTTCTGAAAATGAGTTAGCTGAGAAATATGATGTTCCAAGAATGACTGTAAGGAAAGCATTGACGAAATTGGAGGAAAGAGGCTATGTCTATACAAAAAAAGGCAAGGGCCGCTATGTTCAGGATAAATCTGGGCAAATCCAGCTGCATTTAACAGGTAAGGAAAGCTTCACTGATAAAATGCTTGCTTCCGGATATGATTTAAGAACAGAAAACGTGTTTTGTCAAAAGGAGCCAAAGTCATCGCGTATGTATAAACGTCTTCATGCTGATGTGAATACTGCGGTTTATAAGATCTCCAGAGTTCGTTATATTGATGGTGCTCCCATCGCCATACATCATTCCTTCCTAAGCGAGTCAGTATTCCCCAAAATAGGGGTGGATGGACCAAATCTCACTTCGTTATTCGCCTATTATCGCGATAAAGGCTATCAGGATTTTACAAGCACTCAGGCGTTATTGAGCGTTGTTTTTCCGACACTGGAAGAACAGCAGCAGCTTGCATGCAATAATATGACACCGCTCATTATGGTTGAAAGTGATTGTGTCGATCAAGTTTCTGATAAAGTACTGGAATATACAAAAATTGTATATCGAAGTGATAAATTCAAATATGATATCACAATGAAATAAAGGCTGAAAAGACAGAGGAATGATTGCCTCTGCCTTTCGAATTGGTTATTTTGAGCTCACTTTATTTTTCCTCTATTCCTTATCTGAGTTTGAACGGAGACAGATATGTCTGTCATTGGATAGAGTTCATCACGCCAATGTTCTAATTCATGATAGGTATATTTTGCACGGAATTTTTGCCCAACTTCAAGTACGTCTGCATGCTCCTGTTGTAATTTTACAAATAGATTGAGCAATCGTCTTTCCATCAGATCATTGAATCTCCCAATGATTTCCACTTCTGATAAATGATCCTCGGACTCTTCTACAACAATAATAAATTCAATATTAAGATGATACACAGGGCGACCATTTATTACTTCAGCAGTAAATGTTGGTTTTACTTTTTGGGGGAAGACTGCTGTCTTTTTGTCAATTTCTACCCTGGCATTGCGCTGCGATTGATTGGTAACAAAGTTATAGATTAATACTTCAGGAGGTTCAAGCTGCAAGGCCACATCTCCTTGCTTTAACGCTACACCGCCAAGGTATTCGATGGTTGTGTTCGTGCTTGATTGAACGACAGGCAAAGTGACATCACGTGTGTGTGAATGAATGCTTTGGTACACTTCCCATACCCGCGATAACGGCTGGTAGCTAGTCCAGCCTGAGTTTTTTTCGAAAAAGTTAAATAAGGGATTCCCGCTTTGTTCAAAAGAATCCTTTGTATTAAAAAAGAAGTCGCTAATATCTTCATCGCAGATAGCGACAGTTGGGGTGCTCGAGAACTCATCCATCTGGATAATCGCTTCTATCTCATCAGCTATGCCTTTTTGGGCTGTCTTCATATCAAAAATAATTAATTCTAAATGCAATAAATCTAAACTATTTTCCATATTGACTCTTAAGGTATCAATTGCCCGAGTTAATGTTGGCGCCTTCTCTTCAACTACCTGAACAAGCCGGCGGTCTCCAGTTATAGCGATGGGAATAGAAAAAAGGACATGGTACTCGTCGTTCTCATCGATAGAAATCCCCATAACAACGGGGAGGGCTCGGTGATTAATATCTTTTGTATCCCAGCACCCGCTTAGTAATAGCGTGGAACACAGTATAAAGAATGTTAGTAAACGCATTTGCTTCATGCTGTTTTCCTCCTTATGCCCAGCCAATAAAGGGCAAGGGGAATGCTGACAAATGTATAGATGCGCAACGGTGTACTCCATGTTACCGCTCTTTCAACCTGATTCCAGTTAACAAGTAAATAAGCAAATATGTATAAGCAAATAGAGACAATAATTAAGAAGATAATAGAGTGGGTGGTTTGAGCTTTCACAAATGCCTGATACAGCAGGCGTATAGTCAAAAGAGTCATAGCCAAGAATAAAACAGCAAAAATAATTAAGATTAAACAGAAGACGACACTTAAGCGTTCGAATACAGACCATTCTATATGAACGGTATCAAGTGCAGCTGGAAAAGGAAATAAGAAAAGACTTATCGCTTCTTGAGAATAAATAGCCAAAGGAATGTAGACGGCTATAAAGGCAAAAAGAATCCCTAATAAACCAAAATAAAATACAGCTCCGGAATTATACTTTATTTTACTCGGGATAAACCCTAAATAAGTAAAAACTGGCGCCTGAATGAAGAGCCCATCAATAAATGATTTGTCGAATATAGCATCTAGGCCAGGTGGGCTGAGTGGCATGATATTTGTCCAATGTGTATTTTGCAATGAAAACAGCAAGATAATAAAAATAATAGGTGAAACAATGATTGATATTAAAAAGCCGGTCCGTAGAATAGATTCAAATGAACCACAGGCAATGTATAGTGATGGGATCAGAAAGACAGCCATTGCCATTGGTACCGGTGTTTCACTTAAGAGTAAGTTGGCTGTGAACTCCGAGTAAGTTCTTAGAGATAAGACTACTAAAATGAGCTGGAAGAAAAATAGTGGAAGAAGACCAATATACAACCAGCTTTTTCCTCGCTGGCTAAAGGTTTCAATAATTGAATGGGGGGCTGTTTTCTTCAAGCCAAAAACATAAAAGTAAAAGATTAGGTAGCTTAAAGAAGACCATAGTAAAATAACAAGCCAATGACCTTGGTCAACTGTATCCACAACCAGTGAAGGGAAAAATAGAGAAACTAAGCCAATATGGGAAAGCAGCAATGTCACTATGATATACATTGTATTAATCTTCAATCTTAACCCCTTCCTTCTCAAAGCGAATAAAAGGCACACCAAATGTTTCCGTTCGTCCTAAGTAAGCACAAACAAGGAGTAATCCGATTAAAAGCCCAAGCATACCAATGAAAGCAGAAGTTGCGATAAGCAAGTACTTAAAGAACCGCAAAGAAACAGAGTGCTGAAAACCAACAACGGTACCTGTAGCGATGGTTGTCGCTGCAATAATAATAATTAGAATGCTGGAAACAAGCTGTGCTTCAACAACTGCCTGTCCTAAGATAATTCCCCCAACGATACCTAACGTAGAAGCAATACTGCTTGGAAGCCTAACGCTGGCCTCAGTAATCAGCTCGATAAGAATCAGCATAATAGTGATTTCAACAAATGCGGGATATGGCACAAATAAACGACTTTCCATAATCGTTAAGGCCAGTTCAATTTTCATCATTTCCGGATTCACAGTAACTAACGCTACATATAAACCTGGTAGCAATAAGGCAATTAGGATGCCTAAAATGCGAATACCATAAATAGCATGGTAAAGAAAAGTGGGGTAGTTCAAATCGTTTGGCTGCTTAAAGGTATCGAATACCGTTTTAAACAGCATTAGAGCAAATGGATAGCCATCCATAAAGAATACGATTCTTCCCCTTTGCAGAAAGTCTACTGCGTTAGTAGGCAATTCAGTTGTGCTTATCCTTGGCAATAGCGTATGGCGGGGTATTTGAATCGCTGTATTAATATCATTCAGATGGTTTATTTCTCCCTGGTTCTTTTCCAGTCGTTTAATCAGTTTCTTTATAAACGGAATACTTGGATCATTACGCATCGCAAGGAAAACAAATTTGCGTTTCCGCGTTTGACCTGCAACAGCAGTATAGGTTTCCAGGTATTCGGTCTGGATTTTATTCCGGCAAATGCCGATGTTAATGTTTATATCCTCGGTAAAGGAGTCTAGAGGTCCTTGAACCACTTGTTCGTTTTGCGGCTGATCAATAAAACGCTTAATAGGCTGATGAACAGCGTTTAAGGTTGCAAAGGTATCCTCCTCTTTCAAGTAAAGCAGAATCTCGCCCTTAAATAAGTGCTGGATTACCTGAGGAACATCAGTAGATTGCCATTGTAAAGTAGGCAATTTATCAAACTCAAAATAGGAAGTTTCTAAATAACTCAAAGATAAAGCTGTCTCAACAATAGATTCCAAAAAAATGATAGCGAGAGACTGTTCTTCTACTGTTCGTTCAATTATTTTTATATCAGCATGGACTTCTTGAAGCTGTTTTATCGTTTTCATAAATGGCTGAGTCATAAATCATAATTCTCCTAAAAAAACTTAATATAGTTAGCATTTACTCCTCTATAGGATTTATTCAGTAAAGATAGGTGATTCAAATAATCTATCCCTTTAGTTTTTCTATATCCACTCGAAACTGCTCAAGCTCATGCATGGGCTATTTTTTTATCTTGTTATGATGATTCACACAAGCTTCAACAGAATACATCTTAAAGCGTCTTTGTGAAAATAAGGTAAATAACATTTACAGAAAATTAAAAATATCTTAAAACACAGCAGCTTGGCGCCAAGTTACGATGAGGAAGTAGAGGAGGTCTGGCTGATGAATAGACGAAGAAGGACAAAAATTCTCATCCAAGGGAGCCCTTCCTTGGCGAAGGAAATGGCCGCTGAGGTGATTCAGAAATACCAAGTTAGTGAAATCTTAGCACCTCAATATGGACTGACGATGGTAAAAATGCGTGAGACTGCGAAGAATTCTCTTTTTTACATCGGAGAGGTTTTAATAACTGAAGCGAAGGTGGAGATAAAAGGCGAGATTGGCATCGGGCTGGTCGTTGGTATGAAGGACGACCTTGCGCAGCATTTGGCAGTTATTGATGCAGCTTATCAAGTCAACCTTCCGATCTCCTTGAAATGGGACGAAAAGCTGATGAAATTGGAGAAAAAGCTGCTAGTTGACCAAGCAAAAGAACAAGCAGAGATTTTTAAAACAAAGGTTCAGTTTCACACAATGGATGTTTAACGGATGAAAGGGGAGAGAGCGCATGGGGATCGATCAAATACATCACACGCAGCATGTTTTCCGAAAGATATTGGATAGTATGGCAAAGCCCGGTACGATTTCAACAATTACAGTTAATGAAGAGTCAAAAAAACGGCAACTCTCTTGTTATGATACGACGTTATTAGCGGCTTTAACATTGCTTGATGCAGAGGTTACCTTTCATATCCTGCCAGCAGATCAAATAGAGCTGAAAGAAAAGATTTCACAATATACATTGGCACAGCATGCCCCTATAGAAGAAGCAGATTTTATCATAGCGGTTAAGGGATGCGCAGAGAGAGAGCTTGTTGACGCCATGCTTGTCTGTAAAAACGGGTCATTAATTGATCCGAATGGTTCAGCTACTTGGATTATTGAAGAGGAGCACCTTTCTAATCAAGGGGGATTGACGTTATCTGGTCCGGGCATTCGGAGTGAAGCAGAACTTCACATCAGCTTCACGCTAGCCATGACGGCAGCTAGACAAGAGAAAATCAAAGAGTACCCCACCGGCATTGATCTCCTCTTCACTGACGAGGTCGGCCAGCTCGCTTGCTTGCCGAGAACGACGACTGTCATACATGCGGAAGAGGTGAAATAAATGGGCTATGTGGCTGTAAAAGGTGGAACAGAAGCCATTGAAGCTTCAATAAACAGGCTCCAATACGAGCGACTGCAGGGCGGGAAAATCATTGAAGTGGAAAACATTCTCGCAACAATGAAGGCACTTGTTGATCAAGTGATGTCGGAAAGCAGCCTGTACGCACCTTACTTAGCGGCGCTTGCAATTAAGCAGGCAGGGGGAAGCATGGAGGAAGCTGTGTTTCTTATGAGAGCACATCGCTCGACATTGCCCCGTCTTTATTACAGCGAAACGGTTGAGACAGAAGCGATGTTCACGAAAAGGCGAATATCAGCGAGCTTTAAGGACATTCCTGGCGGCCAGCTATTAGGCGCGACAACTGACTATACACATAGGTTACTCGATTTCAATTTATTGGATGAGGATTCTGATGAAAATGAGAAGTGGCTCCTGGACTATAAGGATCAATTGAGTAAAATCGAGCAGGGCAGGCAGCCAGAATTTTTTCCAAAGGTAGTCGATTACCTTCGCGAAGAAGGGCTGTTTAAGACGTATGAAAAAGATGAAAAGGTTCCATTTGATATTACTAAGCAAAGTATTCAATTTCCTGCTCCTAGAAGTGCAAAGCTGCAAACATTGACTCGTGGACAAACAGGGGCTGTGACTGCTTTGGGCTATGCTTCATTACGCGGCTATGGCCAGGTGCATCCAACTGTCGGTGAGGTGCGAGTCGGCAATGTTCCTATATATGTCGGTCACCCGTATGAAGACATGGATATTGAAGAGAATCATTATTATATTGGTGAAATGGAAGTGACGGAAGTTGAATCCTTCGTTCCCGTTAAAGTGAAGAATGAAGAAAATGAAGATGAAATGGAATTTGAGATAGGATACGGCGTCTGTTATGGACAAAATGAGACGAAGGCGATTGCGATGAGTATTCTTGATCAATGTTTAGAGCATCCGGGTTCTCCTTTTCCAACACATGATGAAGAATTTGTCCTGCTTCATATTGATTCGGTGGAGGCAACTGGCTTTATTTCGCACCTAAAGCTCCCTCACTATGTCACTTTCCAATCAAAGCTGGATAGCGTTCGGCAAGTTAGGAATGGAGGGGCAAGCCAATGAAGACAAATCATCACTTTGCGTTTTTTGATGAAGGATCTAAAAAAGAAATCCGCCGCGCAATTTTAAAGGCAGTTGCTATACCTGGGTATCAAGTGCCGTTTTCTTCAAGGGAGATGCCAATTGCCCGTGGTTGGGGGACTGGCGGTTTGCAAATCACGCTCTCCATCATTGGCTGTGAGGATGTATTAAAGGTGATTGATCAAGGATCGGATGAATCAGTCAATGCAGTAAGTATTAAGAAGCTTGTGCAGACGACAACAGGTGTGGAGGTAACAGATCTGACACAGGAAGCAACAATCATTCAGTCAAGGCATCGGATTCCTGAGGTTCCTCTGGATTCTAATCAAATCCTCGTCCTGCAAGTTCCGGCACCAGAGCCGCTTCGCGATGTGGAGGCAAGAGAATATATGACGAAAATCCTCCATTCTGAAGAGGAATATAGCGGTGCGTGGTTACAGCTTTTTGAACAGATTATGAAGTTTGGAAGAACGACTACGGGAGCGGACCACCCTGTTTATGTGAATCATCGTTATGTGATGGCGCCCAGCCCCATTCCAAGGTTTGATAATCCCAAAATGCATCAGTCTGAGGCTCTGATCCTTCTTGGAGCAGGCAGAGAGAAGAAGATCTATGCGGTTCCGCCTTTTACAGATGTGCGTTCACTTGCTTTCGATGATTATCCATTTAAAGTCGAGTCCTTCTCAGGCAAGCAATGTCGTCTTTGCGGTACGAGTGATGTGTTCCTGGATGAAGTGCTTGCGGCAGATACCGGTGAAGTAAGCTATCAATGCAATGACACCAGCTATTGCATGGAAAGACTGAATCAAGCTGAGAAGGCAGAGGTGGAGAATAACTATGCATGAACAACCAATGTTATCCGTTAGAAATTTAGAGAAGCAGTTTGGTCCTGGCTGCAGAATGTGCAAGAATCCTATCGGTAGACAGTTGGAAAAAAACTATTGCCCGCATTGCCGTACGGTCTATGCTTGTCAAAATATATCGTTTGATTTATTTCCTGGGGAAATATTGGGGATTGTAGGCGAAAGCGGCAGTGGTAAATCGACTTTGATGCAATGTCTTTATTTTGATGAAGAATTGACTGCCGGGGAGGCATCCATCAATATTTCAGACCTTGATGGAGAAAATGTATTCACTTTATCCAATCAGCAAAAGCGATATATTCGTAATCACTATTTCGGCATGGTCTATCAAAACCCGATGAAAGGTTTGAAAATGGATTTTTCAGCGATTGGGAATATTGCTGAGAAGCTCATTGCTGCGGGGGGCCGCAATGTTGCAGAAATGGAAGTAATCGGAAAAACCTTGCTTGAGAAGGTTCATATCCCGCTTTTTCGCATGAAAGAAGAGCCGAGACGCTTTTCGGGCGGAATGCAGCAGCGTGTACAAATTGCCAAGGCACTCTCCAATCAAGCGCCAGTCCTCTTTTTAGATGAAGTAACGACAGGGCTTGATTTATCTGTCCAAGCGAGTGTTCTAGATTTAATTAAAAAGATTCAGAGGGAACTAGGCATTAGCATGATTGTTGTATCGCATGATCTGGCGGTCATTCGGATGCTTGCCGACCGTACACTTGTCATGCTGAATGGTGCGGTAGTTGAAGAAGGCTTAACCGATCAAATATTAGAAGATCCGCAAAGCCCATATACACAGCAGTTAGTTTATTCACTGCTTTAGGAGGAGGGATAGAATGTTTGTCATCCATAATGGTCAAATAGTGATGGAAAAAGAGATTGTAAAAGGCTATGCGGTGGTTATTGAAGGAGAATCGATTCAAGCCATTATAAGAGAGAATGAGATCAATCAATACCCGCTGGCCGAATTAATTGATGCCAAGGGAGGGTATATTTCTCCAGGCTTTATTGATATTCATTCAGACTATATTGAAACCATTGTCTCCCCGAGGCCTACAAGTATGATGGACGTCGATATGAGCTTGCGAGAAGCGGAAAAAATATTAATCGGCAATGGAATTACTACAATGTTTCACTCGCTATCATTCTATCGCGAGGATATTTTTACCCATAAACCGATGCGTTATCCCAAAAATGTGCAACGGCTAGTGGACGCCATTCATGCAACCCATCATCAGCCCCATTTAATTCGTCACAGACTGCATGCCAGGTTTGAGATAGATAACCTTGGTGAAATTGACCGTCTTGTTTCCAATATTGAGGAGGGGAAAGTCCATTTGCTTTCATTTATGGACCATACACCAGGTCAAGGGCAGTATCGCGACTTAGAAATTTATCGCGATACACTGCGGGGCTATCGTGATTTAACTGAGGAAGAGCTGGATCACATTATTAGTGATCGAGTCAATAGTCCCACTATGAACATGGAGAAAATGAAAGAGGTTGCCGAGCTTGCGTTATCTCATGGCATTGCTGTCGCTTCCCATGATGATGATCATGTGCGAAAAATCGATTTGGTGAAATCAATTGGTACGACCATCAGTGAATTCCCGATTACATTAGAGGTGGCTGAAAAAGCGAAGAAATGTGGGCTTCAGACAATCGTCGGTGCACCGAACATTTTATTAGGGGGTTCTCATTCTGGTAATTTATCTGCAGCAGAAGCGATTGAACATAAAAGCGCAGATATTCTATGCAGTGACTATTATCCTCCGGCATTGCTGCATGCTGTATTTGCCCTTCATGAAAAATACGGGCATGATCTTCACCAGATGTTTATGATGGTGACGCTAAATCCTGCAAAAGCGGTAAAGCTGGATCAAGAAATAGGCTCCATCAAGCCCGGAAAAAAAGCGGATATTCTCATTATCGAGAGACTAGGTGATGGTTACCCAATGCTCACTGCCACAATGGTAAACGGTGATCTCCTTACGCAAACAAACTATCGCAGAATACCAGCGGGAATGGAGGTATTAGGATGACATTTTTGAGAATCGAGGGTTTTGGAAAGAAGTTTAACATCGCTCATCTACATCAAACCATCCAAGCGGTTGAGGAGATTAACTTTTCGGTAGATAAGGGTGAATTCATTGGAATTACTGGTAAAAGCGGAAGCGGAAAATCTACGATCTTAAAAAGCATTTACCGTACCTATCTTCCGGATGAAGGGCGCATCCTGTTCGATTCCGAGAAGTATGGTGAAGTGGATCTTTTAAAAGCCGAAGAGCGGCAAATCCTTTACTTAAGGAAATATGAAATTGGTTATGTCTCTCAATTTTTAAATGTGATGCCGAGGACGACCTCGAGGCAGCTCGTTGAACAATCTGTGTTAGAGATGGGGAAGGAGCCATCGATAGCGAAAGAGGAAGCAGAGCATGTCCTGTCACATTTTGAACTTGATAGAAAGCTATGGGATACCTATCCTACTACATTTTCAGGAGGAGAAAAGCTGCGGTTAAATATTGCGATGGCAGCAGTGAAGAAGCCGCGTCTCTTACTGTTGGATGAACCCACAGCGAGCTTAGATCATCAGTCAAAGCTAAAGGTGCGTGAAGTGATTGAAAAACTAAAAGCTGATGGTACGACGCTTGCAGGTGTGTTTCATGATATCGAGTTTATGGATGGTCTTTGCGACAAGGTGTTTGATATGAAGCTAAGAAAATATACAAATGCTGGAGCATTCATATGATTGCTGATTTGCATGTGCATAGTCACTATTCTGACGGTGCGGATAGTATGGAGGAAGTGCTGAAAAAGGCAAGAGAACAACATGTGACACATCTCAGCTTTGTCGATCATGATACAGTGGCTGGATTGGCAGAAGCTAAGGTGTTGGGTGAAGCCTATGACATGACAATTATTCCAGGAATTGAAATCTCGGCTTTCGATTTTAAAAGAAATCGCAAAGTCCATGTGCTGGGATATGACTATGTTCTGCAATCCTCACATATACAGGAACTTTGCCAGCCAGTGCTTGAAAGAAGACATGCCCATTCCTTATGGCAAATCGATCAAATAAGGAAAAGTGGAATTGAGCTTAATCCTGATGAAATTCTTGCGTCTGTTATGCCTGGCAAGGTTATTTATAAGCAGCATATTATGAGGCAGTTAACAGATGCACCCTATCATTCTAGTGAATATAAGAATTTATACCAGTCACTATTTAAAGGGGATGGTGTGGCAGCAGGTGACATCATATACGCTGACGTCTTCGATGCCAT
Organism: Cytobacillus purgationiresistens; assembly: GCF_030813235.1. Lineage (GTDB taxonomy): Bacteria > Bacillota > Bacilli > Bacillales > Cytobacillaceae > Cytobacillus > Cytobacillus purgationiresistens. The sequence continues at coordinate 89,895 of NZ_JAUSUB010000017.1, read as the reverse complement.
TCGTGCCATCAAGGCCGATGGCGGGCTCGCCGTCATTGCCCACCCAGGTCAGCTAGACTCCTATGATCTAATCCCTGAACTTGTTCCTATTGGCCTGGACGGAATTGAACTGTACCATCCAGACCACACCCAAACCGATCACCAAAAAATACAAACCCTAAGCCAGCATCACAACCTAATCACAACAGGCGGAACCGACTACCACGGCGCATTCGGTCCCCCCAGCCAACCAGGGGATTTGTCGAAATTTGTAGGTGACAGGCACCCATTCTGTCCGCCATTTGTGAAGTAGGTTTTGTTCTTGTAAAAAGACTGTAAATTCAAACATCTGGCGGGAGTTCTGTGTTTAAATGAAACTGCCAAAGGGATGCTTTAGAGTATAAAAATAGCTTTTAGGGAGTGATTAGGATGAGAAGGAAGAGCCCGGTTTTTATTTTAGTTTTGATGTTGATGTTGTTATTGGCAGCCTGTTCAGAAAGCAGTGGTACAGGGGGAAAGAATACAGAGGCAGCTGATGGGGAAATTGATATTGTTTGGTATCCCAATGAGTCTGGATCTGATATGAAATCTTCACGTGATGAAATTGGTGCATTAATCACAGATGCGACTGGTCAAGAAGTTAAGCATCATCTTACAACCGATTATGCAATCGCGATAGAGACGCTCGTGAATAATAACGCGGAGCTTGCCTTCATGGGTGCTCAAGGCTATATAGAAGCAAACAACAGAAACGAGGCCATCAAGCCCTTAGTCGTTCCAACAGGCAGCTCAGGCACGCTGGATGATGCCGTCTACTACAGCTGGTTAGCAGTCAATAAAGATGATCAAGAAGACTTCAAAGAAGCAGGAGAGTTCTCGCTAGATAAGATCGCTGAGAAAAAAATGTCATTCGTTTCAAATAGCTCCACTTCAGGCTTTAAAGTACCCTCATCAGGGATTATCTCGCACTTCTCCGATGAAAATTTAGCAGAGACTGATCTCATGGAGGGCGGTCCGTTATTCTCACAAGTACTTTTCGGAAACTCCCATCAAGGATCAGCGGTTAATCTACTTAATGGAAATGCTGATGTAGCAGCATTCTGTGATACATGTGTAGAGAATTATGTTGAGATTGTAGAAGGTGAACCGAACCGCCCTGGTTCAGTCTATCGGGTAAAAGACGATGCAGCAGAACCCTTTAATACGGTTACAGGGAAGGAGTTCATCCTAATCAGTGTGACACCAGTGTTAAATGCACCATTTGTTGGAAACATGGACCTCTTAGGTGAAGAAGGATTTAAGAAGCTGCAGGACTATTTCTCAGCTGATGAAGTCGCCAATAATGAAAAAATCTTTGTTCCTGAGGACTCAGGAGAATCCGCTCTATTTTTCAAAACAGGCGATGAAAGATTTGCACCTGTGGAAGATAAATGGTTTGATCCAATCCGTGAGCTATCCAAATAGTTATATGAAAAAAGATGAAGGAGTCGATTGCGATGTCTTTACTCCAAGTGAAAGACTTGAATAAATCTTACCAAACAGATACGAAAGTCTTAAAAAACATCAACTTTTCTGCTGGAACTGGCGAGTTTCTCTCAGTTATTGGTCCATCAGGTGCAGGGAAATCAACACTATTACGTTGTATCAATCGTCTCGTTCAGGCTGACAAGGGAGAAATCCTGTTTGGTGGACAGGATCTACTGAAGCTCAGGAAAAAGGAACTGAGAGCTGCAAGAACAAACATTGGAATGATTTTTCAGCATTATAATCTCGTTCCCCGTTTAACTGTGATAGAAAACGTCCTTCATGGAAGATTTGGTTATAAATCAACGCTTCAAGGAGTATTAGGACGGTTTTCCGAAGAGGAGAAGGAGCGGGCCTTCTATCTGCTTGAAAAGCTGGGTATCGAAGCGCATGCTTATAAACGATGTGATCAGTTAAGCGGCGGACAGCAGCAGCGTGTCGGCATTTGCCGGGCGCTCATCCAGAATCCCAAGCTGATTCTATGTGACGAGCCGATCGCATCACTTGATCCACATTCATCAAAGGTGATTATGGACCATTTAAAATCGATTTCTGAAGAGATGGGAATTACTTGTATTGTGAACTTGCATCAAGTAGAAGTAGCTCAATCGTATTCTGATCGCATCATTGGTTTGAATAATGGCAGCATCGTGTTCGATGGATCAAATTTCCAGTTGGATCAGTTATATATAAAAAGAGTTTATGGGATGGAAACAAGAGAGCTAATTACAGTTTAAGGGGCTATTGCGATGAATGAGAAGGCTTTTAAGCGAAGGAAACTACACTCAATTCTCTTTTTCCTATTAATCATCGGTGTGGCATTCATTTCTGCCTATATGACAGATTTCAATCTAGTTGAAGGGATGGCAACGATACCGACGGCACTAATATGGATGGCTGAGAACCTAATTATTACAACCGACACGCTAGCGAAGCTTCCGAAAATACTTGAAAAACTAAATGAAACAATCTTTATGTCGATTGCAGCAACCACAATAGCCGCCGCTATTTCTCTTTTCCTGGGAATAGCGGGCTCCACAACAACTGCAGTTAACGGCTTTTTTAGTACTTTAGCCCGTTTAATTGCTTCATTCGCCAGAAATATTCCTGTAGTTGCTTGGGCACTCATCTTATTACTGTCATTTGGACAAAACTCTATCACAGGATTTTTAGCCCTGTTTGTAGGGACGGTAGGGTTTCTAACAAGAGCATTCATTGAATCGATCGATGAAGCCGGCAGCAGTGCCTATGAAGCCCTCACAGCCACAGGCGCCACCTACTTTCAGGTCGTCGGAAAAGCAATTATCCCCCAATGCTTGCCACAAATGATTAGCTGGATCCTGTTTATGATCGAGACGAATATAAGAAGTGCGACATTGGTCGGCATATTAACGGGTACAGGAATTGGCTATGCATTTGACCTATATTATAAAATGCTGGATTATCAAGCCGTCGCATTAATTACTCTGCTTATCGTGGCAGCGGTTATCATTATAGAGCTGGCTTCTAATCATATAAGAAGGGTGATCTTATAATGGACTCGGTTTATTTGAAAAGGGATAAAGCAGGCCGTATCAACATTAAAGCAGGTAATAGGGTGAATAGTGTTATTAATTGGACAGTGCTTAGCCTGACCTTATTAACCGTCACCGCCTTTCTCTTCTTCGATTATACTGGCTTGGAAATCGGACGGGCAATAATGGAAACGGCTGTTAATTTAAGAACCATGTTTTTACAACCGTCACTTAATCACTTTAGCTGGGGAGAAGCCCTTTTCCAGGTAGGTGTTACGATCTCCCTTGCTGTGATTGCGACGATTTTAGGAGCTGTGATTGCGTTCTTCCTTGCCTTATGGTCTGCGGTGAATTTAGCAAATAAATGGGTGTCAAAATCAATTAAAATATTCGTTGCGTTTATCCGTGCGGTTCCAACCGTCCTATGGGTGCTAATCTTTGCCATTGCAGCTGGGTTAGGAAGTGAAGCAGCCATTCTTGGGATGTTGTTTCACTCGATTGCCTATTTAGTTAAGGCGTTTTCGGAGGCTTTTGAAGAAGTAGACAAGGGGATGCTTGAAGCACTAAGATCAACAGGGTCAGGCTGGTGGCATACCATCGTGCATGCAGTCCTGCCATCGACCTCGACTTATTTATTATCATGGACATTTTTAAGGTTTGAAATCAATTTTTCAGTGGCCGTAGCAATGGGAGCAGCTGCAGGCGCAGGCGGAATCGGCTTCGAGCTATTTATGGCATCAGGCTTTTACTTCGATCTGCGTGAGGTCGGCTTCATCACTTACGCTATTTTACTAGTAGCAATCGTGTTAGAAGTAGCATCGACTCACTTAAAAAAACGCTATTTCTCTTCATAATAAGAAAAGCGCTGGGCGGCTTGCTCTATCAATGATCGCAGACTAAGGGCGCAACGTCCTGTGGCAACGTCTGCATGAACCATATCCTGTGGGCCTCAAACTGGTAGGGCTTGTTCTTTCGATAAAGGAAACACGCTGAGCGATAGCGAACCGATGCTGACTTATCGTAGGGAGGAGACCGGAAGTTTGATGGGCGGTAGGAACTGGACATTTTTCTAATTGGGAATTTTATACTTTTTTATCTAATGAAAAAGATGAAAGCAAGAGCGCTTTCATCTTTTTATTATACTTCAAGACTTTTACTAGGCGATTTAGCTTTATATACTTGAAAAAGGAGCAGTGCAAACACGGACAAAATGATTCCAGAGATATAAGGAAAACCGATGGAAATGCTGAAAAGATACCCGCCAAGCGGTGGTCCAATAATTCTTCCTAAAGAATCAAATGATGATAACAATCCAGTTATATTTCCATGTCCTGTCTGCGAAGATTTTGTTAGTAAGGATGAGACTGCTGGCCGAATTGCACCATTCCCCATACCGAAAATCGTTAAGAAGATGGCAGCTGTAGTAAAGCTGCTAATTGTAAGAATAAGTGCCATCCCAATAATTGAAACAATCATCCCGCCTTGAATGACCGTACCCTCACCATATTTCTTTGACAGTCTGCCGACAAGTCCGCCTTGCACAAGTGCAGATCCAAATCCCATAATCATGAAAATTAGTCCGAGCTGAGCGATACCAAGCCCTGCTTTTTGTGAAGCAAAGTATGCGAAAGTTGCTTCAAGCCCTGCGAGTGAGAGGGATACGAATAAATTCAGTATAAATAACACTGAAGTCGTTCCTTGGAAGGCATTAAGTATGGAAGGTCTTTTGGCGCCTTGCTTAGTCCTCGCTTCTTCTGTAAGTGATTCTTTTAAAACAAATAGGACAAATAAGCTCGTAATGAAGGATAAAATACCTGCAACATAGAAGGGTGCACTCATGCTTGTTTGCGAAAATAGACCGCCGATAGCCGGACCGAAAATGAAGCCAAGTCCAGTCGCCGCACCGATCATGCCCATTCCTTTTGCACGGTCTTCCTCTGTTGTTATATCTGCTACATAAGCCATAGCAGTTGGCATGTTCGCTGCTGAAAGTGTTCCGCCAATAATTCTAGCAACAAATAACATCCATAAGTCATTAGATAACGCCATTAAGAAGAAGGAGAGTGATAATCCTAAAATCCCAATCATAATGACTGGTTTTCTCCCGTAACGATCGGAAATACGCCCCCACATGGGTGCGAAAATAAACTGCATCAAAGAATAAATCGCCATCAATAAACCAAGCTGTGCTGGTGTGGCACCAATTTCCTCTGCGTAAAACGGGATGACTGGAATGATGATTCCAAACCCTGACATCACAAGGAACATCACCGCAAAGAGTATAGGTAATGCCTTTTTCTTTTCCACTATGTAGTCACTCCAATATTCAAATAAAAACATAATTCAGTTACATAAATATCATAAGGAAAAAATATGAAAAAAGAAAGGCAAAGAAACAAATTGATATAATTCTGCCTTATTTAACTTAGTATTCCCATTAATAATCAATTAATAGCCCTGATTGCAAATCGGTTGTTAATATATCAATATATATTTTTTATCATTTATTATCTGATTTTATCTATATTTTCCCTTTTTTAAAAATAATGAAAAAAATATAGATTTTTTTGTATAATTATACTAAGATATTTAAAAGTCATAATTTTTTATTATTTCATTTATAGGGGGTACGACCTGGATGTCGAAGAAACAAAACAGAAAAGTGTTGATTGCCAGTCTTGTTGGCAGTTCAATCGAATGGTTTGATTATTTTCTATATGGAACTGTTGCCGCACTTGTATTCAACCAATATTTCTTCCACAGTGACGATCCGACGGTAGGTTTGATGTTAGCTTATGCATCTTTTGCATTGGCATTCTTCATTCGCCCGCTTGGAGGCGTGATTTTCAGCCATATTGGTGACAGAATTGGCAGGAAAAAGACACTAGTTATAACATTGACAATAATGGGTGGTTCAACGGTTTTAATGGGTTTTCTGCCTACGTACGAATCGATTGGGGTAATGGCACCTATTCTATTAATCATCTTGCGTTTAATTCAAGGGATTGGTCTTGGCGGAGAATGGGGTGGAGCTATTCTTCTTGCAGTTGAATATGCGCCAAAAGAAAAACGTGGATTATTCGGAAGTATTCCGCAAATGGGTGTTACAATCGGTATGCTTTTAGGTACCATCGCATTATCAATTATGACGCTTTTACCCGAAGACCAATTTATTTCTTGGGGATGGCGCGTACCGTTTATCATGAGTGCGTTGCTAGTATTCTTCGGTTTATGGATCCGTAAAGGGATCGATGAAACACCATCGTTTAAAAAAGCAAAAGAGAGTGGCGAAATCGCAAAGGTTCCTCTTGTGGAGACAATGCGTACTCATTGGAAAGAAGTAATTATTTCAGTAGGGGCGAAAGTCGTTGAAACAGCGCCTTTCTATATCTTTGGAACATTTATCGTTTCCTATGCCACGACACAATTAGGATTCTCGCGAACGGCTACCTTAGGGGCCGTGACAATTGGTACGATTGTCACAACCATCTTAATCCCGATCATGGGAAGCTTATCGGATAAGATTGGTCGCAAAAAGCTGTATGTAGGTGGTACAGTATTAATGGCACTGTTTGCGTTCCCGTATTTCTGGATGCTGCATCAGGGCACAGTAGCTTGGTTAATTGTAGCAACTGTCATTGGGCTAGGTATCATTTGGGCGCCGATTACAGCCGTACTCGGTACGATGTTCTCAGAAATCTTTAAATCCAATGTCCGTTATACTGGGATTACTTTAGGTTATCAAATTGGAGCTGCTTTAGCAGGTGGTACAGCTCCACTAATTGCCACAGCACTGTTAGCAGCCTTCGATAATTCTTATGTACCTGTTGCACTATATATCATCTTATGTTCAGTGATTTCACTTGTTGCCATTGTTGCGGTACGTGAACGCAGCAACAAGGAGCTTGATGAAGAGGAAGTAGCTTAAGCTTTTATAAGGGGATTCGCCTATGCGATTCCCTTTTCAAGATTGGAGGATTTTATGCTTATTTTATCAGAGAAGCAAATTCGTTCTTTATATTCAATGAAGGACGCGATTCAAGACATGGAAGCTGCATTAATTGCGTATGCAGAAGGGGAAATCCTAAATCCGCATCGTACTGTATTAGATTTTCCTTCTAAAAAGGCGTCTGCTTTATATATGCCGAGTGCAATGGAGCCCATTGGAAAATCCGCAGTAAAAGTCGTGACAATTTTTCCGGAAAATCCAAATCAAGGGATGAAAACCACTCAGGGTGTCATTTTATTGAGTGATTCTAATAATGGGGAGCATGTTGCCTGTATCAATGCGTCTTATTTAACAAGGTTAAGGACAGGGGCAATCAGCGGTGTGGCGACAAAGCGTTTAGCCAAGGAGAATGCTACAACGGTTGCAGTCATTGGCTGTGGGGCAATGGCAGAGGAACAGCTTCAAGCTGTTTGTGAGGTCAGATCTATCAAGCATGTCATTTTGTATAATCGTACGGTAGATAAAGCAGAAGCATTTGGCAACAGGATTTCAGATATTGTGCCTGGATTTGAGGGGAGCGTGGCGATTGCTGAGAACGCCGATGAAGCGGTTGCTAGAGCCGATATTGTCATTTGTAGCACCAGATCTGAGCAGCCGGTTTTTTCAGGAGCTTCTTTGAAACCAGGTACACATATTAATGGTGTGGGGTCTTATCTTCCTCATATGCAGGAAGTTGATTTAGAAACACTGCAAAGGTGTTCGAAAATAGTTGCTGATACGATTGAAGGAGTGAAGGATGAAGCTGGAGACTTTATCATCCCAGTTAATGCAGGGAAGTGGAGCTTTTCCGTTCTTCATGGCGAGCTGACAGAATTGGCTGCTGGCACTATTGCAGGAAGAGAAGCAGATGACGAAATCACTTTCTTTAAATCTGTAGGTGCAGCTTACTTTGATCTTGCTGCAGCAGCTTCCGTTTATGAGAAAGCGATTAAAGCTGGAGTGGGAACGGAAGTAGAGGTATAGAATAATGATGAAACACTGCGCCTAGCTCGCTATTATGAGCTAGCGTTTTTTATTTTATTAAGAAAATGAATATTGATTAATCGCAGGCTTAGGAAGCTAGAGGATGAGATTGCCATTTTGAAAAAGCATCATTGTTAGTTGTTTCCTCTTAGTAATCTTCTACCAACCATTTCAATCATCAAAAAAGGGTGATCCATATTATTGGACCACCCTGTACTATTTTATTTAATACCCTTCATAAATCCTTGGATCTTCGGTGCTAACATGAATAGCACGATGGATAGTACGATGGAAATACCACCGATGATCCCGAAGTAAGCCATTTCAGTTGCTGCTGAGTAGAACTTAACGACTTGGGCATTAATGGCCTGTGCAGCTGCACTTGCTAAGAACCAAAGGCTCATAGTTTGAGCAGAGAATGCCATAGGTGCTAATTTTGTTGTTGCTGATAAGCCAACAGGAGATAGACATAATTCTCCAAGCACTACAATGAAGTAGCTTAGTACAAGCCATAGTGGGCTTACTAGAGAATCAGATCCACCAAAGTATGCAGGTAGTAAGATTACTAAGAATGATAGCCCTGCAAATAATAGTGCCAATGAGAACTTTTGCGGAATAGTAGGCTGACGTTTACCTAATTTCATCCACAGCCATGCAAAAATAGGTGCCAATGTAATGATGAATAATGGGTTCAATGATTGGAACCATGCTGGTGAAATCGTAAAGCCCATAAATTGAAGGTTTGTTCGATTATCAGCATAACTTGCCAAAATGGTTGAACCTTGTTCTTGAATGGCCCAGAACATTACTGCTGCAATGAATAATGGTATGTAGGCGATGAGTCTAGAACGCTCTACATCTGTTGTCTTCTTACTGCGATACATCACAATAAAGTAGGCAGTAGGAATCCCTATACCTAATATCCCAACAAGAGCAATAAAGCTATCGAAAGTTAACATGCCTGTAGGGATCCCGACTGCAACTAGAATCGCAACTACAGCAATACCGATACCAATTCTTGTGTATACTTTGCCTTTTTCATCTGGCGCGAGTGGGTTTGGTACGTTGGTTCCTGCAAGGCCAAGATATTTTTTCTTTGTTACTAGAAATACGATTAAACCAATGAACATCCCGACTGCTGCTACACCGAATCCTAAATGGAAGCTGTAGATCATCATCTGTCCAACGATTAGTGGGGAAATGAATGCCCCAAGGTTAATACCCATGTAGAAAATACTGAATCCAGAATCGCGGCGATCATCATTTTCACTATAAACATCACCTACGATACTTGATACATTTGGCTTCAATAAGCCTGTACCTAGTACGATTAATACCATTGAAACAAAGAATAAAGCAATGCTTCCAGGTATAGCTAGCGCGATATGACCAAGCATGATAAGCACGCCGCCATAGAATACGGCCTTTGATGTACCAAATATTCGGTCTGCAAACCAGCCGCCAATGATACCGGACATATATACAAGTGAACCATATATGGACATAATCGATAGAGCAGTTGTTTGATCGAGTCCTAGTCCACCTTTAGATACTTCGTAATACATGTAATAAACTAGGATGGCTCTCATTCCATAATATGAGAAGCGCTCCCAGAATTCTGTGAAGAAAAGTGTAAATAGCCCTTTTGGATGTCCAAAGAATCCTTTTTGGGGCACACTATCCACAATTTTCTGTCTTTCATCTGTCATAGTTGGGCCTCCTTTTATACTTATACTATAATAACGATTTACTTAATTTTGGTCAAAAAGAAATTATGTGTTTTTCTAGCATTGTCACGTATATTTATTGATATAACAGTCTTTTTAGAATTAAATTAAGTTTTTTTAAAATAGTATTTCAATTATTTCGTTTTGAAATATTCATTTATTTTATTTTCGATAGAAATGGCTACGCATCTACCTCTGTATAGGTGGAAATGACTTAATATAAGTATTCTATATGAGGGATATTTTTATTCTGTTTTGTAGTGGAGAGAGAGAAAGAGGCGTGTGTATACATCAATGTTTACTTAAATACAAAAAAGAATACAAGTATGCATATTTGCACACAATTGCATACAATAATGTAAACATGTATGCAATTGTGTATAGTTATTATTAAATCAGTATGTATGCAAATATAAAACAAATGTATACATGAAGCGAATACAAGTATACGGAAGTTTGCTATTTGTTTGCGTTTTTACGGTTTGGTAACTTTTATCATCGATTCATTGCTAATTCTATTAATCTGATTTACTCTTAAAATATTACCTCTTCCTATGTGAAGAGCTTGAAAGGGTTGGATATTGTATGACGAGTTCTAGAATTGCAGCTGTCGATGTAGGAAACGACTCTCTGAAAGCCATTTTTGGGAAATTAGAAGCCGAAATAAATCTGCCGAATGTAATCGCAAGAGATATAGAAGACAGGCCGGTAATCGGAATTGAGGAACTGGACAGTAAAAACCCTCTAGATGGAATACATATTAGAGTCCATTCCCCTGCTCTAAAAGAAAATAATGTTATCTACCGTGTAGGGAATCTAGCGACTAAGAGCGATAATGCGTCTGAATTAGATCCTGGAAGCAGTAAGTCAGAAGAAGATCAGACATTGGTTATGCTATTCACAGCTCTAGCGTTAGACGCAGTAGGTGAAAATAATACAGCAGAGTTTAAAAAATCGGGCAATGTAGTAGATGCGAGCTATACGCTTGGGACAGGCCTGCCCCTCCGTGAAGTTAAAGAAGGAAAAGATTCAGGATATCGTTCAAAGCTAATGGGCTCTGTACATCAGGTTGAATTTTTAATCACCCCCAAATACCAAGGGATGAAGGTGAATATAAAGTTTGAAGAAGTAAAAGTATATCCTGAAGGTTTTGCAGCCTACATTAACCTTGTGATGGATAATCATCTAAATATCATTAATAAAGATTTAATTGATAAGCGTATTTTAATCCAGGATATCGGCGGACTTTCTACAGATATCGCAGTAATTAAAGACCGCAATGTTGATGATGATAAAGCGCAGGGCTTTAACCTTGGCGTATCAGAGTCATTAGAGGCCATTAGAGAAGAGATTAGAACGAAGCATGGTGTGGAAATGGACAGCCGTAGAGACGTGGTTGAGATCATTACGAGAAAGAATAACCGCAATCATATAATGGTGAAAGGCAGCCGGACAAGCGTCCACGACATTACTGACCGGATTCTGCTTGATCTTGCAAAGAAACAATATCGTCTTTTGCGTAATGTTTGGCAAAAAAATTCTCAAACAGAAATCTGCTACTTTGTTGGTGGAGGATCGATCGTATTGAAGGATTATATTAAAACCTTGAATAATAATTTAGATGGTTTTAATATTGATTTCTTTGAAGATGAAAAGGAAAGTATCTGGATGATGGCCAATGCATATTATAAATTAGTTGCTGACCATAGCAGGAGATTAAATAAAGATAAACAGGATAAAAAACCTGTAAAAACGAACTAAGGTGACGTTCGATGAATAAATCTACTTCATATGAAGTGAAAAGAGGGCAATCGATTTCCTTTCGCCTCCCCTCTGATACACCCGATCATATTTTGAAACAGATGCAGAAATTGAAAGAAATAGAGAGACGAAATTTCTCAAGTAAAATAGCTGAGTTTGTCATGCAAGGCGTGAATCAATCACATTCGAAGGATCGTGAAACGATTACCATTCCCTTGCCGAGGAATTTAAGTAAAGTTCAAAAGGATTGGCTGAAGCATGAGCATTCTGAAGCTTTATTGGGCAGCATCGTTTACAATTTGATTGCAGATCCCATGAGGGCAACCGCACTGCTGGCTTCTTTAAATAGCAGTTCATCCAATATTGATGAGGCTCTCTATCTGCAGGAGGAGCTCCCTTCAGGAGTCGTTGGCAATGATGATGATGCTCAGGAAGATATCGCGGCTAGCCTCGATAGTGATATGGAAGTGAGTTCTGAAGACGACTTGCTTGATTTTGATTGGGAAATGGCAAAGAAGGAAGCCGAGAATAATCAAGAGCAACAAGAGGAAGAAGAAGATCTTGATGACCTATTAGGTGGATTTTTGGCACATATGAATAAGTAAAACAGAGAAGGTTCATTCACAATTGCTGAATGAACCTTTTTTTAATCAAATCCATGGATTATTGCAAGAATATTTACACTTATCAACAATTATCCACAAGGTATTGTGGATAATTAGACATTGTGAAATAGGTATAAATTGAATATTGTTGTTATATCAGTAATTAATGGATGAATTTGTGAAGAATATCCTTGGTTGTTCGTATGTGGATAAGATTGTTGATAACCGCTTATATCCACAGTTGATAACCAAATCTGTGGATAATGCATTTTCGGTAATGAGAATGCAGATAGATCATCATGATTCCTTCCTTTTGTGGACAAAATAGTATCATACAAAATAGAGAGGGGATTTATAATGATTTATGATTGTGTGATTATTGGAGGTGGAATCGCTGGCCTTCAAGCAGCCATTCAATTAGGAAGATATAAACATCGGGTTCTTGTGATTGATGCGAATGATGGGAGATCAACGATATGTAATAGCTATCATAATATATTAGGTTATCCGGATGGAGTGAGTGGTAAAGAGCTGCGAAGGATTGGTAAGCTGCATGCAAAACAATTGAATGTAAGTTTTATGGATAAGAAGATAGTGAGTGCAGAGAAGAGCCAAGAACTCTTTGTTTTAAAAACAGAGGGTGGAGAAGGGTTTGTAGCGAGGAGAGTGCTGCTGGCAACAGGTGTAATGGATCGCCTTCCATCTTTCGAAGAAATTATGCCCTGTTTAGGAATTACAGTGTATGTATGCCCAGATTGTGATGGCTACGAGGTCGAAGGCAAGCGCACGATTGTGATGGGAGCAGGAAATACGGGGGCTCATATGGCATTAACGATTTCCTACTGGGCAAGTGATATCATTTATATAAATGACGAACAAAAACCAGTAGATGAAGTCTTGATTAGTCAGTTAAATGAAAAAAACATTCAATATATGAGTGAGCCGATTGCACAAGTGTTAGCGACGGGAACGAACTTCTATGGGGTGCGTTTGAAAAATGGGGCTGAAATGAAGGCTGAACGCGGCTTTATCGCCTACGGTGGAAACAAAGTAAAATCAGAGCTAGCCAAGCAGCTTGGAGTGGAAAGATTAGAAAATCAGCATATAAATGTGGATGCACGCACAAAAATGACTAATGTACCCCATGTCTGGGCAGCAGGAGACGTTTCAGCTCACTCCGAACAAGTAACAATCGCCATGGGAGAAGGCTCACAAGCAGCCATCTGGATTCATAAATCAATAATAAACACAAACTAAACAAAAACATGTCGAAATTCGTCATATTTTGTAGGTGACAGGCACCTATTTTGACACGTTATTTAGGGGGGTATTTTATGGTTTGGTGGAAGGAGGCCGTGGGGTATCAGGTGTATCCGCGGAGTTTTCAGGATTCGAATGGGGATGGGATTGGGGATTTGCTGGGGATTGTGGGGCGGTTGGATTATTTGCATGACTTAGGGGTGGATGTGATTTGGATTTGTCCGATGTATCGTTCTCCTAATGATGATAATGGTTATGATATATCTGATTATCAAGATATCATGGAGGATTTCGGAACCATGGATGATTTTGATTTGCTTCTGAATGAGATTCATAAACGCGGGATGAGGATGATTATTGATCTCGTGCTTAATCATACAAGTGATGAACATCAATGGTTTATCGAAGCGAAATCAAGCGTCAGTCACCCAAAACGCGATTGGTATATATGGCGGGATGCAAAGGATGGAAAGGAACCGAATAACTGGGAAAGTATATTTGGCGGCTCCGCTTGGAGGTATGAGCGTCAAACGAATCAATATTATCTTCACGTTTTTTCGGAAAAGCAGCCTGACCTAAATTGGGAGAACAAAGAAGTGCGTGAGGCGCTTTACGACACGGTAAACTGGTGGATGGAAAAAGGGATTGATGGATTCAGAATTGATGCGGTCAGCCATATAAAAAAACGGCCAGGGCTGCCGGACATAGAGAACCCACACCAGCTTGATTATGTTTCCTCCTTTGAAATGCACATGAATCAGGATGGAATTCATGATTATTTAAAGGAATTTAAAGACAGAACGTATGGAAACTATGATGTCATGACAGTAGGGGAGGCAAATGGCGTAGGTGTCGATCAAGCTCATCTTTGGGTTGGAAAAGAGGAAGGGAAAATGAATATGGTCTTCCAATTTGAACACCTCGGACTTTGGGATGCAGAGAAAAACCCGTTCTTAAATATTGTCGCTTTGAAAGAAGTTTTAACCCGGTGGCAAAAGGGTCTTGAACATGACGGCTGGAATGCTCTCTTCCTAGAAAATCATGATAAACCACGAATTATATCCACCTGGGGAAATGACAAGGAATATTGGTATGAGAGTGCAACGGCACTTGCTGCAATGTATTTCTTCATGCAAGGTACACCGTTTATCTACCAAGGTCAAGAAATTGGAATGACCAATGTGCATTATTCGTCCATTGATGATTATAACGACATAATAACCAAAAATCTGTATGAAAAGAAACGAGCAGAAGGATTGTCCAACAATGAAATCATGGCTATCATCTGGGCCTCTTCCAGGGACAACAGTCGTACGCCAATGCAATGGTCTGCAACTAAGAATGCGGGCTTTACAACGGGAGAGCCATGGATGAAGGTAAATGAAAACTATACAAGAATTAATGTTGAGACCCAGCTGCAATCCGAAACATCGGTTCTAGCCTTTTATAAAAAAATGATACGTCTAAAAAAAGAACATCCAGTTTTCACTTATGGCCAATATGATTTGCTGCTGGAACACCATCCGCAAATATATGTCTATACAAGGAAAGATGAAAACGATCAAATCATCGTTTTGACCAATCTATCGGGTGATAAGGCGGGCTTTACAGTCGAAAATCTGCAATTGGACGATCAGAATCTCTTATTAAGTAATTATAAAACTGATCCTGTCAACAGAGATTCAAAGCTTACCTTCCAACCGTATGAAGCAAGAGTATACCGTCTAAAGCCTTAAGATGATAAAATAAAGAAAATATTCGATTAGGAGATTCACAATGGCAAAAGGCAAAACTAATGCAATGCGCATTCTTGATGCAAATAAAATCCATTATGAACTTATTACTTACGATGTGAATGATGGCAAAGTGGACGGTGTGTCAGTTGCAGAAAAAATTAATAAAGAGCCGGCAAGCGTATTTAAAACTTTAGTGACCGTTGGAACCAGTAAACAGCACTATGTGTTTATCATCCCGGTACAGGAAGAGCTGGATTTAAAAAAGGCGGCAAAGGCAGCGAATGAGAAAAAGGTAGAAATGATTGCAGTCAAAGATATTCAAAAACTAACCGGCTATATTCGCGGAGGCTGCTCACCTATTGGTATGAAAAAGCTCTTTCCAACCATCATAGATGAAAGGGCAGAGAGGATAGGGACTCTGGTGGTAAGCGGCGGAAAAATCGGCATGCAAGTTGAAATAAGTACGGCAAATTTATTACAAACCACTCGAGGTACATTGGCTGATATCACACAAAGTCACTAACCAGGCTGAGGCAAATTGCTTCAGTCTTTTTTCATACTTAATATGCTTCTATCATCGCTTTATCTTAGAGCATAATACTAAGCAAAGCATATATTAAAAAGAAAAACCAAGAGGAAGGTATGCTTCAAAATGAGCCATTATAATGTCCGTTTGCCTTTAATAGAACAAATGAAACGATTTAGACCTCACAATGAACCTGGGGTTTTAAATTGCAGATTCCCAGCGAATCCTCCGCCGTCCTTCGTTCCAGTGCCAATCGCAGAGCAATCCTCGCATATCATTGCACAAACTGCATATAGAAGTTTAGATTGCAACACATTTATCTGTATGAAAAACGGAGCAAGCTTCTGGTTCTTCCCTAAAGACCACAATGGTCAGACAATCTCAGGCTGGCGCTGGACAAAGTCCAAGTGGATTTATTTTTACACGAATATAAAAAAAGTAAAGTCGATTCAATGCATGTCGAAAAAGCTCAAAGATTAATGGTTGGACCTACTTTCGATATAAATAGTAAAAAGGCCTATCATTTTTGATAGGCCTTTTTACTATTTCCCGGAAAACAATTCATTAAAATAATATATGCGCTGCTAAAACAATAATCGGTAAAGTAATAATTGTTCTTAGTAAGAAAATCATAACTAGATCCCAGAAGGAAACGGGGATTTTAGAGCCGAGCAGCAAGCCGCCGACTTCAGACATATAAATAAGCTGTGATACAGAGAGAGTAGCGATAACAAACCTGGTCATTTCGCTTTCTATCCCAGCTGCCATAACTGATGGGAGGAACATATCTGCAAAGCCAACGAAAATCGTTTCGGAAGCAGCTGCTGCCTCTGGAATTCCCATAAATTCGAGTATAGGAATAAAAGGCATACCCAACCATGTGAAAATCGGTGTATATTCGGCTAAGACTAGTGCCAAGGTTCCGAGAGCCATGACAACAGGTGCAACACCCATCCACATATCAAGAATGTTTTTCATACCGTGCTCGAAGAACTCTTTAATTCCTTTATTGCTTTTAGCCTTTGCAACGGCTTGAGTAAGGCCCCAGCTTACAGCTGAATAACCGTTCGGAATCGTTTCATCAGCTTCTTTCGCTTTTTTATCATTATAGTAAGAATCCGCTTTTCTAGAAAGTGGAGGAATTCTTGGCATAATAAGTGCTGCAACGACTCCAGATACTAAAACGGTAAGATAAAATGGCACAAAAAGGCGTTCTAAACCAACTTGTGAAATGATAACTAAGCTAAATGTGATGGAAACGACAGAGAATGTTGTCCCAATAATCGCTGCTTCTTTTCTTGTATAATATCCTTGTTCGTATTGTTTGCTAGTCAGCAGCACACCGATTGTTCCATCGCCAATCCATGACGTCACAGCGTCAACAGATGAACGGCCTGGCAATTTAAATAACGGGCGCATAACCTTTGTTAGTAAGGAGCCGAAAAACTCCAAAAGTCCGAAATTTACTAGTAATGGCAATAACAACCCTGCAAATAAAAATACCGCAAATAGTACTGGCAGGAGATCAAATAATAGAAGTCCGCCTGTATCGCCTGACCAAATAGCTTCAGGTCCAACTTCAAAATACACAGAAACTGCAAATAGTCCACCCAGCACTCTGACCATCACCCATGCAGGAGTGACATCAAATAAGTTTTTGAAAAAAGGGCTATTCATAATGAAGCTAGGCTTAGCCAACTTTGTCATTAGCGTACCAGCTAAAGTTAATATGATGATGATCATCATCATTAAGGGTAAGTAATCTGCGAGAAGATCCTGTATCCATCCAGACAATATTGCAATCGGTATTGTGACTTCACCATTGAAGCTTAATGGCGTCATAAAGAGAAGTATACCGAGAATGGAAGGAATCAAAAATTTCATTATATCAATTAATTTTAATTTCTTTTTTGTGGGACTTACCAAACCTTTTCACCTTTTCCTTAATATTTATAAGCAAAAACTAATTTTAATGCATAATGGTAAAAAAACCAACTCCTTTCACAAAAATGCCACATTTTTCCTATATTCAAAATAATCATTCATTTCATCTTTTTTACAGTCAAATTATGTTAAAATATGAAAAAGTCAAATAATTTACAATAAAGCAGGTGGACGGATGTTCAATTATCGGGTTTATTGGACCTTTACTAAAAAGTCTTTCCTACGCTCAAGTGTTTATCGGTTTGATGTGTGGTCGAGGCTAGGATCCAATATTATTTTCCTTCTGATGTGGGGCTCGATTTGGACGGCTCTTTATGCAGGTCGTGAGGAAGCTGGAGGAGTAGGCTTTGAGGCAATGCTTACATATATCGTTGTGAGTCAATTTTTGACCGGTGTCAATGGGGCAGGAACTCCATTGTGGGAAATTCAAGAAAAAGTAAGAACGGGAGATATCGCTCTGGAGCTTATGCGTCCTTTCGATATCCCATTAAGATATTTATTTGCAGATATTGGCAGTGTTGCTTTTTATATTGTAACAGCACTTCTGCCCTTATATACAGTACTTTTTATTTTTATGGATTTAGCACTGCCTACAGATTGGCTCACATGGCTTTATTTTGTTGTAGCCTCGATTATCGGCTTTATGATTAGGTATTGTATTGAAATGTCATTTGGACTTTTAACATTTTTTTTAGTTGAAACTGGGGGAATTGAGGATATTTTTTATTTTGCAATGTCCCTTTTATCAGGTTCTGTCATTCCTCTTTGGTTTTTCCCTGATTGGTTAGCAACCATTGCACTTTATTTGCCATTCCAAGGAATCTATTATATCCCGAATGCGATTTTTATCGGGGAAATAGCTGGTGCAGAGATCCTGGTCTCCATCGGAATTCAGCTTTTCTGGGTGGCAGTGACGTATATGACCTTAAGGTTAATCTGGAACCGGGCTTCCCGGAAAGTCGTCGTACAAGGGGGGTAAGGAGTAACCTTGTTGAGATATGTAGAGTTATACTTCAAGCTTGTCGGAGCAGGCATACGTGCACAGCTTCAATATCGTTTCGCATTTGTGATGAGAATCGTTGGCATGATTACTGCTTACTCTGGAACAGCGATTACGATGTGGGTGATGCTTTATCAATTTCAAGAGTTAGGTTCATGGAACTTTTATGAGATGCTGTTTTTATTTGCAATTGCCATTCTTTCATGGGGTTTTTGCATCATCTTGTTTTTCCATTTCCGCAGCTTGGATACATATATATTGAACGGAACCTTCGACCGCTTCTTAGTAAGGCCAATTAATCCATTTTTTCACTTTATGGCGATGAAATTTGATGTGGCTGCTTTCGGACAATTTATATTTAGTATTTTTATTTTTATATGGGTAAGCATTGAGCTAGGTATTGATTGGTCATTTGGTAAATTCTTATTCCTGCTGGCATCGATAGTAGGCGGAGTGCTTATACAGGGAGGGCTGCTCGTCATTATTTCGGCCCTTGCTTTTTGGACGACAAAATCTGAACAATTTTATTGGGTCGTTATGTATCCAGCACGCAATTTAACAAACTATCCGCTTGTGATTTATCCAAAGTTTGTCCAATGGTTCACTGCGTTTGTGATTCCATTTGGTTTCGTCAACTATTTTCCTGCCGCTGTTATTTTAGGAAAAGAAACACCGTTTTTCCCAGAGAATATCGGCTATCTTGCACCGATCGTCGGTATAGTGTTCTTCGTGATTGCCTATTATATTTGGATGCTGGGGTTGAGCCGTTATAAGAGCACGGGATCGTAAATGAGGGGGTTAGCATGGTGCCTATTATTGAAGTCGAGCATTTGATGAAGGACTTTAAAATTGCGAAGCGGGAAACAGGCTTTGCTGGAGCGATCAGAAGTCTGGTAAAACGTGAATTTATCACGAAGGAAGCAGTGAAGGATATTAGTTTTACAATTGAAGAAGGGGAAATGGTCGGCTATATTGGGCCGAATGGTGCCGGGAAATCGACTACGATTAAGATGCTCACAGGGATTCTGGTTCCGAGTGGTGGGAGTGTACGCGTTAACGGCATCATACCCTATGAGAACCGTCAAAAAAATGCAAAGAATATCGGAGTCGTATTCGGGCAAAGAACACAGCTTTGGTGGGATCTGCCTACAATTGAATCATTTGAGTTATTGAAAGAAATCTACCAGGTTTCCAATGAAAGATATGAGGAAAATATGGCTACCTTCACTGATATTCTCGGTCTGGATGAATTCTTAGATACACCGGTTCGTCAGCTCTCCCTTGGCCAAAGAATGAGGGCTGATATCGCTGCATCCCTCCTTCATGATCCGCCTATTCTATTCCTTGATGAACCAACGATTGGCCTTGATGTCGTAGCAAAGGAAAAAATGCGTACATTTATTAAAGAAATCAACAAAGAACGGAATATCACGGTGATATTAACAACCCATGATATGGAGGATATTGAGAAGCTTTGCAAACGGATGGTTTTAATAGATCATGGTCAGAAGGTCTACGATGGGGAAATCTCAGTCGTTAAAGATCGCTTCGGAAAAATTCGTACTTTAGTTGTTGATTTGGAGGAATCAGATTGCATCCTCCAACTTTCAGGTGGAAAGGTTTTTAAGGAAGAGGGTAATCGTTACTGGATTCATTTTAACCGTGATGAAGTATCCGCCTCAGAGCTAATTGCGCAAATAACAAGCACACATAACATCAAAGATTTAACCGTAGAAGAGCCTGAGATTGAGTCGATCATTAGCCGAATCTATCAAGAGGGTTTTCAGGACCTGCCTAATCCTGTGAAGGTGTGACAGGAATAAGCACTTGTGGAAAATAATAAAACAACTTTACTTTATTAAAGAATGACTGCAGGATTCACTGTAGGAAATAAGGAATATTAATGATCATATGGATATGATTGAATATACTAGTATTGAGGTGATGAACATGTGGCTTTTCCTTGTTTTTTGTGCAGGGTTGTTGGGGTTGGGCTTTTTTATAGATTGGGTCGCTAAGAGAAAAGGGCTTGATAACTACAATTCGGAAGAGAATGTGAAGCATGTGTCAGAATCAGAGAGAATCTATACCGAGACATATATGGATCATGTGAGGAATGAGCAGCATCATGGTCCATTGTAAAAGGCATGTCGCAGATTGCTGCGGTCATGCCTTTTACAATGGATGTAATCTTATGAGATTGGGAAACTTTCTTTTTTAAATTGTTGGCTGGCAAGCTTTGCATATAACGAATGCGAATGAAACAGCTCATCATGTGTTCCAGTTCCGGTTATTTCTCCACCTTCAATCACGGCAATTTGATCGGCATCTACGATGGTGGAAAGTCGATGTGCAATGACCAAGGTTGTTCTGCCACGCATAATATTTTGCAAGGCTATTTGAACGAGATGTTCTGAAGAACTGTCCAAATTTGAAGTAGCTTCATCCAATAAGAGTATTTTTGGGTCGCGTATGACGGCTCTTGCAATCGCAATTCTTTGCCGTTGTCCGCCAGATAGCCTCATTCCTCTTTCTCCAACCTCTGTTTCATAACCATTGGGGAGTTTGTTGATGAACTCATCTGCATGAGAGAGTGCAGCAGCTGTTTTGATTTCCTGATCCGATACGTCGCGTTCGATTCCATATTTGATATTGTCTCTAATTGATCCTGTCATTAAAGGACTTTCTTGAGAGACATAGCCAATTTGATCTCTCCATGAATGAAGGTTGAAGTCATCAATAGCCGTGTCCCCTAGAAGGATTTTACCTGAAGAAGGCTGGTAAAATCGCTCTAATAGGGAAAATAAAGTGGTTTTACCGCTTCCGCTTGGGCCAACAAAGGCAGTCGTTTTTCCTGCTGGAATTCTGAGATTGATATTGTTAATAATGGTTTGCTCTTTATAACCAAATGAAAGGTTATGGAGCAGTAGATCTTGTGTAGGGTTCTCTACTTTCTTTGTGTTTGCAGAGGTTTCCTTTTCAAGGTTCAAGATACTTTGAATCCTTTCGGTTGCTCCAATTGCCTTCTGGAACGCTGTGAAGAAAGCGGCCATTTGTGTAAAGGGAACAACAATTTGAAACATGTAAATAATAATCGCTACAAGGGAGCCTGCAGATAATGCACCTGACGCGACCTGAACACCTCCGTAGCCAATAAGAATGACAAGGACGAGCATCATAATAAAAGTCATAAATGGAGATACAACTGCTTGAATTTTAGCCTCTTTCAGTCCAAAGTTAAAAAGGTGCTGAATCCCCTTTCCTCCACGGGCCTTTTCTGTTTCTTCTGCATGATATGACTTTACTAATCTAATATCTGAAAGCACCCTCCCGAGGTTGCCGGAGAAGTCTGCCATTTCATCCTGAGTGGAGAGGGAAACCTTGTAAATCTTTTGGCCAAGCGGCAAAATAACAAGAATGGCAAGAGGTACTGCAATAATCATAATCAGCGTCATTTTCCAATCAATCAAAAGTAAGATAATAATAGAACCAATAATCGATATTAGGCCAGTTAGAAAGGTAATCATATGTTGTGTAATCAAGCTTTTTACAATATTAGTATCTTGTGTGATTCTGCTCATCGTTTCTCCGGACTGATGCTGATCAAAAAAAGGAATAGGCAGAAACATCACATGATCCCATAGCTTTCTTCTTAAGGAGGCCACGATTGCTTCACCAATATAAGTCATAAAGTAAAAGGAAAACCCGGAAGAAACCGTCTGTACAACAAATGCAGCAGCAAGCAATATAATCAGGGATGTCTCAAGCGCGGAAACAGCCAGCTGATCAACGAGTGATTTAGTAAAGAGCGGTACAATCAGGCCTGCCCCTGTTTCGACCAGGCTCAGAAGAATGGCTAATATAAATATCCATTTTGGTGGATTCGAGTCTTTTAGCAGGTTCCAAAAGCTCTTCCAATTAGGAGGGGGCACCCTCATTTCCGTTTGCTTGTTCTTCATCTGGAATCAGACCTTTCCCTTTAAAATATATTTCCATCGCTTTACCTAACCATTTTTCTTCTTCTGAAGTGAAAGGAGAAGGGAAAATAGCTGGTTCACTTTCAAGGTAATTCTCTAATTCATCCTGTTTTTCCAATAGCTTTTTGAAAAGGGTGGTGCTGTCGGGGTATAGTTCATTAATGATTCCCCAGAGTTCATCTATGAGAGATTGGACATGAGGGCTTGAAGGTTCTTGTTTATAAGTTTGCTTCAAATTCGAGAAAAGTGTGGCTGTTTTTTTGCTCATACTCAGCTGTTTGTCTTCAGGAATATTGAATAAATCTTCCACTATATCTTCAGAAACTAGCTCCTTCAACCATTCCTTTTGTTCATTCTCCATCTGAATTGAATGAATCAGTGAGATGAAAATGGATGAATCTACTTTTTCTTTGTCTTCTATAATCTGAAGAGCATGATCCAACGTGCGAATGACGCGCTCAATATGTTCTTTTTTCCTGTTCATTTCCTGTTTTTGAAATAGAATCGATTCTTTTAAATCCCAATCACTCAAATGGATAAACTCACGAATATCCTCTAATGAGTAGCCTAGGTATTTCAATGATACAATCTTTTGGAGTCTGATGATTTCATCATCAGAGTAATACCTTCGCCCGGCAGAAGTAATGAAGGCGGGTTTTAATACGTCTATTTCATCGTAGTAATGAAGTGTTCTTATGGTGGTTTTAGTTTTCTTGGAAAACTCACCTATTGAATATTGTCCAATCATATGTGAATGACCTCCTCAATCTCTTTCTAGATTTATCATAAGTCCTAACGTAGCGTTAGATACAAGAGAAAAAATAAATCTTTTTAAAAAAAGGCTCTGTTAAACGTCATTGTTGATTTTCTTGCTTAACTTACGGGCAGTTTAACGAAAGAAGCAAAGATAGAGTTTAGTATTAATTGTATAATGAGAGTAGATAATCGGGGGAGGTGAAAAATGATTAACAAACAGAAAAATTCCGATACTGCAATCATTGTAATTCATGAAATCTATGGAATTAACCAGCATATGAAGGATATTTGTCAATCATTATCGGCATATGATTTTGATGTCATTTGCCCGAATTTATTAGAACAAAAAGCACCTTTTGATTATTCTCAAGAGGAAATTGCTTATCGTAATTTTATGGGGAATATAGGTTTTATTAATGCTTTACATAAAATTAGAGATTTGATATCAGATATTAAAAATGAATATCAAAAGGTATTTGTTGTCGGGTTTAGTGTAGGAGCAACGGTTGCTTGGTTGTGTAGTGAGGAAAAATGTGTTGATGGAATCGTTGGATACTATGGTTCACGCATTAGGGATTATGTAAAAATATCACCTCAGTGTCCTGCACTGCTGTTCTTTCCGCAAGAAGAAAAATCATTTAATATTGACCAGTTAATTTCAACTTTAGATAAAAAGAATGTCGAGATACATAAATGTAGAGGACAACATGGATTTACTGACTCGTACTCCTCTAAGCATAATAGAGAATCAGCAGATAAAACATTTAACGAGATGGTAAACTTTTTTCTGAAACATTAATTAATCTAATTCAATTATTCAGCTAACGGGAATCGTTAGTTCAATCAACGAGTGGTTTTTCTTTTGGTTAAAAATCAACAACAAACGATAACAGAGCCAAAAAAAAATAAAAAGGCATGCTGCATGCGAATGCGGTCACACCTTTCTTTGTCCTATAAAAACAAAAATCCGAGTGAGATAATTACACCGCTGACAAAGAGTGTCAGCACGCAGAACCCCATAATGTCCTTTGCCTTCAGACCAGCAATGGCAAGCGCCGGCAAGGCCCAGAATGGCTGAATTAAGTTCGTCCAAGCATCTCCCCAGGCAACTGCCATGGCAGCTTTTGGAATGGATACGTCAAGCGCGATTGCTGCATCCAGGATGACTGGAGCTTGAACTGCCCATTGTCCACCTCCAGAAGGAATGAACACGTTTATTAATCCTGCACTAAGGAAGGTAAGTAATGCAAAGGTCTGTTCGTTGGCAACCGATATGAAAGCGCTAGAGATGACGGCTGCTAGGCCAGAAGCAGTCATCATGCCGATAATCCCTGCATAAAAAGGGAATTGAATGATGATCCCGCTTGCTCCTTTTACTGCATTGCCAATGGCGTTGAGAAAATTTTTAGGGGTGCCATGGAACAGAATCCCTAAAAATAAGAATAGGAAGTTGACGATATCCAAGTTTAATTGAAAGCCGTTGTTAGCGAAATAGTAGAATAGAAAAACTAACCCGAATATTCCTATCAATAAAGAGATGATTCTGCTATTTTCTAAACGTTCAGCCGGTGTCATCGCTTCTTGTTCTAGCGCTGCTGCTGACATATCCTCTTTTAACAAGGCAGGATCGATTGTAACAGTCTCTTTTTTTGATGGAAGCATTAAACGGTTAACGATTGGAAGAGCCAAAAATAAAGCAATGATAATAATGAGGTTAAACCCAGCAAAGATCGTTTCACTTGTTGGTATGATTCCAATCAAATCTTCCGAAAAGTGCCCTGGAGTGGCAATTGTTAAAGGGGTTGATCCTGAGATTCCCCCATGCCAGATGACAAATCCAGAGTAAGCGCTTGCAATTAATAGCCGATAATCAACATTTCGAACTTGCCTGGCTAATTCTTTAGCAAATAAAGCCCCAATAACAAGTCCAAATCCCCAGTTTATCCAACTCGCTAGGAGTGAAATAACGGTGACGATAACGACTGCCTGCCCAGGTGTTTTGGCCTTTGAGGCAAGCGCAGCAAGACCCTTTTTAAAGATATAACTACTGGCTAAAACATGTCCTGTGACAAGCACAAGCACCATCTGCATGGTGAAAACAAGCAATCCCCAGAATCCCTCTCCCCAATATTGGACCATTTGATAGGGACCGCTATCTGTGAAGAAAACACCTAATCCGAATACGACAAATGTTAAAATAATGACTAATAGAAAAGGATCAGGCAGGTAACGCTGCATTAGGCGATTAAAGAATGATACAATTATTTTCATAGATTTTCCCCTCCCATTTTACATAATATCACAATATTGTTATTTTAATTAATATTCAGTCTATTTTTACCGAGAGAAGGAGATACTTATGCATAATGAAATCATGCGATTATTTGCGCCCCACCGCAACTCAGAAAATGCGTCATCTATGGAAAGGTATATGAAGAATCAGTTTCCCTTTTTAGGAATAAAAACGCCAAAACGAAGGGAGCTTGTTAAACAGTTTTTTAAGGAATCTGAGATTCTGACTAAAGAATTTCAGCCTGACTTAATCAGACGTTTATGGGCACTGCAAGAAAGGGAATATCAATATACAGCGCTTGATTATTTGAATGCTTTCATGAAAAAACTCGATGCTGAACATATGCCTTTTTTAGAGGAACTGATTAGAGCAAAACCTTGGTGGGATACCGTTGATTCAATTGCGCCCAATCCGCTTGCTGCTATTGCCGCAAGTTATCCTGAAGTAAGAGAGCAAACGATAGATGGTTGGGCAAAAGGAGACCATCTATGGCTGCGCCGATCAGCGATTCTATTTCAGTTGAAATATAAAGAGAAAACGGATGACGCACTTCTCTATCATTATATTTCATATAATCAGGGTGATAAGGAATTTTTCATCCAAAAAGCCATAGGTTGGGCATTAAGAGAGTATTCGAAAACGAATAAGGAGTCAGTTAAGCAGTTTATTGAGTCAAGTGACCTTTCTCGATTAAGTGTGAGAGAAGGGAGTAAATACATATAATACGAGGAGTGGATAGAGTGAAGAAAATCATGATAGCTTTGTTAGGGTCGTTGCTTATTATAGCTGGTTGTTCGGAAAATAATGGGGCTAAAGAGCCAAATGAGGATGCGGTAGAGGAGACTGATAGGGAAACAGGTGGCCTTCCTGCTGCTGAGCCGGAAGTAATCGCAGAAGAGTTAAATACTCCGTGGTCAATTGACAGATTAGGAGAAACTTTTTATTTATCTGAAAGGCCAGGGAAGATTGTCATCATTGAGAATGGAGAAAAAGAGAGGCAGGAAGTCGAGTTAGAAAAGGAATTGTCCACAGTTGCGGAAGCAGGACTGTTAGGATTTGTGCTTTCCCCGGACTATGAAAACTCTAAAGAGGCTTATGCCTATTACACATTTGAAGAAGACGGCAATCAATATAATCGTGTCGTCGTTTTACAGCAGGATAATAGCGTGTGGCGCGAGGACCGCGTACTGTTAGATGACATTCCAAGCGGTGAATATCATCATGGCGGCAGACTTAAAATCGGCCCAGATGAAAAGCTTTATATTACGACGGGAGATGCAACAGACCCAGACCTGGCACAGGACCTTGATTCATTAGCAGGAAAAGTGTTGAGAATGAACTTAGATGGCTCTATTCCAGAGGATAACCCTTACGAAGAATCATACGTGTATAGTTATGGACATAGAAACCCTCAAGGCCTTGCTTGGTCAGAAGACGGTAAAATGTATGAAAGTGAACATGGCCCGACAGCTAACGATGAGATCAACATAATCGAGGTAGGTAAGAACTATGGCTGGCCTGAAATCACCGGTGAGGAAGAAAAGGAAGGCATGGAGTCACCATTGTTTACCTCAGGTGATAAATCGACATGGGCTCCATCCGGAATTGCTTATACAGATGAAAAAATTTATGCGGCCGCTTTAAGAGGCACTGCCGTCCTGGAATTTGATTTGCAAACAGGGGAAAAGAGGGAAGTGGTCACCGAGTTAGGCAGAATTCGCGATCTATACATTGAGGATGGGGTGCTTTACTTTATCAGCAATAATACCGATGGTCGCGGCAACCCACTCGATAATGATGACCACCTTTATCAAATTGATTTAAATGAAATGTAATTAAAAAAGAAGACGGTCTCATTTCAAGGTGAGTCGTCTTCTTTTTTAGCTAAAGGGGATAGTCCATGAAGGAGAAATTGGATAGTTATTTCAATTTCTTCGTCATCATTCCAATCAGCATCAGGAAAGAATAAATATCTTGTGAAAAAGTAACCCATTATCGTCGTTATATTGAATCTAATCACGCTTGCTGGCGGGATATTGATAATTTGCTCCTTTTCTTGAAAGTAAACCACTAAGCTTTCGAAGCGTGTATATACCTTTTTGGCGATATGCTCCATGAACTGTTCCTTTAGTTCTGGATGAAAAGGGATTTCTTGAATCAAAATTTTAAATAACGGTAAATTATGCTTCAAAAACACATATCGATTAGCAATCATTGCTCTGAGAAATCCCTCATAGCTATCATATTTAGTATCCAGTATTTTGTATAAGTCTTTTATGACAAAAGGAGCAATGGATTTGGCAAGCATGGGTGCGATAATGCTGAGCAGTAAATCTTTTTTTGTTTTATAATGCCGGAAGATTGTTCCTTCAGCTACACCGGCCTTTTTAGCAATTTCACTGGTTGATGTTCCTGAATAGCCTTTTTCTGAGAATGAATCGATAGCTGCTTCAATAATCTTCTTTTGCTTATCTGTCAGTTTTTCATCTTCGAATAAATGATCAATAATAGAGTCTGATTCTTGCATAACGAACCCCTTTTTCAAAACTTACTTACAATAATGGTAAAAATGAACGGATGAGTTATATTTTTCGGTATTTTTTTAAAGCTAGGATGTTCAATAAAATGAAAAGAAGTGAAAATCCTGCTAATATGAAAATATCTTTAGAAATCATACTCCAGCCCATTCCGCTTACCATGACACTTTTTAGCGCATCTGCGGCATAGTACAACGGTGTAAGCGGGCCGATCCAGCTAAGCCAGTCTGGGATGGTTTCTAGGTTGAAAAGACCGGAAAAGAAGATTTGCGGAACAATGATGATCGGAATAAATTGCATCATTTGCAATTCATTATTGGCAAACGACGATAGCAATATTCCTAGAGTTAATGCTGTTAATGCAGTGAATAAAGCGATCAGCATAACATAGCCAAATGCGCCTTCCATATACATCCCAAGTACATAAATGGTATAAATGGCAATAATGAATGTTTGAATGATTGTAAAGATGCCGAATCCAATTACGTAACCAAATACGATTTCCGATTTCTTTATAGGAGTGCTAAGCAGTCTTTCCAGCGTGCCTGTTGTCCGTTCCCGCAGGAATGAAACGCCGGCGATTAGGAAGACGAAGAAAAAAACAAAGAATCCAAGCAGAAGAGGACCGATATAATCAAACTGTCCGAGCTCACTTCCCCCGTGTAAAAAGTGAATCTTGATATCATTGTTTGTTTGTTCGTTACCACCCATAGATTGAAAAGCATCTTGCATTCGTTTCATCACAGTGCTGTTGACAGTCGGGTCACTTCCTTCTAAAAAGAGGGAAAGATGATTGTTGGCGATAAAAAGGTAGGCATCGATTGATTGATCGGATAAGTCAGCTTTGGCTGTGTTCAAGTTTTTGTAATGCTGTATATGTGTATTTTTGATATTTAGTTGATTTTCCATTGTTTCCGGGATGCTAACAAAGCCTATTTTTGGCTCATAATCGTTGCCGTTAAAAACAAAATGAAGTAATGTGAGCACAAGAATCGGCGCAAAAATAAGCAGGGCCATCGTTCGTTTATCTCTGATAATTTGTCGTAATATTCGTAAGGAGAGAGCTGAGATTCTCAATTTAAGCACCTCCATATACAAGGAAGGCTTCTTCTAGCGACTCGGTCCTTGTTTCTTCTATTAGATCAGATGGTGTACCAATGGCAGTCAGCCTGCCATCACGCAACAGACCGAGGCGATCGCATTTTTCGGCCTCATCCATAACATGTGTTGTCACGATAATCGTCGTCCCGCTGTCTCTAAGCTGCTCAAAAGTTTTCCAGATGCTTTTTCTTAATACCGGGTCAATCCCGACAGTTGGTTCATCCAGAATAAGCAGCTGAGGCTTGTGCAATAGGGAGATGGCAAGTGAAAGGCGGCGTTTCATACCGCCAGAATAGCTTGATACAAGCTTATTTTCGTGATCCGCTAGATTTACAATTGCTAGGACATCCTTGATTCTGATCTGCCTCTGTTTTCGCTTTAGCCCATAAATGGCAGCAAAGAATTCGAGGTTTTCCTTTGCAGTTAATTCCCCGTATAAAGCATCCGATTGCCCCATATATCCAATTTGCTCCATGGTCTTTAAACTGGGCATTGGCTTCTGGAATATCCGATTTTCCCCTTCACTAGGCAACTCAAGCCCAGCCAGCTGCTTTACTAAAGTCGTCTTTCCAGCTCCAGAAGGACCCAGAAGACCAAAAATCTCCCCTCTCTCTATTTCAAAGTGAATATCCTTTAGCACATCATGTTTTCCATAACGCTTTGAAACATGGTCAACAGACAATATAATCCGATCTACACTCAACAATTCACCCCCGACCTCTCTAAAAGTGAGTAATCACTCACTAATGTATGCACATCCATCATAAACAATTACCTAAAAATTGTAAAAAGTCTCACATGTCGAAATTTGTCAAACTATGGAGGTGACAGGCACCCACTTTTGTGGTAAGTATTATTTAAGGATTTAAATTGGATGGGGTGTGTGGTGTATGGCGGATTTTCGTTCGAGTGTGATGATTAATAAGCCTTTGGATGAGGTTTTTGAGTATATGTTGAATGTGGATAATATTCATGAGATTATGCCGATTGTTGCGAAGCGGGAGCAGGAGACTGAGGGGCAGATTGGTAAAGGGACGAGGTTCCTGGAAACGCGCAGCATACGCGGGAAGAATATTACTTCAACAATTGAAGTACTTGCTTTTGAGCAGAATCGAACCTTTACTACGAAGTCGGATTCCAGTGGATTAATCGTCGAGTATAAGTATGACTTTCATGAAATTGAAGAGGGGACTCAAGTCGAACTGGAAGCAAACCTGCAAACGACGGGCTTAAGAATGAAATTAACCAAGCCACTACTTGTAAAAATGATCAAGCGTGAAGACGGGAATCAACTTACAAATTTGAAAGATATGCTCGAAGGGAATAATCCTCTTGCCTCAGCAGAATCAGAGCTTGAAAAAACACAAGTAGAAGAACAGCGAGGACAAACCGAACAGCACGAGAAAAAAGAATAATACAGTATAAAAAAGGATCCTGCAACCAACCTGGTACAGGGTCCTTTTTAGGCTGAATCGCCTTGCGCAGCAAGCTCTGCATAAATGACATCAGAAATCAAAAATCAAAATCAAAGAACGTTTTAATCCATCGCATGCTGGCTCACAGAAAGTATTCATTTGCGTGGCTTTTCGATTTTGCCTATTAGAACGTATAAGTCCAAAACCGCTCATTATTTATACGCGCCATGACTTGAGGTTCGCTGTTTTGCAACTGCTCCTCCATCTCTTTCACCATCAGTTGTGTTTGTGAAATATGCGCCTTGATTGTAGCAATCTTTATATCAGCGACTGTGCTAACATCATGCACAGTATCCGCTTGTCCAATTTCTTCCTCACAGTTATTGGAGAAAGCGACACAATGGACCTTTGGACGTTGTTCAGCAGGCATATTTTCAACCGCTTTAATCACTGCTGCACCTGTAGCATCATGGTCTGGGTGAACTGCGTAGCCTGGATAGAACGTGATGATCAATGAAGGATTTAATTCATCAATTAATTCACTCATGTGATTTGCCAAAGCTGTTTCTTGCTCAAATTCAACGGTTTTATCGCGATAGCCAAGCATTCTTAAATCCTTGATACCAATGACATTCGCTGCATCTTGCAATTCTTTTCTACGTATATATGGAAGAGACTCGCGGGTAGCAAATGGCGGATTCCCCATATTCCTTCCCATTTCACCAAGTGTGAGGCAAGCATAAGTCACAGGCGTTCCATTTTTAATATGTAAAGCAAGTGTTCCTGACACACCAAACGCTTCATCGTCAGGATGTGGGAAAACAACCAGAACTTGTCTTTCCTTTTCCATCGTTTATTCCTCCCTTCAACAGGTTATTCAAAAGGTGTTTCACTAATTTCCAAAGCAACAGCAAGCTTACCATTGAAGTCATGTCCTGCTAAAAGCAGTCTGTTTTGGCTATCGACCTCAAAATGTGTAATGCCTTCAGCATAAACCCAGCCGATTGTCGTCTTCAATCCGATTCGAAAAGGACCATCTCCTGCAATTTTGCTATGCTCAAATTTTAAATGGGCGTTTCTAATATAAGCGCCTGAAGAGAAAAAAGTTTCATCAAAATGGGAAGCATAGGCTCCATTTGTTGTTTCCAAATGGATATACACATCTTTGTTTGTTAATTTGGTTAGTTCCTTTTGAACTTGTTCTTTTACTACTAGTTCCATTTCATATGCCTCCCTTCAAAAATCACCATGTATATAATTTGTCTGAATGAAATTGTCTTATACTGCGATACTACATTTCAATATTACTAAAAAAAATCGGTAAAAGCTAAAAAGGCGCATCCCTAAATAGAATAAACAGGTACGGAAAGCGTTTTTCTATCCAAAGAAAAACGCAACCTTACACAAAGAAGTCTAAAGTTGCGTTCATTCATATCAAGCTGTGCCCTAGGATGCTCAGCTATAGTGATTTATTGCTCTAATTTTACACGGTCTGTACCAAACGTGCGGTAAGCGCCATGCATAGTAGGACCAACATATTCATTTAGCTTGAATCCGTGAGCTATCGCTGCAGTGATAAAATCCTTAGCCGTGTGAACGGCATCTATTACAGATTGTCCTTTTGCAAGCTCTGCCGTTATCGCTGAAGAATAGGTACAGCCCGCTCCATGAATATATGTTGAATCGATTAGTTCAGCTTCAAGGAATGTAAACTCTTTTCCATCATAAAGGAGGTCAATCGCCTTTTCGTGCTTCAGCTTGCTGCCGCCTTTAATTAAGACATATTTTGGACCAAGGGCATGAATTTTAACTGCAGCTTCCTTCATATCCTCAATCGTTTTAATGGGCTTTGTCTGTGCTAATTGTGATGCTTCAAATAGATTGGGTGTCACAACAGTTGCAAGTGGTACGAGCACTTCTCTTAATGCATCAGCTGTTTCAGGGTGAAGCACTTCATCTTCACCTTTGCAAACCATAACAGGATCGATAACTGCTTGTTTGATCTGGCTTTCTTTAATTGTCCTAGCAGCTGTTTCGATGATTTCTACAGAACCAAGCATGCCCGTTTTCATTGCATCTACTCCAACAGAAAGGATGGTCTCGATCTGTGCCTCGAGGGTATTAATTGCAATTGGGAAAACATTATGGTGCCAATTATTTTTTGGATCCATGGTTACAATCGTAGTTAAAGCTGACATCCCATATACACCAAGCTCTTGAAATGTTTTAAGATCAGCTTGAATTCCTGCTCCGCCGCTCGTATCTGATCCGGCGATTGTTAAGACTTTTTTCATAGTCATCTGTCGTTTCCTCCCTGGAGTGATAGATTGAAGATAGGCTTATCTTCATCATTATAACAATAATCTTTCAAATGTATATGGTTGAGTATAAAGGTACAAAAAGCCATTTCCTATTAATATAAAAGGCAACCTTAAATTTTATTAATAATCGGGTTATTTTTATCTATGCGCTCGTAAAACATGATACCGTTTAAATGATCGATCTCATGCTGCATCAATATCGATCCATATCCTTTAAAAGAGAGAATGATCTGTTCTCCTTCTTCATTATAAGCCTTCACTTTTATTTTTTCATATCGCGGCACTTGACCAAATATCTCTCGATTGACAGACAAGCAGCCTTCTCCTTCAGGCAGACAAATAATATTTGTTGAATGACTGTAGATTTTAGGGTTAATGAGCTTATATTCATATACTTCCCCCTTTTCATCTTCATACCGTGCGGCAAACATTCGTTTTGCTATGCCAATTTGGTTGGCTGACAGTCCTGTACCTGCTCGAAGTTTATATTTTCGGGCAATCTCTGGATCCTGGCTATTGCGCAAATACGCCATCATGCATTCTAAATCAATTTGATCCTGCTCAGTAAAAGGCAATGTCATATCGTCTAACTTAGTATGCAAAATCTCATGGTTTTCTGGAACGAAATCTTTCATCGTTACAATATAGTCTTTCTGAAAATTATTCATAGATAAAAACCTCTTCTATATTTTTATTTAAAACTTTTGAAATTTTAAATGCAAGCGCCAATGTTGGGTCATACTTATCGTTTTCAATACAGTTGATTGTTTGACGGGCAACACCACAAAGTTCTGCAAGTTTATTTTGAGTTAAATTTAGCTGTTTTCGTATCTGCTTTATATGATTTTGCAAAGGAATGTCCTCCTATGTCAAAAATATTGGACATGATTAATCTAGCAAAAACAGTTCCATATGTCCAATTATTTGGACATGCTAATCGCTGGAAATAGTTGATAAACAATAGAAAAAACGATTTAATAGAAGAATATCAGTCAAGAAACAGGTGAAATGGAGTTATGAAAGCAACAAGCATTATCCTTGCTGGCGGAAAGTCAAGCAGAATGGGTACGAATAAAGCATTGTTGACCATTGACGGTGAAACAGTCATTGAAAAAATTGCAAAAGCATTAAAATCAATCACCACGGAAATGATCGTTGTGACTAATTCTCCTGCGCAATTTCGGTTTTTAGAAGAAGAGTTAGTTACAGACCGTTTTAAAGAAAGCGGGCCACTCGCAGGCATTGAAGCGGGTTTAAATGCATCATCAACAGAAAAGAATTTAATCGTAGCCTGTGATATGCCATTTATTTCTCCGCGTTTAGGAGAATGCTTACTTAAACAGCTGGATTCATACGATGCCGCTGTACCAAAAATCGATGATCATTTGCATCCATTGTTTGCTGCTTATCGAAGAGAAATACGGGAAGAGGCAGAGTTGGCACTCCGAGCAAATGAGCTGAAAATAAAATGGTTTCTTGAGAAAATAAATACGAGAATCTTAAACGAAAATGAACTGCAGCAATTAGGCTTCTCTAATGAAGACTTCGCTTTATACAATATGAATCATCCTCATGAGTTTGCAAAGGCGCGAGAATTATCCTCACAAAAAGACGATGGAAGAGGATAGGATGATAAAATAGAACAACAATTTCGGGGTGATGGAATGAAATTTGAAATCGCAAAAGAACCAATTAATATACAAAGTGTCATAGATCAAGTCATTCAACGTGAAGCGGGAGCGATTACAACGTTTATTGGAACGGTTCGTGAATTAACACATGGCAAGAAAACTTTATATCTTGTTTACGAAGCGTATGAAAGCATGGCAGTAAAGAAACTTGAACAAATCGGAACAGAGATTCAGGAGCGCTGGAGCGGTGCGGATGTGGCAATTACCCACCGGGTAGGGAAACTAGATATAACAGATGTTGCTGTTGTGATTGCTGTATCCACACCACATCGTGCGGATGCGTATGAGGCGAATCGATATGCAATTGAAAGAATTAAAGAAATCGTTCCCATTTGGAAAAAGGAACAATGGGAAGATGGTCAGGAATGGATTGGCAACCAGCTCGAAACGGTAGCTTATCCAAAGGGAGAACCGGAGGCGAAGGATCTAGATGAATAAACTATTATTTTTTGCACATTTGAAGGATGAAGCAGGTAAAGAATCGATCACAATCGATGCGGCAGGAAAAAACGTCGCTGAGTTAAAAGCATTCGTAGCTGAACAGCATGGCATGACAAAGCTCGACAGCGCGATGACGGCCATTAATGAAGAATTTGCTGAAGACAGTGACATCATTCAAGAGGGAGACACCATTGCCTTTATTCCACCAGTAAGCGGAGGATGAATGATTACTAGGTGAACGGAGGTGTGATGATGACAGAAAGATATTCCAGACAAACTTTATTTCCTCCTATTGGTCAAGCAGGCCAGGAAAAAATCGGCATGAAGCATGTGCTGATGATTGGTGCCGGCGCATTAGGATCTGGGAACGCAGAGGTGATGGTAAGAGCAGGAGTGGGCAAGCTAACCATCGTGGATCGTGATTATATAGAGGAAAGCAATCTGCAAAGACAGCAGCTTTATACCGAAGAAGATGTATATGAAAAGCTTCCAAAGGCAGCTGCGGCTGAAAAAAGATTGCGGGCTATTAATTCTAATGTAACCATTAGAGCGGTCATTGCTGATGCCACACCGGATCTATTAGATGAACTTGTTCAAGATGTGGATTTAATCCTCGATTCGACCGACAATTTTGAAACTAGAATGGCAATTAATGATATATCACAAAAGCATCATATCCCTTGGATCTATGGCGCCTGTGTCGGTAGCTTTGGAATGAGCTTAACCATTATTCCAGGCAAAACACCCTGTCTTCACTGCTTGTTAAAAAAGATACCGATTCAGGGTATGACCTGTGATACTGGTGGAATCATTGCACCCGCTGTTCAAATGGTAATCGCGCATCAAGCAGCGGAAGCTTTGAAAATATTAGTCGAGGATTGGGATGCAGTCCGCACCACATTTACTAGTTTTGATTTATGGAGAAATCAATATACTAATATAAAGATAACTAAGGCGAAGGATGAGGGCTGCTTATCTTGTGGCGAGGCACGCACGTACCCATTCCTCCAAAATGAAAATTTAATGAAAACAACTGTTTTATGTGGAAGGGATACCGTTCAGGTTAGACCGCCAACCAAGCAAAACTTGGATTTATCTCATTTATCTAAGCAGATGCAGTTGTTAGGGTATCCAATGAAAGGAAATCCATATTTATTATCTGTCGATATGGAGTCCCAGCGCATTGTTATTTTCAATGACGGCAGAGCGCTTATTCATGGCACAAAGGACTTGGCACAGGCAAAAGCAATCTATAATCGGTTGCTGGGATAAACCAATAAGTAGGCAGTCACCGCGATATGAGCAGTGGCTGTCTATTTTTTTAGGAAAGTAAAGCACTTTTTTAGTTGATTGGTCAAAATAAAAGAACAAATCTACAGAATGATTGTTTTTGTCTACGAATACGACCATAGTGGAAAAATTTCAGATTATTTTATATCATTCTGAAATGAATTCCCATATAATACACTTAATTGTTGTAAGGAAAGGTGAATACCTATGGATGTAGTGGACAAAAAGATTTTGGACCTATTGACGACTAATGGAAGGCTCTCTTATGTTGATATTGGCAAGGAACTGGGCTTATCCCGTGTAGCTGTGCGAGAGAGGGTTGCTAGATTAGTTGAAGATGGTGTGATTGAACAGTTTACTGTTGTCATCAATAGCAGTAAAGCAGGCAAGGAAGTATCGGCATTCTTTGAAATTGACTGTGAACCAAGCTCATTAGTAAAGGTTGCAGAGGGATTGGCGGAAAATCCAAGTGTAGCCAGTTGTTATCAAATGACAGGCCCCTCTACACTCCATACGCATGTGCTAGTAGATAACTTTGAAGCATTGGAAAGGTTTATCAATGAGGAGCTGCATGCTTTTGATGGGATTACTCGTGTCGAAAGCCATATCCTTCTGCGTCGATTTAAAAGCAGACGCGGACTGAAATTATAAGTAGAAAAAGGTTGATCTAAGACTGACGCCAAGACAGTAGAAATATTTTACTGTCTCGACGTCAGTCTTTTTATTTTTGGAAAAAGTGGGATTTTTACCTAATTATTCGTATTTCGAATTGGTATGAAAGCGTTTTAAACACGAATAAACAAAAAATAACAATTACTCCTTAAAAGATTTACAAATTGATATGATTTTACTGATTTAGTAAACAAAAGGAAACTTAAAATAAATAATCTTTAAAAAAGTGAAAATAAATGTAGTATTTTGTTTTTTTATGTTCTATAATCATTTTTAAACAATTTGAAACATTTTGTAATCAAAACAACATAATTGATTAACAAATGATTAAGAGGGAGGTAGTTAGAATGATAGGTATGATTGTCAGAAGATTTTTTCAGTTGATATTCCTTCTATTTGGAATTTCCTTTCTTGTCTTTTCATCGATGTATATGGCGCCTGGTGATCCTGCATCCATGATTGGCGGACCAACTGCATCTGAATCAGATATAGAAGCAATCAAAGAGAATCTAGGACTTAATGATCCATTTTTGACACAGTATGCTAGATATGTGGGCGGTGTCGTATAAGGTGATTTAGGATACTCCTATCAAACGCGTCAATCTGTGTCTGAAGCGATTGCCGTTCGGCTCCCCAATACAATGAAGCTTGCGATTGCGAGTATGATTATCGCCATCGTGATTGGGATACTGGCAGGACTCATTTCAGCACTTAAGCACAATACTTGGCTGGACGTTGGTTCAACGACCATTGCATTAGCTGGTATATCCATTCCGAACTTTTGGCTTGGCGCAGTGCTCATCTTAGTTTTTGCTGTTAATCTCCAATGGCTGCCGGTAAGTGGTCTTGACGCCCCATGGTATACAATCGATGGCATGAAAGAATTGGTTCTGCCAGCGATAACATTAGGAACTGGATCAGCTGCAATGATAGCCAGGATGACAAGGTCATCCATGTTAGAGGTTGTAAGAGCAGATTATGTTCGGACAGCGAGAGCGAAGGGTGTAAAGGAAAGCAGCGTCATTTGGATTCACACATTAAAAAATGCCATGATTCCGGTTTTAACAGTTATCGGAGTGAACTTCGGGGCTTTACTGGGCGGAACCATCATTACTGAAAAGGTATTTGCGATTAATGGTGTAGGCAGATTAATGATCGATGCGATTGCGGCACGTGATTTTCCAATGGTACAAGGATCAGTTTTACTTGTAGCCACACTGTTTGTGCTCGTCAATTTAATTGTTGATATTGTTTATACCTATGTAGATCCAAGGATTAAATACCAATAGGAGAGGAGGAATATGGATGGCGGAGACAGTGCCTTTAGTAAGCAGTCAAATGCCGAAAAAGAAGAAGAAACAGCATGAATTTATCATAACGGCGAAAAAGCTTCTTAAGAATAAGTTAGCGGTCATCGGGTTAATAATTATCATCATTCAAATTGGAATGGCCCTGTTTGCACCGATGATTACTGTTCATGATCCGGTGAAGCAAAATTTAGCTTCAAGCGAACTCCCAGTATTGAGTGAAGGCCACTGGCTGGGAACAGATAATTATGGCAGAGATGTTTGGAGCAGAATCGTACATGGTTCACGAATTTCACTCATTGTAGGTATAGTCGCTGTCAGCTTAGGATTAATAGGAGGCGTTACACTGGGGCTCCTTGGCGGATATTATAAGAAACTTGATGGCATCATCATGAGGATAGTAGATCTATTGTTCTCTTTCCCAGGAATATTACTAGCTATGCTGATTATCGCAGTACTTGGAACAAGCTTGATCAATGTAGCTATAGCAATCAGTATATGGTCGATTCCGTCTTGTGCCAGGATTGTTCGAGGCTCCGTTCTTTCTATTAAAGAAAAGGAGTACATCATGGCGATGAAATCGCTTGGCGCATCTGATTTTAGGATTATGGTCAAGCATATCTTGCCAAACTGCTTTGCACCCATCATCGTGTTTGCAACGATGAGAATGGCAACAGCCATCCTTTCTACTGCTTCATTAAGCTATCTCGGGCTAGGCGCACAGCCGCCAACACCTGAATGGGGCGCAATGATTTCTCAAGGACAAGCGTTTATGTGGAGCTCTCCGCATTTAACTATTATTCCAGGAATTGCGATTATGCTAACTGTATTTGCCTTTAATGTGGTTGGTGATGGGCTAAGAGACGCCATTGATCCAAATATGGATATCTAATAATCAAGGGGCAAACTTTTATAAAAAAATTTAGGGGGAACAAACATGAAAAAGAAATTACTTGTATTCATATCGATTATTGCCTTTTTATTTCTGGCTGCCTGTTCCAATGATTCTGCTTCAGGCGGGGAAAGTACAGACAATAAGGAAGGGATCGATAGCTTCACATATGCATCCCTTACAGATGCAGTTGGTCTATCACCAATCTTGACTAATGATAGTGCTTCAGCGAATGTAACAGACCATGTGTATGAAAAATTATTTGAAAGAAATGCAGAAACAATGGAAATTGAACCTAAATTAGCCGAGTCATATGAGAACCCGGAGGAAAACACTTGGGTAATTAAACTAAAAGAAGGCATCAAGTTCCATGATGGTACAGATTTTAATGCAGAAGCAGTAAAATACACATTTGATAAATTGCGTGATCCAGCTACAGCTGCCCCACGTGCGTCTTTAATGGAACCCGTTGATACAATTACTGTCATCGACGATTACACAGTCGAAATTAAGACGAAATATCCGTATGGACCATTCCTTGCTTCTTTATCTCACTCAAACGCGGCAATTGTTAGCCCTGAGGCTGATAAAGCTGGTGATATCAACAAAGAACCTGTTGGTACAGGTCCATTTAAATTTGTCAGTTGGGTACCTGGTGACCAAGTCGTATTAGAATCCAACTCTGACTATCATGATGGTGAGCCTGAGATTAAAAAGATGATTTTTAAAGTAGTACCAGAAATTTCAACTGCGATCTCGATGCTCCAAGCAGGAGAAGTACAATTTATCGATAAGCTGCCAACAGAACAATTAAGCAGGGTGGAAAGCTTGAAAAATGTGGCGGTAGAGAAAGTGGATGGCACACCGCAATACTACTTCACAGTCAACCACAGCAAAGAAGAATTGCAAGATCCTGAATTAAAAGAAGCGCTTGCCAGCGCAATTGATAGAGATGCATTTATTTCAAAAATGAACGGTTTAGGTATTAGAAGCGATAGTGTTATTGGACCAAAGGTATTTGGTTATGATGAGTCTGCGGACAAGGCAGGAACACCGTTTGATGTAGAAAGAGCCAAAGAATTAGTGAAGAAAAATGGGTATGATAAACAACCGCTTACGCTATTAACACCAAATAGAAACAACTATATATTGATGGCTGAGGTTGTTCAAGCCCAGTTAACAGATGCTGGATTTAACGTGAAAATTGAATCAATGGAATGGGCGTCATTCTTAGATACAGCCAGAGATGGAAACTATGATATTACCTTCTTAAGCTGGTCCAATCTGACTGCAGATGGCTCTGAGCTATTCTATCCCAACTTCCACAGCGATAATGTTGGATCATCTAACCGTGCACAATACAGCAATCCTGAGTTTGATAAATTAGTAGAAGAATCCAGAACAACAACAGACCAAGAGAAACGCTTGGAAATTCTTGACCAAGCTAACAAATTAATGATGGATGATAACGCGGTTGTTGTGATGTACCATGATGTCGTAACGGCTGCACTTGAAAGCTCATATGAAGGGTTAATATTAGAGCCGACAGGCAAATGGAATGTATCAAAAGTAACAAGAAAGTAGGGTGAATTATGGGAGAGACATTACTGGAGGTCAAAAACATAGTGACTGAATTTCGGACAGCAGACGGGCAATTGCCTGCTGTCCGTGATGTCTCCTTTTCATTAAAGAAAGGGGAAACATTATGTATCGTTGGTGAATCAGGCTGTGGTAAAAGTATTACTTCTCTCTCAGTTATTGGCCTATTACCTAGCAACGGGAAAATTGCGAGCGGAGAAGTACGCTATCAAGGTGAACCTATTCATCAATACTCACCAGAACAAATGAGGAAAATCAGAGGGAATAAAATATCAATGATTTTTCAAGAGCCCATGACTGCCTTGAACCCGGTGCTAACCATTGGATTCCAGTTGCGGGAACCCCTTATGCTTCATCTAAAGCTTTCGAAGAATGAAGCAACGAAAAAGGGAATTGAACTTTTGAAACAAGTAGGTATACCATATCCTGAGAAAAGAATGAATCAATACCCTCATGAATTAAGCGGAGGGATGAGACAGCGGGTAATGATTGCTATTGCACTCTCATGCAACCCTGGTTTACTTATTGCTGACGAACCAACAACCGCACTCGATGTAACCATTCAAGCACAAATACTGGATTTGATTAATGATCTAAAGCATGATTTTCATATGGGTGTTATAATGGTCACTCATGATATGGGCGTTGTTGCAGAGGTAGCGGACAGGGTAATGGTTATGTACGCTGGTAAAAAGGTGGAAGAAGGAACGGTGGAGGAGATTTTTAATCATCCCAAGCACCCTTATACGATTGGTCTCTTGAACTCAGTGCCAAATGTAGATGATCCAGACTTTGTACTAGAAGCGATACCGGGCTCATTACCAAGCTTACACGCAAAAATAATCGGTTGTAGATTCCAAGATAGATGTCAGTTTGCTAGCGAAAAGTGCAGAAGTCAAGAACCACCTGAGTTTCACATATCTAATACCCATACAGCGAGCTGTTGGTTAGAAAGTGAGGGGGATTCCAATGGCAGCAGCCTTAACTTCTAAAAAGATAAATCAAGGGAAGATCCTTCTCGAACTTAATGGTATAAAAAAATATTATCCTATAAGAGGCGGCGTTCTTCAAAGAGTGCAGGGGAATGTCAAAGCCGTGGAGAATGTTTCCTTACAGTTATATGAGGGAGAAAGTTTAGGTGTCGTTGGTGAATCTGGCTGTGGCAAATCAACATTAGGAAAAGCCATATTAGGCTTGGAAGAATTAACTGATGGTAAAATCACCTTTAAAGATACAGAAATCCAAAGCTTAAAAAGAAGAGAAAAACTTAAATTTGTGAAAGAAATGCAAATGATTTTCCAAGATCCATTTGCTTCACTTAATCCAAGGCAACGAATTGGACATGCGTTGGAAGAAGTGTTCACCATGCACACTAATATGTCTTCGAGTGAGAAAAAGAAGGCAGTTATTGATTTATTGGAAGAGGTTGGATTGAAGGAAGAACACTTTGAGCGCTATCCCCATGAATTCAGTGGAGGGCAAAGGCAGAGGATTGGAATTGCCCGAGCAATTGCGCTAAACCCTTCATTTATCATCTGTGATGAAGCAGTATCGGCTTTAGATGTGTCTGTTCAGGCACAAGTATTAAAACTTTTAAAAACCATCCAGGAGAAATATCAATTATCTTACCTTTTTATTTCTCATGATTTAGGTGTGGTTCGTTATTTCTGCGATCGCGTGTTAGTTATGTATTTAGGACATACAGTGGAGCTTGGAAGCGTTGAAGATTTATTCAATCAGCCATTGCAT
The DNA here is from genome assembly GCF_030813235.1 of Cytobacillus purgationiresistens. Taxonomy (GTDB): domain Bacteria; phylum Bacillota; class Bacilli; order Bacillales; family Cytobacillaceae; genus Cytobacillus; species Cytobacillus purgationiresistens. The sequence continues at coordinate 47,306 of NZ_JAUSUB010000017.1, read as the reverse complement.
CCTTATACGCAAGCGTTATTATCTGCTATTCCGCGTCCAACCGTCCAAAAGAACCGGAAGCGAATTCGTTTGCAAGGAGACTTACCAAACCCTGCAGATCCTCCAAGTGGATGTCCTTTTCATACTAGATGTCCCATTGCCCAAGATATTTGCAAACAAGATAAGCCAGCTTGGAAAGAGCATGAATCCAATCATTTTGCTGCTTGTCACTTTGCGGGCCAATCAATTATATGATTTCCTGGAACCCTCCTACAATGTAGGGGGAGTCTTGTTTTTTTAAAATGTGAACGCGTTCTTTTCTATTAATCTAGTTTTTGGAGCCTGCTTGTTTGAGAGCATTTAAAGCGTTTTATACATGTCGCTCTTGACCAAGCCACCTTCACATTTTATTTAGTCTAGTTGCGGTGGTTAGGAGCTCGAGGTCTTATGCTTGTCGCTCCTGAGCAAGCCACCTTCACATTTCAATTAATCTAGTTCCAGAGCCTAGCCCCTCGAGGTCATAAGCCACAATGGAATTGAAGGAAAAACCACCTTCATTTCCATTGCGTCTAATGCTTGTCGGGGCTGACCAAGGCTCTTCCACTTTTTAATTAAATCTAGTTGCGGTGGCTAGGAGCTCGAGGTCTTAAGCCAAGGCCTCCCAAAAAGGTAAAAATCGACCTTTCTGTGAGCCTCGTCTTAAGCTTGTCGCTCCTGAGCAAGCCACCTTCACATTTCAATTAATCTAGTTCCAGAGCCTAGCCCCTCGAGGTCATAAGGCACAATGGAATTGAAGGAAAAACCACCTTCATTTCCATTGCGTCTTATGCTTGTCGGGGCTGACCAAGGCTCTTCCACTTTTTAATTAGGAGGAATTTTTTTGGATTTTTTAAATCACCCTTTTCAATCAAAGAGACATACGGTATTTGCTAAGAAAGGTATGGTAGCGACGTCACAGCCGCTTGCTGCACAGGCTGGGCTTGAAATTTTGCAAAAAGGCGGAAACGCTATTGATGCGGCGATTGCGACTGCAGCCGCTTTGACGGTAGTTGAACCAACTTCTAATGGAATTGGCGGCGATGCCTTTGCACTAGTGTGGGTGAAGGATCAGCTTCATGGTCTAAATGCCTCAGGACCAGCACCGGAATCCATTTCTGCACAGGCAGTCAAGGACTTAGGATTTGAGAAAATGCCTGTACACGGCACGATTCCAGTTACCGTCCCAGGTGTCCCATCTGCATGGGCAGCACTATCTGAAAGATTCGGACGTTTATCCCTAGCTGAAGCATTAAAGCCTGCCATTCGTTATGCGGAGGAAGGATATCCACTTACACCAATTCTGGGCAAGTTCTGGAAGAAGGCGTATGAAAAATTTAAACAGGACTTTACCACTGAAGAGTATCAGGCATGGTTTGATACCTTTGCTCCAGATGGGAGAGCCCCTGAAATCGGAGAGGTATGGAAGTCCCCGGGCCACGCCAGCACGCTAAAATCGATCGGGGAAACGAATGCTCGTTCTTTCTATGAAGGTGAGTTAGCAGATCAGATTGATAGCTTTATGAAGAAACATAAAGGTTATTTAACGAAGAATGATTTAAGTAAATATCAGCCGGAATGGGTGACGCCGATTTCCACTAATTATAAAGGGTATGATGTATGGGAAATCCCGCCTAATGGTCAAGGTATGGTAGCGCTTATGGCATTGAATGTTTTTGAAAAAATGTCTAAGCCAGCATGGCAATCAGCAGAAACGCTCCATGAACAAATCGAATCTATGAAACTAGCATTTACAGATGGCCAAGCGTTTATCACAGAGCCGGATGAGATGCCAATTTCAGCTGAAGAATTGCTTTCTGAAGCATATGCGGCTAAGCGAAGCGGGGTCATCACTGATATGGCATCAGATCCGCAGCCATATGAATTGCCTAAAGGCGGAACCGTGTATTTAGCTGCAGCAGATGAGGAAGGAAATATGATTTCCTATATTCAAAGTAATTATATGGGCTTTGGTTCTGGTATCGTTATTCCTGGGACAGGCATTGGTCTACAAAACAGGGGTCATGATTTTTCGCTGGATGAGTCACATCCCAATGTCCTTAAACCAGGAAAAAGAACATACCATACGATTATCCCAGGCTTTTTAACAAAGGATGGTCAAGCGGTAGGACCATTTGGAGTAATGGGCGGCTATATGCAGCCGCAAGGTCATTTTCAAGTGGTTACGAATACAGTCGATTATTTACTGAATCCTCAAGCCGCACTAGATATGCCAAGGTGGCAGTGGATGAAGGGGAAATCCGTTCATGTGGAACCTGAATTCCCGAATTATTTAGTGCAGGCACTCGTACGCAAAGGACATGATATTCATGTAACAGCGGATGGAGGAAGCTTCGGGCGTGGGCAAATTATATGGAGGAATCCAGACAGCGGTGTATTAATCGGCGGAACTGAATCCCGTACTGATGGAGCGATTGCTGCTTGGTAGATTCATCGGCAAAGGAAAAGCAAAAAGAATCTTCGAGCCCAAGTCCACGCCCGGGCTTACGAATACAGATAGATCTTATGTTTGCTTTTTTCAGAGTGGGCATGCTTGGGTTTGGCGGAGGACCATCTGCCATCCCCCTTTTCCAACAAGAAGCAGTGAAAAAGTATAAATGGATGACCGAGGAAGAATTTGCTGATACGTTAGCTTTAGCCAATACAATGCCAGGTCCAATCGCGACAAAGATGGCAGGGTATATCGGTTATCGCGTAGGTGGTATCATGGGTTGCTTGAATGCGTTAATTTCTTCTGTGGTACCCACTGCGTTATTAATGATTTTCTTATTGCAGATTCTTCAAGCATATAAAGATATTCCATGGGTTCAGCATATGTCAGCTTCAGTTGTACCTGTTGTTGCGGTCATGCTTGCAACAATGACATGGGAGTTTTTCAAAAAGTCCGGAGATACACTCGGATGGAAAAAAGCAATCTACCTCATTCTGGCATTATACTTATTAACCGAATGGGTAAATGTACATCCAGGTATTCTGATATTTGTTCTCATTGTTTTTGTTTTCCTTCCATTTAAGAAAAAGAAGGAGGCAAAGCAATGATTTATTGGCAGATATTTCTAGCGTTCTTTATCCCTGGAATTCTCGGATATGGCGGGGGGCCGTCATCTATTCCGCTAATTGAAAATGAAGTGGTAGGCACTTATGGCTGGATGACTACGCAGGAATTCAGTGAAGTGCTCGCAGCCGGAAATTCATTGCCTGGTCCGATTGCAACGAAGTTGGCTGCTTATATTGGCTTTGTAGAAGGTGGGGTTCTAGGCGGTTTTATCGCTTTATTTGCTACAATAGCTCCATCTATTATATTAATGCTATTGTTAATGGCCATTTTGCTTAAGCATAAGGATAAGCCACAAGTAAAGAATATTTCAAAAATTGTTAGACCGGTTATTGCCGTACTATTAGCCGTTATGACATATCAATTTGCCAAAGACTCTATTATTTCACTAGGAACAATATACACGATTCTCATGATTATTGGCAGTTATATCTTATTAGAGAAGGTGAAGCTTCACCCTGCTTTTGTTATTGTCATTGCTTTAGCGGTCGGAGCGATTACGGGTCTTTATATTTATTGAAAAAAAGCAGGTAGCCGCTAAGCTACCTGCTTCAGAGTGTCGACAAAAGTAAAAATAAGCACACTTCAGTGGATTTGGAGAAGCGTCCGCTCGACGATCGCCCTGTGGAAAGCTTCGGAATATCCCCTACCACTCTTTATTGAACATTTAAATCAGCTTGTCTACAAGCAAAAAGCAGGTAGCCGTTAAGCTACCTGCTTTTTAATATAAATGGAGAAGCAATTGTCCTCCTATTATGGATTAGACCAATTATCTTGCGCTAGATCCCACGATGACTAATTTACCTAGGTCAAGCACTTCTTCGTATTTCTCAGCTTCCAAGTCAGTCAATCCGAGAGATGCCATTTTTGTACGGAGTTCATCTCCGCGAGATTTGAACACATTGCCAATACTATCAAAAATACCTTGTTCTTTTACACCTACATCATTTGTATCTGTTGCGTCAGTTAAGTTTTCAGAGCGATCTTTATCATGAGCGAATAAATAGATATCATTTTTAGCAAATCCTTGATTTTCGAGAGAGTTGATTGTGCTGATAGCTTGTACTCCATTTTCAACGACTTCTATTTTATACATAATTAACATCCTCCTCTTTTATGAAGATGACAACGTTTGATGTTGTCTTCTTGCTTGCTTAATATATATCCTCCTCACAATTTTTTAAACATAGGCTGAAAAAAATAGATTGATTCATAGAGTCCTTGCTTTATGAAACGGGATTACTTATCATTAAGTAAATATTTAGAATTTTCATTAGGAAAAGGAGGGGAAGTCATTTTAAAGTACTTCACTCTTATCTGGATGGTTTATGCTTGTTCTTTTCTATTTGTTTCTACTACTTTTGCCGAAGTGAATGTATATAAAGTTGCTGGGGAATTGGCCTTTCCTCCATTTTCTTATATGAATCAAGAAGAAGAATTAACAGGTATCAGCATTGAATTAATGGAACGGATTGCCGAGGAGACAGGTATGGAGTTCGAATTTATCCCAATGGACCTTCGTGATGCAGAAGAGGCATTAAAACGAGGAGAGATTGATGCGATAGCGGGTATGACTTATAGCGTGGATAAGGACCGGGACTTTGACTTTTCTACCCCCTATTTTACTATGTCAGACTCGTTAGTTATTCCAAAGGACCAAGCCAGGAAAATCGGCGGTATAGAAGATTTAAGGGGTTCACATATCGTCTTGCAGGATCAGACGACTGGATTGAATACATTAATGAATTTAAGAAATACGAATTTTACGTTAGTAGCGAACCAATATAACGGACTTTTAATGCTTTTAAATAAGCGAGCAGATGTATTTGTTGGGAATAAATGGACATCTGCTTTTTTCTTGAATAAATATCATCTTGAAAATCAGTATGTCATTCATGATATTGTATTGGACCCTGCAGATTATGCCATTGCTGTGAAGGAAGGTAATGAATCTTTAAGAAGTATTCTAGATAAAACGATAACAGATTTGAAAGCGAAAGGTGAAATCACTCATTTAATTGAAAAAAGAGTGAAGCCGGGAAATGAAGCAGAAATTGCTCGGCTCGAACATTTCATTACGCTGCTCTTTATTTTTTTATGCATAGGAGCCTTCGTCTTAATCATTATTTATTTGTGGAATAAACGATTAAAGGCAGCAGTTGATGAACAAACAAAGGATCTGATTCTGTTAAATGCGGATCTGAGACAGCAGCGGCAAAGAACAGCAGATAGTAATGCATTTAAAGATCAAATCTTAAATAATATAGATACTGGCATTGTGACTTTTGATTTGCACTTCTCAATTACAAGCTGTAATAGCCGGGCATTAAATATTCTCGAATTATCTTCCGTTTCTGCCTACAATCTTCAGCAATCACCAATATTTATGAAGATCGTTCAAGATGACAACTTTAAATCGGACGAAGAGGATATCTTTCGTTTCTTAGATATTACTCATCAAGGAAAACGAAAGATTATCTATTATTCTCTTAATAAAATGTATAATTCTCTGGAAAACCAAGCTGGTTATCTGCTAACGATGAATGACGAAACAGAAAAAAAGAAATTGGAGCAAAAGCTGATTACGCAAGAAAAGCTCCGTGCGCTAGGTCAGCTAGTTGCTGGAGTCGCACATGAAATTAGGAACCCGTTAACATCCATTAAGACTTTTGTTGATCTCATTCCAAGAAAGTATAATCAGCCGGCATTCCAAGAAATGCTTATGAAGCATTTACCAGCTGAAGTGGACAGGCTAGGTGGGATTGTCACGGATTTGATCGATTATGCACGTCCAGGTCAACCTAATATACAGCCTTGCAGCGCAGAAGAATTAACATCCTTGCTTACCTTTCTTCAAGTAACCATGAATGAGAATAATATTAATTTTGAAGAAGAATTGGGAGAGAATCTCGTTTTTTACATCGACCCTCAGCAGTTAAGACAAGTATTACTAAATCTCTTATTCAATGCCATTCATGCAGTGGAACAAGAGGAAGATAAAAAGATTAGAATGGTGATGGAAAAGGAAAGTGATTGCTCCGCAAAAATTCAGATCATAGATAACGGGCAAGGCATGAATCAAGAGGAGCTAAACCATATTTTTGATCCATTTTATACAACGAAGGATAAAGGTGTCGGATTAGGATTAACGCTTTCATATAATCTAGTCAAAGAAAATGGCGGGGATATATTTGTAAGCAGCATACCTCTAAAGGGAACGACATTTACAATTGTGCTGCCTATCTATCAAGAGGAGGAAACGCGGAATGAAATCCAAAATTCTAGTCATTGATGATGAAGAAGCGATTTGCGCATCGATCAGCTTTGCCTTTGAAGACGAGTATAAGATGTTTACAACAACGGATCCAAATAGGGGTCTAGAGATCATCAAGGAAAAGAAAATTGATATTATTCTCCTTGACCTTAGGATTGGACGGAAGAATGGACTAGACGTGTTACAGGCGATAAAGGAGAGGGATCCATCGATAACGGTCATCATTATGACAGCTTATGCCTCGATAGAAACATCCATTGAAGCGATTAAGAAGGGAGCTTACTATTATATAGAAAAACCAATTAATATCGAGAAGCTTTCACTGCTTTTATTAAGGGCCACTCAATTTAAGCAGATGTCAAGCAAGCTTGAAAAGCTAGAGAATAACCAGCAGCATAATCGTAATTTTTTAGGTAATAGCAAAGCAATGATGACAGTATTTACGATGATTGATCGGATTAAAAACATTGATTCCAGCATCCTTATTACGGGTGAAAGTGGGACAGGCAAAGAGCTTGTAGCAAAACAAATTCATTTTACAGGCAAGCGAAAGGACGGACCATTAGAAATCGTAAATTGTGCGGCTATCCCTGAGACGTTGCTTGAGTCCGAATTATTTGGTTATGAAAAAGGTGCTTTCACAGGAGCCACTCAAGCAAAGGAGGGCAAATGTGTAGCTGCAAATGGAGGAACCTTATTTCTTGATGAAATCAGCGAGATGCCTCTTCCCCTTCAGGCGAAGTTATTGCGCGTAATTCAGGAGCGCGAAGTGACGCCTCTAGGATCTAATAAGAAAAAAACACTAGATATTCGCATCATCAGTGCCGCTAATAAAAATATCGAAAAAATGGTTCAGCAAGGGAAATTTCGTGAAGATTTATATTTTCGGTTAAACGTCATCCCCATAAAAATGCCGCCCTTACGAGATCGGAAAGAAGATTTACCTCTGCTAATCGATTATTTCATGAAAAAATATTGCAAAGAAATGGATAGAAAGAAGAAATCAATATCTTCAAGTGCAAGGAATATTTTACTAGACTATGATTATCCGGGAAATGTTCGGGAATTAGGTAATATGATTGAATATGCAGTAGCCCTTTCCATTGACGAAGTAATAGATGATAAAGACTTACCGCAATTTGTCCAAGATCCTATTCGCAGTAAAGCTAGGGGAGAAGATGAGGAAACCATTCATTTGCCAGTTGGTCTATCTATGAAGGAAGTCGAAAAAAGAGTGATCGCTGAAACTTTAAAATATTGTAATGAGCATCGGCAAAAAACAGCGCAAACGTTAAAAATATCAGAGAGAAGTCTTCGAGATAAGATAAAAATGTATGAGATTTAGATTGAAAAACCGGCAAATTTTGCTGATAGATTCGGCAAAAATTTCCGGTTTTTAATTTATATTAATACAAATAAAATGAAAGCGTATACAAGATTAAATAATCTGAATAATTGGCACGGAAATTGCAAGTTTAATAGATAGGAAGGGAGGTCTGTATTTGAAAGCGGGAACAGTTTTTAGTATTTGGTTCCTTTTCATCCTGTTATTGGCCGGCTGTGAGAACGACAATGTGAAACTAGGCTCCTCTAATGAGGCTAATACTGCACCTTCATTAGCGATGTCGATTGAGAAGCCTACATTGATGGTTGCAACAGGGGATATGTCAGGAGTTTATTTCCCACTTGGTCAGGCACTCGCGGGGATTTTAGAAAAATATAACGGTATAGCGACAGGCACCCGCGTAACAAATGCGTCCATTCAAAATGCCCATTTAGTAAGTGCAAAACAGGCTGAATTAGGCATATGTACGGTAGATGTTCTCTCATTACCCGAAATAAAAAAGGACAACTTAAGGGCATTAACCGGACTTTATTCTAATTATATTCAAATCGTAACAACTGACAGTAGCATTCAATCGATAGAAGACCTGAGCGGGAAGCGAGTGAGCCTTGGAACAGAGGGAAGCGGTACAAAGCTAACTGCTGAAAGAATCGTGCAAGCGGCAAACCTGACGAAAGATGAAATGGATATTTCTTATTTGTCCTTTACACAGTCAGCCGCTGGTTTACGAAATGGCACCATTGATGCGGCCTTCTTTTCATCGGGGTTACCAAATCCTGTGATCGAGGACATGATGAAAGACATGAATGTGACGCTCGTTGCGATACCGGAAAAAATTGTCGGCCAAATGCAGACTGAATATGGAGTCTATCAGTCAGAGGAAATAAGCGCAGAGACATATGACACTTTGGAAGAAAGGATTCCGACATTATCAGTAAAGAATGTTCTGCTTACACATGCAGATATACCTGACAGTGAAGCATACAATATGCTTCAAACGATTTATCAACATTTAGGAGAATGGCAAGAGGTGCATCCAGCTGCACGTTTCATTTCTCAAGGTGAAGCGATGGAAGGTGTCCCAATTGAATTTCATTCCGGTGCAAAAAAATACTTTAAAGAGGTTGGGGGAAAGTAAAATGAAAAAAGCAATAACAGTTATTTCTATTATGTTGTTATTAATGTTAACCGCATGTGGTGCGCCTACACCGCAAAAGGCGGGGGAAACTGCAAGTACAGATAAAAAGGAAGATGTAAAAACACTTACGGTTGCAGGAAATGGCGGGGTAATTGAGAGAACCATTCGCGACGTGATTGCGCCAAAATATAAAGAAAAAACAGGAGTAACCATCAACTATGTACCAGGGCTATCTGGTGAAATACTCTCTAAAGTGGAGTTGCAGAAAAGTGCACCGCAAATTGATGTTGCTTTCTTTGTACCCACAGATGTATTTAGAGCAGCAGATAAGGAATTAACAGAAACAGTTGATGAATCCAATGTACCTAACATGAAAAGTGTAAAAACTGATTTTATCGCTGTTGAAGGTGCTGGAGCTCCTGTATTTGGGCTTGCAATTGCGCCTGCTTATAATACAGAAGCATTTGAAAAGAATGGCTGGGCGATCAAATCATGGAATGACCTTGTCTCTGAAAAGTATAACGGCAGAACAGCTTTCGTTGATATCACAAATGATTGGGGCTTTAATACTTTAAATGCACTTGCAATGGCTAATGGCGGCGGAACAGATAATGTTGACCCAGGTATGGAAAAGGCGAAGGAACTCGCTGGTTATTCCACTACGTTTTATAAAAACTCAACTCAAGTCATGCCAGCTATCCAACAAGGTGCGGCAGATATAACGGTTATGGGAAGCTATGTTATTGGAGAGCTTGCACTTTCAGGCATTCCGATTAAAATGGCTGTACCAGAAGAAGGGATTCCATTGCAGTCGTTCAGTGCCACTCTTGTGAAAAATACACCTAAGGAAGAAGCAGCATTGGAGTTTATTGATTATTTAATCAGTGATGAAGCACAGGAATTAGTAGCAGAGCAAGGATTTTATCCGGTTGCTGAAGGGCTTGAACTGCCTGAGAAATATCAGGAGTCAATTGGATTAAAAGAATCTGATGCGACATTCAAGCCAGATGTTCCAAAATTTGCAGAAGTTCGTGCAGAATGGTCTGATCGCTGGAATAAAGAGGTTGTACCTGAAATCGGAAAATTACTTAAATAAAGGGAGGACATACAGCTATGAATACAATGGTCAGTGATGTTGAGATTAAAGGTGCAACGAAGCAATTCGGCGGGAACATTGTCCTCGATGGCATAGATTTAGAAGTAAGACAAGGTGAGCTATTAACATTGCTTGGACCTTCAGGCTGCGGTAAATCCACTACTCTAAATTTAATTGCCGGCTTTCTTGAAGCGGATCAAGGAGATGTGTTTATTAAAGGGAAAAAGGTAACAAAGGTACCGCCATATAAACGAGATTTAGGAATGGTTTTTCAAACGTATTCTTTATTTCCCCATATGACAGTCTATGAAAATCTCAATTTTGGACTGAAGTTAAGAAAAATACCGAAAGCTGAACAAAAAAAGAAAATTGACCGTGTGTTAGCACTTGTAAAATTGTCTGGTCTTGAGCATCGTTATCCGCGGGAATTATCAGGAGGCCAGCGTCAGCGTGTTGCGATTGCACGTGCGCTGGTTGTGGAACCGGAATTACTGCTTTTAGATGAACCGCTTTCCAATCTAGATGCGAAGCTGCGTCATGAACTAAGATTGGAAATTAAGAGGCTGCAAAAGGAAATTGGCGTTACGACCATTTTTGTGACACATGATCAGGAAGAGGCGCTTTCACTCTCAGATCGTGTCGTTGTTATGAATGCAGGTAAAATTGAACAAATCAGTACACCAACCTCCATTTATAAGCACCCTAACACAGAATTTGTTTTTCAGTTTATTGGAAAATCCAATTCTTTTGAAGGGGTAGTAGCTGATATTGGTCAACAAAAGGTTTCTGTACAAGCTGGAGAAGAAATGATTGCGGTTGATGTTGCTAATATCATTGGTGAAGATAAGAACCTAGCCATTGGGGATGAAGTAAAGCTCTATATTCGTCCAGAGAACATCCATATTTCTTCTACAAAGGAGACGTCAACTTCGTTAGAGCTTCACCCGGCGAAGATTACACAAATGAATTACCTTGGTACTTCATGGGAAATTGATGTGTCAATCATTGGGAAGTCGGTGCAAGTGCTAACGAATGCATATGACTCATCATGGCAATATGGAAGTGAGGTGTTTGTAGGATGGAGCCCGTCAGATCTCATGCTGATCAAGAAACAAGTCCAAAGATAACGACTGAACCACCTAAAAAGCAGAAAAAAATGAAAAAAAGAAGAAGTTGGGTTCCAGGCCTGCTTCTTCTTGTTCCCATTTTATTATTTCTCTTTGGCTTTTTCGTCGTTCCTATGCTCTATATCTTATATTTAAGCTTTATATCCACGGAAAACTTAAGTGGCGCAGATGCAGTCTACAGTCTGCAAAACTATATTACTTTATTTACTGATAGCTATTATTTAAACTCGCTATGGATCACAGTAAAAATTAGTATTTATTCAGTTATTGTTGCTCTATTACTAGGCTATCCGATTGCATTAACGATGGCAAAAAGCTCTGCGCGTGTTCGAGCCATCATCACTTTATTAATTGCCTCACCCCTTTTAGTCAGCATCGTTGTCCGTAACTTTGGCTGGTATTTATTGCTATTGCCGAACGGAACAATTAATAGCTTTCTATTGAATATAGGCATAATAAATAAACCATTGAATCTGCTATTTTCAGAGCTTGGTGTTGTCATTGGTTTATCGAATGCATACTTGCCGTTTATGGTTTTAGCAATTGTGACTAGTCTTTATAATATTGATCCATCTTTAGAAAAGGCTTCAGCGATTCTCGGAGCAAGTCCGATGCGCAGCTTTTTCTCGATTACGCTTCCGCTCAGCTTGCCGGGAATTATCTCAGGAAGCGTACTGGTGTTTAGCTTATCGATGAGCGCATATGTTACACCTGCCTTAATGGGTGGCGCCAATGTACCGGTAATGCCGGTTGTCGTTTATGATCAAATCAATAATTTGCTTCATTGGACATTTGGTTCTGCATTATCCTATGTACTTTTAGCAACGACCTTGCTATCTGTCTTTATCTTTACGAGAGTGTTTGAAAAGAGTAAGTTCAAGGAGGTGTTCCGTTAATGAATACAATTGGAAAATTACGGGGCGCCATCGCGATTATTGGGATTATCTATATCCTCATCCCACTTGTGGTTGTCATACCGGCTTCATTTACAAGTGCAAGTTATCCGAGCTTTCCGCCGGAAGGATTTTCATTTCAATGGTATACGAAAATTCTTGAACGTCCCGAATTTATTGAGGCCTTCTTCAATAGTTTGAAATTTGCTGTAATGGCTGCATTTTTTGCTGTATTGTTTGGAACCTTAGGTGCCCTTGCTATTGCAAAATATGAGATACCAGGAAAATCCGCTATCACATCATTTTTAACCGCACCGCTAAGTGTTCCACAGCTCGTGCTTGGGATTGCCTTATTAATTTACTTTACACCGATGATGCTTGCTGGGACATCAACTGGCTTTTTAATTGCTCATATTATTATTTGTATACCCTATGTCATTCGCTTAGTGTTAACAGGTTTAAGCGGCTTTGATTATAACTTGGAAAAAGCGGGCGCGATTCTAGGGGCGAATCCTTTAACAGTATTTTGGCGCATCACATTGCCGCTTATTCGTCCGGCGATCATTTCAGGAGGGCTATTTGCTTTCCTTACCTCCTTTGATAACGTAACCGTGTCGCTATTTATGATCTCTCCAGAAATGCGGACATTGCCGATTGAAATCTTCTCGACGATGCAGGACGCGTATAATCCAATCGTCGCATCCGTATCGAGCGTGGTTATTTTTATCTCCGTGGCCTTAATTGTTATTCTTGAAAAGATTCATGGGGTAGGAAAAGTGTTTGGTGGAGGACACCATTAAATTTATATGTAAGCCGTCTAGCTTTTGAAGCAGACGGCTTTTTTATGCTGGCTGAATTGAACGAGCTGCTTTCATTTTTATTTTTGCAAAATATACTGGAAGCATCTTAATGCTGTTGCTTCAGGTGCAATGAGAAGAGGAGAGGTGGTTTGCACTTGTTCTGCGACATGCGCCATGCTGTACTGTGAAAGGACGATTACATCGACTTTTCCATCCATTGCTTCAATCATTTCTCTCACGCGTTCATCATGCTCACTTTGCTTTCCTTCAAACAGCAGGTGAATGATGCCTGGATCAACAACGGATTCAATCGTACAATCTGGTTGTTTCTCTTGTAAGTAATCGATCAAGGCTGCGGGGGTTTCTTTTACGGTTGATATCAGTCCAATTCGTTCAAAAAGGAGTGCTTCATCAAGCATCGCTTCATCAGAACGAAACATTTTCACTCCATAGAGTGGTTGAAGAATGGCTGTAAGAGGGTTAAAGGCGGAACAGGTTAATTGAATACAATCAGGCTTTGCTTCAGCGGCAAGCGTGACGAGTTTCGAAAAGCGCCGGGCAATCTCAGGTGTTAGAGAGCCGCTCTTTTCCAACATACTAAGCAAATACGTGTCCATAAAATGGAGCAATTCAATCTCTGGAGCTACCTTTCGAAACGCTTCCTCAATGGGCTTCAAAGCGGTCGTTGTCGCATGAATTAAGGCTACCTTCATATTTTTCATCACCCTTCATGATATTTGTTTTATTATATCTATTTTTCAATTGAAATAGTATACAATGATGATAGATTACGAAGAAGGAGAGAGCGAAATGAAACATGATTGGCAACAGCTGCTCACCTCAGAATGGGAAAAAAGCTATTTTCTTCAGTTAAAGGACTTTCTGGATTCTGAATATGAAGACGAAGTGGTTTGCCCTCTAAAAGATGAGATATTCAATGCGTTTAAATATACTGGATTTGCTGAAACGAAGGTTGTTATTCTTGGTCAAGATCCTTATCACGGATTAGGCCAAGCGCATGGATTAAGTTTCTCTGTTCAACCAGATGTGAAAATTCCGCCTTCACTTAAAAACATCTATAAAGAGCTGGAAGCAGACGTAGGCTGCACAATACCCAATAATGGCTATCTATTAAAATGGGCAAAGCAAGGCGTATTGCTATTAAATACGGTTTTAACAGTAAGAAAAGGAGCGGCACATTCTCATCGCAAGAAGGGGTGGGAACCATTCACGAATGAAGTAATTAGGCTTTTGAATGAAAGAGAAGATCCGGTCATTTTTGTGCTTTGGGGGAAGCCTGCACAAGAGAAACTGACACTTATAGATACAGAGCGTCATCCAATAATTAAATCACCCCACCCAAGTCCTTTTTCAGCGAGGACAGGCTTTTTTGGAAGCAAACCTTTTTCCGAAATCAATCGACTTTTAAGATCAAATGGAAACGAGCCAATTGATTGGCAGATTGACAATAAGTGAGTGCATTCGTCATGTTTCACATGAAACAGACATATTTTTTGATTGAAGTTTCTTTTATTTACCCGAAAAAGCTAGAGTCCTCCAGTGGGAAAATGGGAAATGCACACGCTTATCTTATGATGTTTAAGTATCCGAGTTGATTTAGGTCGATGAAAAAGGGGTGTTGGAAAATGAAACAGGAGAGAATTGATTGCTTTAAATGCAAGTTTTTCTATATAACATGGGACCAGCATCATCCGAGAGGCTGCAAGTCATTCGGATTTAAAACCAAAAAGCTGCCTTCATTAGAAGTATCTGCTGCTTCTGGCCACCCATGTTTGCGTTATGAAAAGAAAAACTGATAGAATTTACGTACAGATTGAGATAATCTAAGAAGGTGAAAACGTGAGTATTTCTGTGCAAACGATGCTGCAAAAAATTGAAAAAGAACTACATGAAGCTAAAGGACAAGGAGACCAAGCTAGAGTGAGGGAAAGGGTACACGCGATTAAAACGCTATGCGAGTTAATCTTGGACCAGCCGCAAAATTCGAGTGTTGCATCTACCTATAGAAAACAGGCAATAGAGCCGCCATCCATTCAACTGCAACCATCTATGCAGGCACCAAATATGGGACAAACAAAACCGATGAAGATGGATGATACTGCAAATGGGGACTCTTTATTTGATTTTTAATGCAAAAAAGAAGGGATGACAACGATGAAATTATTTATTATTATCGGTGCAATCAATGCATTTCTATCTGTAGCATTTGGCGCTTTTGGAGCTCATGGGCTTGAAGGAAGAGTTGAGCCGAAATATTTAGAAACCTGGCAAACTGCCGTCCAATATCAAATGTTCCATGCTGTTGGATTACTTATTATTGGAGTCTTACTATCGAAAATACCGGATTCATCATTGCTTACTTGGTCAGGCTGGTTAATGTTATTTGGCATTATCCTTTTCTCTGGAAGCTTGTATGTACTATCAGTAACAGGCATTTCTGTCCTTGGAGCGATTACACCAATTGGCGGCGTCGGCTTTTTAGTTGCTTGGGTGTTAATGATCATTTATGCAGTGAAACATTTATAAACATAAGAGGGGCGGTCTAAAAGGTATTTAAAAACCATTAGATGTCCAAATAAAAGAACCAAGAATGCAGTTAAATCAACATTCTTGGTTTTTTTATTTACTCCCGAATTCCCCCCGGGACAGAACAATGTGACAGAAAAAGGAGGAATTATTTGATTAAACTAGTGCCAGGCTAACCCAGTAGAATAATTACATAAATAATCTAGTATTAAAATTAAGTAAAGGTTCGGTAAAGGAGCGTAGTTGAGCGGTTTGATGTGATATAATTCGCAAATGCTATAAGAATGAGGTGGTAGTATGTTTAAAGAGATTATAAGATTAATCAAGCGAATGATGGGGAGTAAGGGACATCGACGCTACAGCAGCAGCGGGCGCAGAGGTTATAGAAGCTACAGCCACAGTTCAGGCAGAAGAAAGAAACACAATCAATATGGCGGCAGTCATCACTATAAACGCCGTAGTCGCAGCAGTAGCTAGTCATATATTGAATCAATAAAAAAATCTTGTTCCTGTGCATTGGAACAAGATTTTTATTTGTCATTAATTGAGTCAATAGCTTTAGCCAAGTCTACTCTCATTCGTTGTGTGTCTTGATAGACTTCATTAATACCCAATAATCTTTTAAGTAATCCTTCAGTCTCCTTGTTTAAAGATAACTCTTCCAACCAGCTACGATGCTTATTCTTTTTGCCTTTATAATTTGAATAGAGAAGGAATAATAGGCATTCTCCCATATCAAAAAAATCATCCTGCCGTCTATCCTCTAATTCAGTGATTTCTTCAGAAGACACTTTTTTTGCAAGTCCAAAATCAATTAAGTAAATTTCACCTTCCATTACTATAATGTTGGGTGGCCTTATATCACTATGAAAAATGTGGTGATCATGTAAGTACTCTATAATATTTAACAGCTTACTAAAAAGCTTTAAGGATTCCAACTCCGATAATGTCTGTTGTTGAGCGAATAACAAGTCTTCTATATTCAAGCCCTTAATCTGTTTCATCACATAATATTCCTGGTCATCTATTGTGAAGGAATCTACTAGCTCCGGGATATGTTGATGGTTGAAGCTCTTCATCAAATCAACTTCTTTATGAAAACGGAGTGTTTCTTTGTTACTCCTTGTCTTGCTTGGGCGCAGCTGCTTTAAAACATAAGATTTTTGAGTGTGGATATCTGTACATTGATAGATGATGCCATACCCACCCATGCCAAGACACTTTTCAATTTTGTAAGAATCCTTGAGAAAAACTCCATGCCCTAGGGGTATATCATAAAGCCATTTAGTGAATTTCCTCCAATACATAATCCACATCCTTACTCTGTCATCCATTCCTTTATTTTAGCAAAATCATGCAAAGTCTGACATGTTAAGCTTGCGAACTTAAAGATGATTTAATAATGAAAAAATTCGAACAATGCTATGAAACAAAAGATCTACATTCAGTCGACTTAATCTTCTTACCTATTTTGAATTGAAACCATGCATTTTTCAGCACCATCGAAAGTCAGCCGATTATGCTGAGCAGTTGCTTCGAGAAGGACTAGGAGGCCTTTGATTGAAGGTATAAACTTTTGTAAATTAGCAATAGAGGTTTACAAGGTGATGAATTTGAAGTTGATTACACAACTAATCAACCTATCAACCTATCAACCTTAGGCTGAAAGGAGACGTAAGTGAAGTCTTTATTTGATGATTCTAAACCAATTTTTCAGCAAATAGCTGATACGATTGCTGATGATATAGTGGAAGGCCAGCTGCAAGAAGGGGACCAAATTCCATCAACGACAGAGCTTTCTCAGTTTTATCGCATTAACCGTGCAACCGCTCAGAAGGCAAAGGAGTTAGCCCTCCCTGAAAAGCTACCGGTCATGATATTTTCGAAGGAAGAAAAGGAATCAAATACTGAGGGGAAAACCAATATCACCTTTTATGAAGCGCAATTGAGCAACCTCTCCTTGCACAATCTCGTTATTTTAAAAGGCCATCATTATTTGCATTGGACTCAATACAAGGAAATGAGCAGCTTCGTTCATGAATTTACGAAAGAAATGGATGAACTAAACAAGAAGTTCAGCAAGAAATGATTTATAGCGGATTTTTTCTAAAGGATCAAATAGTCCTCCTCTAGTATGAACATTTATGATACACTACGATTAAATGAATATACAACGTACGGAATAGGTGCTAGGCCTACTAGCAAAAAGGGAATTCGGTGAAAAACCGAAGCTGTTTCCGCAACTGTAAGTGCTGATGAAATAAGAAAATGCCACTGTTTGAGTGATCAAATGGGAAGGTTCTTAAAGTAAATCGAAGCACAAGCCAGGATACCTGCCTGTTCTGCGAACGTATTATGCTCTTCGGAAGTTAAGAGGATTGTACGGTAACACTTCTATGAATTTATGCTTCATTTATGCATGATTTAGGATGATATACCGGCCAATTTTGGCCGGTTTTTTGTTTGTATGATGGATGTACCTACCTATCTTTTACTTTCATAATTTCATTAACATCCTTGCATAATCTTGCCAACGTATCTTCAGATTGATTACCCGTCCATTCTTCGCCTATTTTTTTCCTTTATATAAAAAACAGGTCATCTAAAAGAGCCATTTTACGTCAGGTGTTTCATCAAAAAAGTCGAAAAGGGGGATACCTGTGAAAAAGGATTTACGATTCTTATGCTATCCATATATGCGGGAATCTGTATCAACGGTTGATTTTGAAATCAGAACGGATTCTTTAACAACAAGAATTGGACATGCGGCGGCCCTAACCAAGGACATGGAGGGAGTTCAGGCGGATTTACAGTACCTGCAGCCGATGGCCTATCATTTAAATGGATCGGTCAGAGGGAAGCTTGCCATCAGTGAAGAGGACCTCGGGCAGTTAAGTGAGATGTACGATTTTTACTGTGAAAAGGTCCATGATAAAATTCAAAGCTTTGTGCTCCCTCAAGGTTCAGAAGCAGCTTGTGTGCTGCATGTTTGTCGGAGTGAAGCAAAGAAATCCGTTCGCGCGCTGCACAAGGTGAGTTTAGAACGGGAAGTTCCCCAAATTTTATTTGATTATAGCCATTTACTTGCAAACGTTTTATTTGTGATGGCTGTATATGTGAATGATCAGGCAGGTGTGGAAGAAATCCCATTTGTCAGCAAGTCATATCCCGAAAGAAAAAGGAGAAAAAACGCATGAAGTGGACAAAATCGATTTCCGTTTTTATTTTATTTTTCGTATTAGCAGGATGTCAGGCAAATGAAACACAGGAACAGGGTAAAGAGGAAGGAAGCTATACCGTTGTGGATGATGCAGGTAAAGAAGTCACATTTGAAAAAGTTCCAGAGAAGGTTATTTCCTTGCAGCCAAGTAACACAGAAATCTTATTCGCATTAGGAGAAGGCGAGAAGGTCGTTGGTGCGACAGATTTTGATAACTATCCGGAAGAGGCTCAGGACATTGCGAGAGTATCAGACTCTATGAATGTAAACGCTGAGAAAATCATCGACTTAAAGCCTGATGTCGTGTTTGCCTATACAATCGGTCAAGAGGAAGCTTTAAAACCATTAGAGGATTCAGGTATTACGATTTTTGTTATTGAGTCTGCTTTATCCTTTGAAGATGTCTATGGTGATATTGAGCAAATTGCTGCTGTAATGGGTGTAGAGAAAAAAGGCGATGAAGTAAATGCTGAAATTCAAGAGAAGGTAAAAGCAGTTAAAGAAAAAGTAGCATCAGTGGATGAAAAGAGAAAAGTCTACTTTGAAATCAGCCCTGCACCAGATATCTATACGACAGGTAAAAATACTTTCCAGCAAGAAATCATGAATAAAGCCGGTGTAGAAAATGTGTTTGCTGAGTTGGAAGGCTGGATCAAATTATCTGAAGAAGAAATCATCGGAAAAAATCCTGATTTGATTACAACAACTGTGGGCTATGCTGAAAATCCTGTAGAGGAGATTCTTTCACGTAATGGCTGGAATCAAATGAATGCAATAAAAAATAAAGAAGTTAAGTTGCTGGACAGTGATATTATGTCTCGTCCAGGACCTCGTATTGGGGAGGCAGTGGAGCTTTTGGCTGAAGCGGCATACCCGGAATTATTTAAATGAAAATAAGCAATTAAAAAATTGAGTTTTGAATAATAAGACCTTATAGCATAGAAATGTACTCTATGCTATAAGGTCTTATTTAACTCAAAAAATAAAAAGTAGCCAAAAATGACTACTAAAAGGGTTGGTGACTATCGTGGCGTATATTGTGTCATGCCTTGACCGCCATAATGCGGGTAATCATACTCGATCTCTTCATTAAAAGTTACGTAGTCAAGGTAAATCATAGGAATTAAGTATCTGAGGCCTGTTTCAGGGTCACTTAGAATGAGATGGTCTCTTCCTGCTGCTTCAATGATGCCTTTAAATACCTTTGCATTCCATTGAGTATTGTTTTCAAATGTCGTATAAACAGTTGCAAGCTTTCCTTTGTTCAGGCGTAAAATGTTTTCAATATACGATTGTTGGATTGGGAGCATGCCAGGAACATCCGGCCCAAGTGTCGGTGATCCTGCAGTTGGTATGTTCATTCCTGATGGTACGGTTGGGTAGGATGCCTGAGGTTGCGGAGTATAGCCTTGCTGCTGAAAATTTTGTACATTTGGATTGTATTGTTGCTGTTGCCGCTGCTGATATCCGTTATAAGGATAATTTTGTTGAGTCATCAATCTTACCTCCTGATAATAAAATGACAGAACTAATAAACTGTTGGACAATCTGCCTGAGTTGGAATATAGAAGCAGTGCTCCTTATATCGTCCAGAATTCCATTGGTCATACCATTGTGCAGGGCAATCCCCTCCTGGACGGAAAAACCATAAAGCGTTGCTTGCAGGGTGTTGCCTTTCTCCTTTAAGCGTTCTTCTTGCCAGATCCAATTCATTTTGCCGGGCAGGCTGATAAAAATAGCCTTTTTGGGTTGCTTCGAATCCTCCTGGGCTTTGATAGACCATATTTCTAATGGACCGGATATCCCTAAAGTCAAGACAATCCCCGCGGACCCTATTAACACCAACATTTCCTACCATCATCATGCCGAGGTTACCCTCACCCTCAGCCTCTGCACGCATCAATCTTGCTAAAAGCTTTACATCTTCTTCGGTATAAGCGATAACACCCATATATTCACCTCTCTTGTGCTTTTCCTGTTGTGTACGGTGAATGATCAAAATTCATATAAACTCACTATCTATAAGTATGTATGGGCCTTTTTTTTTATGACTCCTGCTAGAATAAAAAAGCTCTCTCCCAAAAAAGGGAGAGAGCTGGAATGCATTAGTTTACATATAAAAATTTAGCCACACGCTCTTCTTCAAGAAGATTACCTACATAGAATGCACCGAATTCACCGTAGCGTGCACTTACTTCGTCAAAGCGCATTTCATATACAAGCTTTTTGAATTGAAGAACATCATCGGCGAAAAGAGTTACGCCCCATTCGAAATCATCAAAGCCGACAGAGCCGGAAATGATTTGTTTAACCTTGCCAGCGTATGTGCGGCCGATCATTCCATGGCTGCGCATTAAATCGCGACGCTCATCCATCGGAAGCATATACCAGTTGTCATTGCCTTGGCGACGCTTGTCCATTGGATAGAAGCAAACATGGCTTGATTTAGGCAGAATTGGATAAAGACGTGCTTTGACATGCGGATTCTCGTATGGATCTTCATCTGAATCAGCTGCCATATAGTTGCTCAATTCAACGACAGATACATAAGAATAAGTGGGAACAGTGAATTCCGCTAATTTTGTTTTATTGAATTCGTTTTCGATTTCATTTAATTCTTCCATTGTCGGTCTTAAGATCATCATCATGAAATCTGCTTTTTGACCAACGATTGTATAAAGGGCATGACTGCCTTTATTTTCTGATTGAGTGGTATTCCATTTGTCTACTAATGATAAAAACTCATGAATAGCTGCTTGACGCTCATCACTTGAAATCATTTTCCAAGTAGTCCAGTCAATCGCACGGAAATCATGCAAACAATACCAGCCATCAAGGGTTTTAGCTGCTTCGCTCATTATAATCGCTCCTCGTTTATGTACTATAATCAACACCATAACTATAACATAGTTTAGCCATAGAACATGTGAATAAAACTAGAACATCTTCAATCTTCTGGTTTAGGTTCTCGTTTGATTGGATAATTTAAAAAAGACTCTTTTCTAAAAGATTGTTATTTTCTCATAGGTTTTGATAAGACAAACCGTTGATAAAAAAGTTATTTGAAGCGGACAATGAGGCTCACCGCCCGCCCCCCGGAAAGCGGGCACCTGGAGAGGAAATCAACTACTATTGTGAAAAGCAGCAAAGCATACAAAAATAGCCTTTAAAAAAACTGCAGAGAATTGAAAGAATTAAAAGACATTTGTGTTGCCCTTGAAATTTTGGACCAGTCGTATTGTAATGGAGAAGGACAAGACTTAGTTTATAAAAGATAAGAAAGTGTGAATTTTTCAAGTTAGAAAAGTTATACAGCTCCTATGCCTATCAAACTTCAGAACTTGTGATAAGGCTCCAGTTTGCAGGGAGATGAGCAAGGAGCTTACGACTTTCTAATGAAATGCAGTTGTTTACATATAGATAGATGGAGGAGATTGAATGAGCGAGTTATTTACTGCCATAAAAAATAAAGTTTCAGAGAAAAATTTAAAAATTGTTTTCCCCGAAGGTCTGGATGAGAGGATTTTGCGTGCGGCAGGGCGCCTTGCTGAAGAAAAAGTCATCACACCGATTCTAATTGGCAATAAGACCGAGATTGAAAAGACAGCGAATGAATTAGGTGTATCTCTTCATTCCTCTATCATATATGATCCGTCTAATTATGAGTTGATTGATGAGATGGTTCAAGCTTTTATCGAAAGAAGACGAGGCAAAGTAACAGACGAAGCGGCCCGCACAATATTACTTGATGAGAATTATTTTGGCACAATGCTTGTTTATATTAACAAGGCGGATGGACTTGTCAGTGGAGCAGCGCATTCAACTGCAGACACAGTGCGGCCGGCATTGCAGATTATTAAAACAAAAGAGGGAGTGAAAAGAACTTCTGGTGTATTTATAATGGTTCGGGAAGATGAAAAGTATGTTTTTGCTGATTGCGCAATTAATATTTCACCAGATAGTCAGGACTTGGCTGAAATCGCGATTGAAAGTGCAAAAACTGCGAGTATGTTTGATATAGAGCCACGTGTGGCAATGCTTAGCTTTTCGACGATGGGTTCGGCTAAATCAGCAGAAACAGAGAAGGTCGTTGCTGCAGTGAAAGAAGCACAAACAAGAGACCCTCAACTGCTGTTGGACGGAGAGCTGCAATTTGACGCTGCTTTTGTCCCTTCTGTAGCGGAAAAGAAAGCGCCAAACTCTCCGCTAGAAGGGAAAGCGAATGTTTTTATTTTCCCAAGCCTAGAAGCAGGAAACATTGGTTATAAAATTGCACAGCGGTTAGGGAATTTTGAGGCAGTCGGTCCGATATTACAAGGGTTGAATCGTCCAGTAAATGACCTATCCCGCGGCTGTAACGAAGAAGATGTATATAAATTAGCCCTAATTACAGCAGCTCAAGCTTTAGATCAAGCATAAATAAAGAAGGTGACCGGATTGCAGCAATCAATCCGGTTTTTCTTTTCGTTAGTAAAGTATTATCAATTTCCTATTTTTATCGTCTCTTGCTATAATGATTTTGGTCTTATTACGATTTTAAAAAGCGAGTTGAGTATAGAAATGGAAGAGGCATTGGATTTATTAAAGCAGGATGAGTGGAGGATTATCGACCAGTCTGTTTCAGCTCTTTATATAAGCGCATTGCAATCTTTCGGCATGGATGACACACTTTGTGCTTCAGTTGGATCGAGGATGGCACCGCCGACTGCAAGAAGCTGGGTGCATGATCAAACGATTGTGTTGGGCATACAAGATACAAAGCTTCCCTACTTACAGGATGGGATCGATTTTTTAAGTGAGCAAGGCTACCATGTGATTGTGAGAAACTCGGGCGGGCTGGCAGTTGTCCTTGATGAAGGTGT
Source organism: Cytobacillus purgationiresistens (assembly GCF_030813235.1). GTDB lineage: Bacteria > Bacillota > Bacilli > Bacillales > Cytobacillaceae > Cytobacillus > Cytobacillus purgationiresistens. Next base: position 23,913 of record NZ_JAUSUB010000017.1, on the reverse strand, counting down.
ATTAAATATTACGCTCGTTTTTCCGGAAAATGAAAAAGGCATTGATATTAACCGCGGTTATGATGCAATGTGGATGCTTATAAAAGAAATGTTCTCTGAGTTTCCTTTGGATATTGAGGCAAAAGAAATTGTCAGGTCATATTGTCCAGGCAGCTATGATTTAAGTATAAATGATCAAAAATTTGCAGGTATATCACAAAGGCGGTTGCGAAAGGGTGTCGCTGTTCAAATCTATCTTTGCGTTAACGGCAGTGGAAGCGATCGCGCGGCCCTCATCGAAAAATTTTATCACCTTGCTAGAAAACAGGAGGAGACAAGGTTTTCTTATCCTAGTATTGACCCTGGTGTGATGGCCTCATTGGCAGAACTATTAGACATCGAGCTGTCGGTTCAGGATGTGATGCTGCGATTTTTAAAGGCTTTGAAGAACCAGAGCGGGAGAATCTTTGCAGGTCAGTTAACTGCTGAGGAGATTCCTATGTTTGAAAGCTATTATATGCGCGTGGCTGAACGGAATGAAAAGATCATTGGTGATTTGAAATAAATAAGAAAAGCGTAGGCGTCGAAGCTAGACATTAAAGCCGCGGTTAGGAACTAACCGCGGCTTGCTTAATCGACGAAACTGTTGCCTATTCCCGTCTCTCCTATTAGGAAAGAGCTGAGGGTGCTCTTCCATTTTTTGTTTCATGAATAAAAGCTTATTCTGCAACCTTTTCTAAATTTCCGTTTCGGTCCATTTTGAATTTTGTTGCAGGGCGTTCTTCCTCATCAAGGATTGCCAGTTTACGAGCACGGTTCATAATATTCATGAGCGTCTCGTAATCTTCTTGAATGGTTACGCTATTTTGCTCTAGTTTACCGATTTTTTCTTCTAAATCTTGATTTCTGCGTTTAATATCTGCATTTTCCCGCTTCAGTCTTTCATTCTCATTTTTCAATATATCAAGCTTGATACTCGAATGATTTAAACTTTCTAGATAAGTGATGATCTTGTCCAAGCTCATCGTATTGGATGAAGGAGTTTCTTTATAAGTATAAGAAGGCTCCATAGATACTTGTTCTGCTACTGGCGCTTCTATATAGTCATCCTCAATTTCAACAGGTTCCGTAAATAGTAAATCGTTTACAGGCTCTGTTGCAGTCTCCACTTCCTGCATCGTTGGTACTGGCGGTGAATATAATAGCTTTTTCTTTCCGCTTTGATCTTTCCCAAGTATTCTTTGTCTTTGCTTCCGCTGTTTTTTTGCCAGCTGCAGTGCTTTTTCATACCGATGGCGGACGACTGCATTCCAGCGGAACCCGCACGCAGCAGACGTGCGATTAAGCTTATCTCCAACCTCTTCAAATGCATTCAATTGTGTACTGCCTTCTCGTACATGGCGTAAAACCGTTTCTGCTAACAATAGATCATTTTCATCCGTCCATGCATCTTGACGTACTTTCATATCCTCAACTCCCAAAATTGATTTTTAATTTGCTTTAGAAAAAGGATGGTCAATAATGCCATGTTTTATACATTTTATGATTAAAAGGATAGTAGATTTTTTTTCAATAGATAAGTATGGTTTTTTATGCTAATTCATACAATTCCATCCATTTGCATTGAGACAGGAGAGAATGTAAAATACTTTGGCATGATGAACGGTAGTTAGGAGCGGACTAGGGGTCATATTAGAAGAGAGAGCAGTGTGAAATTTTTAAGGTTTTCCTATTCTTAAAAGTGTTCAAAAGTCGAAAGATATTTTCCCACTCCTTAACGCCTAATCCATAGCGATTCTTGCCGATTCCTAGCGAAAAGGTCAAAAATTTGGGATGAAACTGATCGGCAGGAAAGTTATAATATAGAAAGCGCAGCCTTGTCAAAAAGACGAAGGTGAGGATACAAAGCAGGTTTAAAAATGGACCCAGTGGTTTATATACAACATATGTTTTTACATAGAATGTAAAGCAATAAAGATTTCAACAGAGGCGGAGGTAAAGGATGGCTTATTCGTCTGAGAAGCTAAGTGAGGAAAAAGTATTTAAAGATCCGGTCCACCGCTATATTCATGTGCAGGACAGGATTATCTGGGATTTAATAGGGACAAAGGAATTTCAACGGCTTCGAAGGATTAAGCAGCTTGGGACGACTTACTTAACCTTCCACGGCGCAGAGCATAGCCGTTTTAACCATTCGCTTGGGGTTTATGAGATTGTGAGAAGGATTTCTGACGATGTATTTAAGGGACGCCAGGAATGGAACGATGACAATCGTTTATTAGCCTTATGTGCGGCTTTGCTCCATGATTTAGGGCATGGTCCATTTTCCCATTCCTTTGAAAAGGTATTTAATTTAGATCATGAAGATTTCACAAAAAAAATCATTCTTGGAGATACTGAGGTCAATCAAGTACTGCAGCGAGTGGATGCCGGTTTTCCTCGGAAAGTAGAAGAAGTGATTGCAAAAACGTCAAAAAACAAACTCGTTGTCAGCCTCATTTCCAGTCAAATAGATGCCGATCGCATGGATTATTTGCAGCGTGATGCCTATTTTACAGGGGTGAGCTACGGTCATTTCGATATGGAAAGAATCCTTAGAGTGATGAGACCGAGGGAAGATCAAGTGGTTATTAAACAGAGTGGAATGCATGCTGTCGAGGATTATATTATGAGCCGCTATCAAATGTATTGGCAAGTTTATTTTCATCCGGTGACAAGGAGTGCAGAGGTCATATTGACGAAGATACTCCATCGTGTCAAACACTTATTCGAAAAGAGCTATCAATTTAAATATGACCCTATTCATTTCTATACTTTATTTAAAGGTGAAATGACAGTAAGTGATTATTTGAAACTAGACGAATCCATTATTCTTTATTACTTTCAAATGTGGCAGGAGGAAGATGACGATATCCTTCGCAACCTGGCTTGCCGTTTTCTTGATAGAAATCTCTTTAAATATACAGAGTTCGATCCTGCAAAGGAATATAAAAAGCTATCAGAGCTATCCTTGTTGTTTGAAAAAGCGGGCATTGATCCCGAATACTACTTAGTAGTGGACTCATCATCAGATCTTCCATATGATTTTTATCGTCCAGGAGAAGAAGAGGAGCGTTTGCCGATCCATCTTCTTTTAAAGAATGGAGAAATTCGTGAGCTTTCCAGAGAATCAGCGATTGTAGATGCGATTTCAGGAAAGAGGCGAACCGATCATAAGCTTTACTATCCCTCTGATTTCATTCATGATAATCGAATAAAACCGCAAATCAAAAAGCAAATCAGAAGGCTGCTTGAATTAGATGAGGGTCAAAGTCGATCTGACATAAGTAAGCAGTGGAATACACGTCCTAACAGGGAATAAGGAATAAATGAACTAGGAGATGAATCGCCTTGCTGAAAGATCATGCTAAAATCATGCACGCCATTGCAGCGTCTAGTGAAATTACAGGCCGGAAAAAGCTGCAGAAAATGGTATATATAGCGAAGAAAATAGATTTTCCTTTCCATGAAAAATTTGCTTTTCACTTTTATGGTCCTTATTCTGAGGAGCTGACATTAAGGATTGAAGAGCTTTGTAATATGGGCTTTCTAAATGAGGTCAAGGAAAAGAAGGGCGGCTATTATCAATACCGTTATTCTTTGACAGAAACCGGAACGGAATTCTTAAGTTTGAATGAGGTGGAAATGGCACACCTTGAAGATTGCCTTCGGGATATGAACGGGCAATCAGCGAGATTTCTTGAACTCGTATCAACGGTCCTTTACTTTGAAGGCTTACCGAAGGAAGAAGTACAGGAGAAAATTTTCACTTTAAAAAGTAAACAGCGCTATACAGAGGAAGAAGTAGACAGGGCCTATGAATATATTACTGATCTAAAAGGAAAAGCCAGAATCCATTAAGGATCCTGGCTATTTTTAAAAGATAAGAAAGTATAAACCTTTCAAAAAGAAAGATGGCTAGCGCAAGCGTCCTACCCCTTCGTCATATGCTATGCCTGAGGGTGAGCAAGGCGCCCCGCCCGCCCCGCGGAAAGCGAGTACCCTGGAGAGGAAATCAACCACTTTTGTAAAAAGCAACACAGTATACGAAAAACAGCTTTTTTAAGAACGAAAGAAAAATCGTAGAAATATTAAAAAATAGTTGATAAGTGGTTATAGCCCTCTCTTTTGGTTAAACGTACTTGTTCCGCTGTTCATTTTACTGATCGCTTAATCTTTTACCGCCTACAGCATAATGGTTTTTGCTCATTTCCTCGATGAATACAACAATCTTCTCTTTAGGGGCACCAGTTGTTTCGTTTACAGCAGCTGTTACTTTATCAACGAGTGCAGTCTTTTGCTCTTCTGTGCGTCCTTCAAGCATTTTTACAGTTACGTATGGCATGAAAATGCCCTCCTTTATAATCTGTATATAGCCGTCAATAACGGCAATTGTTTATAGTTTTTCACATTTTATTTAAATATACAAGACTAAAAAAATACCCTATTTCTTATTTTCACATTAATCTTGAATCATGTATACTTTATAATGAAATACTCTAGCTTGGTTTTACATATGGATATATATAGAAATGAAATGAATGAATAAGCTGATTTATAAAAAAGGGGACTTGAGGCATTGGAACAATTTTTAGCATATCCTATAAAGGATATTCCTTATGTAGCTATCACATTGATGATTGCTTTTACGGTGCATGAGCTTGCCCATGCATTTGTCGCTTATAAATTTGGTGATCCAACTGCTAAAAATCAGGGAAGGTTAACGTTAAATCCGCTGCAGCATTTAGATCCTATTGGGACGATACTTATTTTTATTGCTGGTTTCGGATGGGCGAGACCTGTACCGGTGAATCGCTTTTTCTTTAAAAGACCAAAGCTTGCTGGAGTATGTGTGTCACTAGCTGGCCCTGTCAGCAACTTAATTCTAGCAATCATTGCTCTGTTCTTTTGGTACGCGATGCTTGGATTCGGCTATGCAAACGCCTTGCCAGGATTTATACCAGAATTTTTGAGTATATTTATCTGGTTGAATCTCGTTCTATTTGTTTTTAATTTATTGCCATTACCGCCTCTTGATGGATATAGAATCATAGAGGATCTTGCACCAGCTCAAATAAGGGCGAAAATGACACAATTCGAAGTGTATGGCTCAGTCATTTTTCTAATCCTAGTCATTACACCTCTAAGCCATTACACGATTAGCCCTATTTTTAATACAATATTGCCACTTTTAAGCGGCGGGTTGAATGAGTTCTTTTACCAGCTCTTTATCGCCCAATGATGGTGGAAGTACAAGGAAAACTAAAGGAGGACATCTTTTCATGACTGAAAAAAAGAAAAAGCTAGAATTTAACATTATTAAAAACGATCCTACAGAAGGCCATGGAGGGTTCGGGGTAGGCGCCTTGAGCTTAGATAATGTCTCTCCTGTCATTATAGATGTAGAAGAAGGAGAGGCATCCATTGAAATCGGTGCCATGCATGCAAGAAGTGCTGTGGAAAGAGGCATTAAGTTTCTAAAAACGAAAGAGGAAGTACCAAATGGCAAGCCTTATTGGCTTGTATGGGTGACCATTGACCGCAAGCAGGAAGGAACGTATTACGCAGGGGTCACTTCCTGTGAAATGATCGTTGATCGTTCCATTCGCCGCGGTTTTAAATCACTTCCTGAGCATGTAAATCGGATGGACAAATCCATTAAACGACATATTATTGTCGATCATATGGATAATCCTTCGAAAAAGATTTTGGTTGAATTTTTGCAAAAACATGATGCTGGAATGTGGGAACGTTCCTCTAAACAATTAAAGGAAGATTTGCAAGTATAAAAGGGAATAAGCGCCATAATTGTGGCGTATTTGTGACAGTTTGTTGAAGTGCTTTTAGAACCTCTTGCGGGGAGCTAATAAAAAAAGTAAACTAATTATCAGTGCTAAAGCACTTTATAGAGCTAGGACACGAAAAACCTCGGCGATTTCGCCGAGGTATTTCATTTTGAGCAATCCCTGTCATTTTTGTGTTGGAATTATGAAGTCCAAGGGAATATTTTCTTATACCATGGTGTTTTTTCTTTAGGCAGCTTTGCTGGTTCTTTTGTTCCTCCATGATCTGGGAGATGCTCTGTACAATATTCTGTAGGCTCGGTTCCCGCTGCAAAATAGGTGAGTCGTTTCACTGGGCAATCCTCTGTCGCCAACTTCCCGCTGTTGGGCTCAACATAGACGCCAACTGTTTCTTTTGGCGGCTGGAATGACTTTACTGCCATTCCTTGCTGAGCTTCCTCCATAAAGTGACTCCAAATGTTTTTAGCATAAGACTTTTCCTCAACATTTTCGATTTTTTTGCCATGATCATACCCGGTCCAAACAGCCGCAACGAGTTGAGGAGAAAAGCCAGCCATCCAGCTGTCAGTTTCCGTTGATCCGGACTTCGCGGCATAAGGGCGTGTTAATTGATCAATGACGGTAGCCCCAGTTACACTGGCGTAACCGTTCAATTTCGTATCAAATACGCCTGTCATCATATGCGTGACGACAAAAGCCAATTCAGGCTTGAGTACTTGCGCGTGTTTTTCCTGTGCATCAAATATGACATCACCTTTGTAATCCTCGACCTTAGTGATAAAAACCGGAGACGTTTCTTTCCCGCCATTTGCCAGCATACTATAGGCATTTGCGAGCTCAGTGACGCGCAGACCGGATGTCCCTAATGCAAGAGAAGGCACCTTGTCCATCTTGGTGGTGATACCGAAGTCCTTTACTGTATTAACAAGCGCATCTTCTCCAAGAAATAGATGCGTTTTGACAGCATAAATATTATCAGATAATGCAAGGGCCTGTGCCATAGTTATTTCACCATTGGCATATTTGCTATTATAGTTTCGAGGAGAATATTCCGCCCTCCCATCATCAAAGCGGAAGGTGGTTGGCTCGCTTCGTATCGTTGTTGAAGGAGTGAAGCCTTGTTCAAGCGCAGCGTAATATAGCAAAGGCTTGATGGTGGAACCTGGCTGACGAATCGCTTGTAAAGCACGATTGAAAGGGCTCTCGGTATAATCCTTCCCGCCAACCATCGCTTCAATATAGCCATTTTTAGGGTTCATCGCTACGAATCCAACTTGGATCTCCGAATCCTCTGCCATCATTTCCCCAATTGTTTTTTCAGCAACAGCTTGTTTGTTCATATCCAGTGTGGTAAAAACTCTTAGGCCACCCATTTCAATGGTCCGGTCATCAAGGTTAAGTTGTGATTTTAAAGCAGCTCGTACTGCATCCTGGAAATAAGGTGCGGTCTTTGTAATCGTATGCTGATGTTTCCCGACAAGCTTTAATTGTTCACTCAATGCCTCATTTGCATCCTTTTTTGTCACAAACCCATTTTCTTGCATGACTGCTAAAATCCTTTTTTGCCGTGCCTCCGCTTTTTCCGGAGATGCAAGCGGAGAATATGAGCTTGGACCTTTAGGGATGCCAGCTAACATAGCAGCTTCACCTAAAGAGAGTTCGCTTGCATCCTTCCCGAAGTAGTATTGACTGGCAGCTTGTGCACCATAAGCTCCGTTTCCATAGTAAATGGTATTTAAGTAGCCTTCTAAAATTTGTTCCTTAGAATAGCTCATCTCTAAACGAATGGTATAGAAAGCTTCAAGCAGTTTTCGCTTCCATGTTTTCTCATGCTCAAGGAATAGGTTGCGGGCATATTGCTGACTAATTGTGCTTGCGCCCTGTACTTTTGCCATCGCTTTTAAGTCTGCAAGTACTGCCCCGCCAATCCGTTTATAATCGAAGCCATGATGCTCATAGAATCCTTTATCTTCAATTGCAATCGTTGCATCGGTTAAGTGAGGGCTAATATCCGTAATATCTGCCCAATATCGCTTTTCTCCATTATTGCTTTCCCCGATAACCGTTCCATCATTGGAAAGGTACAGTGTGGACTGCGGTACAGCGAGTGGAGGCGGTCCTAGTATTTTTGCATAAATGAAAATGCCGATGATAAGGAGTATCGTTAAGGCTAAACCTATTAAGCTAATAATTATGAAAGCCCGCAAATACTTACCTGTTTTTCTGAATCGATGATCTGTCATAATTTCCATATAAATACCACCCCCTATTTGTTTCAAAAAAAGCTATAAGCATAGTATTGAAAATTAACAGTAGTTTTAAACATTTTTCTCTAACATTTCATAAAAAAGAGGGAAGAAGTTTGACAAATAGTGACCTGCTTTATACCGGGGAAAATTTCTCTTGCAATTTTGCTAGAATCCACTATACTGATTCTCATGTTTGTCATTTAACTATTAGGGAACGATAAAGGTTAAACAAGATGATTTGAACGCATTTTTTAGAGAAAAGTATAAAATTTTTCAAATTAGAAAATGTCTAGCTCCAGCGCCTATCCCTTTATGGTCTAAGCCTGGGGGTGAGCAAGGCGCTTGCACTTTTCATAGAAGGGATGATAGATCAATGAGCATTTGGTTTACTGAGAAACAAACAGAAAACTTCGGAATCACAATGAAGGTGAATCGGACTTTACATACAGAGCAAACGGATTTTCAAAAGCTTGATATGGTAGAAACAGAAGAGTGGGGCAATATGTTATTGCTTGACGACATGGTTATGACCTCAGTGAAGGATGAATTTGTCTACCATGAGATGGTTGCGCATGTACCTTTATTTACACACCCGAATCCTGAAAATATCCTTGTTGTTGGCGGTGGAGACGGTGGCGTAATCCGCGAAGTTCTTAAACACCCAAGTGTCAAAAAAGCGACTTTAGTAGATATTGATGGCAAAGTCATTGAATACTCGAAGAAATACTTGCCAGAAATTGCAGGAAAGCTTGATGATCCACGTGTCGAAGTAAAAGTAGGTGACGGATTCATGCACATAGCAGAAAGTGAAAATGAGTATGATGTCATTATGGTTGACTCTACTGAGCCAGTAGGACCTGCTGTAAATCTATTTACAAAAGGCTTTTATGCTGGAATTTCTAAGGCATTAAAGGAGGATGGCCTATTCGTTGCCCAATCAGACAACCCTTGGTTCAAAGCGGACTTAATCCGCGACGTGCAAAGTGATGTTAAGGAAATTTTCCCAATTACACGTCTATATGTTGCCAACATCCCAACGTATCCAAGCGGATTATGGGCATTTACAATCGGCTCTAAAAGGCATGATCCATTAGAAGTGAGCGAAGAGCGCTTCCATGAGATTGAAACAAAATATTACACAAAGGAATTGCATAATGCTGCCTTTGTTCTGCCTAAATTTGTTCAAGATTTAGTGAAATAACTGATAACGGAGGAAATAAATATGCGTTTTGATGAAGCATATTCCGGTAATGTCTTTATAAAAAGCCATCCGAATTATGATGAAAGTGCAGCCGTGATTTACGGCATGCCGATGGACTGGACAGTCAGCTACCGTCCAGGTTCCCGCTTTGGCCCTACGCGTATTCGCGAAGTATCGATTGGTCTAGAAGAATACAGTGCGTATCTTGACCGCGAATTAGAAGAAGTAAAATACTTTGATGCAGGAGATATTCCATTGCCATTCGGAAATCCGCAAAGAAGCATTGATATGATTGAAGAGTATATTGATGGCCTGCTTGCCGACAATAAATTCCCGTTAGGTATGGGTGGGGAGCATCTCGTATCATGGCCGGTCATTAAGGCGATGTATAAAAAATACCCAGATCTCGCTATTATTCATATGGATGCACACACAGACTTGCGCGAGGATTATGAAGGCGAGCCTTTATCGCACTCCACGCCAATCCGTAAAGCAGCCGAATTAATCGGTCCTACAAATGTTTATTCTTTCGGCATTCGTTCAGGAATGAAGGAAGAATTTGTGTGGGCAAAAGAAGTTGGAATGCACATTTCTAAATTCGAAGTACTCGAGCCATTAAAGGAAATCTTGCCGAAGCTGGCAGGACGTCCAGTTTATGTCACTATCGACATTGATGTACTCGATCCAGCGCATGCACCTGGCACTGGCACAGTAGACGCCGGCGGTATCACTTCGAAAGAATTGCTGGCATCCATTCACGCTATTGCTCATTCCGATGTGAATGTAGTTGGAGCAGACCTTGTTGAAGTCGCGCCAATCTACGACCCGTCAGAGCAAACAGCGAATACAGCCAGCAAGCTGATTCGTGAGATGATTCTTGGGTGGATTAAATAATCTTTATCAAACACTAGGGAGGGGTTCCCTAGTGTTTTTTTAAAAAGAATAAATTTTATTAGTTAGAAAAGTGTCTAGCTCCAGCGCCTACCCCCTTGATGGTCTAGGAGAGCCTCCCAGAAAGGTAAAGAACACCTTTCCGTGAGGCTCGTCTTATGAAATGCCTGAGGATGAGCAAGGCGCCCCGTGTTTTTCTTGTAGGTTTTGATAAGACAAAACCATTGAAAAAAAGTTGATTGGAGCAGAAGGGTGCGAGACTCCAGGGACGAGGAGGCTCACCGCTCGCCCCGCGGAAAGCGAGCCCCCTGGAGAGGAAATCAACCACTACCTGCGAAAAGCAACAAAGTATACGAAAACAGCCTTGCGATCTCCTACACCGGACAACTCCCCACCCAAACAGCAGAAGACAGGGAAGAAACAGGCGTTTACAGAACCCCCATGCAAAATCACAAAAGCAAGGGCAGTAACTACCATTACCTAAATAAATATTGGGAATACACCAACATATGATTACTCTACAATTTAAATATTGCACAATCTGCTTCAAGCCTCCTAAATAAAAGTGGGAAAATGTCGTTTTCCAATAGAGAAGTAATAATCTAGGGTCGCTTCTAATTCCCGACTGGAAGCAAACCTCATTTTGTTTTATAATAATAAGGTTATAGAAAATTTGCTGATACTAAAGGCAAATAAAAAGGATGTGCGGCCGTTGTCTATTGGTCCAGTTGAACATGTATCTGTAAAGATTAAAGTAAAAACGGACATACGCAATGGAAAAGATAAAGAGACTTTTGAATTGACTGCGTTTGGACGATACTATAAAAAAGACACCTCCCGTTTTCTTCAGTATGAGGAAGCAATGGAAGATGGGAAGATTAAAACGATAATAAAGATGTCTGATAATGAAGCGCTTATTTTGCGCAGTGGCCATATTAAAATGAGGCTTCCATTAAAGATGAATAAAAAGCTGAGAGGGAGCTATGAAACTCCCTATGGCGTTTTTGAGATGGTTACACTAGCGAAAAGAATGGTCCACATCTTTGAAGAAGAGTCTCGCGCGGGGTCAATTGATCTAATGTATGAGATGAAGATGCAAGGGTCACAAACTGGTACGTATCATTTGGCAATCACGTTTGAGGAGGAAACAAAGTGAACATAGTTGAACAAGTACAAAGCAATTTAAAGCAAGAAATTAAAGATGCAGTTGTAAAAGCCGGGTTGGCTACAGCAGAGCAAATCCCTGATGTCATTTTAGAAATACCGAAAGAAAAGGCACATGGCGATTACTCCACAAATATGGCTATGCAGCTTGCACGTGTTGCAAAAAAAGCGCCTCGTATGATTGCTGAAGCGTTAATAGCAAACTTTGATAGCTCTAAAGCTTCTATTGAAAAAATCGAGATTGCCGGACCAGGATTTATTAATTTTTATATGGATAACAGCTACTTAACGAAATTGATTCCAGCTGTTCTGGAAGCTGACGATAAGTATGGGGAAACAGCAATTGGCGGGGGACGTAAACTTCAGGTTGAGTTTGTATCTGCTAATCCGACCGGCGACCTTCATCTTGGTCATGCCCGCGGAGCAGCGGTTGGAGATTCCTTATCAAATATATTGGCGAAAGCTGGATATGATGTAACGCGTGAATATTATATCAATGATGCAGGTAATCAAATTAATAACCTGGCACTTTCTGTTGAAGCGAGATATTTCCAAGCACTGGGCAAGGAAAAAGAGATGCCAGCAGATGGATACCAAGGAGAAGACATCATCAACATCGGTAAAAACCTGGCTGCAGAATTTGGCGATAAGTATGTCAACGTGGACGAGAAGGAACGTTTCGACTTCTTCCGTGAATACGGCCTAAAATACGAAATGGAAAAGCTTAAAAACGATTTGGAAGATTTCCGCGTGCCATACGATGTTTGGTATTCAGAAACTTCGCTTTATCATAATGGGAAAATTGATGCTGCACTTGAGACTTTAAACAAGAATGGTCATATTTTTGAAGAAGGTGGTGCTACTTGGTTCCGCTCGACAACATTTGGTGACGACAAAGACCGTGTCATGATTAAAAACGACGGTTCTTACACATATTTAACACCGGATGTAGCTTATCACAAGGATAAGCTGGAGCGCGGATTTGAAAAAATCATCAATGTTTGGGGTGCAGACCATCACGGATACATTCCGCGTATGAGTGCAGCAATTCAAGCACTTGGTTATGAAAAGGATGCACTTGAAGTTGAAATTATTCAGCTTGTACACCTTTATAAAGACGGGGAAAAAATGAAAATGAGCAAGCGGACAGGTAAAGCTGTAACTATGCGTGACCTTGTTGAGGAAGTTGGGCTAGATGCCACTCGCTATTTCTTTGCGATGAGAAGTGCAGATACACATTTGGACTTTGACCTTGATTTGGCTGTATCACAATCAAATGAAAACCCAGTTTACTATGCACAATATGCACATGCGCGTATTTCCAGTATTTTACGACAAGGGGAAGAGCAAGGATTTGTGGTAGATCAACAAGCAGATATTTCCTTGATTGGTGCAGAGAAGGAACTGGATGTTTTGAAGAAAATAGGTGAGTTCCCTCAAGCTGTAGGTGAAGCGGCAGAAAAACGTATGCCTCACAGAATCACAAACTATATCTATGACTTAGCATCTGCTTTCCACAGCTTCTACAATGCGGAGAAAGTACTGGACGGAGAAAATCCTGAAAGAACAAAAGCGAGACTTGCTTTGATCAAAGCAGTGCAAACAACTTTGAAAAATGCACTATCTTTAATCGGTGTGTCTGCTCCAGATAAAATGTAATTTCATAGAGAAGGCCAGTGCCTACAAAGGCACTGGCCTTCTTTATTTTAGCTCTTTAACCGAGATTACACTATACACCTTGCCTACCGCCATTCCACAGCCCCGCCGCTGATACGTTTAATTCCGCGAATGGAACTAATATCCTCCACGAGCTTTAGCATTGCTTGATCCTTTGCTTTTGCCTCAATCATAAAATCAACATCTGTATTTATTTTCGTTAGCGCACTTAGAAGAGGTTTGATAAAATCCAATTCTATGAAATCCGCATGTGAACGAAAGGCTTTTTCAGATTTTGGTGAAGAAATATGAATTTTTGGCAATAAGCCGGTATGCTTCCATGTTGCAAAAACGCTAGGCAATAAATCCTCAAGTGAAAGTGTACCAAGGTTAGCCATATGGTGGTGATAATCGAATATCATCGGGATCTTTTCTTTTTCACAAACGGCTAAGGTTTCGTCAGCATGGTATGTCTTATCATCATTTTCAAGTGTCATTTGCTGCTTAATACGGCATGGGAGAGTTTGAAGATTTTCGTGAAACCTCTCAATCGCTGCTTGCTTATCTCCATAAGCTCCCCCAATGTGAATATTAATAATGGCTTTGTCTTCAAGCTCCATCGCTTCAAGCATTCCAAAATGGTAGCTCATATCGGTGACGGCATTGGCTGTTACTTCTCCACGGGGGGAAGTAAATAGCGTGAATTGATTCGGATGAAAGCTGACGCGTAAACGCTGCTTCTTTACGAGAGAACCGATTTCCTGCCAGGTTTCACGAAAGGGAGTGGTGAAATCCCACATAACCTCCGGATGCGTAGCGAGTGGAACAATAGAGCTTGAGAACCGATAGAGCTCGATTTCATGAGCGATATTATAGTGCAGCATTCTGAGCGTATGGTCCAAATTTAACGAAGTAATTTCCTTTAGCTTATCCAAACGTTCTTCTTCTTTCAATTGTTGATAGCGAGCGAAAGTAAGTGTTTTTGAAGGGGAAGCATCCCACAAGGTTATGGCTTGGGACACATAACCGAATCTTATTCTCAAGGAAAGGCACCATCCAGTCTATAAAAATAAGGATAAGGAACGCGCCGCAAGTTCTTTACCTTTTCTAATTGGTCTAAAACCAGTAATATCTTGTAAAGAGATCAAGGTTGCTTTGCTGACATCCTTTTTATAAATTTCATTCAATTGGGCATGAAAGCTTTCATCGTAAATGTAGCAGTTGATTTCATAGTTTAGAAAAAAGCTTCTTTTATCAAAATTGGCTGTGCCAATTACGGCCACATTGTCAACTATCATTGTTTTTGCATGATAAAATCCATATTTATATTCGTATACTTCTGCACCTGCTTGAATTAATTTTCGCAGATAAGGATACGAAGCCTCTTTCACAAGAATATGATCGCTTGTATAAGGAATTAAAATCGTTACTTTTACGCCGCGGCCAATTGCTGAGAGTAAATTATTTAATAGCTTTTTCCCTGGAATAAAGTAGGGTGTACCAATGTCGATCGTTTGGCTGGCATCTTTGATCAACTGGGAATAATGCTCTTCCAAAAAAGCTGCATCTGTCGGAATTATCCTATGCTTAATCATTCCTTTTTCAGCATGAGGAAAATAGCTAACGTCATGCAATAAATCAATCTTTGCTGCCTTTTTCCAGTCAGACAAAAATACTTTTTGTAAATCGATCGCTCCCTCACCGGATAATTTTAAATGATAATCCCTCCATGGAGAGAGCTTTGGATCCAAATTTATGTACTCGCCACCTACATTAAACCCGCCGATATATCCGAATTTTCCGTCGATAACTGAGATTTTCCTATGATTTCTTGCTTGGACATTGTAAAATAGAAAGGGAAACGTTGGTGAATTGGCAAAAGCAAGCTCGATTCCATGACTTTTTAAATCTTTTTTAAGCTTCTTATTCAGAATAATCGGTAAACTACCTGCCCAATCAAGCAGGAGCCGGACTTCCACACCTTCACTCGCTTTTTCTTTTAAAATGGTTAAAAAGTCTTGGCCTATTCCATCATCTTTTACAATATAAAATAAGACATGGATATGGCTTTTCGCTTGTTTCAGTTCAGCAAAAAGCTCAGTAAATAACGAAGGTCCGTCCGCAAATATCGTCATATTACTTTCAGAAGAGGAGGGGGTCGCTCGCCTGACGGATTTTAAGTGGCTTTTACGGCCCAAAATATAGTCAATATACAAAGCAATAGCAAAAAGGATTGCCAGCAAGATGACCGCAATCATTATTCGAATTACCAACTTGATCATCTCCCTAAGTGTTTCTTAGTAGTATTTCCACAGATGCTTTTTCTATTATCGCTTAAAACATCCAAAGAAAATAAGCATAAATAAATAAAAACTAGTTGACTGAATGCTCATTCATTATATAATGGTACTAAGATTTAAATTCAGAAAATTTTATCGTGTTGAAATTTTCTCGGAAATGAAAAGGCTTTCAGCTACCGACTTTTATACCAGGAAGGAGTACTGACAACATGAACGTTTTATTATGGATTAACTTAATTGCAACGATTCTTGTAATCGCTTACGCTATTAGTCTGTTTGTGTACCTTTTAAGGTCAAGAATGGCTTATATCAAGCTTGGCAAAAAGACTGATTTTGTTAACAATGTCAAAGAGCGTTTGAACAAAGTCTGGGTAAATGTATTTGGTCAGAAAAAATTATTGAAGGATAAGAAAAGCGGCGCCATTCACGTTATGTTCTTTTATGGGTTTATTCTAGTCCAATTTGGTGCGATTGACTTTATTATTAAAGGAATCAGCCCAGGTGCCCATCTGCCGCTTGGACCATTATATCCAGCATTTACGTTTTTCCAAGAGATCGTTACATTAACGATATTAGTTGCTGTTGTTTGGGCTTTTTATCGCCGATATATTGAAAAGCTCGTTCGTTTGAAAAGAGGATTTAAATCAGGACTTGTCTTGATATTCATTGGAGGCTTAATGCTTTCTGTGCTATTAGGAAATGGGATGAGCATGATTTGGCATGGACATGATCCAGTTTGGACAGAGCCGGTTGCATCAGTGTTTGCATTGGCACTTACTTGGATTGGTGAAACGGCATCTATCGCAGTATTCTATGTAGCATGGTGGATTCACTTACTATTCCTATTAGCATTCCTTGTTTACATCCCGCAATCCAAGCATGCGCATTTAATTGCAGGACCGGTCAATGTTTACTTCAATCGTCTTGACAATCCTGGGAAATTAAAAGCAATCGATTTTGAAGATGAGACTCAAGAGTCCTTCGGGGTTGGGAAAATCGACGACTTCACTCAGCTGCAGATGATTGATCTCTATGCATGTGTAGAATGTGGTCGTTGTACAAATATGTGTCCAGCAACAGGAACAGGTAAAATGCTATCACCAATGGATTTAATAATAAAATTGCGTGATCATTTAACGAACCATGGGGCAGCAGTAACAAGAAAACAGCCTTGGGTTCCAACGTTCGCCTTTTCAAATACAAAAGGCAATCAATTGGCTTTAGCCACCGGTGGACAAGGTGCAGAGGAAGCAGCTGCAGGTCTTCAATACAGCCCTAGCTTAATTGGTGAAGTAATAACAGAAGAAGAAATTTGGGCATGTACAACTTGCCGTAACTGTGAAGATCAATGCCCGGTTATGAATGAGCATGTTGACAAAATCATGGACCTTCGTCGCTATCTTGTATTGACAGAAGGAAAAATGGATGCAGATGCACAGCGCGCAATGACCAATATTGAACGTCAAGGTAATCCTTGGGGATTAAACCGTAAAGAACGTGAAGATTGGAGAGACGCACGCGAGGATGTTCAAGTGCCAACGATTAAAGAAATGAAAAAATCTGGTGAAGAATTTGAATACTTATTCTGGGTAGGATCAATGGGCTCTTACGATAACCGGAGCCAGAAAATTGCGTTATCTTTCGCTAGATTGTTAAATGAAGCAGGCGTGAAATTTGCGATACTCGGCAACAAAGAGAAGAACTCTGGTGATACACCGAGACGCTTAGGAAACGAATTCTTATTCCAAGAGCTTGCAACGAAAAATATAGAAGAGTTTGAAAAAAATGAAGTGAAGAAAATCGTCACAATTGATCCGCATGCCTATAATATTTTCAAAAATGAGTATCCTGACTTCGGCTTAGAAGCAGAGGTTTATCATCATACGGAGTTGCTGGCGAAGCTTGTGGAAGAAGGCAAACTGAAGCCGCAATATGAGGTCAATGAAACGATTACGTTCCATGATTCTTGTTACTTAGGGCGCTACAATGAAGTGTATGATCCACCGCGTGAAATCCTAAGGGCTATTTCCGGCGTGAAACTTGTTGAGATGGAAAGAAATCGCGAAACAGGCATGTGCTGTGGAGCTGGCGGCGGCTTAATGTGGATGGAAGAAGAAACAGGAAATCGTGTCAATGTTTCCCGTACAGAGCAAGCATTGGCAGTTAACCCTTCAGTGATCAGTTCTGGATGTCCGTATTGCTTAACAATGCTGTCAGATGGAACAAAAGCGAAGGAAGTAGAAGAGTCAGTACAAACGTATGATGTTGCTGAGATTCTTGAAAAAGCTGTTATCGGAGAACAAACACTCGCTTCATAAGATGAACCGCAAGCAAGGCCATGGTCAATGAATGAATGAATGAATGAATGCAGACTAAGAGCTGCATGTCCTCTCAAAAGCTAACACTTTTGGTTGTGAGATGCGAATGCTATCGAAGAATTCCTAATCCTGTGGCAACGTCTGCATGACCCACATCCTGTCGGCCAGAGGACGCAGATGGGCTTGTTCTTTCGATAAAGGAAACACGGTGAGCGATAGGATCTGAGCTAGACATTGTTCTAAAATAAAAACTTATACTTTCTTGCTTCATAAAATTTAGGAGGAGTTGGGACATTTATAAAAATTCAAAAAAATAATTTTTATGAATTTTTAGCAAATTGTTTCAATTCCTCTTCTTTTTAATGTAAAATAGAAATAAATAAAGCGCTTTCACAAATAGGAAAGGAGAATTTATCTCCTTTTTGTTTGCATAGATCTTGAGCGAGCGTTCAGTCAGTCAGTCAGTTGCTATAAGAAACTGTTTAAAGAGATAAAATATATATCGATTTTAAATTCCGATAATTAAAAATTGAAAGTTTATGAGGAGAGGGTACTATTGGGTAAAACGGTTATTTTGGCTGGGGCAAGAACTGCGTTTGGAAAATTTGCAGGAGGGCTTAGCACGCTAACTGCATCAGATCTAGGTGGGATTGCGGTAAAAGAGGCGCTTAGCCGCGCAGATGTAAACCCGGATGATGTCGGTGAAGTTATATTAGGCTCCGTATTGCAAGGCGGTCAAGGACAAATCCCATCACGTCAAGCAGCGAGGAAGGCTGGGCTGTCTTGGGAAGTCAAAACAGAAACGATCAATAAAGTATGTGCCTCTGGAATGCGGAGTGTCACACTAGGAGACCAAATCATTCGTACGGGTGATGAAGAGGTGATTGTTGCAGGCGGAATGGAGTCTATGAGCAACGCGCCATATATTTTGCCTAAAGCACGCTGGGGCCTAAGAATGGGTGACAGCAAGGTACAGGATTTAATGACACTAGATGGTTTGAGCTGCAGTTTTACCGGCGTTCACATGGGCACTTATGGGAATGAAACAGCTGAAGCTTTTGATATTAGCAGAGAAGAACAGGATAAATGGGCTTTAAGAAGTCATGAGCTTGCTATTCAAGCAACTGTATCTGGCAAACTAGCAGAAGAAATTGTACCAGTAGAAATCCCGCAAAGAAAAGGAGATCCAGTCATTGTATCTGTGGACGAATCACCGCGTAAAGATACTTCTCTAGAAAGACTTGCAAAGCTGGGCTCGGCATTTGGAGAAGGGGGTACGATCACAGCTGGGAATGCACCGGGTGTGAATGACGGTGCAGCGGCCCTCGTACTAATGAGTGAGGAACGTGCGGCGAAGGAAGGTAAAAAAATCGGTGCAATTATTTTAGGACATATAGCAGTTGCAGTGGAGGCGAAGGATTTTCCACAAACACCTGGGATTGTTATTAATGAATTGTTGAAGAAGACGGGTAAAGCCTTAGAAGACATCAATCTTTTTGAAATTAATGAGGCCTTTGCGGCAGTTGCACTGACAAGCGGAAAAATTGCTAACCTAGATAGTGAAAAAGTGAATGTAAATGGTGGAGCGGTTGCTTTGGGTCATCCAATTGGCGCAAGTGGGGCGAGAATTATTTTAACATTAATGCATGAACTTACACGTCGTGGGGGCGGAATAGGGATTGCTGCGATTTGCTCTGGTGGAGGCCAGGGAGATGCCATCATGATTGAAGTGCCAAAGCATTAATTAAAGATAGAAGTGGAGGACATCAAAATGGAAATTAATAAAATAATGGTTATCGGTGCAGGACAAATGGGCTCCGGGATTGCTCAAGTATGTGCGCAAGCAGGATACAATGTGTATTTAAATGATTTGAAGCAGGATTTTGTAGAGCGCGGCTTAGGTGTAATTAATAAGAATCTTTCACGTCAAGTAGACAAAGAAAGGATGACAGCAGGGGAGATGGACGAGGTCCTTTCCCGACTTACACCTTCTACAACATTGCAAGATGCAAAAGCAGTTGATCTAGTTATTGAAGCGGCTGTTGAGAATATGGAAATCAAAACGAAAATATTCAGTGACTTAGATGCGATCGCTCCAGAACACGCCATTCTTGCAAGTAACACTTCATCGCTGCCAATTACGGAAATAGCAGCGGCAACTAAGCGTCCTGAGCAAGTCATTGGCATGCATTTTATGAATCCAGTGCCAGTCATGAAGCTTGTTGAGATTATCAGAGGACTTGCAACAGCAGATGAGGTATACGAAGCCATCGAAACAATGACCAATAATCTTAAAAAAGTTCCTGTAGAAGTGAATGACTTCCCAGGGTTCGTTTCTAACCGCATATTAATGCCAATGATTAATGAAGCCGTTTACACACTTTATGAAGGTGTAGCGACTAAAGAAGCGATTGATGAAGTCATGAAGCTTGGCATGAATCATCCAATGGGGCCATTAACATTGGCCGACTTTATTGGCCTGGATACTTGTCTTTACATCATGGAAACATTGCATGAGGGCTTTGGTGATGATAAATATCGCCCATGTCCGCTATTAAGAAAATATGTGAAAGCTGGCTGGCTCGGTAAGAAATCAGGCAGAGGCTTCTACGTTTACGAATAAGAGCAAAAGCGCGGGGCATATTGGTTACCCTCAGGCATAGCATAAGACGAGACTCGCGGAAAGGTGTTCCTTACCTTTCTGGGAGGATTTCCCTAGACCATCGAGGGGGTAGGGGCTGTAGCTGGATGTAGACCAAAAACTAAAAAAGCTATTCACAACTTTTTATTCTATAATTTCTTAAATAATCAATGCGACCATACGACATCGGAGGTTTTTAACATGAATCTAAGATTTACAGAAGAGCAGGAAATGATGAGAAAAATGGTGCGGGATTTCGCACAGACGGAGATTGCCCCTTTTGTTGAGAGAATGGAGGCTGGCGAGTTTCCCCGTGAGATTTTGAAGAAGATGGGTGAGCTCGGTTTAATGGGCATTCCTATCCCTGAACAATATGGTGGTTCTGAAATGGATTTGACCTCCTACATCATCGCAATTAACGAAATTTCAAAAGTAAGTGCGACTGTAGGTGTAATCCTATCTGTTCATACATCAGTTGGAACGAACCCAATCGTATACTTTGGAACTGAAGATCAGAAACAGAAGTATGTGCCAAAGCTTGCTTCAGGCGAATATCTGGGTGCTTTTTGCTTAACTGAGCCAAGTGCAGGGTCAGATGCCGGCAGCTTAAAGTCAAAAGCAGTTAAAAGCGGTGATCACTACATCATCAACGGCTCGAAGGTATTCATTACGAATGGTGGAGAAGCAGATGTTTACATCGTATTTGCTACAACTAATTCTGAGCTTGGAAGTAAAGGCATCTCAGCATT
The DNA here is from genome assembly GCF_030813235.1 of Cytobacillus purgationiresistens. Lineage (GTDB taxonomy): Bacteria > Bacillota > Bacilli > Bacillales > Cytobacillaceae > Cytobacillus > Cytobacillus purgationiresistens. Next base: position 2,922 of record NZ_JAUSUB010000017.1, on the reverse strand, counting down.
CATCGTTGAAAAAGATACTCCGGGGCTTGTCATCGGAAAAGATGAGCATAAAATGGGACTGCATGGTTCAAGAACGCTGCAATTAAGTTTTGAAGATATGAAAGTACCTGCTGAGAACTTACTCGGACAAGAGGGAGAAGGCTTTAAAATTGCTATGTCCAACCTTGATGTCGGCCGCATTGGTATAGCTTCTCAAGCACTGGGCATTGCAGAAGCGGCACTTGAAGCAGCAACAGCGTATGCGAAGGAACGGGTTCAATTTGGCAAGCCTATCGCTGTCCAGCAAGGCATCGGCTTTAAGCTTGCAGACATGGCTACAGCAGTTGAAGGAGCAAAACTATTAATCTATCGTGCGGCTAATCTGCGCCAAAACGGTATGAAATGTGGTAAAGAAGCATCAATGGCTAAGCTATTTGCATCAAAAACAGCAGTAGAAGTAACAACTGAGGCGATTCAAGTGTTTGGCGGCTATGGCTATACAGAGGATTATCCAGTCGAAAGATACTTCCGTGACGCAAAAATTACGGAAATCTATGAAGGTACAAGTGAGATTCAAAGATTGGTAATCAGCAAACAACTATAATAATCAAAATGATGGGCGATGGAGGATGAATCATGAATTTTCAACTGACTGAAGAACATGAAATGATTAGAAAAATGGTGCGTGATTTCGCAACAAATGAAGTAGCTCCTACTGCAGCTGAAAGAGATGAAGAAGAGCGCTTCGACCGTGAAATCTTTGATAAAATGGCTGAACTTGGATTAACAGGTATTCCTTGGCCAGAAGAGTATGGTGGAATTGGCAGTGACTATTTAGCATACTGTATCGCAGTAGAAGAATTATCCAGAGTATGTGCTTCTACAGGTGTGACACTCTCTGCTCATACATCACTGGCAGGCTGGCCAATCTATAAATTTGGTAATGAAGAGCAAAAACAAAAATACTTAAGACCAATGGCGCAGGGTGAAAAAATCGGCGGTTATGGCTTAACAGAACCAGGAAGCGGATCTGACGCTGGCGGAATGAAAACGACAGCTCGCCTAGAAGGTGACCATTACGTATTAAATGGTTCGAAGATCTTTATTACAAATGGCGGAGTAGCAGATATCTATGTTGTATTTGCTTTAACTGACCCTTCTAACAAGCATAAAGGAACAACCGCTTTTATTGTGGAAGCAGACTTCGAAGGCTTCTCAGTTGGGAAAAAAGAAAAGAAATTAGGGATTCGTTCCTCACCAACAACAGAAATCATATTTGAAGAATGTAAAGTACCTGTTGAAAATGTGTTAGGTGAAGTCGGAGAAGGTTTCAAAATTGCGATGATGACCCTTGATGGCGGACGTAATGGGATAGCTGCTCAAGCGGTCGGTATCGCTCAAGGAGCACTTGATGCTTCTGTAGGCTATGCAAAAGAGCGCGTTCAATTTGGCAAGCCAATTGCCGCTCAACAAGGCATCGGCTTTAAATTGGCTGATATGGCAACAAGTGTCGAAGCAGCAAGACTATTAACGTATCAAGCGGCTTGGCTTGAGTCAGAAGGCCTCCCTTATGGAAAAGAATCAGCTATGTCGAAACTGTTTGCTGGAGATGCAGCAATGAAGGTTACTACTGACGCTGTGCAAGTATTTGGCGGCTATGGTTATACAAAGGATTATCCAGTAGAGCGCTATATGCGTGATGCAAAAATTACGCAAATTTATGAAGGAACACAAGAAATCCAACGATTAGTTATTTCTAGAATGATTACAAAATAAAAGGGCAATGGTGATTACTTGCTTCACTGTAGAGGCGAGTAATCATCAGTGTTTTTTTAGAATCGGCACTAGATTGAATTTTAGTCGACTCAAATTCGTGATATTACGATATCTTGGGCGGTAAGGCCAATTTTGCAATTTCCTGTTGTTCATTTGAACATTACAAATAATGGATAAGGGATAAATAAAGGCGGTAGGAGAAAATGAAAAAACGTGAAGTGCAGGCCTCAGTTAAAGATGAGCGTTTAGTGAAAAAAAGACGTGATCAAATGATAAAGGGTGCCGTCAGCCTTTTTATCGAAAAAGGGTTTCATCGGACAACAACAAGAGAAATCGCAAAGGCATCAGGTTTTAGTATCGGCACATTATACGAGTATATTGGTACAAAAGAAGATGTGCTATATCTAGTCTGTGACAGTATTTATGATAAGGTGCGTGAACGTCTGCAGAAAGGTCTTGATAAAAATCAAGGCACCATCTTGAGCTTAAAACAAGGAATTGCTGATTACTTCAAAGTGGTAGATGGTATGCAGGATGAAGTGCTTGTCATGTATCAGGAGGTTAAATCCTTATCAAAGGACGCCTTACCTTATGTGCTGAAAAAAGAAATTGAAATGGTTGCGATGTTTGAGCATGTCATTCAATTTTGTATTGAAAACGGAGAATTGGATTTGCCTGAAGACAAGGTGAAGATGATTGCTCATAATATTTTTGTGCAAGGACAAATGTGGGCATTTCGCCGCTGGTCCCTGCAAAAAATGTACACCATTGATGATTATATTAATCTTCAGACAGATTTATTGTTTCAAGGCATTCAGCCAGCAGTAAAAGCTGAGTAAAAACTCCGCGCTTTATTAACTGAATATTAGTAAGTTTTTGTGAATAACACATCAGTTGAGACAAATTTTGACTAACCAACATCATGAGAACGTCTACCTATGTTAAGTAGAGCCACTTACGCATTCTGATAGTCCAGCTGCAGTGGCTAGCCCCTCGAGGTCTTAAGTCACAAATGAATTGAAGGGAAAGGCACCTTCATTTCATTCGCGCCTTAAGCTTGTCGGGGCTGGTCGAGCCACTTACGCATTCTGATAGTCCAGCTGCAGTGGCTAGCCCCTCGAGGTCTTAAGTCACAAATGAATTGAAGGGAAAGGCACCTTCATTTCA